>PMCA01000019.1 GCA_003153935.1 Elusimicrobiota bacterium
ATGTCCAAAGCGAAATTTGAGCGCACGAAGCCGCATGTTAATATTGGGACGATTGGTCACGTGGACCATGGCAAAACGACGTTAACGGCGGCGATCACGACCACATTGTCAAAGATCGGCATGGCCTCGGCCAAGGGAGTGTTCGATATCGATAATGCCCCCGAGGAAAAAGCCCGTGGAGTCACCATCAACATTGCGCACGTGGAATACGAGAGCGCCAAGAGGCACTACGCGCACGTGGACTGCCCCGGACACGCGGACTTCATCAAGAACATGATNNGCGGCGCAGATGGACGGAGCGATATTGGTAGTGAGCGCGGCTGACGGCCCGATGCCCCAGACCAGAGAACATATATTGCTGGCCAGACAAGTAGGCGTACCGGCCATGGTAGTGTTCCTGAACAAATGCGACATGGTGGACGACAAAGAATTGATCGATCTAGTGGAGATGGAAGTGCGGGAACTGTTGACCAAGTACGAGTTCCCCGGAGACAAGATCCCGTTCATCAGGGGCAGCGCGACCAAGGCCCTGGAGAACGCGGACAAAGGCAAAGACGACCAATGGGTGAAGCCCATCTATGAGCTGATCGAAGCTTGCGACAACTATATACCGGAACCGAAGCGCGAGACCGAGAAACCGTTCCTGATGAGCGTGGAAGACGTCTTCAGTATCACCGGCAGAGGAACCGTAGCCACCGGCAGGATCGAGAGAGGCCGTATCCATGTGGGCGACGAAGTCGAGATCGTGGGCATTCAGGAGACGCGCAAGAGCGTGATCACCGGGGTGGAGATGTTCCGCAAGCTCTTGGACGAAGGGCAAGCCGGGGACAACGTGGGCGTACTGTTGAGAGGCGTAGAGAAAGAACAGATCGAGAGAGGGCAGGTTATTGTGAAGCCCGGCTCGATCATGCCGCACAAGAAGTTCAAAGGACAGGTATATGTGCTGACGAAAGAAGAAGGCGGCAGACACACGCCGTTCTTCAAAGGCTATCGTCCGCAGTTCTATTTCCGGACCACGGACGTGACCGGATTAGTGACGTTGCCGGCCGGGGTAGAGATGGTGATGCCCGGTGACAACATCATGGTGGAAGTGGAATTGATCACGCCGATCGCGATGGAGAAGGAACTGAGATTCGCCATCCGCGAAGGCGGGCATACGGTCGGTGCCGGCGTAGTGTCAGAAATCATCGCGTAGAAAACATAGGGGAGAATTATAATGGCAGACAAGATACGTATCAGACTGAAAGCTTACGACCATAAGATCCTGGACCAGTCGCTGCAGGAAATCGTAGAGACCGTGCGCCGGACCGGGGCCAAAATATTGGGACCGATACCTTTGCCGACCAAGATCAGCAAATATACGGTCTTGCGTTCTCCCCATACCGACAAGAAGTCACGGGAACAATTTGAAATGCGGATCCATAAGAGACTAATAGACATCATCAATCCCACTCCGAACACCGTTGATGCTTTAATGAAGATCAATCTTCCGGCGGGAGTGGATGTGGAAATAAAATCATAGGGAGTAATTCACATGTTGGCAGGACTACTAGGTAAAAAGTTAGGCATGACCCAGATCTTCGGGGCGGAAGGCGAGATCATACCGGTCACGATCATACAGGCGGGACCCTGCCTGGTGATCGGCAAGAAGACCGCTGAGAAAGACAGATATACGGCTCTGCAGATCGGTTTCGGCGAAGCCAAAGAAAAGGGCCTTAATAAAGCGAGTAAAGGTTTCTTTACCAAGAACAACATAAAACCGGTGGAATTCATCAAGGAGTTCCGTACTCCCGACGTCGACAAGTATAACGTAGGGCAGGAAGTGAAAGTGGACATCTTCCAGGTAGGGGATTACATTGATGTGACCGGTATTACCAAAGGTAAAGGTTACGCCGGCGTTATCAAGAGATGCGGTTATACCGGCGGTCGTTCCACGCACGGTTCCATGTTCCACCGCAAACCCGGTTCCATCGGCGCATCCAGTTTCCCGTCCCGCGTACTTAAAGGCTTGGGCCTGCCGGGACAGTTGGGGAATACGCAGCATACCAGCGTCAAGCTGGAGATCGTTGAAGTCGACGCGGCCAATAATTTACTGGTAGTGAAGGGCGCCGTCCCGGGAAACGTCAAGGGACTGCTGGTCATTAAGAAGACCGTAAAAGAACTGAAGCATAAGAAAGCCGTTGTCAAGGCCAAGAGTGAAACGAAACTGGTCAAGAAACCCTCTAAAAAGAAATTAGTGTAATTAGTTTTTATAAAGGAGAAAATCGTTATGCCGGAATTAGATGTATTAAACCTTAAAGGAGAAAAAACAGGCTCAGTGGCGTTACCGGCTAAATTATTCGGCCAAAAGGTAAACACAGTGCTTTTGCACGAGCTGGTCACCATGCAGTTAGCCAATCAGAGATTGGGAACCGCTTCTTGTAAATCCCGCGGCGAAGTGTCCGGCGGCGGCATCAAACCTTACAAACAGAAACATACCGGGCGGGCTCGTGCTGGCAGTACCCGTTCCCCTCTGTGGCGGCACGGCGGAGTTATTTTCGGGCCCAAGCCGCGCAGTTACGCGTATGACCTTCCGGCGCAGAAAAAGCAGCTGGCCCTGGTTTCGGCTTTGTCGTCTAAAGCCCAGGATAATGGTATCGTCGTACTGGACAACCTGAACATCACCGAACCCAAGACCAAGCACATTGACCAGATCCTGAAGAAACTGCAAGCCGAGGGGCCGGTCCTGATGGTAGTGGATAAGGTTACTCCGGAATTGCACCGGGCGACGCGCAATATTGAAAAGCTGCTGGTCACTACCACCGTTAAAGTTAACGTTTACGAGATCCTGCACTGTAAAAAGATGATCATCACGCAAAGCGCTTTGCATAATCTGGAAGCCAGAGTTAAGGAGAATTAATCATGCACAGAGATCTGACCGGTATTATTGAAGGTCCGTTAGTGACGGAGAAAAGTACTTTAATGCGTGAAAAAGAGAACAAATACGCGTTAAAGGTGAACATACACGCTACCAAAGAAGAGGTCAAGAAGGCAGTGGAAACGCTGTTCAAGGTGAAGGTCACCAAAGTAAACACCATGGTTGTCGGCGGCAAGACCCGGCGCATGGGACAGAATGTCGGCCGGAGATCCGATTGGAAAAAAGCGATCGTCACGGTCAAAGCCGGCGAGACCATTAAATTTTTTGAAGGCGCATAAATAAAGGAGATATAAGCAGTCATGCCAATTAAAACATTTAGACCGACAACCCCATCGCGGCGTTTCATGACCCAGGTCGCGACCAGCGACATCACCAAAAAAACACCGGAACGCTCTTTGCTAATGCCCCTGAAGTCCACCGGCGGACGCAATAATTCCGGCACCCTGACCGTCAGGCACAAGGGCGGCGGTCACCAGAAATCGTACCGTATGGTCGATTTCAAAAGGGAAAAATATAACATACCGGCCACTGTGCTGGCGGTTGAGTACGATCCTAACCGCAACGCGCGCATCGCTCTTCTGCAATACGCAGACGGGGAGAAAAGATATATCATCATGCCCGAGGGCCTGCAGGTAGGGGACGTGGTCTCCAGCGGGGACCAGGCCGAAGTAAAAGTCGGCAACGCCCTGTTCCTGAAGAATATCCCGGACGGAAGCATCATCCATAACCTGGAGTTGGAACCGGGCAAAGGCGCCAAGATGATCCGCAGCGCCGGATGTTTCGCGCAGCTGTTGGGCAAAGAAGGCCCGCACGCCCAGATCAAGATGTCCTCCGGCGAGATGAGAGTAGTCAGCATCAATTGCCTGGCGACCATCGGCCAGGTCGGTAATATAGAACATAAGAATATCGTGATCGGCAAAGCCGGTCGTAACCGCTGGCTGGGCATACGGCCCACGGTTCGCGGTACGGCCATGAATACCGTAGACCATCCGCATGGCGGCGGTCGCGGTAAGAGCAAAGGCGCCAATCACCCGAAATCCCCATGGGGACAGCTGGCCAAGGGCGGCAAGACCAGAGGCACTAAGCCCAGTGACCAGTTTATTATCAATCGCCGGCCCAAAGGGCCGCGCGGCATGTAAACTTAGGAGGAATTGATGTCCAGGTCAAGTTATAAGGGACCATTTACAGACGAAAAACTGATAAAAAAGATCGAAAAATTGAACCAGGCCAGGAAAAAAGAGCTAGTCAAGACCTGGTCGCGGCGTTCTACCATAACTCCTGAATTTGTCGGCCATACCGTAGCGGTGCATAACGGCCGCAGGTTCATACCGGTTTTTGTCACGGAGAACATGGTCGGCCATAAATTAGGCGAGTTCGCCCTGACCCGCTACTTCAAGGGACACGGCGCGGCGCACACCAAGGAAGCACAGGAAAAAACCTGATCACAGTTTGACGACGATACTATAACAAAGGAGCAAGTATCTAATGGAAGCCAAAGCCAATGCCAATTTCGTGCGAGTTTCACCCCGCAAAGCCGCGCAGATGACCGACCTGATCCGCGGCAAGAAAGTAGTCGAAGCTTTTACTTTATTAAAATTTTCCCAGAAGGCGGCCGGGGAAGTAGTCGGCAAAGTCCTGAAGTCGGCGGTAGCGAATTCGAAGCAGAAAAATATAGAGAATCTAAAGGTCAAAGAAGCGTACGTCGGCTACGGCCCCACGATGAAGAGAATGCGGGCCATGGCCATGGGACGTGGTGCTACGGTGCGGAAGCGCCTGGCCCATATTACCATTGTGGTAACAGACTAAAAGGAGGTTCGGTGTGGGTCAGAAGATACACCCAATAGGTTTAAGATTAGGCATAAACAAGACATGGGATTCCAAGTGGTTCAGCAGCCGGGACTACGCCAGCCAATTGCATGAAGACATCAAAATGCGCGAGTTCGTCAAGAAGAAACTCAAATTGGGCGGCGTCTCCAAGGTAAAGATCGAACGCACGGGAAAATTTATCCGGATAGAAATATATACGGCCCGTCCGGGACGGGTCATCGGTGAGCGTGGCCAGGGCATTGAGGGCCTGAAAACAGAGTTGCAGAAGTTCACGGAAAAACAGATCTATATCAGCATCATTGAAGTCAAGAACCCGGAACAGGATGCGCAGCTGGTGGCGGAGAACATCTCCTTCCAGCTGGAAAAACAGATCTCCTTCCGGCGCGCCATGAAAAAAGCCATCAACACGGCCATGCAAGCCGGCGTTTTAGGCATTAAGGTGGCCGTCAGCGGCCGTTTAGGCGGAGCGGAAATCGCCCGGCGGGAATGGATGAAAGAAGGGCGTATTCCCCTGCATACCCTGAGAGCGGATATCGATTATGGTTTCGCGGAAGCTTACACCACTTACGGACAGATCGGTATCAAAGTATGGATTTTCCGCAAGGAAATATTGAGAGAGCTGCCGAAGCAAAAGAAAGAGACTAAAGAAGTGAAGGACAGCAAAATAGCCACAGCGGAAGCGCCAGTAGTGACACTGGAAGCAGCGGTGGCGGCAGAAGCACCAAAACCCAATACTCAAGATTCAGGAGAACAAAATGTTAATGCCCAAAAGAGTTAAATATCGTAAAACCCAGCATGGGCGGATGCGCGGCAAGGCCTATCGCGGCAACCAGGTTTCCTTCGGGGAATACGGGTTGATGGCGACGGAGTGCGGCGCGGTCAGCGACCGGCAGATAGAAGCCGCCCGCGTAGCCATCATGCGCTTCATGAAGAAGGGCGGCAAGGTCTGGGTGCGTATTTTCCCGGACAAGCCCGTAACCAGGAAACCGGCGGAAACCAGAATGGGAAAAGGCAAGGGTGACCCGGATCATTGGGCGTGCGTAATTAAGCCCGGCCGCGTCATGTTCGAATTGCAGGGACTGGTGCTGGAACAGGCCAAACAGGCCATGAGATTAGCCGGCGATAAATTAAGCGTTAAAACCAGATTTATTTCCAGACTTGATTAGAAAAGGAAAAGGATGCCATGGCCAAGACTAAGGTACAAGCCAAAGATCTAAAGAATTTAACCGATAACGAATTACAGGACAAGTATCTCTCCCTGCGGGACGAGATATTCCAGCTGAAGATCCAACTGGTGACCCACCAGAAGGTGGCCAACCCGATGCGTTTCAACGCGATCCGCAAGGATCTGGCGCGTATTAAGACGATACAGGGTGAACGGAGGAAAAAATAATGACGCAGCCGAAAAAGAAGATCAGGGTAGCGGAAGTTATCAGCGATAAAATGAATAAAACGCGGGTGGTGAAACTGGAACGTAAGTTCGCGCACCGGCAGTACGGTAAGGTGGTCAAGAAAACCACTACTTTTAAAGTTCATGACGAGAAGAACGAAGCCAAAGTCGGGGACAAGATCAAGATAATGGAGACCAGGCCCCTGAGTAAAGATAAACACTGGCAGTTGGTAGAAATCATAGAAAGGGCTAAATAATATGATTCAGACAAGAAGCATGCTGGTAGTGGCGGATAATTCAGGCGCCAAAATGATCATGTGCATCCGTTGTCTGGGCGGCTCCAAGCGCAAGTACGCCCGGATCGGCGATATTATCGTGGCTGCCGTGAAATCAGCTATCCCCCAGGCCCCGATCAAAAAGGGCGACGTGGTAAAAGCGGTAGTGGTCCGGACCGTGCGGCCGGTACGACGTAAAGACGGCTCTTATATCCGTTTTGACGAGAACAGCGCCGTGATCATTGACGACAACAACGAACCGAAAGGCACCAGGATTTTCGGGCCCGTAGCCCGCGAACTACGCGACAAGAATTTCATGAAGATCATTTCCTTAGCGCCGGAAGTATTATAAAACGGAAACGGAGTTATATACATGCTGCATTTGAAGAAAAAAGATAAAGTAATAGTCTTGAGCGGTAAAGAAAAAGGAAAAAAGGGCGAAGTGCTGAAACTTATCCCGGAAGACAGCAAGGTCATAGTTTCGCACATTAATTTCGTTAAGAAACATTCCCGGCCCAACCCCAAGAAGGGCAGCGGTGGCATAGTCCAGCAGGAAGCGCCCATCGCCATCAGCAAGGTGATGCTGTTGTGCACCAAGTGTAACCAGCCTACCAGGATCAGGATGGACAAACTGGCTGACGGCAAGAAGGTAAGGGTTTGCAAAAAATGTGGAGAAATATTAGTCTAAGAGGAGACGAAAAGCATGGCCAGATTACGCGAATTTTACACTAAGGAAGTAATACCAGCTTTAATGAACGAATATAAATTCAAGAATAAGCTGGAAGTGCCCAAGCTGAGCAAAATCGTCCTGAACATGGGACTGAGCGACGCCAAGGAAAACATCAAGGTTATCGACGTAGCGACGAAGCAATTGTCCGCGGTCACGGGCCAAAAACCCATCGTGACCCGCGCCAAAAAAAGCATTTCCAATTTTAAGATCCGCGAAGGCATGCCCATTGGCTGCAAAGTTACCCTGCGCGGCAACATGATGTATGAGTTCCTGGATCGGCTGATCAACGTGGCCATCCCGCGTATCCGCGACTTCCGCGGCGTGCCTCGCAACAGCTTTGACGGGCGCGGCAACTATACTCTGGGACTGAAAGAACAGACCATATTCCCGGAAATTGACTACGATAAAATTGATAAAGTGCGTGGCATGGACGTAACCATCGTCACCACGGCGAAAAATGACGAGCAGGCGGAGAAGCTGCTGGGTTTATTCGGAATGCCGTACCGCGAAAAATAAAAGAGGAGAAACAATGGCAAAGAAATGTTTAAGGATCAAAGCGACACTGGAGCCGAAGTTCGGGACGCGCAAATATAACCGCTGCCCGTTATGCGGCCGTTCCAGAGGATTTTTAAGAAAATTCAACATGTGCCGGCTTTGCTTCAGGAAACTGGCCCACCGCGGCGAGATCGTCGGCGTGACCAAGTCCAGCTGGTAATTATCAAGTAAGAAAAGGAGATTTTTGCATGTCCATGACCGATCCTATCAGTGATATGTTAACCCGTATCCGGAACGCGAGCCGAACCAAGAAAGAAAAAGTGGATATCCCGGCCTCCAAACTTAAAAGCGAGCTGGCCCGTCTGTTGAAGGACGAAGGGTTCATCGCCAATTATAAAGTTATCGAGGACCGCAAGCAGGGCATCCTGCGCGTTTATTTGAAATATACGCCGGATAAGAAGAGCGTCATCACCGGAATCAGAAAAGTGAGCAAGTCGGGCTGGCGCGTATATAAAGAAGCGAGAAACCTGCCCAAGATACTGGGCGGTTTAGGGATCGCCGTTATCACCACCAGCAAGGGGTTGATGACGGACAAACAAGCGCGCCTGGCCAAGATTGGCGGCGAGGTTCTCTGTTACGTCTGGTAAGGCTCAGTAATCACAAGGAGGAAATAAGTGTCCAGAGTAGGTAAAAAAATAATTAATATTCCCAAAGGAGTCAAGGTTAACATCAACGGCCTGCATATCGACGCGACCGGTCCGCTGGGTACTTTGAAATATACCATCCCGGCCTGGTTGAGCGCGAAGCAGGAAGGCGAGACTATCCTGATCATCTGCGAAAACCTGACCAACGATAAAAAAGCTATCTACGGCTTGACCCGGGCCCTGGTCAATAACATGGTCACCGGCGTCAATAAAGCATTTGCCAAATCTTTAGAGATCCGTGGCATCGGTTTCAAGGCGGCGGTCAACGGCACGGAACTGCATATGCAGCTTGGTTATACCCATCCCTGCGTTTTAAAAATACCGGCGGGAGTTACCGTGCAGGTAGCCGAGAATACCAAGATCAGCGTCAGCGGCGCTGACCGGTACATGGTAGGCGAGTTTGCCAATAAGATCCGGTCGCAACGGATCCCGGAACCATATAAAGGCACAGGCATTCGCTATGTCGGTGAATACGTGCGCAAGAAAGTCGGCAAGACCGGCGTGGCGGCAGGAGCCGCGGCCGGAGGAGGAGCGAAGTAATGAAGAGGAATAAACAGAAAATACAATTAGATCTGAGAAAAGAACGGGTACGCAGCCGGATCACCGGTTCGGAAGGACGTCCCCGGCTTACGGTCTTCAGGAGCTCCAAGCATATTTACGCCCAGGTGATCAATGATCACGCCGGCAAGACCTTAGTGGCAGCGAGCACCCTGGACCCGGTATTTAAAGAGAAGAAGATCAGGACCGCTACTACCGCGGCGGCCAAGCTGGTAGGCGGTATGATCGCCGAGAAAGCCATTGCGGCGGGCATTAAAAAAGTGGTATTCGACCGGGGCGGTAACATTTACCACGGCCGGATCAAGATATTGGCGGACAGCGCCAGAGAAAAAGGATTGGAATTCTAGGAAACGATAGGGGAGGATGCTTTGCCAAGGATTAGCCCAGATGGATTGGATTTAAGAGAAAAAGTAGTGAATGTCGCCCGCGTAGCCAAAGTCGTCAAAGGCGGAAAGCGCTTTTCATTCGCGGCTTTAGTGGTAGTGGGAGATGAAAAGGGCCATGTCGGTGTAGGCACCGGCAAAGCCAAAGAAGTGCAGGATGCCATTCAAAAAGGAATAACTAATGCCAAAAAAAACCTGGTCAAGGTAACCCTGAGGGATGCCACCTTGCCGCATGAAGTGATCGGTCACTTCGGCAGCGCCCGGGTATTGATGAAACCGGCTTGTCCGGGTACCGGCGTGATCGCCGGCGGCGGCGTCAGGATCGTCCTGGAACTGTCCGGGGTGAAGAATGTATTGACCAAGTCATTGTCTTCCCATAATCCTTATAACGTGGTCTACGCGACCTTTGACGGTCTGGCCCAGCTCAAGAACGAGAGCTTACGTATGCCCTCCGAGCCGGAAAGAACCGCCGAACTAAAAAGTGGAATATAGAAGGAGTATTAACCCATGCAATTAACTGACTTAAAACCAGCCAAAGGCTCCAGTAAAAGAAGGAAAATAGTAGGGCGCGGTCACGGCTCCGGTCATGGCCACACGGCCTGCCGCGGCAACAAAGGACAGAATTCCCGCAGCGGCGGCGGCGTTAAGCCGGGCTTTGAGGGCGGACAGATGCCCTTGACCAGACGCATTCCGAAGAGGGGCTTTAACTCAAAATTCAAAAAAGACTACGCTTTGATCAACCTGGACCAACTGGAAAAATACTTCAAGGCCAGTGAAGAAGTCACCCCCGAGACCCTATTGGCAAGAAGGGTCATAGATAAAATAGCGGATGGCGTAAAGGTCCTGGGACGCGGCGAGCTCAAGAAGAGTTTGACCGTCAAGGCCAGCGCCTACAGCGGCAAAGCCAAAGAAATGATCGAAAAAGCGGGCGGTAAAGCCGAAGTGATCAGTTCATAGTTCATTGTTGATAGTTGATAGTTGATAGTTGATAGAAAAAGCAATAAACTAAAAATTCAAGGAGCATAGGGTGCTAAAAGGATTTGGCGATATATTCAGGATTCCCGATCTTAGGAAGAAAGTTCTTTTTACCTTAGGCATAATAGTCGTTTATCGTATCGGCGCGTTCATACCAACTCCGGGAGTGGACGCTCACCTGTTAAAAACTTTCTTTGAAAACCAGAAGGGCACCTTGATCGGGTTTTTTGACCTGTTCAGCGGCGGCGCTTTGAGCAAGCTGTCCATATTTTCCATGGGTATCATGCCCTATATTAACGCCTCCATTATCATGTCCCTGTTGCAGACCGTGGTCCCGTTCCTGGAGCAGATATCCAAGGAAGGCGCCAGCGGACGGAAAAGACTGAACCAGTATACCCGGATCGGCACCTTGTTCCTCGCCGCCATCCAATCCTACGGTTTGACCTTCTGGATGCAGAGCATGAAAGTCGGCGGGCAGTCCATCGTGCAGAATCCCGGGCCCAGTTTCCAGATGCTGACAGTGCTGACCCTGACTACCGGCACAGTGTTGATCATGTGGCTGGGCGAACAGATCACCGAGCGGGGTATCGGCAACGGTATCTCTATCCTGGTCTTCGCTGGCATTATCGACCGTATTCCATCGGCCATTTTCGATACCTGGTCGCTCTTCAAGAGCGGGCAGATATATTTGATCACTATATTAGTGCTGATAGCTTTCATTGTGGCTTTGATCGGTTTCGTGGTTTTCGTGGAGCAGGCTCAACGGAAGATCCCCGTGCAATATGCCAAACGGATAGTGGGCCGCCGCATGTATGGCGGGCAGTCCAGCTATTTGCCCCTGCGCGTTGACCAGTCGGGCGTTATCGCGGTGATCTTCGCCGTCAGTATCATGATGTTCCCGGCGACCATCGCCCAATTTTTCCCGAACACCAGTTTCTTTCACATGATCACTGCATGGTTCGCCCGCGGCCATATAGTATATAATTTGGTCTACGCGGTCTTAATAATTTTCTTCTGCTTCTTTTACACCGCCATTACCTTCAATCCGAATGACTTGGCGGACAACATGAAAAAGCAAGGCGGTTTCATCCCCGGTATCAGGCCGGGACAGCCGACCAGCGAATATATAGATAAGGTTCTGACCAGGATCACCCTGATCGGTGCCATCTTCGTTTCCTTCATCGCCATCGTGCCCGATTACATATTCTCCTTCTTAAACGCGGAGTTCTGGACCAGGATCATCAGCGGTACCTCCATCTTGATCATGGTGGGCGTGGCGCTGGATACCATGGGTCAGGTTGAATCGCACTTGTTAATGAGACATTATGAAGGGTTCATGCGTAAGGCGCACCTTAAAGGAAGAATATACTAATGCAGATAGTATTATTCGGCGGTCCCGGTGCAGGCAAAGGAACCCAGGCGCAGAAGATCGCGGCACATTATAAAATACCCCAGATCTCCACGGGTGACATATTAAGGGAAACAGCGGCCAGCCAGTCTCCTTTGGCGCAGAAACTGAAAGAAGTGATGCAAAAAGGGGAGTTGGTCTCGGATAACCTGCTGAAGGATATTGTTGAAGAAAGATTGAAAAAAGAAGATTGCCGTAATGGTTTTATCCTGGATGGGTACCCTAGGACTTTGGGACAGGCCGGAGACCTGGAAGGGATACTTAAGGATATCGGCCGGAAGATCGACGCAGTCCTGTTTGTGGAAGTTCACGAACAGGAGCTGATCGACCGCCTCAGTAAGCGCGGCCGGGCGGATGATAACGAAGCGACCATCAAGAACAGGCTGAAAGTTTACGAAAATACGACCCGGCCGGTACTTGATTTTTATAAGCAAAAGAATTTATTGCGGACGGTTCAGGGCGTGGGAACGATCGAGATCATATTTGGTTCCCTGCGAAGCATTTTAGACACCTTGAAGTAGAGCCCATGATCATAATCAAATCGCCTGAAGAAATCAAGGCCATGCGGGAAAGCGGTAAACTGACCGCTGAACTGTGCGCTCTTTTAAAAGAAAAGATAAAACCAGGCATCACCACCTTGTCTTTAGACGATTTGGCGCTGAGCTGGATAAGAAAAAAAAACGCCCAACCCGCTTTCCTGGGTTATCATGGTTATCCTAAAAGTATCTGCTCTTCGGTCAACGAGGAAGTGGTGCACGGCATCCCGGGCAGCCGGGTGCTTGTGGAAGGCGACATTGTCGGCATCGATGTGGGCGTGATCTACAACGGTTTTTACGGCGATATGGCTTTTACCGCCGCCATCGGCCAGATCTCCGCGGAAGCGCGGAAACTGCTCGAGGTCACCGAACAAAGTCTTTATGCCGGGATCAGGGAAGCCCAGGTGTTCCACCGCCTGACCGATATTTCCCACGCGGTCCAGGAACATGCCGAAAAGAACGGATTTTCCGTGGTCCAGCAGTATGTCGGCCATGGCATCGGCCGGCAGATGCATGAAGACCCGCAAGTTCCCAATTACGGCGCCCCGGGTTGCGGACCGGTGCTGAAGCCGGGCATGACCATGGCGATCGAGCCGATGGTGAATATGGGTACTTATGAAGTGGAAGTGCTGGCCGACGGCTGGACCGTCGTCACCAAGGACCGTAAACTGAGCGCCCATTTCGAGCATAGCATTCTGATCGGCGATAATGGACCCGAAATACTGACAAAAATATAGAAGCAAGGAGCACAACTTGGCGAAAGAAGAAGCCATAGAAGTAGAAGGCAAGATATTGGAAGCGTTACCCAACGCCATGTTCCGCGTGGAGCTGGAGAACGGTCACAAGATCCTGGCCCATATTTCCGGGAAAATGCGCATGAACTTTATCCGCATTCTGCCTGGGGATAAAGTGAAGGTGCAGCTTTCACCGTACGACCTGTCACGGGGGCGGATAACTTTCCGAGTAAAATAATAGACCAGTTACAGAAGAGCGAGGAGGAACCTAATGAAAGTACGCGCGTCAGTAAAACCCATATGCAAAAAGTGCAAGATCGTCAGGCGTAAACGGATTATCAGAGTGGTTTGCAGCAATCCCAGGCATAACCAGAGACAAGGATAATTAATATCAGGAGGAGTAATTAACAATGGCGAGAATTGGCGGGGTGGATTTACCTAAAGATAAACGAATTGAAACAGCCTTGACTTATCTTTACGGGATCGGTTTGACTTTATCGCAGAAGATACTGCAGGAAGCTGAGGTCAGTCCGGATACCCGGGTCAAGAATTTGACCGAAGAGGAAGTTAACAAGATCAAGGGCATCGTGCAGCGCGATTACCAGGTAGAAGGCGCCTTGCGCCGGGAGATCGCCAACAACATCAAGAGACTGATCGAAGCCGGCGCTTATCGCGGCATCCGTCATAAGAGGAACCTGCCCGTGCGCGGACAGCGTACCCGGACCAACGCCCGGACCAAACGCGGCGCCCGCCGGACCGTCGGCGCGGTCAAGGCCAAAGAAGAAACCAAAACGGCTGAAAAAGGAGCATAAGCATAATGACTGACCAAAAGCAACCGGAAAAAAAGGATAAAAAAGAGGCAGGCTCGGGTAAGCCGGTAGTTAAAAAGAAAAAACTGCTGAAGAACGTCAGCAGCGGCATCGCCCATATCAAAGCTACTTTTAATAATACCATCATCAGCATTACCGATGTGAAAGGCGATGTCATAGCCTGGTGTTCCACCGGGTCGCAGGGGTTCAAGGGCTCCCGCAAAGGCACGCCGTACGCCGCGCAGATGGCCGCGGAAGCTGCCGCGAAGAAAGCTATCGAGCAGGGCATGAAAGAGATCAGCGTATTTGTCAAAGGCCCCGGTTCAGGCCGGGAAACAGCGATTCGCGCTTTACAGGCGGCGGGCCTGGAAATCAACATGATCAAGGACGTAACCCCGATCCCGCATAACGGTTGCCGTCCGCCGAAACAAAGAAGAGTTTAATTCAAGGAGGAGATAGTGGCCAGAGTTATTGGTGCAGTTTGCAGGTTATGCCGAGCGGAAGGAACTAAATTATTTTTAAAAGGGACACGTTGCTATTCGGCCAAGTGCGCGGTGGAGAGAAAGACCATGGCGCCAGGCATGCATGGCCGTCAGCGCGCGTTCAGCCAGAGCGATTACAAAGTGCAGTTACGGGAGAAACAGAAGGCCAAACGGATAGCCGGCATTCTGGAGAACCAGTTCCGCCTCTATTTTAAGAAAGCGGACCAGATGAAGGGATTGACGGGCGAGAACCTCCTGCGTTTGCTGGAGATGCGCCTGGATAATATCGTCTTCAGGATGGGTTTTGCTTCCAGCCGTTCTCAGGGCAGGCAATTGGTCGGGCATGGCGGAGTTACCGTCAACGGCAAGAGGGTGAATATTCCTTCCTACATTGTCAAAGTAGGGGACAAGATCGCGATCAAGGAGAAGTACAAACAGAACGTGTTCGTGCAGGCCGGGATGAAGGTCGCCGGTGAAAAAGGCGTACCCGCCTGGCTGACCCTGGATAAGAACGCTGTCGCCGGCGCGGTGAACAAGATGCCGGAACGCAGCGAGTTGTCTTACCCGGTACAGGAACAACTGATCGTCGAACTATACTCTAAATAATTAAACATATAAGCAAGCGTATTTTAAGGAGGCAATATGAAGTTGAGTCCCATTGTAATGCCAAAAAGGTTAGAGTTGGACAAGAAGACCGCTACCAACAATTTCGGTAAGTTCATCGCCGAACCTTTTGAGCGTGGTTACGGACATACGATAGGTAATTGTCTGAGGCGTATTTTGCTGAGTTCCCTGGAAGGCGCCGCCATTACCAACATCAAGATCGAAGGCGTCCTGCATGAATTCTCCAGTATACCGGGGATCAAGGAAGATGTCACCGAGATCATCCTGAACCTGAAAAAAGTGCGTTTTAAATTATACACCGGCGGTCCGGAAGTCATTTACCTGCGCGCCAGCAAACAGGGCGTCGCCGTAGCCGGAGACATTGAAGTCAATTCCAACATTGAAGTGCTTAACCCGGACCAGCCGATCGCTACGCTGAATCCCGGCTCCAAGCTCGAGATCATGATGGAAGTGAACAAAGGCCGCGGGTACGTAGTTTCCGAGCGGAACAAGAAAGAGGGTCAGGATATCGGCTTGATACCCATCGACTCCATCTTCACTCCGGTCTACAAGGTCAATTACAACGTGGAGAACGCGCGCGTCGGGCAAATGACCGATTACGACCGTTTGGTCATCGAGATCTTTACCGACGGCAGCGTATCCCCGGAGGACGCGCTGGCTTACGCCGCGAAGATCCTGAAGGATTCACTGGAGATCTTCATCAACTTTGAAGAAGAAGAAGCCAAGACCGAAGCCGTTGGCGCAACGCAGGCTGAGGAAGAAGAAAAATTTAAGAAGCTCCGGGAATTGCTTAACCAGAGCGTGGATATCATCGAGCTCTCCATCCGCGCGCAGAACTGCCTGCGGGTAGCCAAGATCAAATCTATCGGCGACCTGGTGCAGAAACGGGAGCAGGACCTGCTGAAAGTTAAGAATTTCGGCAAGAAGTCCCTTAACGAGATCATCAAGAAACTAAAAGAATTGAACTTATCTTTGGGCATGGAAATACCCCCACAGGAAAAGGAGTAAAGTGAACCATGGCACAGGGTAAAGTAGGCAGAAAATTAGGCAGGAACATGGGGCACCGCAAGAATCTTTTAAATAACCTGGTTAAATCTTTGTTTGAGCACGAACAGATCAAGACGACCAGGGCCAAAGCTAAAGAACTCAGGCGGTTAGCGGACAAAATGATCACCCTGGGCAAGAAAGGCGATCTGGCCAGCCGTCGTATCGCTCTTAAGTTCATCAGGGAAAAAAAGATCAACCAAAAATTATTCGCTGTGCTCGGTCCTCGCTATAAAGACAGGAAAGGCGGTTATACCGCGATCTTTTTCCTGGGTAACCGTCCCGGCGATAACGCACCCGAAGTACTGATCAAGTTGGTATAATAACTTGCAGAAAAGAGGGTATATGTTCAAAAGATTTTTGGGCTTCTTCGCCAATGACATGGGGATAGATCTTGGCACCGCCAGCACCCTGGTTTTTGTCAAAGGCAAAGGCATCCTATTGCGTGAACCGTCAGTAGTGGCGATCGACAAGAATACCAATATGGTATTAGCGGTAGGGGATGACGCCAAAAAGATGATCGGCCGTACCCCGGCCAATATCGTAGCGGTACGTCCGCTGCGTAACGGAGTTATAGCGGACTTTGAAATCACCCAGGAAATGATCAGGCATTTTATCCGTAAAGTGCGGCAGGACCGCACCTTGATCCGTCCGCGGGTGGTAATCGGGGTTCCCAGCGGCATTACCGGCGTGGAAAAGCGCGCGGTTAAAGAAGCAGCGGAGCAGGCCGGAGCGCGCGAAGTGTTCCTTATTGAAGAACCGATGGCCGCGGCGATCGGCGCGGAAATACCGGTGCATGAAGCGGCCGGCAGCATGATCGTGGATATCGGCGGCGGCACCACGGAAGTAGCGGTTATCTCCCTGGGCGGCATGGTTATCTCCAATTCGTTGCGGGTAGCCGGCGACGCCATGGATGAGGCCATCGTCCAATACATTAAAAGAAAATATAACCTGACCATTGGCGAAAGAACGGCGGAAGAAGTCAAGATCAGGATAGGGTCCATTTATCCGCAGGAAAAAGAAGAATCCATGGAAGTGAAGGGCCGCAGCCTGAAGACCGGCCTGCCGGAAACCGTGGAGATAGTCAGTGATGAAATTCGCGGCGCGCTGTCTGATACGGTCAGGATGATCATCGAGATGGTTAAATCGACACTGGAACAGACCCCGCCGGAATTATCCGCGGACATCATCGAGAGAGGCATAGTCCTGGCCGGCGGCAGTTCCCTGCTGCGCGGCATTGACAAACTTTTGAGCGAAGAGACCGGCTTACCGGTGCACATAGCGGAAGATCCCCTGACCTGTGTAGTAAAAGGAACGGGAAAGTACCTGGAAGAACTTGACCGGATATCGAAAATACGCGATGAAAGAAAATAATCAGATGCAAAAAGGTAAGAAATGTCTTACTTTTGGGCTAAATATAAAGAAAGTATAGTTTTAGTCATTTTAGTACTACTCTGCCTGATGCTCATCGGTTCGCCTCTGAACAAGCAAGCCAATGTTCTGCGTAACTTCTTCCAGTATTTACTCCAGCCATCCCAAGAGATCACTACAGAACTGGTCCAGGACAATACCAACCTGGCCAGGAATATCTCCGCGTTATTCGGCCTGCGGGAGAAAAACATCGACCTGCAAGAGCAGGTTTACCGCATGCAGGGACAGCTGCAGTCCGTCCGGGAAACATTAAGCGAGAACGAGCGCCTGCGCGCTATGCTGGCTTACAAAAAGTCTGCCAGCCGCGCTCTGCTGGCCGCCCAGGTCATTGCTTCCGACCCAGCCAACTGTTTTACCAGCATCTGGCTCAACCGGGGCAGTGAAGACGGCGTTAAAGTGAACACAGTGGCGCTGGCGTTCCAGGCAGGCAAGATCGGCGTGGCCGGAAGGGTCATAGAAGTACAGCCCCAATCCAGCCGCCTACTGTTGCTGACCGACCAGGACAGCGAGATCAGGGTAATAGACCAGCGTTCCCGGTTTGATGGTGTAGTTACCGGGGAGAACAGCAATAGCCTGCGTTTGCGCTATTTCCTCTTTGAGTCCGACCTGCAGGCAGGGGATGACATTATCACCAGCGGGAAGGGCGGTATATTCCCCGCCGGCCTGATGATAGGCACGATTACCAAGAGCTACCTGGAAGAAGACAAACTTTTTAAAGGCGGTACGATATTGCCGGAGATCAACCCGGGACTGATAGAAGAAGTGATGCTGATAATTCAGTAAGGCAAAGGGAACAATGAAGACTCTCTATATAATATTGTTATACATTCTAAGCCTGGTCCTGGAGACTACCGTCTTTGGCAAGCTGTCTGTTTTTGGCGCCAAACCGGACCTGGTTTTGATCGTTATAGTTCTGGTGGCCTTGCACAGGGGGCCGTTACCGGGCGAGATATACGGATTTATAGGCGGATTACTGGAGGATTTTGTCACTTTTGGGTCATTGGGCATACAGGCTTTGGTTAAAACCCTGACCGGTTTTGGCGTGGGATTCCTGCGGAACAAGATCGAGGAAGAGAACGGCTTTCTGCTGATGCTGCTGGTGTTCTTCATGGCGCTGATCAGCGGCTTCGCGGCCAGCCTGGCCAAGACCTTTTTCAGTTCCTATGTTTTCCTGTCTAAAGACGCTCTCCGCATAGTGCTCGCAGCTCTCTATACCATGCTGTTGACCCCGCCGGTAATGATCCTGGTCAAGAAAATCTTCGCCGAAAGAAAGTAAAAAACACCATTTATGTTAATTCAAAAACAAGACTTGCAGATGTTGGCCTTGCGCAAGAAAAAGGTCCTGGTCCTGGGAGTTATCGTCGCCTTGGGCTTTGCCCTGTTATTCCTGCGCCTTTTTTTTATGCAGGTCATCAACGGCCGATATTTCCGCCATGTGGCGGATGAGAATCGCATCCAGCGTGTTTACAAGAAGGCCTCCCGCGGCGTCATCTACGACCATCGTCACGTCGTACTGGCCGCTAATTCACCTTCATTCGTAGTGACTTTCACTTCCTATTACATTAACCAGAATGAGATTGACCGGATTGCTGGCGAACTTGGCAGGATCCTTGCTATACCGGCGGGGGACATTGTCGAGAAGAGCGTCGGCAGCGTCAAAAGGCTGGAGCCGGTGATCGTAGCCGAGGATATCACCCGGGAACAGGCCCTGGTCATCATGGAGAAGAAGGCCTATCTCCCTGGCGTGGATGTAATTATCGAACCCAAGCGCAGTTACCCCTTGAACAACCTGGCCTGCCACGTGGTCGGCTACGTAGGCGAGATCAACCTGGATGAATATAAGGAAAGAAGGGGTACTGGCTACAGCATCGGGGACCGGATCGGGAAGACGGGCATAGAGGCCTATTACGATACGTACCTGAAGGGGACCAATGGCGAAGAACAGATCGAGGTCAGCGCCAGCGGCCGCCAACTGCGCCTGCTGCGGGAAACCGCCCCGGTTAGCGGATCCGACCTGGAGTTGACCATAGACGCCGACCTGCAGAGAGTGGCCCAGGATGCGCTGGGCGGGGTCAGCGGCGCGGCAGTAGTGATGAATCCCCGGACCGGGGAGATACTGGCCCTGGCCAGCTCGCCGGCGTTTAACCCGAATATGTTCCTGCGTTCGATGTCCAGGGATGAGTTTGCCTATCTTTTCAAAAACAAAAATCGTCCCTTGTTCAATAAGGCCATCCAGGCGCAATATCCTCCCGGGTCTGTTTTTAAGGTCGTGACTGCTTCCGCCTGCCTGCAGGAAGGATATGTGGTTCCCGAGGAGAAACTGGAATGCACCGGGCAATATACCCTGGGGACGCTCAACCAGGTCTTCCGTTGCTGGAAAAAGGGTGGCCACGGGCATATCTCCCTGATACAAGCCATCGCCCAATCCTGCGATATTTATTTCTATCAACTAGGTTTGCGCCTCGGTGTGACCAAGATGGCAAACTATGCTAAGAACTTCGGCCTGGGTAGTCTCACCGGTATCGACCTGCCATCGGAAAAGAAGGGTATTATCCCTGACCGGGCCTGGAAGAAAAAAGCCGTTAAAGAGGCCTGGTACGACGGTGATACGCTGAATATGTGTATCGGGCAAGGGTATTTATGGGTAACGCCTCTGCAGATCGCTGGTATGATGAGCGCGGCGGCCAACTATGGACCATATTATCGCCCCCAGATCGTAAAAAAGATAATCGCTCCGGACGGTAAGGTTATCCGTGATTTCAAAACAGAGCAGGATGGCGAGGTCCAGCTGGACCGCAGTAACTGGCAGTTGGTCAGGCAGGGGCTGGAAGAATCAGTTAAAGCGGGCACTGGACGCGCCGCTTATATTCAGGGTCTCCGGGTAGCCGGAAAGACCGGCACGGCGCAGAATCCCCAAGGGCTTGATCACGCCTGGTTTGCCGGTTATGCTCCGGCTGATGACCCGCGTATAGTGGTAGTGGTACTGGTAGAGCATGGCGGACATGGCGGAGTGGTGTGCGCGCCTATAGCCCGCAAGATTATGGAAGTCTACTTCAAGGAAGCAGGAACCGGACAGATCCAGGTAGCTCCGGATGAGGTAGGTGACTAATGAGATCTTTACAGGATAGTATAAGATTTGATTACTGGTTGTTCGGTTCCATGTTCCTGGTCTGCATTATGGGCATACTGGGCATATTCTCCATTGTCTACAAAAATCCCGGACCGATACCGACCAGTATCCTCATCAAGCAGGTATTTGCTTTTGCTATCGGTCTCCTGGTCATAGTTTTTTATTTGCAATCAAATTACCCTACGCTTAAGAAATACGCGTCGGGATTTTATATTACCAGTATTGTCCTGTTATTGTTAGTGCTGGTCCTGGGAACCAAAGTACGCGGCGCCCGTAGCTGGTTCACCCTGGGATTTTTCAGTTTCCAGCCCAGCGAGCTGGCCAAGCTGGCTTTTATCATGTTCATGGCGAAATTTATCGAGGAAACACCGGACTGGCACGGCTGGCGCGACTTGATTTGGCCCTTTGTATTTTTAATGATCCCGGTGGGCTTGATACTCTTACAGCCGGATTTCGGCAGTACTCTGGTCTTCTTCCCCGTGTGCTTGGCTATGCTTTATGTGGGTGGTTGCAACTCTAAGTACCTGCTTTCCCTAACTACCATTGGCGGATTGACCTCATTATTGCTGTTAACCAGGACTTATGCCGAATTGAAAGGCAATGTGGGCGATAATTTCCTTATCAATATTGCCACCAACATTAACTATGCGCTGGTTTTCCTGCTGGTGGTGTTCGCTATCGCCTGGGCGGTTTATTTCTTCCTGAAAAAAATGAAATACGATGTGGAGATCAAGCAGTTCCTGGCCGGTATCTCCGTGGTTAGCATCGGCATCCTGGGCGCGCATTTATTTTCCTATTTCCTGAAAGTTTACCAAAAGAAGAGATTGGTCGTTTTCCTGGACCCGTACCTGGATCCGTTAGGCTCCGGCTATAATATCATCCAGTCCAAGATAGCGGTGGGCAGCGGCGCCCTGGCCGGCAAAGGATTGCTGTATGGCACGCAAAGCCGTCTCGGCTTCCTGCCAGAACAGCATACCGACTTTATTTTCTCCGTCCTGGCCGAGCAGTTCGGGTTTATCGGCAGTGCTTTGCTGGTACTACTGCTATTTGTCATCGTCTGGCGGGGCATTATCATCGCCACCCAGGCGCGGGATGAGTTCGGCGCCCTGGTCGCATCCGGTATCGTGACCATGTTCACTTTCCATATTTTTCTGAATATCGGCATGACCCTGGGAATGATGCCCATCACCGGTATACCGTTGCCGCTGGTTAGCTATGGCGGGTCGTCATTAGTAATGAACATGTTCGCTATAGGGATTTTACTAAATATTCGCATGAAGAGGTTCTTCTATTGAAGCTTTCTAATATACACATAATTTTGGTTGAGCCGCGAGTGTCGGAGAATATAGGCGGCGCAGCCCGGGCGATGAAGAATATGGGGTTAGCCAATCTTCGCTTGGTCAATCCCGCGCCATATAAGAACAAACACACTTATGCATTAGCCCGTAAAGGTAAAAATATTGTCGATAAGGCCAAGGTCTATGATTCCATTGAGAGCGCCATCAAGGACCTGGATCTGGTCGTAGGGACCACCAGCAAGGCGCGCCTGGACCGTGTCAATCATTTCACGGTAGGGGAAGCCGCTGAGAAAATATTGCCACTGGCCAAGAAGAACAAGATCGGGATACTCTTCGGCCGTGAGCGTACCGGTTTGACCAATGAGGAAATGCAGTACTGCAGTATCGTTTCGCGCATACCACAGCCGGCGAAGAATTTCTCACTGAACATCGCCCAGGCGGTGATGATACACTGCTATGAGCTGTATATCAAGAGCACGGATGTGAAAGTAGCGGACTGGAATCTGGCGACGAATAAAGAGATGCAGATGCTATACAAGCATCTGGAGACATTACTTAACCGGACGAGTTTTAAGGCATCAGGCGGTACGATGAAATTCGTACACCGGTTCCGCCGGATATTCGGCCGTACGCCGCTCGAGGAGCGCGACATCCGCCTCCTGCACAAGTTCTTCAGCATAATGGAATATCATATAGGTAAAAAGGAAAGGATTCAAAATGAAAAATAAGATTTTATTTGCTTTTCTCTTTGGAATAGTCTTAAGTCTAATGATTAACTGCAACTGCTATGCTAGTTGGCCAATAGTAATAACACCAACTATAAAAGGTCATGTTTTAGACGCTACGACAAATCAACCAATAGAGAATGCTATAATTGAAGTGGTGTGGCATGCAATGCAAGTAGCTCCTTCCGATCGCGTAGGTAAGAGCGTTATCAGTATGTTATTAGTAACAAACAAAAATGGTGAGTTTACAGTGCCTAAGAAATGGTTTTTCCAGCCTTTAGGAGGGCTTGTGATCGAAGTTGATCAGCAAATGCTAACTGTAAGACATCCGTTGTATGAATCAAAAGAACTAATTATTAGCGTGAAAAATCTCCGAGCTTATAAAAAGGAAGGGAAACTTAATAAATATGACATATCATTGTTAAGTTTGGAGAATAAGTATAAAGAGAAACAACCAGTTATTGGTTGTGATTATGTGTATTTTGTATTAGCAAATAGAATTAAATATAAATATGAAACTTCAAAATTATTTATACATTGGGAAAATAATTTAAAGAACTTTGACTTTAATAATAAAACTTCAAAAGAGAACAAGCAATATTATGAGAAATATTTAAAAGATAATAAGGATCAAATAGGTTATATTATTAGGGAAAATATTAAACAATGGTAATTAAAGCTCGAGCCTCCCTGCCTTGGCTAGGTCACGCAAAAAGACGAGGTTGATTTCCCCTGCGGGAAATCCCCTCTGCGTACTCCCCTCGCTGCTGCCCTGCGGGCAGACCATGCCAGCGAGGGTCCGTAAGCCTTTTTGGCTGTGCCCTAGCCGGCGCGGTCGGCTCCGGTAGAATTAATTAGGGCGAGAGTGTTGAGAGGTTGATTTCGCAGAGACATTTACTTTTCGAACCAAGGCTCTTGACGCTTATTTCGAAAAGTATAATGTCCAAGAAATCAACCCGAGACGCGACTGCGCGACTGCGCAAGAATAAGCAACAGTTACCTGAGACACAACTGCGCGAAATATAAATGGAGGGATTTTGACTAAAATCAGTATTGAAGAGTTTTTGCTGGAGGTGGAGAGGCCAGCGAGATACATAAATAACGAATTCAATTCCGTGCATAAGGAATGGTCCGGGGTGGATGTTAAGATTGCCTTGGCTTTTCCGGATATATACGAGATCGGCATGTCCAACCTGGGGTTGAAGATACTGTATCATATTATCAACAGCCGGCCGGATGCATTAGCCGAGAGAGTCTATTCCCCCTGGGTGGATATGGAGAAGGCGCTCACCAGCCGCAACTTGCCCTTGCCATCGCTGGAATCAAAAACCCCGTTAAAGGAATTCGATATCATTGGTTTTACGTTACAGTACGAGATGAACTATACCAATGTATTGAATATGTTGAAGCTCTCCCAGATACCGCTGAAATCTGCGGACAGACTGAACGGCAACTATCCCCTGATCATTGCCGGCGGGCCATGCGCGTTCAATCCGGAACCGCTGGCTGATTTCATCGACGTGTTCGTCATCGGCGATGGGGAAGAGGCGATAGTTGATTTCATTGATAACTATAAAAAGGTCAAACATCTGGACAAGCAGTCTGTTTTAATGCAGTTATCCAAAGTCCAGGGCATGTATGTGCCGTCTCTTTATGATGTCAGCTATAACCAGGATAATTCGATAAAAGAAATTACACCGAAATTCTCCGAAGTGCCCGCCAGGATAGTCAAAAGAGTAGTGGACTTGGAGAAAGCTCCATACCCCGACAAATTCATCCTGCCCAACATGAATATTGTCCATAACCGGGCCATCCTGGAAGTGATGCGCGGCTGTATCCGCAACTGCCGCTTCTGCCAGGCGACCATGATCTACCGCCCGGCCCGCATCCGCTCCAAAGAAACAGCCGAGAAACTACTGGATAGAATTATCGAGACCAGCGGTTTTGAAGAAGTATCATTCTCGTCACTATCCACCGGTGATTATCCTGAGATATTCCCCCTATTAATGTCACTGCTGGATAAATATGAGAAAGAAAAGGTCTCATTCTCCCTGCCGTCATTAAGAGCAGACAATTTCTCCATCACCCTGGCCAACCTGGTCCAGCAGGTGAGAAAAAGTGGCCTCACCTTCGCTCCTGAAGCCGGCACCATGCGCTTAAGGAATGTGATCAACAAGGATGTTACCGATGAGGACCTGATCGCCAGTGTAGGGGCGGGATACAAAGCCGGCTGGAAGTCTATTAAGCTATACTTCATGATAGGACTGCCCTTTGAAACCCAAGAGGATATAGAAGGGATCGTTAAGCTGGTCAGGAAACTAAAGTCCATGTATAAAGGCCTGAACCTGAATGTCAATGTCGCCTCCTTTGTGCCCAAAGCCCTCAGCGTCTTCCAGTGGCATGGACAGGAAGATATGGCTTCCTTGCAAGCCAAAGCGGAATACCTCAAAAAGCACGTTCCGGCGCAGGTCAAATGGCATGATGTTGAATTAAGTTTCATGGAAGCGGTCTTTGCCCGCGGCGACCGCTGTCTGGGGAAGGTGCTGGAATACGCCCTGGAGAATGGCTGCCGCTTTGACCAGTGGAAGGAACATTTTAACTATGGTGCCTGGCAGGCGGCTTTTGACAAAGCTGGTATCACTCCCCAGGACTATGCTAAAAGAACCTTCAGTGAGAAACAGGTTCTGCCCTGGAGTCACATAGATGCTGGAGTGANNCTATGAGTTCCTCTGGCGGGAATATGAGAAGGCGCAAAAGGGTGAAAGCACCCCTGATTGCCAGCAATCCTGTTCCTCTTGCGGAGTTGACGGCTGCAATCTGGAGAGCTTCAGGAAGATCACTGAGCTGGCGGGAACCGCTAAACAAGTGCTGCAAAAGAAGACCATTTTAGCGCCTGTGCAGAAGGTCCGGCTGAAATTCGCTAAGAAGGGTGAGGCCAGATTTATCTCCCATCTGGATTTGATGGTCGCTTTTAACCGCGCTTTGCGCCGGGCCAAGATACCGCTTGCGTATTCACAGGGATTTAACCCGCACCCGTCGATGTCTTTCGGCCCGCCTCTGGCCATAGGGTTCGAGAGCGATACGGAATTAGCAGATATTGAGTTGACGAATCATATGGAATTAGGTAAAATAGTCAAAAGCCTGGTAAAAGAGACACCTCCGGGCTTGGAGATATTGGAAGCGCAACAGGTACCGGCGGTAGCCAAGTCGCTGATGGCCAGCATTATCGGGGCCCTGTACTCGGTAAAAGTAGAAGGCGCTTTAGCGGTTGAGCTTCCGGTGGGTGTGCAGATCACTAATCAGCATGGGAATATAGTAAATCTGTTAATGGAGCTGCCATTAGGGGAAAAGAACAAGAGGCCCGATAAAGTTTGTGCCGAAATATTAGCCCCCGGGTACAAAGTCTTGCAAATAAAAAGGATACAGTTCCTTTTTAAATAAAAAGTTACAATATAGAATGGAGTTTAAATGTTGAACGCGGTGAACAAAGAGTTTCTAATTGACGTAGGTAAGGAACTGGTCAGGGTCGGCATCCTGGAAAAGGGTATTTTGACCGACCTGATCATCGAGTATTTCCAGGACAGACACCTGGTAGGCAATCTTTACAAGGGCCGGGTGAACGCTATCCTGCCCGGTATGCAAGCCGCTTTTGTCGATATCGGCATCGGCCGTGACGCTTTCCTGCCGTTGACCGAGCCGATAGACGATATTTTGGCAGACGAAGAGGGCGGAGCGGTGGTCGGCAAGCTCAAGAAAGTATTCAGGAAAGTGTTCCATGCTAAGAAACAACTGAAAAGGGGCCAGGAGATCCTGGTTCAGGTAACCAAGGACGCGGTCGGCAAGAAAGGGCCGCGCTTAACCACCAGTATCAGTATAACCGGTAGGAACCTGGTATATATGCCCACGGTCAACCATTTTGGCGTATCCAAGAAGATCGAGCACGGCAAGGAAAGGGTACGTCTGCGCACCATTGTCAAAAAAATCAAGAGCCATGGCTCGGGATTCATCGTTCGTACTGCCGGCGAAGGCAAGCCCCTGGAGGAATTCCAGGCCGAGGCCAAAGTCCTGGCCAGCATGTGGGAGAACATCAAGCACCGGGCGGCGGAATTGCCTATTTCCACCCTGGTTTATGAAGATCTGGACACGGTTTTGAAGGTAGTCAGGGATAATTACCTGCCAGGCGACAAGATCGTCATCAATTCTGATTTTGAATACCAGAAACTGATGGGTTTCGTGCAGTCCATGATACCCGCAGCCAGGGGGAAGATCCATCATTACCAGGATCGCAACCCGCTATTTGTCGCCCATGGCATTGAACAGCAGATAGAGCAGGCCCTACAGCGCCGCGTCAAGCTCAAAAGCGGCGGCCATATTGTCATAGATGAAGCGGAAGCCCTGACAGCCATAGACGTTAATACCGGTAAGTTCATCGGCACCCATAACCTGGAAGAGACCGTCTTCCGGACCAATCTGGAGGCCGCGGAAGAGGTTGCCAGGCAGGTGCGCCTGCGCTCCATCGGCGGTATCATCATCGTTGACTTCATAGATATGGAATCCAGGAATCACCAGGACAGGGTGATGAAGACCTTTGAGAACGCATTCGCCACCGATAAAGCCAAAGTTAATATCATTCCCCTGACCGAGATCGGCCTGGTCGAGATGACCAGGAGACGCATGCGGCCGTCGCTGAGCAAGATACTGACTACCACCTGTCCGCACTGCGGCGGGACCGGTTCTTTAAGGAAAAAAGCGTAATTTTGAAAGACCTTGACAAAACGGTATTTCCTTGTTATATATTAATTACAATTTAACCAGCCACGGTTAAAAAAATTAAGTTACTACCATAGGTTGTTTATAGTGGTAACTTTATTTTTTTAAGGAAAGCGAGCCACGAAATGCCCAGGAAGAGGAAATCCTCAGCGGCAGCTCCGGAGTCCAGGGTTATATCCGAATTTGAGCAAATGCTGAATAAACTGAAGAAAGAAATGGAAGAAGACAAGAAGAACAGTTTCTTCAAGGTAGAAGAAGAATAACCAGACTGTACGCCTGCAAAGGTAAATTCTTTCATGCAAAAAGGGGTTAATGATTAACCGAAGGTTGCCAAAACGGTATTTGGCAACCTTTTGTATTTAGGGGGGAATATTAAATGAAATGTCCAAAATGCGGCTATGATAACAAGGATGACGCCAACTGTTGCGACCTTTGCAAAGAGGTCCTGGGGGCGTCGGCGGTAAGAACAGGGGCGGTACCGGCATTTACTCGGCCTACATGGAAAAAAACTGCTGAAAAGACAGCTCCCGTGATAAGTGAAGGGCTTTCCGGCAAGGCAGCTATGAGTTATGGCTGGAACACCTTTTGGGACCATATCGGCGTATTTGTATCGAGCGGTATCCTCATAGGCATCCTTTCAATTGCAGGTAAGATGGTCGAGAAAATGGCCGATTCATTCTTTGGCATACTTATAATGGTGTTGTTTTACTATGTCAACTTTGCCATGGGTCTGGGTTTGGCCAAGATATGCCTGGATATCGTGGATGGGGAGGACGCAACATTTAATGATCTTTTCTCCCAATTTAACAGGAGTCTGCCCTATGCCATAGCTACCGTGTTGATCATGCTGATCGTGGCTACATCCATCGGGTTATCGACGTTCGGGATTATCGCTCTCGGTAAGATGGTAGGAATGCAGCCATTTGTTTATTTTCTTATGTTTTTATTGGTCGTGGTAGTCGTAGCGATCATCCTGGTATTCAGCTTGCGCTTCTTTTTTATCTCCTATTTGATAGTGGATACCGATATAGACGCGTTCTCATCTATCAAAGAAAGCTATAGACTTACCGAAGGTACTTTACCGGAGCTCTCTAATTTCCTCATGCTGATGTTCCTGGTCAATTTAGCCGGTCTCCTGTGCCTTGGTATCGGCCTACTGGCCACCATTCCCGCCTCCAGGATCGCCACCGCGCACTTCTACCGCCAGCTAAAGAACAGGGCTGACCGAAGTGCTTAATAAATTAATGGAACTAAAATTGTCGCTTTTACAAAAGAGAATAATATTGGCTGTTTGGTTTGCCCTTTGCCTGATACTGTGGGTCTTTACTTTCCGTCTATTTGGCGCCACTCTGATGTTCTTTGGTTGGATAGCTTACATATTCGATAATAGTTTTGTGCCATTGATCTGGAAAACTGTTTTGGGCGGGGTAGTCCTGTGCCTGCTGTTTATGGTATCCGAATTTACGAGTTATGAATTAGAGACCGCTTTCTCCCAGCCCTGCTGGTCACCGGATAGCAAGTATATAGCTTTTTACATGGAGAGGGACTTGCACAGGAATCATCCGGCTATTTTCAGCGAGAACATGTCTACGAATATCTGGAAAAAATACTATCTCTGCACAATGGATCGTGATGGTAAGCTTCTTAAGGTGGTGAAGGAAACAAATAACAAGGGACGAGTATTATGGCCTGGTAATAACGCCATTGTTTATACTGAGGAAGAGCATGGGAATTCAGCGGCAAGCGGCATAGCCTACAAAATTCGGCCGGACAGCACAGGATTAGAGGAATTGTGGAAATGGGATGGGAATTCAGAATACCAGGATGTATACTGGCTTACGCCAAATGAAGAATATCTCGTATTAGCGAAGTATATCGGTAAAGACCGTAAATTTTCAGTTTATGACAGGAAAGCCAACAAAATCACTAAAGAGTTATCATCCCCAGGGGTGCTTTATGGGGCATATAGGGACAATTCTATAGTCATCCGGGAGGGTTATAACCAGACTATTATATTTTTGGACACCCTAAAATACAAAGCCATGAATTTAAGGCGAAAAGGGGCTGAAGATATCCTGCTAAACGGCTATAATCTGGGATGGATGTCTCCCGATCGCAGTATGAGCGCAAATGATGTATTTAAACACTATAATGATGAACACGAGACTGACAGAAAGAAGCACAGTTACCTGTTGAATATCTTTTGGAAATAGAAGCCGACGCTAAAAGTAAAGACCTGACCCCATGCTTAGATAATACTTGCTTGACAAATTCTTACTTTGTGTTAATCTTTTAATAAAATTCCATTCAATTATAGAAGAAAGGGATAACCATCGTGCTTAGATCTAGAATTTATTTATGTCTACTTGGAATATTGTTACTATCTGGCTGTCATAAACATAATGAAGTGGCGGGAGGAGATATAGATTCGCCTGTCTTTACATCGATTAATGTAGATAATATAACTTCTGGTTCTGCTCGGATAAACTGGGTGGTATCTGAAGACTGCAGTATGACCGTAGATTATGGCACTTCTACTGTCTTTGGCGCGGAAATTGAGCGAACTAGTGCCG
The DNA here is from genome assembly GCA_003153935.1 of Elusimicrobiota bacterium. Taxonomy (GTDB): domain Bacteria; phylum CAYTYR01; class UBA6262; order UBA6262; family UBA6262; genus Fen-1174. The sequence goes on from PMCA01000019.1 coordinate 29,819, forward strand.
CGATTTCCGGGAACGTTGACTTAACCGGTCTAAGTGAAGGCGCTACTTATTATTACCAGTTGACGGCAAAAGATAGCGCCGCCAATATAACTGTTTCCAGTAGTAATTCTTTCCATACGATTATGACCAGTGGATCGGTGTGCTCTGTGCAACCGCAAAATGCTGCTTTGCACTTTGGAGAATCAGTTACAATTAATGCTACCGCTACTGACTCTGATAATTATAATCATAATGCTGATGTGCAGTGGACTTTAGAGAACGCGCAATTGACAGGACCTTCTGACCCGGCTATCGGTTCAATTAATACTAATTCAGGAGGGACAGTGGTTTTTACCGCAGGTAATATGGCTAGCAGGGTATATTTAGAGGCTCTATATATGCCGACTGGTAAAGCTGTCGGTGTTAAAGCTACCGTGAGGATAGACGTGACTCCTTAATATTTTAATATTAAGAAAATAATAAATACTGGGGTCAGGCCCTTTAGTTTTACTGATAGAAAGAAGCATAGTTACCTATTGAATATCTTTTGGAAATAGCCTTGACAAATAAGGGGTTTCTGGTGCCCAGAGCCAGTCATTAAGTTGCCATTAGGAATCTACATTCTGGCAGCTTTTTTTATTTAAAAAGAGGAGAAAAATGAAAAAAATAATAGTTCTGATGACGATGCTGATGATGGTAGGGGTAAATGCTTATGCGGATCCTACGCCGGAGCAGATACTACAGAAAGTTTCTGATATGGGAGTACGTATAATTGACATGAAAGCAAATATTGTTAACACCGCTACCCTGAAAAAGGCTGGGCAGCCTGAGCAGATTATTGGTCAATACAATAGAGTTTACTATCAGAAAAAGCCAAATAAATTAAAAGTAGATAATCCTTTGGATGGTTCCTTTTATATTATAAATGGTGATAAGTTATATCTCAAAGAGGCTGGAAAAGATTTGGTAGAAACTCCTAATAATGAGTCATATATGAGTCAAATGGACTATATATATAATTTGCCGACATTTATTGCAAACAATGAAATAATAATAGATAGCCAATTTGTTAAAGACGGTTCCCAGTACTACGTTGTAAAGGCCATTCCAAAAGCAACCCCAAAGCCATATAATGACATGCTCCTAACAGTAAATTATGATCAAGGAACGATATCAAAAATGGAACTATATAACCTAGGTAATGAAATTGTTCTTTCAAATGAATCGTTGGAATTCACTACCATCGATAGTATTTCTATCCCAAGCAAAACACAGGAAACCAAATACTATGCGGATGCCACGGTGGTCACAAATGTTCAGTATAGTAATATTCAATTAAATAAGGGATTAGATGATTCAATATTTACCCCATAGGAGGATGAATGTTGTGCAAATTTAGATACGTAATAATCATAATTATAGTTGTACTTGGATGTTTGTTAGGCTCTTCAGCCCATGCATGGTGGGATACTACTTATTGGGATGAAGTAAGATATTATGCGCCTTCCTGGACACCTGAAGGGAAGATATGTTTTATTAAGGAAGTGAAGAATAATTCGAAAACCGAGAATATACCTTGGCCATTTTTCATGTTAACCTTTGGGACCAGCGCAAACAACTTTGGGGAACCCGAGTATTATCTCTGTACGATGAATATAAATGGCAGTGATAAGAAGGAAATTGCCAAAATGCCAAAGGGATTTAAGCCAGATCTTATCTCTTGGGCCAGAAATAATTCAATTATAGTGCTTTCTGGTAAAATCTTTGAGAAGGGTGTAGAAGCAACATCTAAAATGGCGACACTTAGAGCAGATGGCACTAATTTTAAGTATATTACATCTGGAACAATGGCTGATGTTTCAGCAGATGGTTTGAAGATTGTCTATGTAAATCATGGTATATGGATATCAAGTGCTGATGGAAATAATCAAAATAATATATTAACTAATGGAACACACCCTCTTTGGTCGCCAAATGGGGAGATGATAGCCTTTGAACAGGGAAGTCGGATAAAGGAGATTAACGGGGTCTATCTTTTTAGACTCAAAGATAAACAGGCAAGGAAGGTATCAGATAAAGATTTCTTCAATTGGGAAAGCAGTGGAAATTATTTGTGGACATTCTATGGGTTAATTGACTTAAACGGCAATGTAGTTAAAGGATACTTGCAAGAAAGAAATAATAAGCCGATCCCAACTGGGCCATTAGCGCCAGATGGTTCAAAAATAGTTTCAGATTTCAACAGAGATGACTTTTATATAGGTGATGTAAACGATAATAAAATTTATTCAATTAATGCGTTCCAGGAAATTAAATATGGCAAAAACAATAAAAATCAAGAAAACAAAATTTGGATAAATAATAGGTAATAAAGGAATAAGCCGCGGTGAATAATATTCGTAAGATCCTTTTAGTTATAATAATAGCAATCATAACAATAGCTCAACTAGCTATTGCTAACACAATTGAGTGGGATAACAAACAGGCATATTACCCTAAAGAAAAAAGGGGACGTTTCTCTTTTTCAGCTCTATTTCAACCCTGTTTCAAAGATTTAATTGACAAAACCCCCTGAAAGCGATATAAAAGCACCCATTATGCCCAGAAGCGCACGTATCTTACCCGAACAGAGTATTTTCCATATCATGGCCCGAGGTAATAACCGGCAGGAGATCTTCAAGGATAAAGAAGACTTCGAAGCCTACATCTACCTGCTCAAACTCTACAAAGAGCAACACCTCTTCAACCTCTATCACTATTGCCTCATGAACAACCACCTGCACCTGATCCTGGAGACCACCCCAAGCACTAATCTCCCCAAGCTGATGAAACAGATCAGCCTCTCTTATGTGCATTACTTTCGCCGGAGATATCGCTACTATGGTCATTTCTGGCAGGGGAGATACAAGAGCCTGCTGATAGAGAAAGATATATACCTACTCACCTGCGGCAAATACATAGAAATGAACCCTGTCAGAGCCAAGATGGTAACTTCCCCGGAAGAGCATCCCTGGAGCAGCTACAGGACATATATAGGGCAGACCCAGGATAGACTGGTTACCCTGGATCCTTTGTTCGAAACCCTGGGCAAAACCGAGAAAGAGAGGCAAGAGAACTACCAGGGCATTCTCATTGAAGAATTGGACCTAAACAAGAGGTATCTGGGCACTAAAACCTTCATCAAAGCCATGGAGGAGAAGTTTGGGATAGCCAACCAGAGGGGCAAGATAGGCAGGCCGGGGAAGGGAAAAGAGAAACGTCCCCTTTTGGGCGTCCCCTTTTGGGGGAGGCAGGGACGGAAAAAACGCTTGACAAATAAGGGTTTTCTGGTATATTTTAGATATACAATTATATAGTCGCCACGTAGTTACTTGCTGTGCGCATTCGGAGAGAGTGCCTAGAGCCAGTCATTAAGTTGCCATTAGGAATTCACATTCTGGCAACTTTTTTATTTTATAAAGGAATCACCCACTTGCAAGGGCAAAACCTGAGTAATCAGGCGACGCAAAGCTAAAGGGACCTATCCGGTCAGCCAGCTGCCAAGACATCCAAGGCAGCTGGTTTTAATTTAAGGAGAAAAGATGAAAAAAGTAGTATTAGCAATAATAATAGGTATTTTATCAATAAACTTGGCCTATGCCGCCGATGTGGATAGAGCTATATCCAAGATTCACAGCAAAGAGACCCGCCAGGAAGGGGCCAAAGAACTGGAATCTATAGGTCAGGACGCACTACCTCAGGTGCAGGAAATAGCCAAGGACAAGACCAGAACCAAGGAAGAAAGAATAACCGCCCTTATACTGATGGGCAGGATAGGTAAGGATGCTCCGGTAGAGACTCCGCAGTTACCCAAAGGGAAAAAAATAATGGGGGCTCAGAAAGGCCGTCTAAACAGATCCCAAGTTAGAATGCAATTAGAAGATACACTTAAAAATGATGATGACGATCTTACCCGGGAAGCATCAGCTATCGGCTTAGGCCACCTCAATGATCATGACGCCATTCCCAAGTTGAAAGAAGCTCTAAATGACCGTAGTGGCAATGTCAGAATGAGAGCAGCTCTGGGATTAGCCAAAATGGGAGATGAAACCGGCAAAAGACAAGCCTTGGAAGCATTAAAGAGTAAAGATGTCACAGCTCAGCTATTAGCTATCGACGCCCTAGAGGAATATAATGATAAGTCTGTAATAGCCCAACTCAGACAGAACCTAAACTCAGACAATGTTTGGACCAGAATAGACTCAATGTTAGCTATAAAGAGAATTGAAGTAAAAGACCTGCAAGGCCAAGAAAGACTAAACTACCTGAAGGAAACATTGAAAGACAAGCAATTTGAAGTAAACAACTGGGCTGCTGAAAGTCTTATGAAAGAAATAGTTAATAACACCGAAAATAGTACTCAAGCGCTAAATATACTGAAAGACAATGCGAAAAACAAGGAAATAGCCGGATGTTATAGCTGCAACAAGATGATCAGATACCTGATGGAGACAGGTAAGATAACAGAAAGTGAGATACAGTAAGCCATGGATTATTCTAAGCAAGAAAGGGGCAACAAGATGAAGTTAAAAGCATTATTTGTTTTCTTCTTTGGAATGGTCTTGAGTTTGATAATAGTAGATATAGGGTTGGCCAAGGTTATTAAAACACCCACAATTGAAGGAAAAGTAATAGATGCAACTACAGGTCAGCCTTTGGAAAATGCAATCGTCTCTTGCACCTGGTTGACAAGTGTTGCTAATTTAGTGGAAAGACATAATGTGGTGTTGTTTCAAGAAACAGTTATAACAGATAAAGATGGGAATTTCAAAATTAGCTCAAAAAAGACCTGGGAATTGAATGGCCTATTACGAAGCTTCAATGGGATTGATATGAGCGTCTTACATCCTATATACGAATCAAAGAATTCTATAAATGATCAGCAAATGAACTGGACCGGCCGAAACTATGAGTCATTAGTAAAACGGGCTGATAGAAATAATGTAGTAGTTATTAATATAGGATTAAAAGCCCTAGCTGATATTTTCCAAGTAAAACCTTGGTATGTTGATCATAAGGGGGATTTTGTTAGCAGTATTGTAGATGTAATTAGTAATAGAAATAAGAATATAGAACAATATATAAGTAATAAACAAAAGTTTGATAAGGGGCAGTATATTATATTTTTAAATAAAATGAAGGATATTGTTAATAACTATGATGATGAGAAATTATGGGGTTTATGGTTAAGTGAATGTAATGAAGGTGTAATTAGCACAATATATAAAGAATGGCCAAAAGAAAGATTTAGTAGGAGTTTTTCTAAAACTATATTATTGAAAGAGCTAGAAGACTTAGAAGCTGATTTTAATACAAAACTAAAATAACTATCAGTATAATCATTGAGGACGGGCATGAGGATAATTCTTAAATCATTATTAATTTTGTTGATAATAAGCGTATCAAAAATAGCTTATTCTCATGAAAATTTAATAGTGCATCCATATATAATATCTGCTAAAGGGATTCAGCTGCTACAAAACAGTAAATATAATAATAATAATCAATATGATGAACTAGGAACATATTTTAATCTACCCCCATCAGATCTAAATGCTATTCCTCAAGATCCCAAAAAAGGTACTTTGGGTACAATTAATGAAGACAATAGTAGTATATTAAGTAATGGCGGAGTCCCTGGCTGTTCGTGGTTAAATCATTTTTATGTACCTGCAACTTCAAATCATAAGGCTTGGTGGAGTAGCCCCCTTTTCTGGACAACAGATGCATGGAGCTACATTGAACCAGTATGGCAAGAGGCCATAACTGATTATAAGAACAATGATAAGGACAAGGCCTATTTCAAGTTGGGCCGTTGTTTGCATATCATCGGCGATATGAGTTCGGTACCCCATGTATATGGGGATGCTCATTTTTCGAACAAGAATGGTTATGAGAGTTGGGTATATGATAATCGAGGAAGTGTGTTTATTAATGCAAATCCCTCAACATTTACAGAGGGCATTGATTTCCAAACAATTTTAACCAAATTAGCAGAAAGAACATATAAAGTTGCGCGGATCCAAGGCCATCTTGATCATGCCAATAGGACCTGCTCGGGTGACATAGCAGAGATGTTCCCAAATAATAATATACAATATATGAAGTATGTACATTGGGATGACCAGTTTGGCCATGAAGTTGCACACGAATGGCGTATAGCCAATGTCGGAATAGATTATATAACTGACGGGATGGATGCAAATTATGGATATCCGGATTGTTTAAGTGATTGGTGGAGATGTCCGAACCTTTTTGGAGAAACAGGAGAATATTATTATATAGAAAGCTATCAAAGGGATGTATATCCATATCGTTACAGAATGCACGATGAAAATGGTATACCTTCTATTTTAATAGATAATGCAGGCAGTGTTAAATCTCTCTGCGAGTACTGGGCTATAGATGATAAACTAGTTGAAAATGCGATTCAGTACTCGGCTAGTTTAATGAAATACTTCTACGATACTGTAAAGCCACCTAAAGTTGAACAGACCAATCCTGCCAATACTACGCAAAATGTCCCACTTGATCAGACAATAGAAGTGACTTTCGACACTGAAATGGATTCAACAATTGATCCTAATTCCTTCTGCTTAATATCCCCCGCATTTTCAGGAACTTGGAAGTGGGGTGCCTCGGCTAAGAAAGTTGTATTTACTAGCCTGAATTATTTTTCTCCCTATACTAAATACACCGTCACTATTGGGAAAGAAGCAAAAGGTAAGAATGGCGTTAAAATGGATGATAATTATACATTTACTTTCCAAACAGGTGATTCTGCCGGTGGAACTGGAGGAGGAGGCGGAACTGGTGGCACAGGTGGCGGTAATGGGGGTATCCCTAATGGCTCAACTCCAGGTGGAGGCCATCCGGATGATAATAATGGGGTGGAAACTGGAACCCAAAATCCTCAATCTGTACAAGGGGATACTAAAGTAGGTATTTTGGACAATGGTTTTGGTTATGATACTTACGTATTGTTAAGCGGTTTAAACATAAACACCAGGTTGATTAGGTTAAATGACCTGGATTTAGCTTTCCAGTACCCTGTTTTAGTAATTCCAACTGCTGGATTATATGGATTAGGGAACTCGCCATCGTTTAGACAAAAACTGGCCGATTACNNTGGTGGGCAAGTAAATGGATACGGCTGGGAAGAGGACCAGCTGTGTTATGGTGGATCTGTATATGTAAAAGAGCTATCAGCCGTATTTAATGGCCAATCAGATGCCAATTTTGACGCGTCTGCAGACGGCTATTTTACAAAGGTACCAACTAATGCTAAAACCCTGTTGATCAGAACCAGTAATGGCTCCCCAGAGATGATTGAATATACATTCGGAAAAGGGCGAGTCATAGTTTCGGGACTGTTCTCTGACTGGGCTAATGGTCATAGCCAGCGTTCTTTAGCGGAGTATGTATTGGCTAAACAACTAATAGACTACTCTTTAAATCCATCACAACCTCTAACCCAAACCCTTTCTTATAAAGATGCTTCAATTAAAATGTGGGTGACTAGTCCTACAGAATTAGCTGTTAGAGGAAGCACAGTTCCTTATACTGTTCACGTTAAGAATGATTCCACTGCGGATTTGGCCGGCATAAATATCTCATTTTATGGACACGAGCAGGGGGGCAATCCTTTCTACTATATAGGTTCTATAGAGAATATAACAGTTGCTGTGGGTGAGGAAAAGACATTTTTGCAAAACGTGACGATTACTGGACCCAATACATATTTAATAAATCTTTTTGCGCCAGGGAGTAAATATAAGGATTTTAATAACTATTATGAGTTCTGCGGCGCAGCTAAAATGACGACACAAAGAATTGTCTGGGTCAAAGACCCGCAATTGTCTATCGCTTTGCAATCTGATAAGAGTTCATATACTCCAAAGGGTGGCTCTGGGACAGTCCATGTAGCGTTGAATGAATTACTGGGTATAAATTACCAGGCTGTCTTAAAAATGACCATCCTTTATCCCGATAATTCTCAATTCTATGAGCATGCCTATGATATTAATATACCGGCAAATGGCAGTATCGCCCAGGATATGAATTTCGATTTGCCGGCCAATATAGCTGGTGGTATATACCTGGTGAAAGCTGAGGTAAGCGCAGGTGGGAATATAATAGGGGAAGGCTTGTCAAGTTTTGAAATACCACAGCCGAATATTTCTCTTACGCCAATTTTGCCGGAAGTATTTAGTAATAATAGCAATATTTCCTTCAAGATCAGCAATATCAGCCAGAGGGATATTAATTCAGGCATCTTAAATACCAAATTATTTGATCCTGATGGCAATATATGTTGGACAGGGCAAAAGAACTTTACCAATCTGTATGTTGGCGCGGAGACAGACCAAACCCAAACAGTCGGTATTGAAAAGATAAAATTTGGGACATACAAGCTTGTCTATGAGTGCTTATTTGAAGGGAAGACAGTTAAGGGATTAACCGAGATTAATAACTCATTATTAATTGAACCTGAATATGATAAAGTGTCCTACCAGATAAGAGATACCATGGGCCTAAAGATCAAGCTTTATAATAATGGTAGATGCTCGCAAAATATAAGTTTAGAAACAAAAGTGCCTGCAACTCAGTTTGCCAACTTAACTGAAGCTATTAATTTGCAGCCGGGAGAATCGCATGAAATACCCTTGCAAATACCCTTGCCAGATACTCTGTTAGCAACAGACTATGATGTTATTACTACGGCAAAGCAAAATGATTCTGCCATAATTAATAAATCACAGTTTAGCATACCAAAGGCAAAGTTGACTTATACTTTGCTGCGGGATTCATTTTATGAAGATGAGTATATATATATGAAGGTTAGAAACGAAGGTGGAGTGGATTTTTCTAACCTACAAAATATAATTATTTATAACCATAGTTTTTCTAAGGCATTAAGTGAAGAGTCTTCTATGCAAATTAGAGTTAATGAAGAGAAAATAATAAAAATAGGACCTGTAACCGCAGAGCGACTAGATCTCTCTGATGATCAGAAATATACGATCGATATTGAATATCAGAATGATGGCTGGTACGGGGGCTTATATAGTCAGTTTACCCTTAAAGACACCCAGATTAATATTAATCGTGTCCTGCCTGACTGTTATTTTGTAAACAGCCCTAACAATATAAAATATGACATAAACAACGATTCTACTGAGGACCTTGGTCAGGGAAGCGTTAAGTTAAGTTTGGAAAATGTTAAGGGCGAAATATTATGGGAAAGTACCAAAACTTTAAGTGGCTTGGCACCAAAAGGAACAGCTACTTTCGAATACCAAATGGATTTGCAGGGTCAAGATCTTAATGACAGTACTTATGTATTGAAATTGGCTATAGATACCACTAATTTTAAAAGAGAAGATGTAGACTACTTAGACAATCAGAAGTTGATATTTACCGGCAGTAGTTATGATAACCTTAGCCTGAATTATATTTTGACCGGGGGGTTAAGATATGTATTGGGGTATAAAATTGACTCAAAAGCGGGCGACACTATAAGATATAGGGTCAGCGGGGAAAACCCATCAATTTTTGAAAGGAAGGCTAAAGTTGTCTCCTTCCTTGGCCTTAACGATTTTATAAATGAAAAAGATGTATATATATTGCCAAAGGCAAGCAAAGACATTGAATTGGCAATTAAATTACCGGATGATATCACTTCTAATAGCTATTGGTTAAGAACTTTGGTAAATGATGATAATTGGAGCGGCTATTCTAGTTTGGCATACAATAGTATGGATGTTTACGTACATGTTTTACCTGCTCAACTAAACATCAGCAGTGGCAAAACCTATTATTGCCCTGGGGAAAGTATCCCAGCGGATTTCCAGAATGTGGGAGGGGGCTCCGCTCAAGTTAATTATACTTCTGATATAATTGATTCTTTAAGCAACCTCGTTTGTTCTAGTACGGACACCATAAAAGTTCCTGTAAACAATGTTATTACAAAAAGTTTATTTACTTTACCTGATACGATAGCGGATGGTAAATACAGTCTGGAGGTTAAATATAAGGATGATGATAACCTATTGAGCGGGAGTTTTGTAAAAGATATATACATATCTAAGTCCTCCGCACAGATAACACCTCAATATCCCCAGACATTTAGTCAGAACAGCCAGATAAATATATTAGTAAAAAACGTTGGCTCAAATGTAATCGGTTCTGGCCAAGTAACGGAGTATATTGTCGATCCAAGTTCCAGCACAATATGGACAGAGACAAGGGCGTTCACTAATCTGGCGACAAATACAGAACAAAGCCTAGGTTTTAATTTTAAGATAAATACCGTCGCTTATGGAAAGTATACCTTAAAATATGTATTAGAATACGATAATAAAAGAGAAGAAATAGAGAAAGAGATAAACGCTACATATACTATTGAAGATGTAATTACTGATAGGCAAAGATATAAAGTAAGTGAGCCTATCATGGTAACATCCCGGATACTTAATACAGGACAAATTGAGTTGCCTTTGGAAATTACCTATGGTCTGCCTGGCCAGAAGGAAACGCAGGCAGTAACTTTGCCTGCAAATCAGGAAATAGTTAATGCCCATAATGTTAGTTTCCCGGTTAGCGCTACGGCTGGGATAATTAGTCTTAATCTGCAATATAAACTGCCTTCGTCAGCAAATCCGGAATCGGAACAAATCAAGAGTATTGAACTTATTTCCTCAAATTTACTCATTACCGTAAGTCAATACTATTATCAACCCGGCCAATCCGTAAACATTGATATAAAGAACGACGGGGGATTACCTACTACATGCCAATATGAAATTAGTATTAATGACCCTAATGGAAGCAAGATTATAGGAAAAACGGGACAGGAATCCTTGGAATGCGGAGCGGATTCTATTATCGAAGCTGTTTTGCCTGCGCAACTTGTATCCGGTATGTATGAATTGCATATCAAATACCAGGATATGAATAGGAATGCGCCACAAGAGTGGATAAGAGGCATAAGGATAGATGGGGTACAGGCAGGATTGGACGTGCGGACGGATAAAAATATATATAAAATGACTGAAAGCACGCAAGGCTTAGGCAGGCTTACCAGTAATTTGGTTTTGAATAATGATGTCCTGGATATCAAGGTCTATCGCGCCAGTGAGGAGTGGACCAATTATGTTAATACCAGTGCTATTAACGATATGTTGATAGATGGTAACTATACTTGGGTACTGTCAGCTAAGGGGCTAAAACGGTACGATAAGGTAAATGATACTTGGAAATTCTGGGACGCGGGCTCGGGAGTTAATTCATCATTATATGGAGATAAGTTATGGCTGCATGGAGATTCTATCTGGTTCTTAGGCTATTATGTTACCGGTTATTTTGCTGATATTACATTGTATCAAGTAAATAGGAACACCGGCGCTGTTAGTTCATCTAAGGTCCCGGACCAGAAGGATTATTATTCCTCATATAGCATAATGAGTATCTCAAACAATTCGATATGGATAGTGAAACACGTACCTGCGCCTTTTGTTTATTTATTTAAATATGATTTGGGAACTAAAATATTCACAGCGATTGATGGCAGTTGCTTGTCTCCCGGATCCCAATATTATAATAATACTGCCTATTTTAGCAGTGCGGCGGGAGATGCCGATAATGTCTGGCTGTCAATAGGCAGTGAATTGCATAAATATAATAAAACTAACCAAAAATTTGATCTGGTGAGTAATAACACATGCAATGTTTTAAGTGTTGATGGAGATATAGTTTGGTTAGTAGACCTTAATGGCAATGTGTGTACCTTTGAAGAAAATACAAATGTATTTAATCAGCTTGCTCTCCCGGGAGTAGGGCAAATTGAGGTGGGGGAAAAAGATATTTGGGCATTCAGCGATACCCTCGGCAACCCTCTGGTAACAAGATATGATAAAACCACTAGGAGCATAGAATCCTATAGCAATTTAGGCCTAAATAGTTACGGTAACAAAATAGCCTTTGATGGGGATTATGTCTGGGTAGGGGCCAATAACGGATTACAGAGATATGACCGGCTCTCTAATACATGGAAGAGCTTTACTACAGCGGATGGGTTGCTTAGCAATTATATTAAATCTATCGTTATTGACAATAATTTTGTGTGGGTCGGCACTGATGCTGGGATCAGCAAATACGACAAGACAGCCGGCTGGGATGTTTTCAGTGCTGGAAGCTGTGTGGCGGGTGCAATCAAGGGGAGCCCAAGCGGCAATGACATTTGGTTTAACACTGTTACTAGTTTGGTCAAGTATTCGAAGAATAATGACAAATTTGACACATATTTGCCCTCAATAAGCAATATTACCCAATTCAGTAACGGCAGCAAGGATATCTGGTTGGCTAATTACCAGGACATTGTGAGATTTGATAAAGAAACAAAACAGTGCTCTGAGCCGGATGTAATTGTACAAGAAGAGGCTAACTTGGCATTAAATAAACCAGCAACTGCTTCCAGCACAATAGGCGCAGGGTTGGAGCCAAGCAAAGCTTTTGACGGTGATGGCGGAACCCGCTGGTCCAGTAATTTTAGCGATCCGGAATGGTTGCAAGTGGATTTAGGTAGCGCGAAATCTGTTGATCAAATAAAGTTTAAGTTTGATAGCCCAGGTGACTATGATACGGAGTTCAAAATTGAATATTCCAATGATGCCAGTAACTGGATTACGGCTTACTATACTAGTTCAAATGCTACAAATGTTTGCGATATATCGATAGCTAATATTTCCGCCAGATACTGGCGGTATACCGGTATAAAAAGAGTCGCTAATTGGGGACATTCAATTTGGGAATTTGAAATATACGGCATAGAGGAAAAGACAGGGAAATTGGCTGAGTTTGTTGTGCCGGGTGGCATCAAGGACATGGTTGAAAATAACGGCAATTTGTGGTTCTTATATATGGACACGAATGGCACCTCTCTGCTTCAATACAATATAGATTCGAAGATATTGAACACCTACCTCTTAACTTCCGACTACACGTTAAATTTTAATAAGATAATTTCTTATAATGACGAAATATGGGCTATCAGCCCAAATCTAATAAAAAAGCTGTCCAAGTCAACCCATAAGATTACAGATATGAACTCTAATGTTGGCAGCAATGACTATACTGACGACGGGGATTATATTTGGTATATAGATCCTGCCGCTAAACAGTTAATAAAATATAGTAAATCAAACAATTCCATCGTCAAAATGGTAAATATTCCCAATAGTTACGGTAATATCTCTGGGTCAAATCGCATAAATGCTGTCAATGAGACTATTTGGATAGAGACAGGATTTATAGGCGGATTTGGCCAGCTTAACACCACGGCTGCTAAATATAATGAAAGTCTTGATAATTGGACTATTTATACCCCGCAGGATGGCCTTATACCCGGCTCTATAAATTCAATAGTTAATGATTCCCAATATGTCTGGTTCCTGGGTGATAATGGAGTAAGCCGATTCAAGGAAAAAGGCGCCGTTGTTTGGCAGAAACAGTTGGTTGTATCAGGAGTTAGTAGTCTTGATATTAACGAGTTAATTGGACAGCTTGGGGAGACAGGTAAATTCTATATAGAAGGGTGCGCGAAAAACCAGTCAGGCCAGGAATTAGCCAAGGCAGAGAACAGTTTCTATATAACTAAGTCAAATGTGGCAGTAACTTTTAATACAGATAAAAAGCTTTATAAAACAGGCGAGCCGATAACCATTAGTGGCGAAGTTGTAAATAACGGATTGACTGACGAGAATAATATCCAGCTCAACCTGAATAGTGACGTCAACAGTATATTTGGAGGGGCTTATACTCTGGCGGCTGGCGCCAAGCAGGCTTTCAATGTCACTACAACCGCGTCCAAATCATTCCTGCTGACTGGCAAAACTATATGCGGGTCTGAATCGAATTCGGTAGAGGAAATGATATCGGTCGTTGATGCCCAGCTAGAAATGACCGTGACCGGGCCGGAAACAGTAGGGCAGGATAGCTTTAACCTTGGGATCTTGGTGAAAAATACCGGTTTAGTGAAAACTACCAGCAGTTTGGAGATCGTGGCCAGCAGTGATACTAAGAAAATGGGAGATATTTCCTTAAAACCCGGTGAAGCTAAATATATTAACCAGAGCTACCAAATCAACAAAGATACCGACTTTGAGATTAAACTTACGGGTGATGTCTCTAAGACCATAACCCAAGCAGTTAAATTTGGCTGCTTAGCCCAAATTAATGTAACACCGGCAGTATCCTATCCCGCATCTACCGCTACTCAGAAAGAGGTTTTCTCAATACCTATAAGCATAGTAAATAAGGGTAGCGCTGATATGAAGCTAAAATTCAATTATCAGGTAACGGATCCAAACTTTAACTGGACGAAAACGAAAGAATACTATGTGGCCTCAAGCGGATGTGTAACGGACAGCCTGGTAATGGAGAATGTGCCTAAGGGTAATTATGTACTTAACTATACATCGGAATTATTAAATGGTACAGCGCAGCTGAACGTAGCTGACTTTAATACGGTTGAATTCAGTGATCTTAATTATCAAATAGATGGCACAACTGTCACCATAAATGTAAATGCGAAGAATACTGGAGCCAATGAATTTGTCGGTAAAGTTTCAGATAGTTTGCAATTAGACGGAAGAGTCACCTGGGTCTCAGAGGATGAACTCAACCTGGATATGGGGGAGCAAAAAACCCTGACCTTTAAGATGCCAACCGCAAATCTTACGGCCGGTGTCTATGTTATCTCCATGAAAGCTTTAGTTAATGGACTAAGTGTGGCCGAAAGGAATACTTCGTTAACTCTCGAACCCAACTTCGTAATAACTTCTGCAGATGATAACCAGGTATTTGATGCTGGCAAGCAGGCAGCGGTAAAGGTCAAAGTTAAGAACACTGGCCCTGTGGAAGGGCAAGCGACGATAAAATTATCTTCTGGCGATATAGTTGATGCAACCCAAACGGCTTGGTGCAAGAGCGGCGAAGAAAAAGAAACCATATTTAATTTCGTACCAGAGGAAGACCTGGAAGAAAAAGAATATACCGCGGATATAAATGTTAATAATACACAAACAGCCAACCTTGATTCCCAGCAAATCCTTCATTTCAAGATTGATGGCTACAAAATAGAGGTAGTTTCCAGTTTCGATAAGCAATCATATGCTGAAGGTGAAACAGCTCATCTCACGCTTTATTTGACCAACACTGGCTCGCTTAATGCTAATATATTTACCAAAGTTAATTTTAACGATTATCAAGTAACTACCTCTACTATTACGGTGACTAAAATTGCCCCAGTTACAGTAAACTTTGACGTGCCGGTTCATCATACTGGCGCCAAGTTGTTCTACGGTATCTACAATGAAACCGGTCGTTCACTGAACCTGAACACTTTATATGTCAACCAGCAGAAGCCTGGCGTTACTGTAACCACGGAAAAGCAGCAGTACCAGACAGGCGAGCTTGTTAACCTTATTATATTCCCGACCGAATCAGGTGCCATAAACATCGATGCTCCGGGATATACGGGTAGCCAAGAACTAGTAACAGGGGATACCCAAACCGTAGCTTTTGTCTTACCTGAAGAAATGGTAACCGGGACTCATTACATAAATTATACCTTTACACCGTCCAGCGCCACGGTGATCCAGGATAAGTTACCTATAGATGTGGTCGGTTATTCATTTAAAGTCGTAGACACCAATTTAGATAAAAGCTCTTATTATCCACAAGACCAAATGAAACTCTCTGTTAGACTTGATGCTAACAAAGATTTAGTTGGTTGCCAAGTAAAGTTCTGGTTGAAATCAGCGAATACATCTTTAATTTTACAGGACGCAACTAAAGATATCACCACTGGTACTAATTTAATGAACTTTAATTTGCCCATGAAGCTTACTGCTAACGGGATGGCTCAGATCGTTTTTTGTATCTACCATGGGGATTTACAGGTGTCAGCCGGCCAAGAAGCGTTTGATGTAACTCTCCCTGACACTACTCCTCCTGAGAGTATGATTGTAGTTAACAGCCCTCAAGTATCAGTTAACGGAAACTCATATTATGTCAGTCCGTCTAGCTTCACGATCACCTCAAACGACCTAATATCGGGTGTGGATTACCTGGAATATGCTGTGGATAACTCCACTTGCACTAAGGTCTCATATGAAAAACCCCTTGATTTCATTAGCAATTTAGCGGATGGCCCGCATTTTGTTAAATACCACGCTGTGGATAAGCTGGGGAATATAGAACCTTTCAAGACGATGAATTTCACTATTGACGGCAATCCTCCCGACGCAAAGATACAGGTTTTAGGGACGAGCTTTGGGGCCTATATTGGAAAGGATGCCAAAATCCAGCTATCGGCTACGGATAATGGCAGTGGTGTGGACAAAATCACCTACAGGGTAGACGCTGGGACTAACACGGTTTATACGGACCAATTCGGTCTCGACCAGGAAGGCTCGCATGTCATCTACTATTCTGCGAGTGATAAACTCGGCAATGTCTCCTCTGAGAAAAATTACCAGGTACAGGTTGATACTACCGCGCCGGTAACTTCCTGGTTGATAACTGATACAAGTTACCAGGTGACAGAAGGAACAAACACCTACGTCAACAGTCACAGCACTTTCACCGTCACCGCCCAGGATATCTTATCTAATAATGTTTCTTCAGGTGTAAAAGAGATGAAGTACCAGATTGGAGATAGCGCATGGCAGGTAGTAACGTCGAGCACGCAAGCTGTCTCATTGTCTGATATTTCCGACGGCGCGCATATTATTAAATATCATTCGTCAGATAATGTCAATAATACTGAGGATGATAAAACATATACGGCGATATTTGACGGCACTGCGCCACAGGTATTGACCACGTTCCCGGCCAACAATGCACGGATGAAAGCTAAACAGGCCGCGCCGGTGAAGATAGCTTTCTCAGAACCTGTGAAATGCGCGGACTGGACTAAAGCCATAACTATCAAGGCAGACAAGAACAACGCTAATAGGGATTTCACGATTAAATACGACTCGAGCACTTTGACTTTAACCATAGACGGCAAATTGAAGAACAATGCGGCTTATGAAATAACTATGAACGGCAATATTACGGATAGGGTCAAGAACCAGTTGGCTGATTATACCTTAAAGTTCCAGACCATGATCGATGCTAAAGCAGGCGGGACGATTACCGATGAAGCCACAGGATTAACTCTGATCATTCCACCGAACGCTCTGCCCTGCGACGGTTACTTTGAGATTGCCCAGATCGACCAGGTCAACCCGCCTAGGTTACCCAAGCCACTGCAATGGCTCTTTGATGGTAGGAAGGCGTATCAGATAATCCTGCGTGATGAGCAGGGCAATATTGTGCAGGAGCAGTTAAAACAAGCTTTCAAGCTCGTGTTCATACTTAATAACCAGTGGATCGCCTCGGCATTGGGTCAGCAACCGGTAGACCATGAGGGCATTAAAGTTTACCAGGTGGGTAGCATAAATGAAGCAGTAACAGACCAGAACAGCCAACTCATCAGCTACAACGCGCAGAACAGCACTTTGCCGGCACCAGTGCTGTTATCGTCAGCCAGCTATGATTCCGCGGCAGAGTCCATCACCGT
>PMCA01000004.1 GCA_003153935.1 Elusimicrobiota bacterium
CATCATTCAACCAGCGCTTTCAAGACCAGTGTGATAACAAATAGCGGCGTAGTTACTTTGAGCGGTCAAGTGGCCAGCGGAGCCGGAAAAAATTTAGCCACTAAAGTAGCCAGTGACGTCAATGGCGTAGCCAGCGTTATCAATAACATGATCATTATGGATACTGTGTCCAATAAATAAGTTAGTAATATGGGAGGATAATATGAAGAAACTTGCTTTATTCATGATGCTCGTAGTTCTAATTGTAGTGATCGCGACCGTCGGATGTAACACTTTAAGAGGCGCGGGCACAGATATAAAGGANNGTATCGGCAAGTAGATATACATGGAATCCGGGGACATTTTGTAATGAGTATTATGTCCCCGGATATCCCCCGGATATACGAATGCTAACGGAACAAAAGCAGTTTCAAGGAGGGTTTTATGAGAGGGCTATTAGGTTTATTGATATTGGTTTTGGACATTATCGCTATCGTTGATGTCCTGAAGAGTTCAATGGATACAGGCAAAAAAGCCTTGTGGATCATATTGATAATTATATTGCCGGTAATCGGTATGGCGCTTTATTTCCTGATCGGCAAGAAAACATAGTCCCTAAGAACGGGGAGGATTTATGAATAAAAGCATATCCATTGCATTGTTGGTTGCAGGAGTGGTTTTGTTAGTGTTTGGTTATAACGCCTACCATTCAGCGGCTTCAGACGTTTCTCGCTTCTTCACGGGTGAAGCTACCAACAAGGCGATGTGGCTTCTGGGTTGCGGATTCATCGCCGGCATCGCCGGTTTAGTAGGCGTAGTCAAAAAGTAAGAGAAAATTCAAAGATCGCGTAGCATTAGTTTTTGTCTTGATCCAGGAGAGATCTATCATGGAGATGGGTATTTCGGTTCAAAATTCTAAAAATGGAATCATTTGGGCAGATCCCCAGACCGGCTTGATCATAAACTGCAACAAAGCAGCGGAGATACTATTTAAATCAAGCAAGGAAGAAATTATCGGGCGGCATCATTCCACTATTTATGCGTCACAACAAGCAAGATATTACGCTGATATGTTCATGAAACTCACCCAGAAATATGGGGTGATTGATGAAGAAACAGAAGTGATTTCAGGATCAGGGACAATAAGTTTTGTCCAGATGACTTCCGCGTTAACTATTATAGAAGGCAAACAAATAATTCAGGAAATATTTCATGATATTGATGATAGCCGTAAAATAGCAGGCAAACTGCAGGGAAGCGAAGAGCGGGAGAAAGACGAAGAAGAGCTGCGCTTTTCCGAATCACGTTATCGCCGGCTTTTTGAAACAGCGCAGGACGGAATATTAATTCTAGACGCAGACACCGGATATATCGTTGATGTTAACCCCTATTTGATCGATATGCTGGGGTATCCACGCGACGAATTTGTGGGCAAAAAACTGTGGGAGATCGGGCCTATAAAAGATGTTGAGCGAAGCAAGAATGCTTTTCTTGAGCTGCAGGACAAAAAGTATATCCGGTATGAAAATATGCCCTTGCAAACAAAAAGCGGGGAAAATATAGATGTTGAATTCGTTAGCAATGTATACGGCGTTGATCACCAAAAGGTGATCCAGTGCAATATCCGCAATATCACCGAACGCAAAAATATGGAAAAAGCTCTTCTGGAGAGCAAGGAACGCTTTAAAGAAATGAGTTTTCATGACTCCCTGACCGGTCTTTATAACCGGACCTATTTTACGGAGACCATGGCCCGCTTGGATAGGGATCTCGCCCGTTCAGCTCCGGTGAGTATAATGTCTATCGATATAGACGGGCTGAAACTGATAAATGACACATTTGGGCATCAGGCTGGCGATGCCTTATTAAAGGCGGCTGCGGAAATAATACTAAAACCATTTAGACGCATCGATATCGTTGCCCGGTTAGGCGGAGATGAATTCTGCGTCATCCTGCCGCGTACTGATAATCATGCCGCCCTCGAAAAAAAGAATGAAATAACCAAAATAGTCAATGAGTATAGCAATGAAAATCCGGCCATCCACCTGCATATGTCCATCGGTGTGGCTACATCTCAGGATGATGAAAACGAAAATATCTATGGCCTTTATCAACGGGCAGATGAAGAAATGTATAGGATTAAAAATATCCATACGACGCACCCTAAAGATGAAATTGTCGATATCTTATTGACCGCATTGGCAGAAAGGGACTTTATAAACCAGGGGCATGCTGAACGGCTGGCAAAAATGGCTGAGACGATCGCGACTAAAATGCATCTACCCGATGATGTGAGAAAAAAATTGATCCTTTTGGCCAAGGTGCACGACCTGGGGAAGGTAAGTATCCCGGATAAAATACTGTTCAAGCCCGATTTCTTGACTGATGAAGAAAGAGCCAAGATGAAGGAGCATGCCCAAAAAGGATATAACATCGCCAATCGTTCAAAGGAATTGTCCCCTATTGCCGATCTTATTCTCCATCATCATGAATTCTGGGACGGGCAGGGATATCCCGGGGGATTGCAAGGCGAACAAATACCTCTGGAGGACAGATTATTCTCAATAATGGATGCCTATGATGCCCTGACCAATATGAGGCCTTATCGAAAAGGCATGAGCAAACATGAAGCTTTGGCCGAGTTGAAAAATAAATCAGGAACCCAGTTTGAGCCAAAACTTTTAGCTGAATCTATGCGGTATATATAATAAAGATACAAGGAGGTTTTATGAAAAACTTAATTCGCTTGTTCGTGATTTTAGTTTCACTTTTCATCGGCGTTACCCTGGCCCAGGCCGCGGACGTAGGGTTTAGTCTTAACGTCAATGTAGGTGAACCACCTGTTTTTATCGCTCCTCCGTCGCTTGGTTTCTATGTAGCGGTAGGAGTGCCTTACGATATGTTCCTGATCGACACGAATTATTATATGTACCGGGGCGGCGGGTGGTACGTGAGCTCCGGTTATAACGGCCCCTGGGCAGTAGTGCAATACAATCGCCTGCCACGGAGCCTGAGAAGTCACAAGTACAAACAGATCATCAGTATCAGGGATCAAGAGTACCGGAATTATAGACAAGACCAGAATCATTACCGGGGTAAGCAATATAGACCGGAAAAACACGGGCAGCAGCAAGGAAACCAGGGAAATAGCCGTATGCAAGAAGGAAATAACGGTAATAATGGGAATAACGATAATAACGGCGGTGGAAACCGTGGTCAAGGACATGGAAATAAGTGACACCCGACAGAAATAAAAAAAATGGAGGATAATTATTGTGAAAAAAATATTTTGCACAATTATTAGTGTCATGTTCCTGTTAATTATGGGCAGCGTTGTATCCGCGCAGGTGAGACCCTGCACATTCTATTTAACTCCCTACATCGGAGAGTTCGAGTTCGACGAAAACCAGGAACTCAAAGACACGCCCGTATATGGTCTTAGCCTGGGATACAATTTCACCAAGTATCTCGGATTGGAAGCCGCCGGAGACTATATGTCCACAAATTATAAGCTGACTGTGCCTGATTCACAGGAAGCCAAGGTAGTTAATTATCGCTTTGACGGTATTCTTAACCTGCTTCCGGATAACCGCCTGGTCCCATTTGTTTTCGCCGGGTATGGCGGCCAGCTTATCGATTATCCTAAGTCCGTTACCAATAAAAATGTTTCTGCCCTTGACTATGGCGTTGGCTTAAGGTTTTTCTTTACCGAAGACCTGGCTCTGCGGGCCGACGCCCGGCAGATCCATATCTTCGATGACAGCATGCAGGATGAAGAATACACGCTGGGATTGTCTTTCTATTTCGGCGGCGCCAAAACGGCTTCTGTGGCTATAGCCGAACCACCGAAGGTGGTCATCCTGGCCTCTGAACCACAGGTAGAAGAAAAAGTTAAGGTCGCGGCCGTTGAGCCGACGATCATTGTTCTGGCTTTTGAGGACGTGCATTTCGATTTCGATAAATCCACCCTAAAACCGGAAGCCCAGGCGATCCTGAAAAGGAATATCCAGCTGCTGAAAGATAACCCTAACGCTCAAATCCGTGTAGCCGGGTATACCTCTGCTTCCGGAACAGAAGACTACAACCAAAAATTGAGTGAGAGAAGGGCGAATGCCGTAGAAGAATATCTCGTTAGCGAAGGCTTAATTTCGCAGGATAGGCTCTCTATGATCGGTTATGGCAAGACAAACCCGGCCATGTATGAAGCAGCACCGAAAGAGCTTTACTCAAAAGCGGCCAAGGCTAATATGAGAGTTCTTTTTGAAATTATCGTAAAATAGGAGACCTTATGAAACGTACTGGGGAAAAATTCAAGGCAATATTTGCCGCACTCTTGTTTGGGGTGACGATCGCGGTCAGCGGTTGGGTCTTTGCCGAAGGAAAGAGTATCTCCGGCACTGTCAAGGATCTATCTAATGACAAGGGTATCCCGGGTGTAACCGTCGTGATAAAAGAGGCAGATACCGGTAAATTAGCAGGGAAAAGCGCTACCGATGCTGCGGGTAAATATTCAGTGGGTATTGCAGCATTGGGTAAATATACTCTGGTGGCGTCAAAATATGGATATAAATATGTGACAGCCTTGAATGTGATCGAGCTTTCCGATATAACCCAGAATCCGACTGTAAATGTCTCTCTGGGCAGGTACTCGTGGTTGAGGTTAAAGGCCGAGGGGCCAACCCCGCCGCTATATTGGGATACGGAGTCCGGCAAGAGCTACATTATACCGGCCTTAGAGATCCCGGCTTTGATCCTTGCACTTAATGGGGCCGACAGGCTCATTTTTCCTAATCAAATGGAAGATGGGAAAAAAGTTTATAGTTCTACCTGGAAAACCACCCGGGATCATGTTCTCCATGGACCCTGGACAGTCGACACAGACGCTTTCTCCATAAACCAGTTCGGTCATCCTTATCAGGGAACACTTTACTATGGATTCGCCCGCTCGGCTGGCCTGAATTTCTGGGAATCGTATCTTTATACCAACGCGGGCAGTTTGATCTGGGAAACGGCTGGTGAGACCACGCGTCCATCCATCAATGACCAGATCGCCAGTGGCACTGGCGGCAGCTTCTTCGGTGAGGCGCTCTTCAGGATGTCCAGCCTGGTGCTGGAGGGCAGCGGCGACAAACCAGGATTCTGGCGCGAAACTTGCGCAGCCATACTCTGTCCATCCATGGAGTTTAATCGTTTGGCCAATGGAGACCGGTTCAAACCTGTATTTCCCAGCAACAATCCGGCCATCGCCTGGCGCCTGCGGCTCGGCGGTAGCCTGAATTCGCACCTGAAAGACAAAGGCCTTGATACTCTTATCAACAAGAATCAGGTGACTGCGGACTACGCTATAGCTTACGGGCTACCCGGAAAACCAGATTATAGCTACGATCGTCCTTTTGACTATTTTAATTTTGAATTCTCCACACTTGGCAAGGCAAAAAACCCCTTTGATAACATCATGCTCCGCGGCTTACTCTTAGGAACAGACTACGAAGCTGGTGACAACTATCGCGGGATTTGGGGTCTTTATGGCGGTTATGATTATATATCGCCGCAAATCTTCCGCGTTGCGGGCACTTCAGCATCTTTCGGTACCACCTACCAATGGTGGCTTACGCGAGCGATAGCGCTCCAGGGCTCGGCACTCGGCGGTGTAGGTTATGCCGCGGCCGGAAATGTCACCCCGGATGCTGAACGCGACTATCATTTTGGCATCGCTCCGCAGGGGCTCATCGCTCTCCGCTGCATCTTTGACGACATAGCTATGATAGACTTAACAGAACGCGCGTTTTATATAACCGGCGCGGGTGGGAATGACCCTGGTGGCAGGGAGGACATCAATCGACTGAACGTGGGATTAACTGTGCACATTTATCACCGGCAAGCCATTGGAATACAATACATCGGCAACATCCGTAATGCTCGTTATCCCGATCGGCCTGACAGTCACCAGTCGTTAGGGACCTATGCTCTCGTTTACACGATACTCGGCGATTCCGGGTTCGGCCAGGTGGAGTGGCGCGACGGCGTTAAGTGATTTGAAGACAAATATGAATAGAAGGGAATCAACCATGAAATGCGCTCAGAGAGTTATGACACTGATACTGTTCGTGGCTCTTTTTTGTTTCTCCGGGGCCTCAAAAGCTCGAGCTTCATCGGAATCACCAGGGGATGTTTTTAGGAACTTTAGCGATGTTTTAATCTATATGGTGCCATCGGTAGCTTTTGGCATGACCCTTAATGAGAAAGACAATACGGGCACATGGCAATTCGCTGAGTCCGCGGTGGTAACGATGGGGATCTGCACTGGCTTAAAATACACGGTGAAGGAACGCCGGCCCGATGGAAACAAACAATCATTTCCCTCCGGGCACGTGGCGATTGTTGTCCAGAGCGCTGAATTCATGCGCAAGCGTTATGGGTGGGCATATGGTCTCCCTGCCTACGCTGTGGCAACGTATGTGGGATTTAGTCGCGCAGAAACCGGTGCGCATTATACGCGGGATATTCTAGCGGGCGCGTTAATTGCCTTTGTCAGCACTGATTTGATCACGACAAAGTACGAAGGCTGGAATGTTCAGCCAGTAATGAGCTCTGCATATATGGGCATCAATCTGAGCCGTAATTGGTAGAACGAATTTAAAATAGAAGGGAATTACACCATGAAATGCGCTCAGCGAGTTGTTACGCTAATCCTGTTAGCGTCGCTTTTTTGCTTCTCCGGAGTTTCGATAGTTCGAGCGGCCGGGGAATCGAATACGCCGACTGACGTTATAAAGAACATTGGCGATGTTCTGATCTATATCGTGCCATCGGCAGCTTTTGGCATGACCCTAGGGGATAAAGATTATGAAGGCATGAAGCAACTCACTGAGTCCGCGGTGTTGGGAATGGGAATCGTCACCACCTTAAAATACACGGTGCATTCAACCCGGCCCAACGGGAATTCTCAATCATTTCCCTCCGGGCACGCGGCGATTACTGTTCTGAGCGCTGAATTCCTGTACAAGCGTTATGGTTGGCAGTATGGTCTCCCGGCCTACGTTATAGCAACTTATGTGTCGTACAGCCGCGTTCAGTCCAAGCAGCATTATATCCGGGATGTTTTAACCGGCGCGGCGATTGGCTTTGCCAGCTCTTTTTATCTTACCGATCCGAACAAAAGCTGGAATATCCAGCCAGTGGCCGGGCAGGCGTATTTGGGCCTGCAAATGACCCATAGCTGGTAAAACTGGCGGAAGAACCTATTAAAACCACGCGAAAAGCGTGGTTTTTTTATTGGCCGCTATATCCGATAATTTTGCTCTCGCTTTTTGTATTTTTAGGGCTGTTTATGGTATAATAAAAAAGATAACTATTTACTTTTAAACGGAGGTACCGGTGAAGATCATAATTATCGGCAACGGGGTCAGCGGAGTGACGGTTGCCAAATTCCTGCGCACCCAAAGCGAAGAAGCGGATATAACCATAGTTTCGGAGGAAAAGGATCACTATTATCCCCGGCCGATCCTGATCGAATTCCTGGCCGGCCGGGTCAAGAGGGAAGAGATATACTTTTACCCGTCCAGCTGGTATGAAGAGAAAAAGATCAAAGTGATACTCGGCAAAAAAGTCACGGGCCTAAAATTAAAGGAAAGAAAACTGGAATTGGAAGACGGGCAGGAATTGGCCTATGACCAGCTGGTTCTGGCCACTGGCGCTAAGAGCAACCAGTTAACCATAACCGGTTATGATAAACCCGGCGTTTTTGTCTTGAGAACCGTGGCCGATGCTCAGAGCATAAAGGCTTACCTCGCTAACCTGGACGTATATTCCTTGGTGGACGCCAAAAGCGTGGCGGAATCAAGCCAGAAGAAAAAAGCCGTTATCATCGGCGGCGGGTACCTGGGTCTGGAAACCGCCTGCGCGCTAAAGGATGCGGGACTGGACTGCACCGTGCTGGAAAACCATGCGGACATTCTGTCGAGGCAGATAGATACCGCCGGAGCTAAGATACTGCAAAATAAGCTGGAGACCATGAGCCTTAAGTTCAGGACCGGGGTGGAATGCGAAGAAATAGTAGGTAATAATATGGTGCAGGGGATCAGGATCAAAGGCGGGGAAGTCATACCGGCGAACATAGTGATCATGGCTGCCGGGGCGTGTCCCAACCTGGAGCTGGCGCAGGTCGCCGACCTGCACAGGGAAAAAGGTGTTTTGGTTAACAAATATATGCGTACGGAAAATGATTTTATTTACGCCTGCGGCGACGTAGCGGAGGCGGAAGGAACCGTTTACGGAATAATCCCGGTTTGCCTGGCGCAAGCGCAGGTAGCCGCTTATAACGTGCTGAATGGTCCCAAGCTGGTCTATAAGGGAACCTTGCCCACCACCACTTTGAAGATCGCCGACCTGGACCTGACCTGCCTGGGTAATTCTAACCCGGTGCCGAATACTTTTGAATCGATAAGCAAGGATGACCAGGAGAAGGGCACTTACAAGAAACTTATCCTTAAATCCAATAAGGTGATAGGCGCCATTCTACTGGGCGACCGGAAGAATGTCCTGACCTGGACCAAGATAATAAACCAGGGTATAGATATCGGACGTTTTAAAGACAAGATACTGAACAGCGATTTTGACCTGACGCAGGTGTTCAAGTAAAGAAAAAGATTACCCAGATTTTAAAAGCGATTACACAGATTAGAACAGAAGCTTAATGAGGAATATATGGCGAAGGACCCCGTGTGCGGCATGGAGGTAGAAGAAACCCCGGCCGCGCTTAAAAAAGAATATAAAGGGAAAACTTATTATTTCTGCTCGGCCGGCTGCCAGGCTAAATTTGCCCAGGACCCGCAACGGTACCTGGCCCGCCAGGAAACGGCGAGGCAGGCCCAGCCAGCAACAAACGGGATGACTCCTGCCCCTAAACCGGAAATAGACTCCAAAAATATTACCAGGATCAATATCGGTATTACCGGTATGACCTGCACTTCCTGCGCGCGGACCATAAATAAAGCGCTGGAGGCTCTGCCAGGCGTATACCTGGTGAACGTTAATTTTGCCAGTGAAAAAGCGCTGGTGGAGTTCGACGGCACAAAAACCGACCGAGCGATGCTTTATCATACCATTGAGAATGCCGGTTACGGGGTGATGGAGGGAGCAGACACAGAGCAAATAGAAGAGCGCTACTACCACGAAGCCAGAACGAGGCTGATCCTGGCCTGGAGTTTTACGCTACCCATCATTATCTTAATGATCTTGGATATGGGCTTCGAGGTGATGGTGCCGGGTTGGTGGTACCTGGTCCTGGCTTTCCCGCCGGTTTTTATCGCCGGATGGCGCACGCA
Source organism: Elusimicrobiota bacterium (assembly GCA_003153935.1). Lineage (GTDB taxonomy): Bacteria > CAYTYR01 > UBA6262 > UBA6262 > UBA6262 > Fen-1174. Next base: position 9,306 of record PMCA01000004.1, read on the forward strand.
CAAGGCCGCCTATAATTCCGTACGGTTTCTTAATTTGGGCATGGATACCTTGATCTCGCTGGGGACACTGGTTTCATATTTGACCGGCCTGGCGGCGATGTTTACACCTATACAGTCATACGCCCCGGTAGCAGCCATGATCATGGCTTTCCACCTGGTGGGAAAATACCTGGAGGCCAGGACCAAGGGCCGTGCTTCCGCGGCGATAAAAAAATTATTGAAACTGGAAGCCAAGACCGCGCGGTTGCTGGTTGCTGGCCAGGAAAAGGAAGTGCCGCTGAGCGAAGTTAAAGCCGGCGATGTTATGATCATCAGGCCGGGGGAAAAAATACCCACTGACGGTGAAGTGCTAAGCGGTATTTCCAGCGTCGATGAATCGATGGCGACCGGTGAGTCCGTACCGGTCACACGCCAGGCGGGTGACCAGGTGATCGGTGCGACCGTGAACCAGGAGGGAGCTCTACAGGTCAGGGCCACCAAGATAGGCCAGGAAACTTTCCTGGCGCAGATCATCAGGATGGTGGAAGAGTGCCAGGGCTCCAAGGTGCCGATCCAAGAGCTGGCGGATAAGATCACCGGTTATTTCGTACCGATAGTTTTAGGCTTGGCGGGAATGACTTTCCTGGCCTGGTTGGCTTTCCCCAATTTTTTTGTTTCCATCTTAATGAAATTCGGACCGCATTTGCCCTGGGTGAACCCGGCCCAGGATAAAATTTCGCTGGGGGTGTTTAGCGCGGTAGCGGTCTTGGTGATCGCTTGCCCGTGCGCTTTGGGACTGGCTACTCCTACCGCCTTGATGATGGGCAGCGGCCTAGGCGCGGAAAACGGCATCCTGATCAGGGATGGGGAAGCGATACAGACTTTACAGCATATTACCACCGTGGTACTGGATAAAACCGGGACTATTACCGTAGGTAAACCGGAAGTGACTGACCTGGCGCCGGCGCCAGGCATCACTCCAGAGTTTTTGTTGTCGACTGCTGCGGCCGCGGAAAGTAGTTCCGAACACCCCGTAGGCCGGGCCCTGGTGGACAGGGCTCAGACAGAAAAACTGACAGTGACGCAGGCAGTAGGATTCAAAGCGATCATAGGCAAAGGGGTTAAAGCGGAGATAGACGGGAAGCCGGTACTGGTCGGCAGCCGGAAATTTTTAGGCGAAAATAATATTGATTATCATATACTCGACGCGGAATTGCAAAAACTTGAACTGCAAGCCAAAACCATTATCCTGGTCGCCCTGGGGGATAAGGCCCTTGGCGTGTTCGGCGTCAGTGACCCGCTCAAAGCGGAGGCCCGCTCCAGTATCGCCCAGTTAAAGAAGAAGGGCCTAAGAACTATCATGCTGACCGGCGATAATCTAAAAACAGCGCAGGAGATCGGGCGGCAGGCGGGCGTGGATGAAGTGGTGGCGGAAGTTTTCCCTGACCAGAAGGTGAATAAGATAAAAGAATTGCAGGGACAGGGTGCACTGGTAGCTATGGTCGGTGACGGTATCAACGATGCCCCCGCCCTTAAGCAGGCTAACGTGGGTATCGCTTTAGGGACCGGAACGGACATCGCCATCGCTGCCGGTGACGTAACGTTGATCAGGGGTAATTTACAGGATGTGGTCAGGGCCATCGCGCTCTCCCGCGCCACTTTTAAAAAGATCAAACAGAACCTGTTTTGGGCTTTTTTCTATAATGTGATATTTATCCCGCTGGCGATGGCGGGGCTGCTGCATCCGGTGGTAGCGGAAGTAGCCATGTTCGTCTCATCGCTCAATGTGGTGGGAAATTCACTGAGACTCAAAAAAGTTAAGCTTTAAATATATAGACGGAGGCAAATAAAAGAATGGGATTGTTGGAAAAAGCAAGCATCATCTATCATGGCGTCAAGGCGACTACCGGTAATAAGGATTCCCTGCGGGCGCTGGGTAACTATCGGGATAACATGTCTTTTAGCATATTAACCCGGGTCTTGAAAAGCGAAAACCACGAGAGCCGTATCCTGGCGCTGGAGAGTCTAAGCCGTGTGGGGTTCAAGGCGGCCATACCTCTGTTTATCACCTCTCTTAAAGATCGCAACCGGCTGGTAAGTATCGCGGCGTCTAACATATTGATCCGGACTGGAAAGTCGGCGGTGCCGGTAATGATAGAAGAGCTTAAGCACGTGGATTTCGAGCAGAGAGCGCAGATCATGGATATACTGGGTAAGATCGGTGATACCAGCGCGATCCCGGCGATCACGCCGCATATCAAGGAAGAGGAAGCGGTGGCGAGATTGGCGGCCGCCCTGGCGCTGGCGCGCATCGGGGACAAGGGAGCCATTCCGTTAATTCTCCAGGGCATAAAAGAAGGTAAGATCTATTTTAGCTTTATGCCCAGCGGCTTGCAGGATGACCTGAAGTCTGCCGATCTTTTCCGTAAAATATTCGCGGCCTATACCATGGCGGTGTCAAAGGACCAGGCGGCCAAGCAATTATTGATAAAACTGGTAGAGAATAATTACGGCTGGACCAGGTGTTTTATCGTCAGGATGTTCGTGGATATCGGCACGCCTGAGGATTTCCCCTTATTGCTGGGTATGGTTAAAGATGACGATATCTGGGTCAGGAGGGGCGCGGTGGAGGTCCTGGGCGAGATCGGGGATAGCACAGTTATGCCCGGCCTGGTCGCCGCTGCTAATGACAATGACAGCTGGGTGCGATCATCGGCGGCCAGCGCCATCAATAAAATAAAAGCCCGGGGAAAATAAGGCTGTTAAAGATATGGACCTGAAGACTAAGACTGACAAAATAATACAGATACTGAAGAAAGAATATCCAGGAGCAAAGATCGCGCTGCATTATACCAATCCCATGGAATTATTGGTAGCTACGGAATTGTCAGCGCAATCCACGGATGTAACGGTCAATAAAGTAACGCCGGCGCTTTTTAAGAAGTATAAAACGGTGGATGATTATGCGGGGGCGGAAACAAAGGAATTTGAAAAAGAGATTTATTCGACGGGATTTTATCACAATAAATCCAAAAATATAATCGCCGCGGCTAAAATGATCCGGGAGAAATACCACGGGCATATCCCGGAAACGATGGCAGAGATGCTGGAGATACCCGGCGTGGCGCGCAAAACGGCTAACATAGTGCTTTACAACGCGCATGGCGTGATCGCCGGCATTGCCGTGGATACGCATGTGCGGCGGTTGTCGCAGAGGCTGGGGCTGTCTAAGCAAGAGGACCCGGTGAAGATAGAGCAGGACCTGATGAAATTGGTGCCGCGGGAGATGTGGGGGAAGTTCTCGTATTTGCTGATAGAGCATGGCAGGGCGATCTGCCAGGCGAAGAAGCCGCAGTGCCTCAAGTGCGCAGTGAGCGCCCTCTGCCCGAGTTATAAGATCTTTTTCCCTAAGGGATAATATGTCACTAAAAGAATATAAGAAAAAAAGAGATTTTAAGAAAACGGCGGAGCCGGAGGGGCGGGAAAAGTCGGGGCCGCACGGGCCGAAGCTGATCTATGTTATCCAGAAGCACAACGCCAGCCACCTGCATTACGACTTGCGGCTGGAGATGGATGGCGTGCTGAAGAGCTGGGCGGTGCCGAAGGAACCCTCGGCCGATCCAACTGTCAAAAGATTGGCCGTAGCGGTGGAGGATCATCCCCTGGGCTATGAAGAATTTACCGGTACGATCCCGGAGGGCGAGTATGGCGCGGGTACAGTGGAGATCTGGGATAAAGGAACTTACCAATTAGTAGAAAAAAGCGAAAAAGCCTATGTAGTGGAGTTAGCCGGGAAAAAGTTAAAGGGCACTTTTTATATAGTTAAATTAAAGCCGGGAGAAGATAAGAAAAATTGGCTATTCTTCACAAAGAAATAAACAAAAAAATACGAGTCGCGGTGGCGATGAGCGGCGGGGTGGACTCGTCGATGGCGGCGGCCCTGCTGCAAAAGCAGGGTTATGAGGTCATTGGCCTGACCATGCAGCTGTGGCCGAAGGACCTGTTAGAGTGCGAGAGCGAAACGAGTTGCTGCGGTATCGGCGCGGTGGAAGACGCCAAACGGGTGGCGGCGAGGCTGGGTATACCGCATTACGTGATCAATAGCCGGGAAATATTCGCCGAGAAAGTCATAAGAGATTTTATTAAGAAGTATTTATCCGGGATAACGCCCAATCCCTGTATCCGTTGCAATGACCTGGTGAAATTTGAGTTTTTAAGAAAGAAAGCCCTGGGACTGAGAGCAAGATACCTGGCGACCGGGCATTACGCTAATATAAAATACGACGAAAAGAAAAAACGATACCAATTGTTAAGAGCTAAAGACGCTAAAAAAGACCAGACCTATTTCCTATATACATTAAATCAGACGCAGCTGGCGCATACTCTCTTCCCTTTGGGCAATCTAACCAAGACAGAGGTGCGGGGGCTGGCGCGAAAAATGAACTTAGCGACAGCGAACCGGCCCGAAAGCCAGGAGATCTGCTTTATTCCGGATAACAATTACCACCGTTTCCTGTGGGAACAGGCCCGGAATAAGATAAAGGCCGGGGCCATCGTGGACCAGAATGGCAAAGTCCTGGGACAGCATCAGGGTGTTCCTTTTTATACCATCGGGCAACGCAAAGGATTAGGGATAGCGGCGGCGCAACCTCTGTATGTTCTTTTCCTGAATGCCCGTAAAAACCAGGTAGTAGCCGGACAGGAACAGGAAGTGTACAGGAAAAAATTGATCGCGGCTAAACTGAATATTATAACAGGCGGTAAGATCACTAAATCGTTCCCGGCTAAAGCGAAAATAAGATCGGCGCACCAGATGGCCGCCTGCCGGGTTTATCCGTTGGGACAGGGAAAGGCCAGGGTGGAATTTGCCAAGAGACAGTGGGCCATAACCCCTGGACAAGCGGTGGTTTTTTATGATAAAGATAAAATCCTGGGTGGCGGGACAATAATAAAGGCGGATTAAACATGCATGATCATGCTCATAACCATAGTGAAAAGCAGGAATTGAACCGGCGGGGATTGAAGATCGCTTTCATGATCACGTTGACCATCATGATAGTCGAAATCATAGGCGGTTTTCTTTCCAATAGTTTGGCTTTGCTCAGCGACGCCGGGCATATGCTGGCGGATACTTTCGCGCTGGGTCTGAGCCTGTGGGCGATAAAGATGGCGCAAAAGCCTGCTTCCCATGAGCGTACTTACGGTTGGCACCGGTTGGAGATACTGGCCGCGCTGGCCAACGGCATCCTGCTCACGATCATTTCCGGCGGTATTTTTTACGAGGCCATACAGCGTTTCCTGCATCCGGCGGAAGTGCATGGCGGGCTCATGCTGGTCATCGCCATTATTGGCTTAGTGGCCAATTTTATCGGCATCAACATATTGCACAAAACCAGCCGGGAAAACCTGAATGTGCGGGGGGCGTTCTTGCACATGCTGGGAGACACATTATCAAGTTTGGGCGTAATTATTGGCGCTGTTTTTATAATTTTTACCGGCTGGAAGATAGTCGATCCACTGATCAGTATCCTGATAAACGGTTTTATTTTGCGCAGCGCTTTTCAGCTTATCTTTGAAAGCGGTGAAGTACTGTTGGAAGCAGTCCCCAGCGGCATAACCTTGACTGAAGTGGTGGCGGCGGCCAAAAAAATAGACGGAGTACGGGACCTGCACGACCTGCATATCTGGACCATTACCAGCGGCATACGCGCTCTCAGCGCCCATGTACTTATTGCTGATCTGAAAGTTAGTGAAGGGAATATAATTCTCAGGGAGGTGGAAGAACTACTGGAAAAAGAATTTAATATTAACCATACAACTCTGCAATTAGAGTGTGAAAGTTGCGGTGAAGGTTTGGTTTGTCAGAATCCCAAAAGGAGGTAATTATGAGCAAGTTAAAAGGATCTAAAACAGAAAAGCTGTTGCTGGCGGCGTTTGCCGGCGAGTCACAAGCGCGTAACCGGTACACATACTTTGCCGGCGTGGCTAAGAAGGAAGGCTACGAGCAGATAGCGGCGATATTCCTGGACACCGCGGAAAATGAAAAAGAGCACGCGAAAGTATTTTTTAAATTCCTGGAAGGCGGGGACGCGGAAATAACCGCCACTTTCCCGGCGGGGCAGATCTGCGGCACGGTGGAAAATTTAAAAGCTGCAGCGGCGGGGGAAAATATGGAATGGGGCAAGCTTTATCCCGATGCGGCGAAAATTGCTTTAGAAGAAGGTTTCAAGGAAGTCGCCGCGGCTTTCACTAATATAGCTAAAGTGGAAAAAGGGCATGAGCAGAGATATTTGGCTTTGGCGGCCAACATTGAGAATAAAAAAGTGTTTAAAAAAGATAAGCCGGCACTGTGGCGTTGCCGCAATTGCGGTTATATTCATGAAAGTCCGGAAGCGCCCGAGATGTGTCCCGCCTGCAAGCATCCGCAGGCCTATTTTGAATTAATGGCTGATAACTATTAATGACCTCTTTAGCAGTAAAGCAAAAGAAACTGGAAGAGATATTAAGAAAAATGGGTGCGGTGCTGGTCGCTTTCAGCGGCGGCGTGGACAGCACTTTGCTGGCGTTTATGGCCTGGAGGGTTTTAGGGGATAAAGTGCTCGCGGTAACCGCCGTTTCCGCTACCTATCCCGCCCGGGAACTGGCCGAGGCCAGGAAGATAGTTCGGCGGTACGGCATCCGGCATCAGGTGTTCAGGTCGGGAGAATTTAAAGATAAAAAATTTGTGGCTAATACACCGCGACGCTGCTATTTCTGCAAACAGGAACTATTCGGTAAATTAAAAAAAATAGCCGTCGGGTATAAGATTGCCCAGGTAGCCGATGCCGCTAACGTTGATGACCGGAAGGATTACCGGCCGGGCAGCGAAGCCGCTAAGGAAATGGGCATCCGCCATCCTCTACAGGAAGCCGGATTCAGCAAGGCCGATATCCGGGAACTTTCCCGGAAATTTAACCTGCCCACCTGGAACAAGCCGGCGCAGGCCTGCCTGGCGTCGCGCCTCCCTTATGGCACGGCGTTGCAGGAGAAGAAGCTGCAAAATATTTACCAAGCGGAGGAACTGTTACGGCGTCTGGGCGTAGGGCAAGCGCGAGTCAGGGATCATGGCGCAATAGCGCGCCTGGAAGTTGAACCGGGTGATTTCGCCAGGATAATGAAAAACAGGAAAAAGATCCTGGCCGGACTGAAGAAACTGGGTTATCTGTATACGGCACTGGACCTGGCGGGATACAGGACGGGCAGTTTGAATGAAGGACTTAAGCAGTCCGCGAGTCTCCGGGTTCCCGGGTCCCGGGTCAAGGCAAAATAAATAATACCAAGACTCGAAGACTCGCCTGCCTGCCGGTAGGCAGGTGACTCGCAGACACGCGCCGGTTTTATAGGAACTTGTTGCAATAAATTTTAGCTTTGGGGTATAATCAAAACGGGAGAATATCGTGGCTAAAGTAATGATCACCGTCTGGTTAATGCAGGAGCATGAGCAACTGGTCCGGAACACCATATTGCCGGAATTCAGGAAGCTGCATCCGGATATTGATGTCATACTGACCACGACCTCCTGGCATTATTTATGGGATAAGGTGGTCATGTTCAGCAAGAAAAAACAGGGCCCGGATGTATTGCAGATCGGGAATACCTGGAACGGCGTCCTGGCGCATCTGGGAGCCTTGAAGGATATATCCAGCCACGTAGAAAAGATCGGCGGGCTCAACTCCTTCGTTCCGGCGGCGGCGCGGCTCTGCACCTTTCCCCGGACCAACAAGGTGTCTTCCGTTCCCTGGTACCTGGATGTCAGAGCGCTTTATTACCGTAAGGATGTCCTGAAGGATAATTTTATTACCGAGCAGAACCTGCGGACCGTGGAGGATCTGTCCCGGGCCTGCATGAAGATTCATGGCGAGAAAGTTAATAACCGGGAAGTAGCGGCGTTCGGTATGTCCGGCCAAAGGGACGCGCAGTTGGTGCACAACGTGGCGCCCTGGATATGGAATTTTGGCGGAGAGTTCCTGGGGCCCAACGGTAAAACCGTGCATTTTAATTCGGACCGCTCGCTGACCGGCATCAAAGCCTATTTTGACCTGATAAGTAAATATAGTGACAAAGATGATATCCTGCAAAGCCAGGAAACCTACATGGAAAATTTCATGGTCAAGGGTAAATACAGCCTGGGCTTTTTCGGTCCCTGGGTCAATAATACCTACCTGAATCCCAATAACCAGGCCTACAATAAAATAAGCGCACATATTTCCTGCGCCTACATGCCGGCCGGCCCCAACGGGCATTATACTTTCCTGGGCGGAAGTAACTTGGCGATCTCAGAGTTTTCCCAGCACGCGGAAGCGGCCTGGCTCTTCGTCAGTTACATGTTGAAGCGCAAAGTACAGGAACAGTTCTGCAGCGCCAATAACCAGCTGCCCAGCCTGCTGGACTGTTACTCCCCGATGTTCATGGTGGACAATCCCCGCAACAAGGTGCTCAAAGAATCGGTTCGTTACGGCCGGAGCTTACCCAACAGCGAGTCCTGGGCGGAGATCGAAGACATCCTCATTGAATATTTCCACCAGGTCCTGGTCAGCATCAAGGAGGGTATCTATACCGAAGATCTTTTGTCCAGCCAGATCAATGAGGCGGCGGAAAAAAGCGAATTAATCCTGAAAACGGAGAGGCAATAACATGAAGAGAAGATTGGCAGTGGCGACAGTTTTGGCGCTGTTCCTGACGATGTTAGCCGGGTGCGGCGGTATCGAAGTCCAGGTAGCGCCTAAAGATAAACTTTCTGCTTCCATTAAGACCCTGGCGGTCATGGAGTTTGGCGATGTGCGCCAGACTAAGGAAAAGAGCGCCTATGATAACCCGGCTAAGATCATCCAGGAAAAGATCATTACCGGACTGGCGAGTCAGGGCACTTTCAAAATAATTGAACGGGAACAATTGGATAAAATACTGGCGGAACAAAGACTACAGGCGGCCGGGTTGATCGATAATGCCAGTGCGGTGGAGCTGGGCAAGATGCTGGGCGCGGATGGCATCATGATCGGCACGATCACAGAATACGGACGGACTATTTACCCTAAAGCCAGGCTGACCGTAAACGTCAGGGTGGTAGACGTTAAAACCGGTTCAGTAAAGTGGGCGACTGAGATCAAGGGGCGCAAGTCGAATTACGCTTACCCGGTGGAGCTGCTGAAAGATATCATTGATGAAACCGTAGCGAAACTGCTGGCGGAAATACAATAAATACAGTTCATCGTTCATTGTTGATTGTTGATAGAAAAAACAAACAGGTTCTGATCTCTCAGAACCTGTTTTATTTTGCCTATTCTATCAACTATGAACTATCAACTATCAACGGTTTTTATTGTATCTCCGCGTCGATCTCGGCGTTGCTGACGTTGCTTACTTTGATATTTAAGTCTTTGACCAGGGAGGGGAGCTTATTAGCGATAACCGCAGTATTGGCCAGGTCCGAGGCCACTTTAATAGAGGCGGTCCCCTCAGCGAAAGAATCAGCCTGGGCGTCTTTTACCTCAACCATACCCTGTAAGCCTTTGATAACGGAATTCAACTGGTTAAGATCGGCTACATTCTTTACAGTCACCGTGATGAAATTAAAACTGCGTAAGCGCTCGTCCAACACCCTGACCAGGTCTTCCGCGGCTACCTGCGCCGCGCGTTTAAGAGATTCCTTAGCCGCGCTGTCTTTGGTAGTGCCGACTCCGCCGGAAGAGAAGGAATTGCTGTAGATCAAAGCCGCCTGTTTAATTTTAATGACTTTGAAAGCGATGTTGGCCCGGTAGGAGACCATACCGCCTAAGCCCTGATCGGTATTAAAAGCCGCGGTATCGTAGCCAGCGATCAAAACATCGGCTTTTAACAATCCGCCGACTTTTTGCTGTTGTACTGTGTCATTGGCCAGGTCGTTAGCCTGCATTGATTTAGTCGCCCGCGCCAGTTCCTCGGTGGAAACGATCTTATATTGCAGATTGATCAGCTTATCCGCCAGGGCGTTTTCGCCGACGCCGTCATTGTCGTTATTACCGTCGATCCGGTCCTGAATTACTACAGCTATCTTTAGGCTGGTGGTGGCTACCTGCGGTGGAGCTTTCAGTCCCAGGTCGGCCAGGTCCTTATTAACCTCTTCGATCTTCACCAGGGCCTCGATCCGGATCTTGTAAAGGTCACCTTCACGGCCCTCGGATAGTATCTTGTATTTCTTGATATAGCCGTTGGTCTTGGCCAGTATCTGCTGGTCCACCATGATGGCTTTTTCCACCCGGGTGGCCGCGTTCACGTAAACGCCCACCGTCATTTCGACGGCGTTCTTTTCGGCGTCAGCCAGGGCGCGTTTTTTGGCGTCAATAATATCGTTATTAGTAATGGCTGACATACCGTCAGCCCGCACGACCTCAGTGACTTCCTGGCCCGGTTTACTCTTCCCGCCGGCGGAATCCCTGATATTGGGCCGGCCGCCGCAGGCATTGAGCGCGATAGCCGCGCATATTAATAAGAGGCATATTTTTTTCACAAAAGATCCTTTTAAAGTTAGATTATTTCAGGTTCATCTTCAACATCGTAGCCAGTCTCTTTTTGGAAAGACGCATGGTAACGATACAGCCGTCATCGGCGGTCCATTCGGTCTTCATGATCTCCGCGCCTTTGACCGATTCATTGACCAAGGCGGAAATGCTGGAGTCGGTTTCCATCGCCTGCGAAACCTTCACGCCGCCCTCGATCTGTAAGCCCTTGATGATGCCGACCATCTCGTATTGCGCCATAACTATGGCGGCGTTACGGCTGGTGGCCATCCGCTGGGTCTTATTATCCATCTTCTTGTCAGCTGCGCCGATACCTACGGTCTGGATATAGTCGTTGGCCTGGGTTTCCCCGTCCAGTGTTTTCTTCAGTTCCCCGCCCTTAGTATGGGATTGCGTCCCGGCGCAGGCGGTTAGCCCGGCGATCAGGCCTAAACTTAGCAGCATTACCAATAATTTCTTCATTGGTGCCCCCTCATTAGAGATTTAGACTGTACAATTATGCAGTTTACTGCAAAAAAAGCCCTTTGTCAAGGTGTTTTCAGAAGTGCCAGGCGCTCCAGTTTGACCTGCTCGAAAGCGCCGGCAGACGACTTGGGAATAGATGAGGCCTCAGGCAGTTTTAAAGCGAGGAAATTGATGGGAGTGCCGTCTTTAATAATACGGAAGTCAAGATGGGGTCCGGTAGCCAGGCCGCTGGCGCCGCAATAACCGATCACCTGCCCGCGGTTAACTTTGGCGCCCACCCTGACGCCTTTGGCGTAGCCGCTGAGATGACCGTAGGTGGTGATGTACCCGTTAGGATGATGTATCTTTATGAATCGACCAAACCCACCTCCCCAACCGGCAAAAATTACGGTACCATCACCGATACTGGAGATAGGGGTTCCGCTGGGAGCCGCGTAATCTATGCCGAGGTGCGGCCGGTAGATCTTCAAGATAGGGTGCCAGCGTTTCAATGTGAAATAAGAGCTGATGCGACGGTAGTTCAACGGTGACCGCAGGAAGGCTTTGCGCAGGGACTTGCCATCCGGGGAATAATAATCCTTGTGCCCGGCCGGATCCTCAAAATACACGGCCTCATGCAGCTTGCCGCTATTATTATATGAAGCAGCCAGGATCTGGCCGTTCTTGACGAACTTATTATTGGTATAGTATTTCTCATAAACCACCGCGAAAGTATCATCCACCCGCGGATCGGTCAGGAAATCGATCTCGTAACCGAAAATATCAGCGAAGCTCATTACCAGCTCCGGCGATTCGCCCGAAGAAGTCATGGCTTCATATAAATTGGACTTGATGGCTCCTTTGAAGGTGGCCACTCTTTTTTCCAGGACAGCTTCGTTCTTTACCGCCAGGAAATTGTTCTGGGCGTCCGGGGCAACGGTATAAGTGACGACCGGGCCGGCGTTATAAATGAATTTCAGCAGTGTCCCGTCTTTTTTCACGGTAATGATCTCGTAAGTGTCGCCGACGCGGCATTTGCGCAGGTCAAAAACCGCGGCCAGCGCCTTGACGATAGCCCCGGCTTCTTTCTCGGTCAGGGAGGTATTACGCACGGAAGTGCTGAGTATATCGCCTTCGCCGATGGTATAGGTTTCGGTATGCAGTTCGGGATGTTTGAGCCGGTAATCCAGCACTTTCCAGTAGGTGAACAGGCCCGCTAAGCCGAGCAGGGCCACGATCATAAGGAACAGCAGGATTTTCTTTAACATGCCATATATCTATATCTTCCGCTGATTTTTGTCAAGGAACTTAGTATCCTGTGTCTAAAAAAATCTATGGACAAATCAATTTAATGTTGATATAATTTTACCAGTAAAGCCGTAAAACAATATAATATAATTTAGCAGGGGGGATCCCGTGAGGAAAATTCTTTGTTCAGGTATGATGATTCTGATCATGTCGGCGGGTGTGGTACTGGCCGCGGATTGGCCGATGTTCCGGCAAAATCCCGCGCACACCGGCACTTATGCGCAACCGGCAGCCTTAGCGTGGAGCTTCCCGACCCTGAAAGAAATAGTTTCCAGCCCGACTGTAAATGAGGGGCTGGTTTTTTTTGGCGCTTACGATAAGCGCGTTTACGCTCTGGACGCCAAGACCGGAGAGAAAAAATGGGAATTCGTAACCGGTGATAAGGTCAAGTCCTCCCCGGCGGTCAGCGGCGAGCTGGTATTCGTCGGCAGCCAGGATAAAAAATTATACGCGCTGAACGCCAAGACCGGGGAAAAGGTCTGGGATTTCGTCACCGGCAAGAAGATCGAGTCCAGCCCCATAGTGGGGGAGATAGAATTCGCGGCGGAGACCAAGAGCGCGGAAGCCGGCGGCGAGGCTAAACCGGCCGCAGAAAAAGTTAAGATCCCCGTCATTATTATTGGTTCCTGTGACGGTAAATTGTATTGTCTTAGGGCCGAGACGGGCGAGAAGATATGGGAATTCAAAGCTAATGACGAGATCTATTCCACCCCGGCGCTCAGCGACGGGATTATCTACGTGGCCTCCAACGGCGGCCGTGTCTTCGCGTTGGAAGGAGCGACCGGCAAGGTTATTTGGGAGAACCGCAAGCTGAGCGGAAATTTCATGGAATCTTCCCCGGCGGTCACCAGCGGTATGCTGTTCATCGGCTCCACGGGTTCACGGTTGTACGCGCTGAATATCAAGACCGGCGACCAGATCTGGGAGTTCAAGACTGAAGGCGGTTATGTTTGTTCTTCCCCGGCGGTGGTCGAGGACCGGGTGTATTTCGGCGGCAGTGACAGCAAGATCTATTGTTTGTCCGCTTCCAGCGGCGAGAAGCTCTGGGAATATAAAGCAGGCGACATTATTTACAGCGCCTCCCCGGTGGTGCTCAACGGGGTGATGTACATCGGCTGTGCCGATAAACACTTATACGCCCTGGACGCGAAGACCGGACTTAAAATCTGGCAGTTCACCTGCGGCAAGGCGGTCAACGGCGCTCCGGCTATCCAGGACGACATCATCTATTTCGGCAGTGACGACGGTTCCTTTTACGCGGTCAATCTAAAGAACGGAATTAAATATTAAGTAAGAAAAGAGTTTGACCTTGAAAGTAACAGCCATAAAAGCCATACTAAATTATCTGGAACAGGAAAAGGTCAAGTATATTTTCGGCATTCCTGGGGGGCCTTTAATGCCCCTTTATGACGCTCTTTACGATACCCCTAATATGGTACCCATCCTGGCCAAGCATGAAGAAGGGGCCGCTTTTATGGCCAATGGCTATGCCCGGGTCAGCGGCGAACTTGGCGTCTGCTGCGCGACTACCGGGCCGGGAACGACCAATCTCTTCACAGGTGCGGCAGTAGCTTATACTGATTCCGTGCCTGTTCTGTTTATAACGGCCCAGGTGGCAACCGCCGCTTTCGGCAAAGGCGCGTTCCAGGAAACGACCGGGCATACCATAAACGTAGTGGAAATGATGCGCCATCTTACCAAATTCAGCGTCATGCCTCCGACCGAGTATAAGATACCGGAAATGATGCAAAGCGCCATCCGCTCCGCCACGTCCGGCAACTGCGGCCCGGTACACCTGAACATCCCCACTGATTTCATGACCAAAGAGATCGATTGCGTCATACCGCCGTCTGAATCATATCACGTCCGTAACCAGAGTTTCGACCGCATCGGCATTAAAGAAGCAGCCCGCTACCTACTGCAGGCCCAGCGGCCGGCGATGCTGATCGGCAACGGCGTCAATACGGCACGGGCCAATCAGGAAGTGCGGGACCTGGCGGAAAAGCTGATCATCCCAGTGGCGACCACGCCCAAGGGCAAGAGCGCTTTCCCGGAAAATCATTTATTATCGCTGGGCGTTTTCGGTTTTGCCGGCACGCCCCTGGCCGATAAATACCTGTTGAGCGAGGACGTCGACGTCCTATTATGCGTCGGCACCAGCCTGAGCGAGGTTTCCACCCATGCCTGGGACCAGCGCCTTAATCCGCGTTTGGCCATGATTCATATAGATATCGATCCGGAGCAGATCGGTCGTAACTACCCGGTAACGATAGGCCTGGCGGGGGACGCCAAGGCCAGCCTGACCGAGATCCTGTACCAGATAAACCGCGACCTGAAATGGCTCACCTATACCCCGCGCCTGAACGCCAAGGATATATATTTCTTCAAAAAGCAGTACCAGACTTTTATTAATGAAGAGAAAATGTACGCGGAGGATATTCCGCTGAAGCCGCAGAGATTGATCAAAGACCTGCGCGACAGCCTGCCGATCGACGCTATCGTCTTCTGCGATATCGGCAACCACCTGGCCTGGGCGCTCCATTATTTTCAGACCTACCTACCGCAGACATTTTTCCATAATTTTGATTTCGGCGCCATGGGTTACGCCACCGCCGGGGCCATCGGTGGCAAGCTGGCGGCGCCTACCCGGCCGGTTATTTCCATAGTCGGCGACGGCTGTTTCACCATGAACGGGATGGAAGTGGCCACTGCCGTTAACTATAATATCCCGGTGATCTGGGTGATATTCAATGACGCCCGTTTAGGTATGGTCTATCACGGCCAGCAGCTGCAATTCAAGGAAAGATACGTGGCTTCCTCGTTCCAGCGGGTGGACTTCGTTAAAGTGGCGGAAGGTCTGGGGGCGCAGGGAGTACGGGTGGAAAGGCCGGGAGAACTGAAACAGATCATGCCCCAGATAATCGCCAGTAAGAAACCGACCGTCATTGATTGCCTGATAGACGCTGAGGAAATACCGCCGATCCAGTCCAGAATACACGCGCTGAACCGTTTTTTCGGGCGCAACTCTTTAGGAGAGAAGCTAAATGCCAAAAAGGATATTTAACGGCAAATCGTTACTGGAGAAAATCGTACTGGCGCTGAGCCCGGTCATGATCGCAGGCCTGGTGGTTCTGGGGTTGCTGACTTACGAGGTGGCCAAAAAGATATTGCTGCTGGCCTCCGGCAGCCTGTACCCGGCCGTGCCGCTTAAATTGCTGATAACCGCCCTGGTACTGGCGGGCTCGGGCGTGAGCATACTGGCCATATTCGCGGTAACCAACTTGCTGTTGAAACCGATCAAAGACCTGGTGCATAACCTGCAATTAATGCGGCAGGGGGAGTGGGAGCGCCGGCTGGAGATAACTTCACAGGACGAGATAGGTAAAGTAGCCGGCGTGCTTAATGAAATGTCGGCGGACCTTAAACGCTACCTGGAGGGCCTGAAGCAGAAAATAGACCATATTGCGGCCCTGCATGAACTGAGCGAGGCCAGCTCGAAACGACTGGATGAAGAGAAAATATTGCGCATCGCCTTATCGGCGGGGATCAAGGGGTTGGGCTTTGAACGGGGCGTGCTGTACCTGATCAATGAAGAAGAGAAAATAATCGAGGGAAAATTCAGCGTCGGCATGACCGATTTCGTGAGTGAACGGGAGATTCAAAAACGCCTGGTGCCCCTGAACGGCGACGATATCCTGAACGCGGTGATCAGGAATAACCAATCCTACAATATTACCGATCCCGAGCATGACCGGCGCTGTAACCGGCAATTCATGTCCGAGACCAAGACCAAGGCTTTCTGCGTGGTGCCGATCCGCACCAGTGAAAAGGTCATCGGCGTTTTCTCAGTGGACAATTATTTCAGCCAGAAGTTGATCACCTATGAGCAGGTCGCTAACCTGGCTACTTTCGCCAATACGGCCGGCCTGGCCGTGGAAAACGTGCGGTTGTACAATGAACTGCAGGCCCGCTACGAAGAACTCACGATCCTGGATAAATTAAAAGCTAATTTCATCGCTAATATCACCCATGAATTACGCACGCCGCTGACCCCGGTCAAGGGATATGTGGACGCTCTGGCGGAAAATACCATGGGACCTATGAGCGAGGATCAGCACAAAGCGTTGATAGTAGTGCAAAATAATGTGAACAAGATCATCAGCCGGGTCAACGCGCTGGTGGATTTCGCGCAACTGGAGCAAAGGGAGCTGAAAAGCGAGCTGCAGCCTTTTGACCTGGTGAGCATATTAAAAGGATGCGCCGATAAAGTTGAGGCCCAGGCCCGGGAAAAAGGATTGAAATTCTACCGCTTCCTGCCGGAAAACCTGGCGCCGGTAAACGGCGATCCGGAACAGATCGCCAAGGTGGTGGACAGCCTGCTGCATAACGCGGTGAAATTCACTTTGGAGGGCTATATCGCTCTGAAAATAAACCAGAAAGAAGACAAGGCTTTGATCGAAATAACCGATACCGGCATCGGCATAGCGGGCGAGGAGATCGATAAGATATTCGAGAAGTTCTACCAGGTGGACGGGAGTACGGCACGCAAGCACGGCGGTATCGGGATCGGGCTGTCGCTGGTCAAGGGCATACTGGACGAGCACCGCGCCAATGTCGAGGTGCGTTCCAAGGTAGGAGAGGGCTCCACTTTTTCCTTCACTTTGCCACTGGCTCTGCCGCCCCGGGAAGAATCTGTGCAATAGATCACGAGTGTCTCGGATTGATTTCTTGGACTTAAAAAATCGCTTGACAAAACACGGGTTTAATGTTATTCTTTGTTTGTGAAAATTTAATACGACATTTTATCTGCTCCCGGGAGGTCTCTCCGTGGCTTTCCTCCCAAAGGGAGCAGATTTTTTTTGTCCTGAAAAGAACGTAAAAACCTTGCAAAATTTTAGCTAACGATGTAAAATAGATAGACTAAAATCTGGTGAGGTAAAATGAAGACTGTTAACGTCATCCTGGGCTTTCATGCCCATGAGCCCAACCGGGAACTGGGTAACCAGATCCTGCAGGAAGCCAGCGACCCGGATATTAAAAGAGGCTTGCCTTTCGATAATCCCCTGGCCAAGAACGCGCCTTCAGTCCGGGATACGTTCCTGGCTCTGATCCAGTTGGCCAAGAATTTTAACGTGCCCATCTGCCTGGCCGCTTCCAATGAGATCCTCCTGCAATTGCGTAATATCGCGCCGGAAACTTTTACCAAATTGCGCGAAGCCTACCAGGAACGTTCACTTTACCCCATCTTAAACTTTGCTTACGAAGCTCATGTGCTTTTCACCAGCCCGGAAGAAGTGCAGGATGAACTGCGGCTGAACACTGAGTTTCTGGAGGACGTGTGCGAGGTTTCCCTGGCCAAGTACGTCAAGCATAAAGGTGCTTTCCCGCCGGAGTGCTCCATAGATGGCAAGAAGATCAACTCCTTTACCCAGGCCGGGATCGAATTCATCATCGCGCCCCACCTGAAAGACCAATTCATCAATTACACCTTAACGCCTCCTGTAGATGTGGACTTTTCCCCGTTGCAACTGGAAAACGGGGTGGTCGTATTCCCGCGCCACCATACTGTCTCGGAAGGTTTATGGCAGGTCCTGACCCGGCTTAAGCCCAAATGGGCGATGCAGCAGGGCTACCTGCTCGGGGAGTATCCGGTATTTTCCCAGGAATACAGTAGCGGGCAATATCTTAAATTTCCCATAAGCCTGCAGGAAGCCATAGACGAGTACACCGCTATCCTGAAACAAGTGGTGACGGATGCCCCGGACAACGGGGTGATACTGTCCATGCAAAAACTGGATATGATGGATTTCGGGGAATGGGCGCTGGGTATTATCGGCGCCGCCTGGCAGAATATCATCGCGGAGAATATCGCCCAGGTGCGGTTCGTGACTCCGGATACCATAATCGACGAACGGAGCAAAGCCAGTTTCTCCCGGTTGAAATTTGATGAGGTCTGCTGGTACCCTGAGAACCGAGTGATCATTAATATCGACGGGCAGTACCCGCCCCTGGGGGTGGCTGAGTATAACGGTTACAAAGTGGGCGATAAGCTGTGGAAAAAATGGCCGTTCATTTTTTGGGAGCCGGGCCGGCAGCTGACCACCATTTTACAGTCGCTGCTAAACTCTTTTGGTCACCGGACCACTTTGCGGATCAAGGTCCGGGAAATGATGCAGCAAAACCTGATGAACATCGATGTCGGCGAGCAGTGCGCCCTGAACCTGCGCCAGATCAAGCGGGCCAGCAATTGGGTGGCTAATATCGATGAGGAACCGTTGCGAGAGACTTTTCTGCATGCTTATTTTATAGTCAAGAGATTATCCCAGTTCAATCTACTGCCCGAGCGTTTCCAGAAGATATCCGAAGAAACCCTGGTCAGCATGGACAGCACCCTGGAGATCATCCTGGGCCAGCGCATTAATGTTCTGCTTACTAATATTAAGAAGATGGAACAAGCCAAAATGGTCGGCTATCCGTTGGCTTATACCTACCTCAATGGCGCCAACGTCTGGAAAGATAAAGCTTCCTTCTCTTTGCGCAGCGTCCAGAACCTGAATCGGGCGGGAAAGAATACCAAGGACCTTTTAATCGCCTTAGCCGAATGCCTGAAGTTCATTTTCCTCAGTCTGGACGGTATCCGGCACGCCACCAAGGACCTGCCGGAAAAAGAGTATGTCTACGCGGAAATATATAAGCAGCTGTATAAAACCTTTCCTCCCAAGATGCTGACATCGCTGGAGATGATGTTGTTCAAGTAGTTACATCTGACAGCTTGATTTTAGATGAGGACACCACGTATGAATCCAGATAAGGCCCCGTCTTTTTCTCTGGGAGCGGTTAGTGATCTTTTAATAAGTCTGCAAGCCACCCTAAAGTTCAGCCGTCTTTATCCGCTGCAACATCCACTACTGACCGGAGCCGTGAACCGGCTAAAAGATAACATCAACAAATTCTTTTCCGCTAATTCCATCCTGCGCCTGCGCCTGAAACGTCAGCAAATCTATACCAGCGGGAAACTGCTCAACCGCGGTGATGAATTGCTGGAGACCCTGGCCCTGGCCATCTACCGGCTGGGTATCCGCGAACTGAGTTTTTACCAGGGGGTGAGCGAAGAGGATCTGCTGAAATTCATCGTGGTAGTCAATATGGACGCCAACCTGCTGGTGGAAAAGGGCGGGATCGAGAATATTTGGGAAGGCAATAAATTTGATTATATAAAGATAAACGAGACGCTACACCAGGAAGTTTTCCGGATCGGGGCGTGGGGCCAGGTCCAGAGAGAGGCCCAGCCTGCGAATTCCAAACTGGGAGAAGTGGTCTTGCTGGCCGACTTCCTGGGCGGACAGGAAAAAAATCTGGCCCGGGATGGCTATAAGTTGTTAGGGGAATTACTGGCCAACCCGGAGAACATGGCCGGCATGCTGCAGGCCCTGGCTCGCAGCGAGCTGAACGATAAGGGCGGCCAGGAGGCCGTACCGGAGGAACTGGTACAGGAATACGTGATCAGGGCTTTTGGCAAGCTGGTTAACCTGATCCAGCAGCAACCCGCGGAACAGAAGAAGAATTTCTATCACCAGTTGGCGGCCAGCACGCAGCATTTCGCGCCCGGATTGAAAAATAAATTATTAAAAGAAATAGGTAATGAAGCACTGAAAAACGAGGCCAGTGGAGAGCTGCTGGCGGAGTTACCATCCCGCGAATTAAATACTATATTACAGGAAAAGCAGGCCTCCGGCTCCAAGGAAGAAGACATGCTGGCCATTATTTCCCGGTTGCCGGTGTCTAATAAGGCCAAGAATGAACTATTGAGCCAGTTGAACATCGGCACACAATTCGTAATTCCTGAACAAGTTAAACCGGAGGAGCCGGAAAAAACGGAGCAAGTGGCGCTCAGCCCGTTGGAATTGGCGGAGATCCATTATCAGCTGCCTCCGAATATCAGCAATATCCTGGCCGAGCTAAGTTCTTACAACGAAGGGGAACTGAAAGAAATTGAGAAACTCATCCGTTCTACGGAAAAAAATGAGGTGGAAGAGACCGTTTTCGCGGTACTGAGCGAATTAATGAACCAGGAAACCGAAGAAAACAAATTCCAGCGGTTGGCTGGAGGCATCGAGAGAAGGGTGCGGCGGTACCTGGATGCCGATGTTTATGACTGGCCCGTGGCTTACCTGCAAAAGATCAGGGACCGCAGCCAGGATACCACCGGTCCCGCCGCGGTACGTAATTGCCTGCAGGAAATGATGGTGCACCTGGGTGAAAAAGAGATCATCCAAAAACTGCTGGACAGCATCAGGAAACTGGATAAAGACGAAGCCGGCTACGCCATGATCACCAATTATTTATTTATTTTGCCGGGAGAAAGCGTGCCTCATCTAGTGGACGCGTTGGCGGTAGAAGAATTACTGGCCATTCGCCGTCTGCTCTGCCAGATCCTCAGTGAAGTAGGTAAGCAGGGCCTGGGTTACTTATGGGAAAAACTGGAAGATCCTGACTGGCACCTGGTGCGCAATATAACTATGATACTGGGCATGATCAACGACGAAAGAAGTTTCACGCCCCTGGTTAATCTGCTTAAACATGATAATATGCGGGTCAGGATGGAAGTGATCAAAAGCCTGGGATCCAGCGGCAACCCCCGGGTCCTGGAATGGCTGCTGCTGGGCCTGAAAGACAAAAATATGCAGGTACGGCAACATACCGTGGAATGGCTGGGTAACCTGCAGGACAAGAGAGCCATACCTACTTTAGTCAGACTGGTAAAAGAACGCGATCTGTTCGGCGTGCACACCGCCCTGAAAAAGGAAGCGATCATGGCGTTGGGGGTATTGCGGGCGCAGGAAGCCAAACCTCTCCTGGAAAAAATGACGAAAAAGAGCTGGCTGGATTTCATCCGTTCCCGCCAGTCGTTGCGTGACGAAGCCAAAAAATCCCTGGAATTGATCCTGGGGGCAAAAAAACATGACTGAAAAGAACCTGTCATTTTTTATTAACCAAAATATCTATTCCCTGGCCCATCGCCTGATTAAACAGCTGCCGGCGGCTCTCAAGAGCGCCCAGCTCTACCCGCTGGACCATCCATATTTTACTCATTCCCTGCAGCTAGTGCAGGGCAGCCTGGAGAGCCTGTTCAAATACCGGCCGGAGGTTACCTTCAGCCTGGTGGAAAACGAGCTTTATTTCGGCGATATGGCCCTCGTCGAAGACGGCCTGAACCAGCGGCAGTTCATCAGCGAGTTCGAATCACGTAAGATCAACAACCTGACGTTCATGGCCGGCGTGACCCGCGAAGAGCTGATGGGTTTTTTCCAGCTCATGAGCAAGGAGGTCGACATCCCCCTTACCGGCGCGGAACTGGCCGATAAATTCAAGGAGTTGCATATTACCCACATCCTAGTGGGGGAGGTGGTGCTGTCCACGGTCAGTACCGACCAGGCAAATAGCAGCGGATTTAGTATGGGCGGGGCCAAGCCGCAATTCAGCAGCATTGAACAGAACAAGGCCAAGGGGGTTTTCTTCGGCAGCATTAACGTCATCAAGAAGATCATGGATGAGACGGAGAATGACCGTGAATTCACCCTGGGTCAGGTCAAAGACATAGTCGGTGAGATGGTCGGCACAGTGGTTAAGGAAGAAAAATACCTGCTGGGCCTGACCACCATCAAAAATTATGACGAATATACATATAATCATTCGGTAAACGTTGCGATCCTGGCCCTTTATCTCGGTAAACTGCTGGGGCTGTCAGGTGGCCAGCTGCAGGTGCTCGGCGAAGCCGCTATGCTGCATGACGTGGGCAAAGTTAAAATACCCAAAGCCATACTGAACAAGATCGGTGTCCTGACGCCGGAGGAATGGCAGGTAATGGAACGGCATACAGTAGAGGGCGCGGAAATTCTCAGCCAGATCAGCGGCATTAACGACCTGAGCATCAGCGTGGCCCTGGAGCATCACCTGCATTTTGACTTGAGCGGCTACCCCAAAGTAACGGAACTCACGGCGGCCAGCGCTTTCAGCCGCCTGGTAACCATCTG
The DNA here is from genome assembly GCA_003153935.1 of Elusimicrobiota bacterium. Classification (GTDB taxonomy): domain Bacteria; phylum CAYTYR01; class UBA6262; order UBA6262; family UBA6262; genus Fen-1174. Next base: position 31,606 of record PMCA01000004.1, read on the forward strand.
TGATGTTTATGACGCGGCCACCAGCCTGCGGGTTTATCACGCCCCAGTCTTGGGGGCTAAGATCATTGCCTTGATCATCGGTAAAAAAGGGAGTTTTTTCGATCCGGTGCTGGCCAAGGCGTTCGTCCAGATGATGGGAGTTTACCCGGTGGGCAGCCTGGTCAGGCTGGATAGCGGGGGATTGGCGGTGGTGCAATCCAATAATCTCAAAAATATTCTGCGGCCCCGGGTGGTATTAGTGGAAGAAACCGAGAAGGCGGGCACGCTGCAAATGGCCGATCTGGACGAGATCGATAAAAAATCCATGACTTTCAAGTATTCCGTGAAGGAAGTGTTATCACCGGAAGCTTTCAATTTCGACGTTACCAAATATTTTAACAAAGAGAGCGGGGCGTAATGAAGAGAAAAATAGAGACCATAATTTTGATCATGCTCAGTTTGGTTTGGCTGGTGGCCTTGAAAGAGATACCGCGCGGTAATGAATACCTGAAACTATCGATCGCCGTTGAAAAAAAGATCTACCAGGCAGGGGAACCGATTACTATCCGATTCCAGTTCAAGAACATAGCCAAGCAACCGGTGGACCTGAATAATTTACAATGGGAAAACGGCGGGGAGATTTTATACTCCATAATCGCTCATAATGAACAGGGAGAGGTCCTCGCGCCCCTGGCTAAGTGTTGTCTCCGGCAAGCACCCGGCCCGGATGAAATCCAGGAGATCGGGCCAGATGATACTTTCACCCGGGAAATTGAACTGAGTAAGGTATTTTCGGAACTGGGTCCGGGCAACTATGAATTGAACGGCATCTATCGCAATTACAAATATAACCGGCCTCTGGATAACAAGATCTGGGTGGGGGAAATATACAGTAATTCGCTCAAGATCACGATCAAACGCCTGGGTCAGGACGAACTGGATATAGCGCTGTCTAACCTGGCGCCTGGCCGGAACACAGATGATCAATTAAAAGCTATGCGGATACTGGCCCTGCACCAGGACGGTCGTGCTATACCCATGTTGAAAAGGATAGCCATGCAGGATGCCAATCCCAATGCCGGAGAAGCCATCCGGTCGCTGGGATTGACGGGGGAAGAAGCGATCGGCGCCTTGTATTTCCTGATGTCTAACCTGGACAAAAGTCACTGGCCGGAAATAATTTATGCGCTGGGACTGACCCATAGCCCCAAAGCGCTGGACTACCTGGTGCCGCTGTTACCGACCAAGCAGGAAGAAAATATCAGCGCCTGGGCCTTAAAAGCGCTGGCAAATATTAAGGACCCGCAAGTGCCGGGACTGCTCATCAGCAAATTAAAGGATCCGCGTGAGACTATCCGCCAGATCGCGGTGGAATGCCTGGGTAAGAGCCGGGATCCGCAAGCCGTGCCCGTATTACAGGCTATGCTCGAACAGGAATTCCGGGCGAATGTGCGCCGCCAGGTAGCTAAAGCCCTCTATTTCCTGACGGGAGAGATCTACGCTTACAAGGATTTCCAGGATAAGATCGCCGCCTTTGACCCGGAGAAAGATCTCACCACAGAGGAGAAAGACGCAGCCAATGACTATCTTGTCCGATCTCGTCGGCCAGTCAAGTCTGATACGGAAGAATAAGCTCGCCGTCACTTATAAGAAGCAAAAACTGTCTTATGCCGAATTGCAACAGCGGATAGACCACCTGGCCGCCGGCTTGGCCGGTTCGTTGGGGCTGGTCCGGGGGGAGCGGGTCGGAATCCTGCTGAAAAACGGCCCGGAATACCTGATCAGCTATTTTGCCATCCTGCGGGCCGGCGGGATAGTGGTACCGCTGAATACGTTCCTGACCGCGGACGAGCTCTTGTATATATTCAATGATTGCCAGCTCAAGGTTCTGATCACCGGTGACGGCTTTATGTCCACGGTAAAGACTATGGCCGCCGCTTACCGGCAGCCTTTAAAAAAAATAATTGTCGACAAAAAATATGAGGACAGCTTTTACTGGCCGGAACTGATGAACACGACTGCCGCCAGCCCCAGTACCGATGGGATCAGCGCGGAAGACCTCGCGGTTATCCTTTACACCTCAGGCACGACCGGCTATCCCAAAGGGGCCATGCTTAGCCACCGGAATCTGCTGGCCAATATAGAAAGCTGCGCCCGGGCCGTTCCACTCAGGGAAAAGGACGTTTTCATCCTCTTTTTGCCCATGTTCCACGCTTTCACATTTACCGTTTGCGTGCTGCTGCCGTTCTACCTGGGCGCGCGGGTAGTTATATTGGACTCGGTCATGCCGTTCCACCGCGTGATCAAAAGCCTGGTCGTTGATCGCATATCGGTTTTTGTTTCGATCCCCCTGGTCTATAAACTAATGCTTAAAGCCAGGATACCGTCAGTATTTTTCTGGCTACTGCCCTTGCGCTTGTGCGTTTCCGGCGGGTCGCCGCTGGGCGCGGAGGTTCAGTCCGCTTTTGAACGAAAATTCAATATCCCTTTACTGGAAGGCTATGGCTTGTCGGAAGCGGCCCCGGTAGTGACTATCAATCCCCTGGAAGACGTGCGCCGTCCCGGGTCTATCGGCCGTCCGCTACCCGGTGTAGAAATACAGGTAGTGGATGATAACGGGAAACAACTGGGACCCAATGAAGTAGGCGAGATCGTTGTGCGCGGGCCCAATGTGATGCAGGGTTATTACCGGTCGGAGGAGTTGACCAGCCAGGCCCTGAAAAACAGCTGGCTCTATACGGGTGACGTGGGCCGGATCAACCAGGATGGCTATGCTTATATAGTGGATCGCAAAAAAGAAATGATCCTAGTGCATGGCATGAACGTTTATCCGCGCGAGGTGGAGGAGATATTGCTGGCCCATCCACGGATCGCCGAAGCCGCGGTAGTAGGCAAGAAGGATGAGCATCATGGTGAGATACCGATCGCTTTTATCGTCCCGAAAAGAAAAGAGAATTTGGCCGTCAAAGAGATCAGCCAATATTGCCGCACGCATTTAGCCGGTTATAAAGTTCCCCGTCAGTTCCGCGTGGTCGAAGCCCTGCCCAAAACCGCTACGGGAAAAATTTCCAAGAAAGAACTCAGAGAAAAGGCTTAAGCAAATTATGTTTGAACAATTAATAAATAAATTTTGCCAAGAGCCCGGGTTTATCGCTTTAATGACCGCGATCAACGCCGGCGCCAAACCAGCCGTAGCCGGGCTACCGGGAGCCAGCAAGGCCTGGCTGTTGCAGGCCCTGGCCGAGGCCGGGGGGGAAGCCATTTTGGTCGTCAGCTCTGAAGAAGAGAGCCTGAAAATATACGAAGACCTGTTATTCTTCACGGACTCTCCCGGTCGAGTGGTTTACCTGGAGGAACGCTTCGCTCACCTGAAAGCGTTGCAACAGATGCCGAAAGACATACCGGGTTTCTTCATCGGCACCAGGGAAACATTCTCCCAAAAAGTGATCAGCTCGGAAAAATTCGAAGAACTTTATCTTAACCTTAACCTGGGGAAAAATTACCCCCTGGAAAGATTGTTGCAGACCCTGGCCGCGGGAGGTTACGAACGCTCCGCCTTTGTCGAAAAAGAAGGGGATTTCTCCGTGCGCGGCGGGATCGTCGATATTTACGTGCCGTTAGCCGGGAATCCCTACCGGCTGGAGTTCAACGGCGATACCCTGGAAAGCCTGAGGGAATTCGAGAGTTTTACCCAGCGCTCCCTGCATGACCTGTCCACGGCGGCCATCCTGCCTTTCCGGGATGAAGCCGCGACCGCCACCATCTGGGACTATTTTGGCGCAGGCAGCCTGCTGGTCAATAATGAATTACTGCCGGCGGTCGTTACGGGACAACCGGCCCAGGCGTTCCGGGAACTGAACCTGACCCTGGAACGGACCCCCCGAACCTATATATTTGATTTCCAACCGGTGGAATCCTTTCACGGTTCAGTGGATAATCTCAAAACCAGGCTGGGCCAGTGGGTGGCGGAAAAAGTGGAAACCTACCTGGTCACGGACAATACCGGCCAGCAGCAGCGGCTACAGGAACTTTTGGGGAGCCAGGCGGGTCTATATCATATGGCCGTAGGATTGTTATCCGGCGGTTTTGTCTCTCCAGGCTTGCGGCTGGCGCTGGTTACCGATGAGGAGATCTTCGGCCGCTACCTGGAGCGCAAGTACCTGAGCCGGATCAAAAAACCGAAAACCCTGGGGCTCACCCCGTTCGCTGACCTGAAGGAAAATGATTTCGTCGTGCATGAAAATTACGGTATCGGCATTTTCAACGGGATAGAACGCTTGACCATCGGCGATAAGGAAGAAGATTTTCTGGTCCTGAAATACGCCGCCGGCGACCGGCTTTACGTGCCGGTAGAGCAGATGAACCTGGTGCAAAAATATATCTCCTCGGCCGGCCGCCCGGAAGTAAAGAGCTTAAAAATATACCGCCTGGGCAGTAACAACTGGCAGCGCATCAAGGCCCAGGTAAAGGAATCCACTCTTAAGCTGGCCGAGGAGTTGTTAGCGTTGTACAGCGCGCGCGAAACCGCCAGCGGCGTGGCCCTGGCTGCCGACGCCCACTGGCAACGGGAATTCGAGGCGGCCTTTATTTATGAAGAGACCCCGGACCAGTTGCAGGCCATTGAAGCTGTCAAGAAGGACCTGGCTAAGGACCGGCCCATGGACCGGCTGGTGTGCGGTGACGTGGGCTACGGCAAAACCGAAGTCGCCATGCGGGCCGCCTTCGCGGCGGTGAATAATAATAAGCAGGTGGCTGTGCTGGTGCCTACGACTATTCTGGCCGAACAGCATTTAAACACTTTCCGGGAGCGTTTCGCCGATTACCCGGTTAAGGTGGAAATGCTGTCGCGCTTCCGCAGCCGGGCGGAACAGCAAAAAACCATCAAAGAGCTGCAAAAGGGTTTGGTCGATATCATCATCGGCACGCACCGCCTGCTGCAGCCGGATGTTAAATTCAAGGAACTGGGACTGCTGGTCGTGGACGAGGAACAGCGTTTCGGGGTGCGTCATAAGGAAAAGATCAAGCAACTTTATAAGAACGTGCACGTCCTGACCCTAAGCGCGACGCCGATCCCGCGCACCCTGGAGATGTCCCTGACGGGTATCCGGGACGTCAGCATTATCAATAATCCGCCGGAGGGCCGTCTGCCGGTCACGACTTATGTCATGGCCTATGACGAACAGGTGGTCAGTGAGGCCATACGCCAGGAATTGAAAAGGAATGGTCAGGTCTTCTTTGTCCATAACCGCGTGCGGACGATAGATAAATTCACTGAACGCTTGAAAACCCTGTTGCCCGAGGTCAGGATCAAGGCCGCTCATGGCCAAATGGACACGCGGACGCTCGAGAAGATCATGCTGGACTTCGTGGCCAGGAAGTTCGATGTCATTGTCGCTACCACTATTATCGAATCAGGGCTGGACTTGCCTAATGTCAATACCTTAATAGTGGATGACGCCACCAGGTTCGGCCTGGCGGACCTTTACCAGCTGCGTGGCCGGGTGGGGCGATCGGCCCGCAAAGCCTACAGTTATTTCCTGTATCCGCCCAATTACGCCTTCACTCAGGATGCGGCGGAACGTCTCAAGGCGATCCAGGAATTCGCCCAGCTGGGTTCCGGTTTCAAGATCGCCATGCGGGACCTGGAGCTGCGCGGGGCGGGCAATTTGCTGGGCAAGGAGCAGAGCGGCTATATTTCCCGGGTAGGATTTGACCTGTACTGTAAACTGCTGGCGGAGAATATCCAGCAGCTGAAGGGAGAGGAACGGCCGCTGGAGATCACGCCCAGCATTAATCTGCAGATAAAGGCTTATGTGCCGGTAAATTATGTGGCGGATGACCTGGCGCGCATCGAGGTTTATAAGAAATTATCCCAGGTTAGCGGGGAAGAAGAGCTGGCCGACATCGGGACCGAGCTGAAGGACCGCTATGGCCCCGTTCCCGAGGAGGTGCAAAACCTGATCGAGATCATTGGCCTGCGTTTATTGGCACAACGGCTGCTGATCGAAGAGATCAATGAACGGGAAGGGGAATGGGAACTGCTCTTCCATTCCCGGACCAGGGTCAGCGGAGACACGCTGGTGCGGCTGGCAGCCGACTACCGGGGGCAGGTCCGTTTTGAACCAGGTCCGCCTTTTACCGTGATGATAAGAAAGGGGCCCGGGTTGGCGTTAAAAAATGTCTTGCAGAAGCTCTAACTTTTATGATATAAGCAAAAGATAATACATAGCAAAAAACAGCTATAGTAACCACAAAACAGGAGGTTTTAATGAATAAGAACCAAAGGTTTTTGATCTTGGGGGCGGGTTTACTGCTGGCCATGGGCCTGGGGTGTTCGCGTCAGCAGGCGGTCCTGGCCAATATCGGTTCCAGGGTCATTACCAGTGAAGATTTTATCGGCCGACTGAAACAATTGCCGCCCCAGTACCAGGCCTACATAAAGACGGATGACGACAAGAAAAACGTATTAGACGCCCTGGTCAAGGAGCAGTTAGTGGTGCAGGAAGCCAGGGAGAAAAATATAGACAAGGATAAAGCGGTGCAGGCTAAGATAAACAGCGTGGTCGACCAGATACTTTTGGAAGAAATGATCAAAAAGGTAAGGGAAACCCAGCTTAAGCCGACCGAGGCCGAAGATAAGACTTATTATGACCAGCATAGCGCCGAATTTAGCGGGCCGGCCCGTATCAAGGTGGCCCATATACTGGTGAAAGATAAAGCGCTGGCGGATAAATTGCTGGCAGAGCTGCACCAGGGCGGGGATTTTGCCTCTTTAGCCAAAGAAAATTCCCTGGATCCGGGATCCGGCAAGAACGGCGGCGAGATGGACTTCTTTGCCAAAGGCGAAATGGTGCCGGAATTCGAAAAAGCCGCTTTTGCGCTGGAAAATCCAGGCCAATTAAGCGGCGTGGTCAAAACCGCGTTCGGTTTCCATATCATCAAGCTGATAGCTAAGCGGGAAGCGGGGCAGAAGACCCTGGATGAAGCTAAGGCCGATATTGAGCGCAAGGTGGAAAAAGAGAAGTTCGATAAATGGTTGGAAGGATTGAAAACCAAATGGCACGTGAAAGTCAATTACGATAAGTTGAAGCAGGTAAGCTTGCCAGTGGCAGCTGTCCCCAACAACGAAGGAGAAAAATAACATGAATAAGATACAGGTAAGAACGATCCTAGTGGCTAGCGCGGCACTGATACTGCTAACCGGCCAGGCCATGGCCAAAGTAGTCAACAAGACCGTAGCTTCGGTGAATAATGAAGTGATCACCCTGGAAGACTTTAACAAAAAGACCGCACCCATGCTGGAGCAGTACCGCCGGGTGTACAAGGGCGCCGACATAGAGGATAAAATAAAGGATATGAAGAAAGAACTGCTGCAGCAGATGGTGGAAGAAAAAGTGTTGCGGCAGGAAGCCAGAAACGCGAAAATCGTTATCTCCAAGCAGGATATCCAAAAGGGGGTAGACGAGGTTAAGAAGCGTTTCAATCCGGAAAACGATTTTAAAGAATATAAGGATGAATTAGCCAAACAAGGTTACACGGAAAAGGGTTTTGAGAACGATATCAAGGAACAACTTATGGTCATGAAATTGATCGAGAAGGAAGTCAAGGATAAGGTCCCTCCGCCGACCGAGGATGAGGTAAAAAAATATTTCGAGGACCACAAGGCGGACATGAAGCAGGAGGAACAGGTGAAAGCCAGCCATATCCTGATCCGTTGCGACGAGAAAGCGGACTTGAAAACGCAATCAGAGGCACTGAAGAAAATTCAGGAGGTCCAGGCTAAGCTTAAAAAGGGCGACGATTTCGCCGCTTTAGCCAAGCAGTATTCGGAAGATCCCGGTTCCAAGGATAATGGCGGCGACCTGGGGTTCTTTACCAAAGAGACGATGGTCCCCGAATTTTCCAAAGCCGCTTTCGCCATGAAACCCGGCCAGGTGAGCGATATTGTCAAAACACCTTTCGGCTATCATATTATCAAAGTGATGGATACTAAACCGGCTAAAATGCTGACCTTGGACGACGAGGTAGGCGTGGGCGGGGAGAAAAAGGTCAAGGTAAAGGATTACCTGCAGAATATAGTTTACCAAGATAAAATGGAAAAGAAATTTGAAGAGTGGATGAAGGGCCTGAGAGACAAATCTAAGATAATTACCAACGAATTGGAGTAGAATAATATAAATGGCGGAAAAAGAGAAGCCCTTACTGGGCATAACCATCGGTGATGTGGCGGGAATCGGTCCGGAGATCATTGCCAAGGCCTGCCTGGAGCCGGAGATATATCATATCTGCCGGCCGGTCCTGATCGGCGCGATCAAGATCTACCAGGATGCCAAGAGGTTCCCGGTCAAGAGTTTCACGGTCAAGGCCATTAAGAAGGCAAGTGAGGCGATATTTGAATATGGCCGGATCAACGTTATAGATATCGATAATATTGATATGGCGGAGCTTAAGATCGGCCAGGTGCAGAAGATGTGCGGCCAGGCCAGCGTGGAATATATAAAGGAAGCGGTGCGGCTGGTCCAGGACGGGGAGATCAAAGGCATCGTTACCGCCCCGATCAGCAAAGAGGCCATGCACCTGAGCGGCTTCAAGTATAACGGGCACACCGAATTGCTAGCCGAACTTACCAAAACCCGCAAATTCGTGATGCTGCTGACCGGCGGCACGCTGAAAGTCATATTGCTTACTCGGCATATGGCGCTAAAAGATGTCAGCAAGAATATTACCGCGGAGAAACTGCTGGAAGCCATTGAATTAGGCGACGCGGGCCTCAAGTTCTTCGGCATAGAATCCCCCAAAATCGTAGTGTGCGCGCTAAATCCGCATATGGGTGAAAGCGGGATCCTGGGGAACGAGGAAATAGATATAATCATCCCGGCCGTAAACCAGGCCCGGAAAAAAGGTTTTCACGTGGAAGGCCCGATCTCCAGTGATTCGGCTTTCTATTACGCGGCCGGCGGCCGTTACGACCTGGCTATCGCCATGTACCATGACCAGGGGATGATCCCGATCAAGTTACTAGCTTATAAACGCGGCGTCAATATGACTCTCGGCCTGCCTTTTGTCCGCACTTCACCCTGTCACGGGACGGCGTTTGACCTGGCCGGCAAATGGGTAGCGGACTCCGGCAGTATGCTGGAGGCGATCAAGATTGCCGCTAAAGCCTGCCGTTTCGGGGACAAATGAAAAAATGGGGACAAAATTTCCTGCGCGATAGCAGTATCGCTCGGGAGATAGTTGATTTCGCTTCTTTGAAAAAAGATGATATAGTGGTGGAGATAGGTCCCGGACGCGGCGTGCTGACTAAATTGATCGCGCCCCGGGTGGATAAATTGATCGCCGTGGAGATTGACCCGGTCCTGGTGCGGAAATTACAGGATGAATGGCGGTCACAACCACAGGTGGAGATAAGGCAAGAGGATATTTTGCGCTATGAATTGCCCGCGGACCTGGCCTGTGAACCTTTCAAAGTGATAGCTAACATACCCTATTATATCACTGGCCCGATCATTTTCAAGCTGCTGGACTGGCACCTGTCTAACCCGGCCTTTACCACGGCCATTATCATGGTGCAGAAAGAAGTGGCCCAGCGGTTGGCGGCCAAGCCCGGCGGTAAGGAATACGGCGCCTTAACTGTAACATTGCAGTTCAACGCGGATGTGGAAATATTAAAAATTGTCAAGGCTGACCGGTTTTTCCCGGCACCTAAAGTAGATTCGGCATTGATATTGATTGATTTCCTGGCCCAGCCCAGGGTCAACGTAAAGAACGTCAAATTATTCAATAAAATAGTGAAAGCATCCTTCGCCCAGAGGCGCAAGACCATTTATAATAGCCTGAAGAACAACCTGGGCCTGGATAAACAGGTCGTAGCCAGCGGGTTAGAAGCAGCGGGTATAGAAGGCCGGCGGCGGGCGGAGACGTTAAGCATCGCCGAATTTGCCAATCTAAGCGAGGTTATCTGTGATCAAAAAAACAGTATCAGTTGATTTTTTTGTCATGCTCATCTTTATCGCGGCGATAACACTTTGGCATTATCTTAGTCCCAACGATAATATTTTCCTGCACGGGGTTTTCCGCAATCTTTATTTCCTGCCGATTATTTACGCGGCCTTCAGGCTGGGGCCGATAGGGGTGGTGGCGGCAACCTTGATATGCGGAGTTTTTTACAGCATAAGGGTCTGGCCTCCGCCGCAGGAGCTGGGTGCGTCCTGGCTACTGGATAATGCCCTGGAAGTGATCATCTATACGGTGATCGGTTTAACCGTGAACATTCTGGTGCAGATCGAGAACCGCGGCCGGGCCGCCCTGGAAAAAGCCCATGAAGAATTGATAAAAAAAGAAAAGATGAAAACTAAATTCATCTCCATCGCCTCGCATGAGTTCCGGACCCCGTTGACAGTTTTAAACGGCTATCTCAGCCTGTTTGAGCTGGGTATGTTCAAAGGCAAGGATGATGAGTTCAAGCAAAAATGCGCCAAGGCCAAGGATATCATCAACCGGTACCTGCAGACTATCGATAACGTACTGGACATGGTCAAAACCGAGCAAAAAGACAAGCTGGAAAAACGGGATGATATGGATCTGAACAATATAATCAAGGAAGTATATGGAGACCTGGAAATTTTTGTGCAGAAACGCAAGCAAAGCCTGGTTTTAGAGCTGGATCCCCAGCTGCCATTGGGCAAACTTAATAAACGTGAGATCAACCAGGTGCTGACCAACCTAATCATGAACGCTATCAAATTCACGCCGGATGAAGGCAAGATAACAGTACGCACCAGGGCGCTACCTGGCAAGATCCAGGTGGAAGTGGCGGACACGGGTATCGGCATCCCGGCCAATGAATTCGAGAATATTTTTGAGAGTTTTTACGAGATAAAATCAGACGACCAGCACTCTTCCGGGACTTTTGAATTCAAGAGCGGTTCGCTTGGCTTGGGCCTTACTTTAGTCAAAAAAACCGTGGAAAATTACAACGGTAAGGTCTGGGTGGAGAGTGAAGTCGGCAAGGGCAGCGCTTTTTATTTTACGCTGCCGCTGGTGACGGAAAACGCGAATGATCCCGCTAAAGGATAATATCCCGTCGCGGCGTTTCCCATTCGTAAATATCATCCTGATAGCAGTTAACTTCCTGGTCTTTTTCTATGAGCTTAGCCTGGGCGATCATTTAGAAGCTTTTATCTATAGTTTTAGCGTTATACCCGAACATCTGCATAAAAATCCTTATGCTTTAACCAATATCGGCACTTTGTTCTCGGCGCAGTTCCTGCATGGCGGCTGGATGCACGTTATCGGCAACATGCTTTTCCTGTATATTTTCGGCGATAATGTTGAGGATCGGTTGGGGCATACCAGGTATCTGCTCTTTTACCTGGCTTGCGGCGTGATTTCGTTCCTGGCGCAAGTGTTTTTCAGCCAGAATAGCCCGCTACCGCTTATAGGCGCCAGCGGCGCCATCGCCGGAGTGTTGGGAGCGTACATAGTTTTATATCCTTACGCCAAGATATTGACCCTGATCCCGCTGTTCATCTTTATCCAGTTCATTGAGGTTCCGGCGATAGTTTTCCTGGGGATCTGGTTCCTGTTGCAGTTCTGGATGGCCAATGCCAGCCTGGCAGCCGCGACTGTGGGCGGCGTGGCGTTCTGGGCACACGTAGGCGGCTTTATCGGCGGAGCATTATTTATCAGTATATATAAATCCATAAAAGGCAGGTAATAAAAATGAGCCAATATAGCGACAAAGTAATGGAGCATTTCCGTCATCCCCACAACGTGGGCGAGATGGATAAGCCGGATGGCACCGGCCACGTGGGGAACCCCGTGTGCGGTGATATTATGGAGCTGTATATTAAAGTAAAGGATGAAATTATAACGGACGCCAAGTTCAAGACTTTTGGCTGCGGCGCCGCTATCGCCACCAGCTCCATGGTCACGGATATGGTCAAGGGAAAGAATATCAAGGAAGCCCTGGAAATCTCCAATAAAGCCGTAGCGGAAGCCCTGGGCGGACTGCCGGCGATCAAACTCCATTGTTCAGTGTTGGCGGAACAGGCGCTTAAATCGGCGATCGATGATTATTACAAAAAGCAAGGCAAGCCCTCACCGGTCAATCCGGAAGACCTCAAAGAAGACGAACACACCCACGAATAGTGCTCACTAGTAACCTTCCAAGGTAACTTAAGAAACGACTTGACAGAGTATATTTATTATGTTAATGTCTACTAAGTTGATAGAGATTATCTAAAGGAGTAAGAAATATGGCGAAAACCTACGCGGAGATCAATGAGAAAATTAAAAAAGGCCAGGCGGTGATAGTTACCGCCGAGGAAATAATCGATATTGTCGAAGATAAGGGTATCAAGAAAGCGGCCCAGGAAGTAGATGTGGTCACTACCGGTACCTTCGGTCCGATGTGTTCCAGCGGCGCTTTTTTGAATTTCGGGCATACCCAGCCGCGCATCAAGATCGGCGGCGGGCACGCTTACCTTAATAATGTCCCGGCGTACGCCGGTTTGGCGGCAGTGGACGTCTACATCGGCGCCACAGCCATACCGGACGATGACCCGCGCAACAAAGTATATCCGGGTGAATTTGAATATGGCGGCGGTCATGTGATCGAGGAGCTGGTCGCCGGCAAGGATGTCCGTTTGGAGGTATCTTCTTACGGCACGGATTGTTATCCGCGGCGCAAATTAGAAACCCTGGTCAATATAAAAGATATCAATGAAGCCGTGCTCTTCAGCCCGCGTAACGCCTATCAGAATTATAACTGCGCGGTGAACCTGGCTGAGCGGATCATTTATACTTATATGGGGGTATTGCAGCCCAACCTGGGCAACGCCACTTTTTGCAGCGCGGCCCAATTATCGCCATTGCTAAATGACCCGCTTTACCGGACCATCGGTATTGGCACTAAGATATTTTTGGGCGGTGGCACCGGTTTCGTGGCCTGGCACGGTACCCAGCATAATCCCGCGGTTAAAAGGAAAGATAATGAAACGCCGCAGGCTGGGGCCGGGACCCTGGCGGTGATCGGGGACCTTAAGCAGATGAAACCAGCCTGGCTGCGGGGCAGTTCCTTCCTGGGTTATGGCGCAACCCTGACCGTGGGTATCGGGGTGCCCATTCCTATACTGGACGAGGAAATCTGCCGGAACACCGCAGTGAGAAATAGGGATATCTGGACCCAGGTGGTGGATTACGGTAAAAACTATCCTAACAATATCGCCGGCAGTCTGGGCGAAGTTAATTATGAGCAATTGTTTAACGGCGAGATAGAAGTTCAAGGTAAAAAATTGGCAGCGACGCCATTGTCCAGTTATGCCAAGGCCCGGGAAATAGCCGGTATCCTGAAAACCTGGATCAAGAAAGGCGAATTCACGCTAACCGAACCGGTGCAGACGCTGCCCGGCCTGGAATCCGGCGCCACCGTGAAGAGTTTGCGTGAACGTCCGATAAAACAAAGCAAGAGTGAGCGGAGGGATTAATGATCGTTTCCCGAAAGATAATATTACATTTTCCCAAAGATATGGTAGAGCAACCTCTGGTCAGCCGGCTGGCCAAGGATTTTGACCTGGAATTCAACATCCTGAAAGCCTCGGTTACTCCTAATGAAGAAGGCATTATGCATTTGGCGATCAAAGGGGAAAAAGGTAATTACAGTAAAGGCGTTGAGTATTTAACCAAGGCGGGGGTGAAAGTACAGCAAATGGGGCAGGAGATAAAACGGAACGATGACCGCTGCACTCATTGCGGTCTGTGCGTTTCGGTCTGTCCTACGCCGGCGCTGGTGATCGATAAGAAAACCAGGGAAGTCGTTTTTGATTCCGGGCATTGCGTGGCCTGCGAAATGTGCGTGCGGGTCTGTCCCGTCAAAGCCATGGAAATTCGTTTTTAGGAGAATATATGTCAAAACCTGATATAGCTAAAAGTGTCTTGCATCTTATAGGCCATACGCCTCTGGTCCAGCTTAATAAATTGCCGGACGCGGAAAGCGCCAAAGTGCTGGCCAAGGTGGAATTTTTTAATCCGGGGGGGAGTATCAAGGACCGGATCTGCCTGGCGATGGTGGAGGACGCGGAGAAAAGGGGCTTGCTTAAACCGGGCGGGACCATTGTCGAACCCACCAGCGGTAATACCGGTATCGGCCTGGCTTTCGTCGCGGCGGTAAAAGGCTACAAGCTGATCCTGACCATGCCGGAAACTATGAGCGTTGAGAGGCGGAAACTGCTGGCGGTTTACGGTGCGGAAGTGGTGCTGACGCCTGGCGCCGATGGTATGAAGGGCGCAATTAAAAAAGCCATGGAACTAAAAGAACAGAATAGTGGTTATTACATGCCGCAACAGTTTAACAATCCCGCCAATCCGGAAATACACAGGCAGACGACGGCGAGGGAAATAATAGAAGCCACCGGGAAAAATGTGGATGCTTTTGTCGCCGGGGTAGGCACAGGCGGCACGCTGACCGGAGTGGGAGAAGTGCTGAAAAAAGAAATTTCCGGCGTAAAGATCGTTGCCGTGGAACCGGCCGGCAGCCCTGTCCTGTCAGGCGGGAAGATGGGACATCATGAGATACAGGGTATAGGCGCGGGGTTTGTGCCGATGGTCCTTAATACAAAAATAATAGATGATATCATTACTATAAAAGATGACGAAGCCATGGATTGCGCGCGCAGGCTGGCTAAAGAGGAAGGATTATTCGTAGGCATATCCTCGGGCGCCAATGTTTTTGCGGCGTTAAGGGTAGCTAAGCAGCTTGGTAAGGGAAAAACAGTGGTGACCGTGTTACCAGATACTGGAGAAAGATATTTGAGTATTTGGTAAAATAATACTTGACAGGTTTTAGATAGTATGATATATGTATATTAAGTAGATAGACATTGTAGTGTTTATGGAGAGGGAAGAAAGCAAATGAAGATATCGTTTCGCGGGGATTATGCCTTGAAAGCCATACTGGACCTGTCCCTTCATTATAATAAGGGACTGGTAAGGATCCAGGAGATCGCCAAGCGGCAGGACATCCCGATAAAATATTTGGAACAGATCTTGCTGGCATTAAAGGGCGCCGGTTTTGTGAAGAGCCAAAGAGGCGCCAAAGGGGGGTATTACCTGGCCAAGAAGCCCAAAGATATTAAGTTGGGCGAAATTGTCAGGTTGATGGAAGGCCCAGTTTCCCCGATCACCTGCGTCAGCAAGAGCTGTTACCAAAAATGTAATGAGGAGAAAAAGTGCGTGTTCCGGCCAGTTTGGGAAAAAGTCAGAAAAATAACGGAAGGGGTGGTGGACGAAGTAAGTTTCGAGGACATGTGCAAGCAATATAACGAGAGAAACAAAAAAGAACTGCAGATGTATTACATCTAATTTTTTTAAACTATATCACTACTATATTAATAGAGTATATAGACATACAAAAACAAAAGGAGAATTACAATGAGCAAAATTGACGCGCAGTTAAAAACGGAAACATTAGCTTT
Source organism: Elusimicrobiota bacterium (assembly GCA_003153935.1). GTDB lineage: Bacteria > CAYTYR01 > UBA6262 > UBA6262 > UBA6262 > Fen-1174. The sequence continues at coordinate 47,061 of PMCA01000004.1, forward strand.
GCACGGAGGGCAGGAAGCTGATCCAACAACCGGTTCCAGGGCTGTACCCATTTATCAGACAACCTCGTATCAGTTCAAGAACACTGACCACGCGGCTAACCTGTTTGGTTTAAAAGAATTTGGGAATATTTATACCAGATTAATGAACCCAACCACAGATGTCTTTGAAAAAAGAGTTGCCCTCTTAGAAGGCGGAGTGGGAGCCCTGGCAGTGGCCAGCGGCCAATCAGCTATCACCCTGGCGTTGCTTAATATCGCCCAGGCTGGCGACGAAATAGTGTCGGCTGATAATCTTTATGGCGGGACTTACAATTTATTCCACCATACATTCAGGCGTTTAGGCATTAAGGTAAATTTCGTTAAGTCAGACGACCTGGCCGGCTTCCAGAAAGCCATCACCCCAAAGACTAAAGCCATCTACGCTGAATCGTTGGGCAATCCCAAGCTGGATGTGACCGACCTGGAAGCTCTCTCCGCACTGGCCCATAAGAACGGCATACCTTTAATATTGGATAATACCGTTTCTCCCTATCTATTAAGACCGTTTGACCATGGGGTGGATATAATTGTCTATTCAGCTACTAAGTTTATTGGCGGACACGGGACTTCTATAGGCGGAGTTATCGTGGATTCGGGGAAATTTAACTGGACCAATGGCAAGTTCCCCCTGATCGCCGAACCGGAGCCCAGTTATCATGGCATTAATTTTGTGGAGGCTCTAAAACCATTAGGCAATATTGCCTACATTATTAAGGCCCGGGTAACATTGCTTAGAGACCTGGGGCCAGCTTTATCGCCGTTCAATTCGTTTCTTTTCCTGCAAGGATTGGAAACTCTGCATTTGAGATTGCCGCGGCATTCGGAAAATGCCTTGGCTGTAGCCAAATACCTGGAAAAGCATCCCAAAGTTTCCTGGGTTAATTATCCTGGTCTGGACTCCAGCCCGGAGAAAGCTAAAGCTAAAAAGTATCTGCCTAAAGGCGCGGGCGCGATCTTGGGTTTTGGTATCAAAGGCGGACTGGAAGCAGGGGTGAAATTCATTAATTCCTTGCAACTGATTTCGCACTTGGCCAACGTGGGTGACGCCAAATCACTGGCGATACATCCGGCGACCACGACGCATCAACAACTATCTCCAGAGGAACAGCTGGCTACCGGTGTGACTCCTGATTTTATCAGGTTATCCATTGGTATAGAACATATTGACGATATTCTGGCTGATATTGAACAAGCTTTAAAACAAGCTTAATAAAAATGAGGTGAATAAAATGACAAAGATCTATGAAGATATTACTAAAACCATAGGAAATACTCCTTTAGTGAAGATAAACCAGCCGGCCAGGAATACCAGTGCCACCGTGCTGGCTAAATTGGAGTCGTTTAACCCGCTATCCAGTGTCAAAGACCGTCTTGGTTTGGCCTTGATCGAGGCAGGGGAAAAAGCCGGATTACTGAAACACGATACGGTGATCATAGAACCAACCAGCGGTAATACCGGTATCGCTTTGGCCTTTATCGCCGCCGCCAGGGGTTACAAACTCATCTTAACTATGCCTGAGACTATGAGCATTGAGCGCCGCCAACTGCTTAAGATATTCGGCGCGGAGCTAGTGCTGACCGAAGGCTCTAAAGGAATGAAAGGAGCGGTGGAGAAAGCCGAAGAGCTGGCTAAAAAGACACCGAATAGTTTCATTCCACAGCAATTCGTCAATCCGGCGAATCCGGAAATACACCGCCGCACAACGGCGGAAGAGATCTGGAGTGATACTGATGGCAAAGTTGATTATTTTGTGTCCGGTATCGGCACCGGGGGTACGATCACCGGAGTAGGGGAAGTATTGAAGAAAAAAAATCCCCAAGTGAAAGTGATCGCCGTAGAGCCAAAGGATTCGCCAGTATTAAGCGGAGGCAAACCGGGGCCGCATAAGATACAGGGAATAGGGGCAGGATTTGTGCCGGCGGTCCTTAATACCAAGATCTATGACGAGATAATTCAAGTAGCCAATGAAGATGCCGGTAAGACCGCTAGGCAATTGGCCAAAGAAGAAGGTATACTAGTAGGCATTTCCAGCGGGGCGGCTTTATGGGCGGCCTTACAGATTGCCCAGAGGCCGGAGGCGGCCGGCAAAACCATTGTAGTAATATTACCGGACACAGGAGAGAGATATCTTTCCACCTGGTTATTCGCCGAAGATACCGCAAAATAACGGAGTTGATCCTAATGAGCAACAAAAATAGTGTTGGGAAAATCGATAAGAAATATTTTAATTTTGCCGAGCCGCCAAATGAGCTGCTTCTGGAGTCAGGAGAGAAGCTTGGACCGATCAAGGTGGCTTACGAAACCTATGGCACTCTGAATGATGACCAGAGCAACGCTATCCTGGTGGAGCATGCTTTTTCCGGTGACGCCCACGCCGCCGGATGCTACGAGGGGGATGAAAAGCCCGGCTGGTGGGATGACCTGATCGGCCCGGGCAAGGCTTTGGATACGGATAAGTACTTTATTATATGCTCCAATGTCATCGGCGGTTGCAAGGGCAGTACCGGGCCGTCTTCCATTCATCCGGGGACTGACAAACCCTATGCTTTGACTTTTCCCGTAGTTACGATTGCTGATATGGTTAAAGTACAAAAACATTTAGTTAACCATTTGGGCATTAAGAAGCTTCTAAGCGTGATCGGCGGCTCCATGGGCGGGATGCAGGTGTTGCAATGGGTAGCTTCATATCCGGAAAGTATACTATCCGCTATTCCCATAGCCACTACGCTAAAACATTCCCCTCAACAGATAGCTTTTAATGAGGTGGGTCGCCAAGCCGTAATGGCTGATCCTGCCTGGTTGAACGGCAATTACTATGATTACGGACAGCCGGAGCGGGGATTGGCCGTAGCCCGGATGATCGGTCACATTACCTATATGAGCGACCGGTCCATGGAAGAGAAATTCTCCCGCAAGTTGAAAGAAAAGAACAAGAACCTGAAATTCACGACGGACTTTGAAGTAGAGGGATACCTGAAATACCGCGGCGACACCTTTGTTAAACGATTCGACGCGAATTCTTATCTATACATAACCAAGGCGATGGACTATTTCGACCTCTCCGGAGATAAACTGATCCCTAAAAATAAAAAACCAGAGGTCAGGTTTTTGGTCATCGCTTTCAAATCCGATTGGCTGTATCCGGCCTACCAGGCCCAGGACATCGTCAAACTACTGAAGTCGCGCAATATTAACACCACCTATTGCGAGATAGATTCAACCTACGGCCATGATGCTTTCCTGGTAGAGATCGAGAAAGAATCGCACCTGATCAGGCATTTCCTGCGCAGTGTTTCAGGGGAAAATGGAGAGAGTGATGGATATTCAATCTAACCCGCCAAAAAAAGGCGAGGCAAGCATAAGCTTTGAGCACCGGCTGATCGCTGGCCTGGTCGACCCTAAAACTACGGTCTTGGACCTGGGTTGCGGGGACGGGGAGTTGCTGGCGTATTTGAGCAAGACTAAACAAGTAAGCGGTCAGGGCATAGAAATAGATGAACAGGCCATTTATAAGTGTGTGGCGAAGGGCTTGAGCGTGTTTCATGGCGACCTTGATTCGGGGCTGAAAGATTGGGATGACCGGTCTTTTGATTATGTGGTCCTGGACCAAAGCTTACAGCAATTGATCCATCCGGATACCGTGCTGCAGGAAGCCCTGCGTTTGGGTAAAGAAGTGATCATTGGGTTCCCTAATTTTGTTCATTACCGGTCACGCTGGCAGCTGGCTTTCAAAGGGAAGGTGCCGGTAACCACATCCCTGCCTTACGAATGGTTCAACACGCCTAACCTGCATTTCCTGAGCCTGCTGGACTTCGAGGATTATTGCGCGAAACGGGGGATAACCGTCGAGAAAAAGATTTTCCTAAGCGGCAACAAGATCATCAAGTTCCTGCCGAATCTGCGGGCGGAAACAGGAATATTCCTTATCTCTGCCCAGGGGAAATAAGTCAATATTATGTGCCATTGCATTCTTAACAAGACCTTGGCGAAATGCTATAATTGTAAAAGCGATTTTTACCGGTAAAGGCGGCAAATATGCGGCTCTGCATAAAAAGAATAAGGTTCATACTTATTACAGCGGGCTTCTTGGCTGGCGCGGTGAGTTTTACTTATTGCGGCGAGGTAAAAACCATATCTCTTGATGAAGTAGTGGCTATGGCTAAGCAGGATAACCCGCAAATCAAGGCGGCGCAGCAGAAATACCTGGCGGCGGAAAGCCGTGTGAAAAGCGCCTACAGCCTGCCTGATCCCTGGGTGGGATTTGAATACTGGGGATTTCCCCAGGGGTCTATGGATTCAGCGGGCATTGAGCAAAAAATGTACACTTTTACCCAGGAAATACCCTGGCCCGGCAAATTATCGCTGCGGGCCAAAATTGCCGCCAGTTCAGCGGATATAACCAACTCCGCCTATAATGACAAAGTGCGGGAAATCATAAAACAGGTCAAGCAAGCTTATGCTGACATGTTTTTTGCTTATAAGGCTATAGAGGTGAACCAGAAGAATAGTGATATACTTTCCCAAATGATCAAGGTCAGTGAAGGGAAATACCAGACCGGGAAAGCCACCCTGGCCGAAGTGCTGAAGATTAAAGTTGAATCAGCCAAATTAAATAACGATTTGCTGGCCTCGCAGAATCAAAAACAAATTGCCCAGGCCAAACTGGATAGCCTGTTGAATAGGAAAACAGCGGATGAACTTGGGCAACCGGTTTACGCGGATGAGCCAAATTTCCCTTATCAGGAAGAATCATTGTTAAAGCTGGCACTGGAGCAGAGGCCGGAGTTAAACGCGGCCCGTTCCGGTATTCATCAGGGCGAGTTGAATCTATCCTTGACGAAACGTGAATATCTGCCCGATTTCATGGTGAGCTACAAACAAAGAGTGCAGGCTGGCAACTGGAAGGGTTGGGATGGCATGTTCAGCTTTACCATTCCTTTATGGTTCTGGCAAAAACAGGGAAATATGGTCCAGGAAATGCAGGCCGAGAGAAAAATGGCCGCAGCGGATTACCAGGTTATGGAGAACGAAGTTATTTTTGAAGTAAAGCAGGCCTATTTAAAAGCGGAATCGTCCTGGTGGAAAGTGAATCTTTCCCGGGATACGATGGTGCCGCAGAGCGAGCAGGTTTTGCGCTTGACGCAAACCGGTTATGAAACTGACAAAGCGGAATTCCAGGATTTATTGGACAGCAGGAGAATGTACCAGGAAGCGGAGCTGGATTATTATAAGGACATAGCCGATTATCAAACAGCTAAGGCCGAACTGGAACAGATGGTCGGGACGGATTTACCTTAGGGGGAAACAATGAAAAAATGCGTTTGGATAATTATAATATTAATACTGATAGCCGCGATATTCGTGGCCAGAAAGAAACAGCCTGCGCTTTCTGCGGCGCCGGAGAAGAAGATCATGTTTTATCGGAACCCCATGAATCCGGAAGTTACATCGCCGGTGCCCATGAAAGATTCCATGGGTATGGATTATGTCCCTGTTTACTCCGAGGGAGAAAAAGAGCAGGCCACTGAACCGGGAGTGTATATTAATCCGGAAAAACAGCAGTTAATAGGCATAAAAAAGTCCCTAGTGGAGAAAAGAAGGTTGATCGACCAGATAAACACCGTGGGGACGGTAGCCTATGATACTGATCTTTATGTGGCCCAGCAGGAATACCTGGAAATATTGAAATTGAACCAGGCTGACAATAATCTGATCTCCGCCTCCGAACGCAAACTTTACCTGATGGGCATGAGCCGGGACCAGATAAAACAGCTGGCCGAGCAGGGAAAGTCGGAAGAAAATCTTTACTTGCCTGAAAACGGGGAGAAGGTATGGATCTACCTGAGCATTCATGAATATCAAATAGGCCTGGTACATCAGGACGAAGTTATAAATGTAAAAACAGCGGCGGCACCGGGAGAGACGTTCCAGGGAAAGATATCTTCGATCAGTCCGGTGCTTGACCAGAACACCCGTGCCATACAGGTCCGGGCTGAGGTAGCCAATCCCGGACACCGGTTGAAGCCGCAAATGTTCGTCGATGTCAAGATCGATATCGACCTGGGGATCAAGCTGGCGGTGCCGGTTACTGCGGTTGTTTATACCGGTGAACGCAATGTGGTTTATGTGGCCGGCCAGGATGGTTATTTTGCCGCCAGGGAAATAAAAGTGGGAGCCAAGACCGAGGATTATTATGAGATCCTCTCCGGATTAAAAGAGGGTGAGGAAGTAGTAACAGCCGGTAATTTCTTTGTGGATTCGGAAAGCAATTTAAAAGCCGCTACTCCTTCGACAGGTTCAGGACAAGTACCCGCGACGGACTCGGGAGCGAACCAATAATGGAGCGATAATGGGTAATTTCATCGAAAACTTAATTGATTTTTGCGCCAGGAATAAAATGGTCGTCTTGATACTGGTTGCCATGGCGGTTGTTGGCGGTATTTTCGCCATGAAAAACGTGTCCCTGGACGCTATCCCTGATCTTTCGGATACACAGGTGATCGTTTTTTCCCGCTGGGACCGGCCGCCCCAGGTGATAGAGGACCAGGTTACCTATCCAATCGTGGCCGCTTTGCTGGGCGCGCCTAATGTTAAAGATGTCCGCGGGTTCTCCGATTATGGTTTTTCCTACGTTTATGTGATCTTTGAAGACGGCACCGATGTTTACTGGGCCCGTTCCCGGGTGTTGGAATACCTGTCCAAAGTAATGCCCCAGTTGCCTCAGGGAGTACAAACAGAACTGGGTCCGGACGCTACCGGGGTGGGTTGGGTTTATGAATACGCATTGGTAGACGAGACAGGAAAACATTCTTTAGACGAGTTAACCACTTTCCAGAATTGGCACTTGAAGTACGCTTTGCAGTCCGTCAAGGGAGTAGCGGAAGTGGCCAGTGTCGGTGGTTTTACCAAACAATACCAGGTAGTTATAGATCCGAACGCGTTACATTCCTATAATATTTCCTTGAACGATGTAATAATGGATATCCAGAGATCCAACCAGGAAGCAGGCGCTCGCTTGCTGGATATATCCGGCAAAGAATATATGGTTACCATCCGCGGCTACCTGCAATCCCTGCAGGATATACAGGAAATAGTGATCAAAACCGGGACGAACGGAGTCCCAGTAAAGATTAAGGATGTAGCTACTGTACAATTAGGGCCGGATATCCGCCGGGGCGTGGCCGAGCTTGACGGCAAAGGCGAAGTAGTTGGCGGCATTGTAGTTATGCGTTATAAGGAAAACGCGCTGAAGGTTATCGAAAGGATAAAACAAAAGCTGGCGGAGATACAATTGCCCGAAGGCGTTAAGTTGGTGGCCACTTACGATCGCTCGGATCTGATACAGCGGGCGGTAGCGACTTTAAAGAGCAAGCTTTTTGAGGAAATGCTGGTGGTGAGTATAGTCATCCTCATATTCCTGGTACATTTCCCTTCAGCCATGATCCCTATTATTACCCTGCCGATAGCCGTTATCATAGCCTTTATCCCGATGTATTTTATGGGGTTGACTTCCAATGTTATGAGCCTGGGAGGAATTGCCATCGCGGTCGGGGCCATGGTTGACGCGGCGATCGTTCTTGTGGAAAACGCCCATAAGAAGCTGACCCTTTGGGACGAAACAGGCCAACAGGGGAATTACCAGGAGGTATTGATCTCCTCAGCTAAAGAAGTGGGCCGGGCTTCTTTTTTCTCCCTATTGGTCATTGCCGTTGCTTTTTTGCCCATATTTACTTTGGAAGGGATCGAGGGCCGTTTATTTAAACCCTTAGCCTTTACCAAAACTTTCGCCATGTCCTTCGCGGCGATCCTCTCGATTACCCTGGCTCCGGCCATTATGCTCCTGGTCATCCGCAAGAATAAAATCATATTTAAACCCCGGTGGTTATCTGCCCTGTTCAACAAGATCTTTATCGGTACCATACATTCCGAGGATAAGCACCCGGTCAGCAGGGTGCTGTTCCGGTTGTATGAGCCGGTCGTGCATTACGTACTGAAAAATCCGAAAAAAGTAATAGGCATCGCGGTTATAGTTTTTCTGGTAACTATGCCGTTTTTCTTCAAGTTGGGGCACGAATTCATGCCGCCATTGAATGAGGGAACGATCTTATACATGCCAACCACGCCTCCGGGGATATCGGTCACTGAAGCGACCAAGCTGCTGCAGGTACAGGATAAGGTCCTCAAAACCTTTCCGGAAGTTATCAGCGTATTCGGCAAGGCGGGCCGCGCCAATACTTCCACTGACCCGGCGCCTTTTTCTATGATGGAAACCGTGGTGATGCTGAAGCCGCAGAATGAATGGCGGGGAGTAGCCAGGTGGTATTCTAAGATAATCCCCGGATTTATGCAAGGTCCGTTCAAGTTGGTCTGGCCGGACAGGATGTCCTGGGATGAGCTGATCAAGGAAATGGACCAAAAATTGCAGATCCCGGGGCAGGTCAATGCCTGGACCATGCCGATCAAGGCCCGGATAGACATGCTTACCACTGGCGTGCGTACTCCCATAGGCATTAAGATCTACGGTGACGATCTGAAAGAGATCGAGACGATCGGCGCGGAGATAGAAGGTCTCCTGAGGCCGCTAAAAGGCACCAGGAGTATTTACTCGGAAAGAACCGCCGGAGGCTATTTCGTGAACTTCAACCTGAAGCGTGACGCGATCGCGCGGTACGGGTTGACCATAGCCGACGTGCAAATGACGCTGATGTCGGCGATAGGCGGAGAGAATATTACCCAGACTATCGAAGGACGCGAGCGCTTCCCGGTCAGCATCCGCTATCCGCGTGAACTGCGCGATGACGTAGAGAAGATCAAAAAAACTTATGTTACCAGTGCCGGAGGTATCAGCATCCCCATCGCCGAGCTGGCGGAGATCACTTTACAGACCGGACCGTCAATGATCAGAGATGAGAACGGCCGTTTGGCCGGTTATGTTTATATTGACGAAGCTGGTCGTGATATCGGCAGTTATGTTGATGAAGCCAAGAGGGTCCTTAAAGACAAGTTGACGGTGCCGGCCGGTTATTCCCTGGTATTCAGCGGCCAGTATGAATTAATGGAGCGGGTCAAAGAGCGGATGAAAGTAGTATTGCCGCTAACTATATTTATCATCTTCTTCCTGATCTACATGAATACGCGCAGTTATGTTAAGACTTTCATTATCCTGCTGGCTGTGCCGTTTTCCCTGATCGGCGTGGTTTGGATACTGTACCTGCTGGGATACAATATGAGTATCGGCGTCTGGACCGGTATAATCGCTTTACTGGGGGTGGACGCGGAGACCGGTATATTCATGCTCCTATATTTGGACCTGTCCTATGATGAAATGAAGAAAAAAGGGTTGCTCAAGACCCTGGATGACCTGAAGGAAGCAGTGATACATGGCGCGGTCAAGAGAGTCAGGCCGAAGATGATGACCGCTGCGGTATTGTTTGTCGGTTTGCTGCCGATAATGTGGGCGCAGACCCACGAGATCGGCGCTGACGTGATGAAGAGGATCGCCGCGCCCATGGTCGGCGGGATTTTCACCTCCTTCGCTATGGAGTTGATCGTTTACCCGGCGATATATTTCCTCTGGAAAAAGAAGGAATTGCGGCAGATGAAATAAGTCAATAAAAAGGGGAAAGCGCTAATTTACTTGCCGCTCACACAGCTATATAATAAAATTACCAAACATTTAAGGAGGTAAGCGATGAAGAAGCTAATGGCCCTGTTTTTATCAGTATTTATAGCAACAACAGTAATGGCCGCGACTAAGCCGGCACCTGTTGCCCCGGTTTTATCGGGCACTATGGTAAATGGCGTAAGAGTGATAACCGTAGCGGCCAAAAAATATGAGTTCATTCCTAACCCCATAGTGGTAAATGTAGGGGAGAAGGTTTTGCTGAAGATCACCGCTACTGATGTCGATCATGGTATTGGCATAAAAGAGTTCAAGATCGAACAGAAATTACCCAAAGGTTCGGAGCAAGCGATAGGGTTTACCCCTGATAAAACAGGTACTTTCACTATCAACTGCACCGAGTGGTGCGGGCTGGGCCATATGGCGATGAAAGGCAAATTTATCGTACTTCCGGTCATAAAGAAGTAAATTGAGAAAAAGAGGGTACTTACGGGTATCCTCTTTTTAAGAAAATTATAGTTGACAATATTAGTCATATATAGTATAATATTTTTATGCTAAAGATATCTACAAGGTGCCGCTATGGCATGATGGCCATGGCGGAGCTGGCAAAAAATTATAAAGGTGAGCCGCTGTCGGCCGGGGAAATGGTTCGCCGGCACCGTATTCCCAGGTTCTACCTGGAGCAGTTACTGGTAAAGCTGAGGCGGCACGGCTTGATCGAAAGCATCCGCGGTCCGCAGGGTGGCTTCAACTTGAAAAAGGATCCGGCCAAAATAACGATCGGGGAGATAATAAGCTCACTGGAAGGGCCACTGGACCTAGTATCCTGTGCCGGCCTGAACAAAGGTAAATCCTGCTGGAAGATCAATAGCTGCTTGACCAGATCGATATGGCTAGACCTAAATGAAGCGGTAAATAAAGTTTTGCAGAAGAAAACTCTGGCTGACCTGATAAAATAGAAACGAGGAAATCATGGACATCAAGAAAAGATATTTTGACTATGCAGCTACTACGCCGATGCATCCGGAAGTAACTAAGGCTATGCAGCCGTTTTTGGAAGAGAAATTCGGCAACCCATCCAGCATCCATTCTTTCGGCCAAGAAGCCAAAGCGGCAATAACGGAAGCTCGGGATGTGATCGCCGCAACCATCAAAGCTAAGAGCGAAGAGATCGTCTTTACCAGCGGAGGCACGGAAGCGGACAATTTCGTCCTGGCCGGGGTGCTGGAAGCCATGGCGAAAAAAGGCAACCATATCATAACTGATACCGTAGAACATCACGCTATCCTGGAAACCTGCCGGTTCATGGAAAAACATCGCGGCGCCAAGGTTACTTATATACCGGTAGATAAAACCGGTCTGGTAGACCCGCAGGACATAAAAAAAGCTATTACCAAAGAGACCGTGCTTATTTCCGTAATGCATGCCAATAATGAGATCGGCACTATAGAACCTATAGCGGAGATCGGTAAAATAGCGCGGGAGGCGGGCGTGTATTTCCATACCGACGCCGTGCAAACCTTCGGCAGCCTGGATATCGACGTGGAAAAACTGAATGTGGACTTTCTCTCCGCCAGCGCCCATAAACTTTATGGCCCGAAAGGTATCGGCCTGCTGTATGTGCGTAAGGGAGCGCGTATTTTGCCGCTTTTACATGGCGGTGAGCAGGAGAGAAGGCGCCGGGCCTCAACGGAGAACGTTCCGGGTATAGTCGGTTTCAGCAAAGCGGTGCAGTTAGCGGAGCAGGAGCGCCAGGAACGCAACGAGCACCTGATAAAAATGCGCGATAAGTTGATCAAAGGGATACTGGACAGCATCGAGGAGACGCAACTGAACGGTCATCCGCAGTTACGACTGCCTAATAACGTAAATGTGACCCCTAAATACGTAGAAGGGGAATCGATGCTCCTTAATCTGGACCTGGAAGGCATCGCCGCTTCAACCGGCTCCGCCTGTTCCAGCGGTTCGCTGGAGCCGTCGCATGTCTTAAAGGCGATAGGCATCAACCCAGAGATAGCCCATTCCAGTCTGCGGTTCAGCCTGGGCCGGCTGAATACGGATGAGGATGTAGATTATCTGCTGGAAGTTTTACCGCGGATAGTGAAAACTTTGCGGGAAATGTCCCCGTTGTATAAGAAGAAAAAATAGGTTTGCAATGACAAAGGAGGATTTATGAAAGAAAAAGTGAAAAAAAGCCTGGAAAAGATAGCCAAGATGCTGGGCTCAGATGGCGGTAGCGTGGAGCTGGTAGAAATTGACGAGGCCAAAGGCTTAGTTAAAGTAAGATTACTGGGTGCCTGCCAGGGCTGTCCCATGAGCGCCATGACCTTGAAGAATGGTATCGAAAGGATACTGAAGGAAGATGTTCCGGAAGTTAAGACAGTCGAGTCCGTAGATTAACGAAGGTAAACAATTGTTGAAGATCAGGAGGTGATCGCTATGACAGCCAGAGTTTCCAAAAAGTATTTCTTGCGCCCGACCGCTCACTGCTGCGGCGGGAAATGTAGTTAGCCCCGAGCAGGGCGTTAAAAGGCTTACCCGCTCCGACTTAACATCGGAGCGGGTCTCTATTCTAAAAAGGGGATAGCATGCCCATACCGCGCTTAAACAAAGAAATAAGGGAGATTGCCGCCAGAAAAGGGGCGGTCATATTGGCTCATAACTATCAATTGCCGGAAGTACAGGACGTGGCTGATTTTGTCGGCGATTCGCTGGAGCTGAGCATCAAGGCCGGGGAAACTAAGGCGGAGATCATTATCTTTTGCGGCGTGAACTTCATGGCGGAAACCGCGGCGATAATTTCGCCGCAGAAAAAGGTGCTGATACCGGATTATACCGCCGGTTGCCCGATGGCCAACATGATCAACGCCGAGAATGTCCGGGAACTGAAAAGACAACATCCCGGGGCCAAGGTGGTATGTTATGTTAATTCGACCGCGGCGGTTAAAGCCGAAAGCGATATTTGCTGCACCAGCGCCAACGCGGTGAAAGTGGTTAATTCGCTGAAGGACACGGAAGAGATTATATTCATTCCCGATAAAAACCTGGGTAGTTACGTGCAGAGCAAAGTACCTAAGAAGAAGTTCATTATCTGGGAAGGTTTTTGCCCGACCCACGCCCGTATATTAAAGGACGATATCTACCGCGCCAAAGATAAACATTCGCAAGCCAAGGTCATGGTACATCCGGAGTGCCGGCCGGAAGTCATAGCGCTGGCCGACCTGGTCGCTTCCACCAGCGGCATGAGCAAGTTCGCCCGGGAAACGGAAGCTAAAGAGATCATCATTGGCACGGAAGTAGGGATGTTATACCGCCTGCAAAAAGAAAATCCGGATAAAAATTTCTATCCGGCCTCCTCCCAAGCTATCTGCCCTAATATGAAATTGACTACGCTTGATAAAATATTCTGGTCACTTCAGGACCTGGTTTACCCGGTAGTGGTGGAAGAACCCATCCGCAGCCGGGCTAAAATGGCCATTGAACGAATGATCGCCCTCTCCAAACAGGATTGAACCCATGGCCCTTAAAGCGCCTTGTCTTTCTGGCTATCAGTTATCTTTTCATAGATCAAAACCACTGCGATACAAGCCAACGGCGTTGCTACCAACCCGGTCATCAACCAGGACAGGATCAACTTAGTATCCACGCTGGTATTATAGGTGATCAGCAATGGCGGCACCGTTATCGCCCATAAAAGAACCCCCAGGAAAAACCCTTTCACCACGCCTTTACCCGGAATGCCATGCTGCAGAACCGTGAACATCAAAGCGTATATCAAGCCGCTGGAAAAATTACCCAGCAAAGTTTGCACCAACCAGACATTGCTCAAGGGTTTTAACAACTCAGGTGTCTGCGCGTAAAAGCTTTTAAACAGGATCGTGAACAGGGCGTTGATAAAATAAGAAACTGTCGCTACGACTATGCCGGCCAGCAGCCATTTCGCTATGTTCTTCATTTACTTCCTCCGTTCTGTTTTTCATGCAGGATTTCCAGGTGGTGTTTAACTACCTTACCTTCTACCATAAAAATGACATCTTCGCAAATGTTTGTTGTATGATCGCAGATTCTTTCCAAATGCCGGGCCACCAGTAACAGGGCTACGGCCCGAGGAGCAGTGGAGGGATCTTTGGCGATATAGTCATTGATCAATTCCGATTGGACCAGGTTGCGTAAATTATCAGCCTCAGAATCGCGGAGAATTACTTTCCTGGCTAATTCCACGTCCTTGCGCACGAAAGCGTCGATAGCTTCCTTGACCATGGTTTGGGCCAGGGCTGCCAGCTTGGGGATATCGATCAGGGGTTTCAACTGGGGTTTGTCTGCTAGCTGCAAAACCCTCTGGGCGATATCTACAGCCAGATCGGCGATTCGTTCCAGGTCGGTGGAGATCTTCATAGCCATGGTTACGAAACGCAGATCTATAGCCATGGGCTGGTGCAGTGCCAGCAGGTCCAGGCACTTCTCATCAATAGCCAGTTCTAGCTCGTCGATCTTTTTGTCATCGGTGATAACTTGTTCAGCCTGCTCGGCGCTGCGGGCTTTCAAGGCTTCTACCGATTTCAGGATCGACTCCTCGGTCAATCCGCCCATGCGCAGTATTTCCTTGTTCAGATCAGCCAGTTCTTCATCAAAATGTCTTTGCATTGTACCCTCCAGTTTTTATTATCCGAATCGTCCGGTCAAATAGTCTTCCGTGCGCGAGTCCTTCGGGCTGGTGAATATCTGGTTGGTTTCGCCGAACTCCACCAGCTCACCCAGCAGAAAATAACCTGTATACTCCGATACCCGCGCGGCTTGCTGCATATTATGCGTCACGATGATTATGGTATATTGTTTCTTGAGTTCGTACATCAGGTCTTCGATCTTGGCCGTGGACATAGGGTCCAGGGCGGAGCAGGGCTCATCCATCAGCAGGACCTCGGGTTCAACGACCGCTAAGCGCGCGATACACAGCCGCTGCTGCTGCTCACCGGAAAGAGTCAGGGCGTTTTGATCCAGCTTATCCTTGACCTCGTCCCACAGATGCACCGATTCCAAACTCCACTGCAATTTCTGTTCCATAATTTTTTTATCCAGGATACCATGGACCCGTAAACCGTAAACAACATTATCATAAATGCTTAAAGGAAAGGGATTGGGTCTCTGGAAGACCATGCCCACCTTTTTGCGCAGGGCCAGCAGGTCAACGTCACTACCATAGATATCGTTACCGCTTATCTTTACCGAACCGCTGATACGGACGTCATCGATCAGGTCGTTCATGCGGTTAAGCGTGCGCAAAAAAGTGGATTTGCCGCAGCCGGAAGGCCCGATCAGGGCAGTGATCTTCTGCTTCTCTATCCTCAGGGTAATTTCCTTCAAAGCCTGGAAATTACCGTAAAAGAGGTTTAGTTTGTTTACTTCAATAATGCTCATCCAAACCGTCCTACTATATAATCATTGGTACGCTGGTCAACCGGCGCGGTGAAGATCTTTTCCGTCTGGCCTATCTCGATCATCTCCCCGCTTAAGAAAAAAGCGGTCCGGTCAGCTACGCGCGCGGCCTGTTTGGTGTTATTAGTCACCAGAATGATCGTATATTGTTTCTTTAATTCGCGTAAGGATTCTTCTATCTTCATGGTAGAAATTGGGTCCAAACCGGAACAAGGTTCGTCCAATAAAATATAATCAGGACGCAAAGCCAGGATCCGAGCCACGCATAATCTTTGCTGCTGGCCTCCGGATAACTTTAAGGCGCTGGAATCCAATCTGTCCTTTACCTCCTCCCATAAAGTGGTCTGTTTGAGGCAATCAGCCACGAGTTCATTGAGCTTTCTCCTGCTATGAACACCGGCCATCTTGGGACCAAAGGCCACGTTCTCATAGATGGAGCGGGGCAGGGGCACTGGCGTGGCGAAAACTATGCCAAGTTTACGTCGTAACTCTACGACGCTCATGTCCGGCGCGTAAATGTCTTTCCCGTCTATTTTCAGGGTGCCTTCCACCCGGGACCCGGGAACTAGGTCGTTAAGCCGGTTCAAGGAGCGCAGGAAAGTGGATTTGCCGCTGCCGGCTGGCCCAATGATACCCAGTATCTCGTTCCGGAAGACCTGCAGGTTTATTTTTTTTAGGGTCTGCAAAGGGCCGAAAAAATGGCTGAAATCCCTGGATTCAATAGCTATGTTTGAAGTCATTTAACCGTTCCTCAGGAATATTTCTTCATGAACTTGTGCATTAAACGGTAAGCGGTGATGTTTATTATCAGGATGGCGATTATCAATACCGCTGCCGTGCCGTAAGCGTTAGGCATGGAGATGCCTTCACGAGCCAAAATATAGAAGTGGACGGCCATGGTCCGGGAAGACGAAAAGATCGAAGTCGGTATGCGCAAAGCGCTGCCGGCCGTAAAGATCACCGCGGCGGTTTCACTGATACTGCGGCCGACACTGAGAATTACCCCCGTAACGATACCCGGCAAGGCGCTGGGCAGAACCACTTTGGTTACGGTCTGCCATTTGGTTCCCCCGAGTGAAAAACTTACTTCCCGCAGGTTGTAGGGGACTGATTTAAGGGCCTCTTCACTAGTCCGGATGATCGTTGGCAATATCATAAAAGCCAGGGTTAAACTGCCGCTCAGTATGGACCAGCCGAATTTCAGTTTGGTGACGAACAGGATGAAACCGAACAAACCGAAAATTATTGAAGGAATTCCAGCCAGGCATTCCGAACCGAAACGAATTACCCTGGTTATTTTGCTCTCCAAGGTATATTCGGTGAGGTAGATGGCCGTGCCCACTCCCAGTGGCGTGGCTATCAAAATGGCCCCGATAGTTAAGGCGATCGTGCCGATAATAGTGGAATAAATACCGCCGCTTTTTCCCATATCGGTCGGGTTGGTGGTCAGGAACTGGTAGTTAAGCACCGGTAAGCCGTTTTTGAGGATGAAAAATATTATATAGAATAGGATAAATACGGTAATGGCGGTAAACAGCCACAGGATGGATTGTACTACTCTTTGTTCTAGACGCGGGTTAACGTACATTATTATTTAGTCCTCTGCTTGGCAGCGGTAGCATTGGCGATCGTGTTCAGGATCATAATGATAATGAATAAAATAACCCCGGTAGCAAAAAGCGCCTGGCGGTGCTCGCCGCTGGCGTAGCCCATTTCCAGGGCGATATTAGAAGTCAGGGTCCTGACCGGATCCAGTACGGAATGGGGGATACTGACAGCGTTCCCGGCGATCATGATCACCGCCATGGTCTCGCCTATAGCCCGGCCCATACCCAGGATGATACTGGCGATTATCCCTGATTTAGCCGATGGCAGGGTGACCATTTTGGTGGTTTGCCATTTAGTAGCTCCCAAGGCGATAGATCCCTCCCGGTAACTGCGCGGTACTGCCTGCAAAGAGTCAATGGAAATGCTGATGATCGTGGGCAGGATCATAATACCAAGGATGATCGAAGCGGCCAGGACGGAAAGACCGGAACCGCCAAGGTGTTCCCGGATAAAAGGTACCAGGATAATAACGCCCATGAAACCGTAGACCACGGAGGGGATACCGGCTAAGAGCTCGATGATGGGTTTGATGATCTGGCGCAGGCGTAAACTGGAGAATTCGGTCAGGAAGATCGCGCAAGCCAGGCCAAAAGGGATGCCGATTATCAAGGAACCGGCGGTTACCGCCAGCGAACCTATGATCATTGGCAATAAACCGAAACTTTGTTCGGTAGGATACCAGTCCAGGCCGAAAAGGAACTTATTAACGCCGTATTTGAACATGATCGGCATTCCCTCTTTAAAGATAAAAAGGGTGATGATAGCCAGGATGGAAATAGCGGAAAGGGCTATCATTAATAAGGCCAGCTGGATCAGTTTTTCGTTTCTCTCCAGAGTAGTCATTTGGCGGCGATCAAACCTTCTTTTCTTATTAATTCCTGCCCTTCAGCTGAAAGGACAAAATCAATAAATTCCTTAGTTTCACCGGCTGGTTCATCCTTGGTTACGAACAAGAAAGGCCGGACCAGTTTATATTTTTTAGTAATTATATTTTCATCGGTGGCCTTGACGCCGTCCAGGTTCATGGCTTTGACCTTTTCGCTGACCAGTCCCAGTGAGATATAGCCGATAGCATAAGGATCACCGGAAACGATCTCCCGGACCGTGCCGTTAGAATCTTCGACGATGCAACCCCTGAAGATCCGAACCTTTTTCATCACTAGTTCCTGGAAAGCGCCGCGGGTGCCCGAACCTTCTTCTCGTGTGACCACGTCGATATTTTTATTCTGGCCGCCCAGCTCTTCCCAGTTGCGTATTTTTCCGGCAAAAATCTGTTTAACCTGTTCGATGCTAAGATTATTGATTAAATTACTAGGGTGCACAATGATCGCTAAACCGTCACGGGCGACAACAATCTCATGTAGAACTTTCTCTTCCGGTTTGAGTTCTCGGCTGGAGGTGCCGATGTCAGCCGCGCCGCTTAAGGCGGCCTGGATGCCGGCGCTGGAGCCGCCGCCCTGGACATTGACTACGCGCCCAGGATGTTCCTCCATATAGACTTCAGACCACTTATCGGCAAAGGGCTGGACGCTGGTGGACCCGGCTACGGTGATACCTTTCTGGCTGGCATTGCGCCCGCAGCCAACCAGGAAAAGCAGGCATAAAAAAAAGACAAGCAGTTTGCGTTTCATATGGGCGCATTATAGCAGTTTTCAAGGTCGGGTTCAATGATTATTTAATTTCTTTGATCAGAGTCAATACTTTTTGTTCAATTTCATCCCTGATCGGTCTTATTTTTTCCAAGGGCTGGCCCTTAGGGTCGGCCAGGGCCCAATTGATCATTTTGGCGCCGGGAATAAAGGGACAGGTATCACCGCAGCCCATGGTAATCGCATAATCGATCTTGAGATTTATGAACTTTGACAGTTCCTTGGGCCGGGTTTGGCCTAAATCGATGTTTTTTTCTTTCATAGCTTCAACCACTACCGGGTTTATCTGGGTGGCCGGTTTGGTCCCCGCGCTATAGGCAGTAAGCTTGTCTGCGCCGTGGAATTTGGCGAAGCCCTCTGCCATCTGGCTGCGGCCGGCGTTCTCGGTGCAAATGAAAAGAAGCGTTTTCTGGGTCATCCGAACCTCCCGGTTATGTAGTCTTCTGTCTGTTTTTTTGCCGGATTGGTGAATATCTTTTCCGTTTTATCAAATTCGATCAATTCTCCCAGCAGGAAGAAGCCGGTGTAATCGGAAATACGCGCGGCTTGCTGCATATTATGGGTGACTATGGCGATGGTATATTTTTCTTTAAGCTCATTGATTAATTCTTCGATCTTGGCGGTGGAGATGGGGTCCAGGGCTGAGCAGGGTTCATCGAACAGTATCACTTCGGGCTCTATAGCCAGGGCCCGGGCGATGCATAATCTTTGCTGTTGCCCACCTGACAATTCGGAAGCGTTAGCGTCCAGCCGGTCCTGTACTTCTTCCCACAGGGCGGAATTTTTCAGGCTGGTTTCCACCCGGTCAATGATCTCTCCTTTATTGTTAATACCATTGATGCGCAGGCCGTAGGCAATATTGTCAAATATCGATTTGGGAAAGGGATTGGATTTCTGGAAGACCATGCCGATCTTGCGGCGTATCTCCACCACGTCAACTTCCGGCGCGTAAATATCCTGCCCGTCCAGGAGGATCGCGCCTTCGACCCGACTGCCTATTATTATATCGTTCATCCGGTTCAAAATGCGAATAAAAGTGGATTTACCGCAACCGGAAGGGCCGATGACCGCCGTCACCTTATTGCTTTCAATGCCCATGTTAATGTCTTTCAGCGCCAGGTTCTGCCCATAATAGAAATTAAGGTTTTTTACTTCCATGCGGTTTGTGGTTACCACTTCTTTTTCCTCCTGTAATAGTTGCGGATAACGATGGCTATCATATTGATTCCCAGGACCAGGACTATCAAGACCAGGGAGGCGCCATAGGCGATGGCTTTTTGTTCTTTGGGATGACTGCCCTCGGTCATTAAAGCGTATATATGATAAGGAAGGGCCATAACTTCACTGAAAACCGAATTGGGCAGTTTCATGGTGTAAAAAGTCGCCGCGGTGAATAATATCGGAGCAGTTTCACCGGCCACCCGGCCAACCCCGAGGATGGCCCCGGTAATGATGCCGCCGATGGCGTTAGGCAGGACTATCTTGTAAATGGTCTGCCACTTGGTTGCGCCCAAAGCCAGTGACGCTTCGCGGAAACCGTTTGGCACTAACAGTAAGGCTTCTTCACTGGCGCGAATAATTACAGGCAGGATCATAATGCCAAGTGTTAAACTTCCGGAAAGTATGGAAACGCCGAATTTACAATAATTGACGAATAAAGCCAAGCCGAATAAACCAAAAACTATGGATGGTACGCTGGCCAGGTTACTGATGCCGATGCGGATCAGGCGGATGACCTTGCCCTGGACGGCGTATTCGGTCATGTAGATAGCGGCCATGATACCTAACGGCAGAGCAAAAAGGATGGCCCCCATGGTTAAGTAGAAAGTGCCAAGGATGGCGGGAAAGATCCCGCCGGAAGTCATGCCATTCTCCGGCATTTTGGTCAGGAATCCCCAGTTGATAACCTTAATGCCCCGCACAAATAAAAAATAAAGCAGAATGCCCAATATTATAAAGATTATAAGCGCTGAAGTCCTTAGCGCCAGGAATCCCATTTGTTGTTTAATTTCCCGCCATTTGCGGTTATCCATTACACGATCCTTTTCCTGAACCGCTGGGCGATCAGGTCAGCGATAATATTAAAAATAAGGGTCAGGATGAAAAGCACGATGGCGATAGCGAAAAGAGAGTAATAGTGATCACTGCCGATAGCAGTCTCACCCATCTCCGCGGCGATGGTAGCGGTCATGGTCCTGACCGGCTGCAGGAAGCCGTGGGGAATGACGGCGGCACCACCGCCGACCATGAGCACGGTCATGGTTTCGCCGATGGCCCGGCCCATACCCAGTATCACCGCTGAACTTATCCCCGAGAAAGCGGCCGGGACGGTTACTTTGATGATAGTTTCCCATTTATTAGCGCCCAGGGCGTAGGAGGCTTCTTTGAAACCCCGCGGAACCGCGGAAATACAGTCTTCGGAAATGCTGGTGATAGTAGGAATAGCCATTATTCCAAGGAGAATGCTGGCATTTAAAGCGTTAAGACCGGTGGGTAATCCAAAAGCCGATTGCAGGAAAGGAGCGATCACCACCATGCCGAAGAAACCCAGTACTACGGACGGGAAACCGGCCAGGACCTCGACCGTAGGTTTCAGTATCTCCTTCATACGCGGGGAGGCGATCTCCGATATATAAATAGCGGCTCCGAGTCCTAACGGGACTGCCACAATGATTGAGCCGATAGTGACCCATAAAGATCCCATGATCAGCGGGAAAGCGCCGAACTCAGGCGGATCGAAGGTAGGGTACCAGTGCCGGCCGAATAAAAAATCCGCTACCTTGATATCCTTAAAGAGAGGCAGACCCTCTTTGAACAAAACAATGACGATTCCCAATAGGAAAATATTCGAGAGGAAGGCAAAGGCCAGGAAAAACCATTCTAATAATTTTTCTTTTGTCTTATTTAAGATCATCATCAGTTCCTTGACCGCTATTATAGCACTTCTATTAAAAAAAGCAATTGGCTAAAGGCGCTGGAATAGGGGATTCCAAGCACCTTTAGCCTGGGTGTAAACATATGGGATTACTATGTTTACTTTACCGCGACAAAACCCTGGTCTTCGACCATTTTCTGGCCTTCCGGGCTCATAATATAGTCGATAAATTGCTTAGCTAAGCCCTTAGGATCACCGTTGGTATACATATATAACGGCCGGCTGATAGGATACTTACCGCTGATGACAGTTTCTTTATTCGCGGTTATGCCGTTAACTACCAGAGCTTTTATCTCATCGGTCACGTAACCTAAACCAACATAACCGATCGCGCCGGGGGTGCTGGCTACAGTGGTCAATACAGCCTGGTTTGAGGCCAGCATCAGGGCATCTTCCCGTACTTTTGACCCTTTCAGCACTTTTTCGTTGAAAACTTCAAAGGTGCCGCTGGAGGAATCTCGTGATACCACTACTAATGAACCGCCGGATCCACCCGCATCGCTCCATTTAAGTATCTCACCCGAGTATATTTTCTTCAGGGTGTCCAGGTTGATGCTGTTAATGTTATTAGCTTTATTCACGATCACGCAAATACCGTCTTTGGCAATGATGTTAGCGAACATGGTCACGCCTTTGCCCCGGGCGGTAGCGATCTCTTTGGCTTTCGCCGCGCGGGAAGAATCCCCGATATCCACGGTTCCATCAACGATCGCCTGGATGCCGACTCCCGAACCTCCGCCTCTGACGCTCACATCAACAGACGGATTCGCTTTCATGAAATCTTCCGCCCCTTTCTGGGCGATCGGTAGTACGGTGGTCGAGCCGCTTAAGGTCAGTTTCTGACCGGCTGTTAAATTGCCGGCCAGCAGGCCCACCAGGCCTAACAAACATATTGTTTTTATGATTTTCTTCATCTTTTTCTCCTTTTATATTATTGTGCGAATACGCGCGCGAAACTCCAGGCGATCTGTCCCAGGTATTGAGTGGTCGTGGCTACCGTGCTGTCCTCAGGCTTGTCCTGCTGGTAGTTCAACTGCAATAAAACGCCTTTAGTCAGAGCGTAGTTTACGCCTATTATAGTAGTAGCCACTTTGTCATTGGCTTTATCTTTATTAGGATCCCAGCTGTCATATCTGGCCAAAACGGTCCATTCAGGGGTGATCTGGTAAGAAGGCATGATAGAGTAACCGCTCTTCTTCACATTCGTGTAGGTATTCGTGGTAGTACTATAGGTATCGACATTCTGGCCTATATATTCCGCCCACATATCGAACGGACCATAGGCGGTGCGGAGCATGCCGACCGCCAAATGATTCTTATTATAAGCGGTATTGCCGATCGGGGTAACGGTACCCTGCAATTCACTCTTGTAGCTGCCGCCAACCGTGATACCCGGCACAGGAATGACCCTGACATCAGCTACGAAAGCCGGCTCGGTATTGATATCCGGGCTCAGTTCCTTCTTGTAGCCTTCTCCATTATATATACCGGCTTCATAAGAACCATAACCCATGGGGAAATAGCCATTGAGGATGATCCCGTTATCCGCAGAAGCATCGATGCCGTTCTTATCGATGAATTCCTTTTCAATAATACGGTAATCATAGTCATAGATCAAACCTACGTAGTTCTTCTGCAAGCCGACCGTCAGTTTGCTTTCCGGCAGATAGAAGGGGAGATCCACATAGCTTTCTTTCAACTTGATACCGGCTCCATTCACGTAATTGCTGGTTTTGTCGGAATAAAAATCCGCGGTCCATTGCCCTTTAATGGTATCAGTGAACTGATAGGCGTAACGGACATAGCCACGGTCGACGGAAAAGCCGGCATCGGTTACAGTTTTGTCAGTTTTAGTTGGTCCTTGCAAGTCCTTGCTGACCACTCTGGTTCTTAGCCAGTTCGTTCCGGAAAAGGTCCAGTCACCGGCTGCCGCAAAGGCTATTTGACTTAAACTTAGAGCTAAACACGAAATAAACAGTATTTTTACTAACTTACGCATTACATCCTCCTTGAATTAGATTCGATTTACTTGCTGTGAAGCCGAACTCGCACCTCCTTCCATTCAGGTAGTATGATAACTAACTGTTACTTATGACTTAATTATATTAAATGCGCATTACCGGTAAATTACCTGTAGGTTAAATCTAAGTTAAAGTAACTGACCGGGTTTTTCATCGTTTTATTGATCAAACTGGTCAATTCGGCGATATCAAAAGGCTTGATCACATATTCGCTGGCCCCTAACTTAAAAGAGTTGGCGATCCGGTCTTTTTGTTTGAGGGCGCTGATGATTACCACCGGTATCTTGGATAACCTCATGTTGCGTTTTAACAAAAGCAGGATATCCAGCCCGCTCAACCCCGGCAGCATCAGGTCCAGCAGTATAACATCCGGCTTAACTGATTTAGCGGTCTCCAGGACATGATCCCCGTCATACAGGCCGACGCAGGTGAACCCGGCTTTTTCCAGGTTGTAAGTCAGAAGTTCAACGATGTCTTTATCGTCATCAATGATCATTATCTTTTTAGCCATGTTTTTTATCCCAGTCCTCTGGGATTCCTCCTCTATTTTTTAATTGTCTGGGATAATTATAACGGAGCGATACTAAATAGGAATTAAGAGTAAGTTAAATCCGGGTAAAACAAAACCCCCTGTTTAAGAGCTAAACAGGGGGTAGATTTTATGAATTTGTGAAATAGTGAATGGTGAATAGGGAAAAGGGGTTAGAGGGGGAGAGTGAACCAGAAGGTAGAGCCTTTTTCTTCGACGCTTTCTACGCCGATACGGCCCTGATGGGCTTCGATGATGTGTTTGACTATCGCTAAGCCCAGCCCGGTGCCGCCCAATTCGCGGGAGCGGGCTTTATCCACGCGGTAAAAACGTTCGAAAATACGGGGCAGGTCTTTGGCGGGGATGCCCTGGCCGGAGTCAGTCACCTGGATCTTTATTGAATCCGGCGCGGCGGTGGCGATAATAGTTACCGAGCCGTTCTCGCGGTTAAATTTAATGGCGTTATCCAACAGGTTGATCAGCACCTGCTTAAGCTGGTCGCGGTCAGCGTTTATGGTTGGTAGAGAGGCCGGCAGCTGCCGCCGTAACTGGATCTTGGCTTTTTGCAGCTGCGGGCTGAAGCTTTCCGCGGTCTCCAGGATCAATTCCCGCAGGTCAACCGGCTGCAAGTTCGGTTGTATCTCCCGGGATTCGATCTTGGAAAGCTCCAGTATGTCATCGATCAGTTTGCCCAGGCGCTGGGCATGGTCGTGAATGATATTAAGGAAGCGGCGATTATTATTCTTATCTTCCAGGGCGCCGTTCAGCAGGGTTTCCACGAAACCCCGGATAGAGGTGAGAGGCGTCCGCAGTTCGTGCGAAACATTGGAGATGAATTCCTTCCTGATATTTTCCAGTCTCCTGATCTCGGTAATGTCATGCATTACCAGTACGGCGCCGAAAGGCGTTTCTTCGCTGGTGAGGGGGCTGGCATAGATCAGGAATGTCTTCTGGACCGGCAGCAACAAGGTTAGTTCGCTCTGCTGCGGCTGGCCGGAGCGCAAAACGTCATTAAGGATCTTATCCAGGTCATTGTTGCGGATAGCCTCCAGCAGCATCTTGCCCTGAACCTCGGTCCTGGTTACGGAGAAAATATTTTCTATGGTCTTGTTGACCAGCAGGATGTTACCGCTGAGGTCGCAGGCAACCACTCCTTCGGTCATGCTGGAAATAATGGCGGTGAGTTTATTCTGTTCCCGCTTGATTTCCGACATCGTTCCTTGCAATTGCTGGAAGAGCTGGTTTAAGGACCGGGCCAGATTGCCTATCTCATCTTTGGTGAAGACCGGTATCTTCTGATTCAGGTCCCCGCGTATGGCATTTTGCGTTATTTGATTAATTTGCCGGATGGGTTTGGTGACAAAATAAGCGGAAATATATCCCAATATAATGGTAAGGAACAGAGCTAATAGTAACCCGAACCACAAATTGGACAGGGTATTAACTGTTAAATATTTTACTAGGGTAGTGGGCAGGGCGATCCGGATCACCCCGGTAATTTCACCGGTTCCGGTTTTAGCGGGAATAGCCGCGTAAAGCATGGGTTTAAGGACAGTGAAACTATAGCGGGTACTATATCCGATTTTACCGTTCAGGGCCTCGATAACTTCCGGCCGGGTGCCGTGGTTCTCCATAGTTTCCGGATTGGACTCGGAATCCCCCAGCACGATCCCGTTTTTGGCGATAATAGTAATGCGGGAGTTGGTTTTCTGTTTTATTTTGAATATCAGGGGCTGGACTAGCTTAGGGTTTCCCTGGCTGATCAATTCCGCCGGGATGAATTCAGAGATCAACTGGGCGCGGGTGACCATTTCATCTTCCAATTGAAGCTTCGATTCCCGGCTCAATTTATGCAGGATAGTTATGGTAGTGAATGAGAATACCAATAATACCAGTAGCAGGTAGTTGAGGATCAATTTAGAGGTGAGGTTGATTTTCATGCGCCGTCCAGACTTCCGGTTTCCAGCCGGTAGCCGACGTTTTTAATGGTAATAATGCGCGGGGCCAGGCTTTTTAATTTCTTGCGCAGATAGCGGATATGAACATCCACGGTGCGAGTGGTGATCTCCAGGGAATGTTCGTAACCCCAGACATTCTCCAGCAGACTATCCCGGGTAACAGCGCGGCTCTTGGCGGCCAGTAGCGTTTTGAGCAGTTCAAATTCTTTAGTGGTCAAGGCTATGGTTTTCCCTTTTTGGGTCACCAGGTATTTACTGAAATCAATGACCACCTCGCCGATCCTGGCTATTTCCGGCTGCTTAGCTTCGGGCCGGAGCCGGCGGAACAAAGCTCGGATGCGGGCTATGAGTTCTTTAGGACTGAAGGGCTTGGTGATATAATCATCCGCTCCCAATTCCAGGCCGATTATTTTGTCGCTCTCGCTGGACTTCGCCGTCAGCATAATAATAGGTATGTGGCTGGTTTTAGAATCCTTCTTTAGTATTTTGCATACTTCCAGGCCGTCGATTTCCGGCAGCATCAGGTCCAGCAGGATCAGATCAGGATGGTGGCGGCGGGCCTGGTCCAGGGCTTTCTGGCCATTAGTCGCCACTTGGATCTTGAAATTCTCTTTTTCCAGGTTATATTGGATCAATTCCACTATGTCCCGGTCATCTTCTACTATTAATATCTTTTCCTTGCTCATGGTTTCTCCCAGCTTACACCTATATCTTACCAAAATTACCCCTCCAGAGGCAACATGATTATTATAATTCCGCCTCTTTTCTTAATTTATTTAGCGGGAGCATAAAAGAATACTTTTATGCTCCCGAGAGATTGACTAAGTTTTTTTACCAAGCGACGCTGAGAACTTTATAGCCGATATAGTATCCCAGATTATTTGCGGAGTGGGAATTGCTTCCCGCTACTACTACTTGCAAGTTGCTTTCCAAAGCGGAAGGGGCAGTCCTGATAATATTACTAAGCGTGCCACCCACCCTGATAAAACTTGGATTCCTATCCGATTCACTGGCTTTCTTCCTGCCAATACCGTTCAAAAAGTTATCATTGGGAGTCGAGGTCCCCGGTTTAAAACCAAATCCTGCCGGTAACGGGCCCTTCATGGTTCCGATTGCAGGCGATCCCGCTGTGGCGGTTGAAGTAAATGTAGGAGTGATCGGTTTGCCAACACTATCCCTATAATGCTTGGTATTATTGGGGTTGTAACCAGCTGGGTATCCGCCTACTATATCCCCGACATTAACGGCGTAGCTGGCAGTTGCTAAAACCAGCAAACTTAAGACTACTAACAAGATCTTCATTTTCCTTTCCTCCTTTTGCTTATTTTGTTACTTTGCTCTTATTTTAACTATTTTCACATAGGATTTATAATTCCGCTCTTTTCCCTGAGCCCAGATAATACTTGGCCAGGTTCTGGATACCGGTATGGAGGTAACGATATAAGTCACTGAGTGACCAAAAGTGGTAGTGAGCGGTGCATTTTTTCATTTCTATGGCGAGACGCAAGTCCGCGGCGGTTCTGCCCGCGAAAAGAGTATAGCCGTGTCCCAGGAAGTGGGCGTCATGGGCGTCACTAGAGCCGATAGCGGTATGCATGCTGGAGGCATTTTTCAGGGCAGCTTTCATATTGGCCCACCAACTGGCGGCGCTGGAGTTGCAGATGACTTCCAGGCCGTCTATAGGCAGCCGGTCCATTAATTTGCCAGCGGAAACATGGCCACGTTTCTTGCCTATGTAGAAATGGAAGGGGTGGGGCAGTATGGCCAACCCTTTTTGCTGGTGTATCTTTTCAATGGTTTCCTCCGCTGTTAATCCGGGTTTGATGCGCTCTTTCAGGAATAAACCCAGTATATGCCCGTTGACGGTGGTGATCTCTTCGCCGACAATAACCTCGACGCCTAAATAGGGGTGGGCCTGGGCGAATTCCTGGGCTTTTTGCGCACCCTTGATACGGTTATGATCACAAATGGCTATCACCGCCAGCTCTTTGATAGAGGCGGTCTTGACGATCTGCTCCGGGCTGTCCAGCCCATCACTAAAGTAGGTATGAATGTGTAAGTCTGCTTTGCTTTTCATAGTATTCTCCTTTTTGTTACTATACATATAACAAAGCCATAATAAGTATAAATTAGTGTCAGGTTAAATCGGTGTTAAGATTCCAGGAGGATAAATTTACTCAATCTTAATTTAAACTTCATTTGTTGTTAATATGGGCGCTTTATAGTATAAGAGTACTTAGCGCCTAATCAGCTTAGAAGGAGGTTGTTATGCAAAACGAGAACGCACTTCCCGTGGCTACCGTGCAAAAGGACGAAATGGAACTTATACAGGTTTACCGGAAAGCCAAAGCTTTACGGTTTGCCGATATCAATGTGGCCATCCAGGAAGGCATAAGAGTCAAGCTATGGCTGACCGAGAAGAGGAAATAAGAGCGGATATGCACACGAAAAAAGTTGTCATTCTTTATGCTTCCTGCGGGGCCGGGCATTATACTGCGGCGCAGGCGATCGCTGAGCGTTTCGCGGCGCAAAGCATGGCCGTGGAGATAAAAGACATCCTGGATTTTGCTCCGTCCTGGTATAAGCGGATTTATCGGGATGGGTATTATTTTTTGATCAGGAAAATGCCCTGGTTGTGGGGTTTTCTTTATCGCAGTTCAGAAAGAAAGGGCCGGGTAACCATTTTGGACCAGTGGGTGAGATTATGGGAAACTAACCTTTTTCGCGACTTCTATCGTTTCTTGGATGAAGCCAAGCCCAACTTGGTGATCGCCACTCATTTTTTACCGGGTTCACTGCTGGCCGGGACCAACAGGGGCTTCAAATTCATGGTCGTGGTTACTGATTATTACGCCCATAGCTTGTGGCTTTCCGAGCGGACCGACCAGTATTTTGTTGCCTCCGAAGAGGTAAAAGGTAATTTGGTGGACAGAGGGGTGAATTCTGAGATCATAGCGGTCACCGGTATCCCGATCAAACCGGTCCCGGGTAGAAAAAGCCCCATGGCTGACAATAACGTATTAGGGATCGACCCTGCTGTTTTTAAAGTGTTGCTGTTAAGCGGCGCCGGCGGTTCCGGCCGGTTGGCGGCGATAATAAAAAGCTTGGAGAAATATGCCGGATCCTTGCAGTTAATAGTCAGCACTGGAATTGACCAGAAATTATTACAAGATCTGCGTAGTAAATTTGCCACCTCCAAACTGCACTTAAAACTGATCGATTTCAATACCCCTGTTTATCCGTATTTTCAGGCCGTGGATCTGGTTATCACCAAGCCGGGCGGCTTGACCATCACCGAATGCATGGCCTTCGGACTACCTTTGCTGATGGTTAATGTAATTCCCGGCCAGGAGGAAGGAAATGCCGAATATATGAGGGAGAAAAGGGCCGGGATCCTGGTTAAAGATTTGCGCCGGCTGCCTGTTATAGTCGGGGAGTTGATGAAGGACAGATTAGAATTAGCGGAAATGGGCGCCCGGGCTATGCAAGCAGCTCCCAAGAATTCTGCCCAGGCCATGTTTAAGATAGCCCAGGCCGTACTAAAGAATTAATTGCTAATGACTCTGCCAGACTAGTTTTGGCTTGGAAAAAAGAGCTAGATGTGCTATAAATAACCCATGCCAAAAACCAGCGTTAAAGTACTGCAAACCCAGCTAAAAGAGAAGAAAGAAGAGATCGCGGTCCTGTACCGGATCAGCGAGACCATTTCCACCACTGTCAACCTGGAAGAATTACTGAACAAGATAGCCGAGATAGCCCTGCAGGTAACCAAAGGGGATGCCTGCCATCTCTTTTTATTCGACGAAGCCAGGGAGCACCTGGTCCTGCGGGCGGCCAAACCCCTGCATTCTAAAACTATCGGGCTAGTCCGTTTAAACATGGGACAGGGTATTGCCGGCCAAGCTGCCAAAACCAAAAAAGTGATTGCCATCAGTAAAAGCGCGCCTGCTGACCCCCGCTATAAACAATTCCCAGCCCTCCCGGAGGATAAGTTCCAGGCCATCCTGGCCGTTCCGATCATAGCCAAAAACGAGGTTATCGGGATCATTAACATCCGTCATCGCGTTTCGCATAAATATTCCGGGCGGGAAGAGAACCTGGTAAGCCTGATCGGTAATCAGGTCGGTTCCGCTATCGAAAAAGCGCGCCTGTATGAGGAGAGCAAAAAGAAATCTCGCCGGCTGGACACCATGTCGCGGATATCCAGCACGATCGTCTCCGGCCGTTATTTGAACGAAATTCTGCAATTGATCGTGACCATGACCGCGGAGATGATGAACTCCAAGATCTGCTCGATCATGCTCCTGGATGAGAAACAGCAGGAGCTGCAGATCATGGCTACCCAGTCCCTGAGCCCGGAGTATATTAAGAAACCAAACCTGAAGGTGGGGGAAAGCGTCAGCGGCAGGGCGGTCCAGGAAAAAAAGCCCATAACCGTGCTGGATGTTACCCGTGAATCAGGATACAAGTATCCCGAATTAGCCAGGCAGGAGGGCATAGTCAGCATGCTGTCGGTTCCGATGATGGTCAAGGATAAAGTAGTCGGGGTGATCAACAGTTATACTTCGCATGAGCATTCTTTCAGCGAGGAAGAAGTGAAGATACTCCAATCCGTAGCCAACCAGTCGGCTATCGCTATAGAAAACACTAAACTTTTCGACAAGACCATGGAGATGGAAGAGGCCCTGGAGACCAGGAAACTGGTGGAGAAGGCCAAGGGCGTGCTGATGACAAAATATAATATGAACGAATCCGAGGCTTTTAAGATCATCCAGCAGCAGAGCATGAATACGCGCAAGAGCATGAAGCAGATCGCCGAGGCTATCCTGCTTACGGCGGAAATGAATAAATAAAAGAAGTTGGCGAGTTACGGGTTGCGTGTTCCGGGTTTTGGATAATTTACATAAACTCGTAACTCGGAACTGGGAACGCGTTAACTTAACCCCAGAAATGGGGTTTTTATTTTAGAGGATATATGCAACAGTATGATGTTATCGTTATAGGTGGTGGGCACGCAGGGATAGAAGCCGCCCTGGCGGCGAGCCGTATGGGTTGTAAAACCCTGATGCTCACCATGGATATTGAAAAAATAGGGGCCATGAGCTGCAATCCGGCGGTAGGCGGCTTAGCTAAAGGCCAGCTGGTCAAGGAGATTGACGCTCTCGGCGGGGAAATGGCTAAAGCCACCGACGCCTGCGGCATCCAGTTCCGCATTTTGAACCGTTCCAAAGGCCCGGCAGTCTGGTCCACCCGCGCGCAAGTAGACCGGCACCGCTATAATGACTATATGAAAGAAATAATATTGGCGCAAGACGGCCTGGATGTTAGAGCCGGAATGGCGACTGACCTGCTGGTGAAGAAGGACGCGGTTTACGGAATAAAAACGGCGGATGATGAAGAGATACATGCTAAAGCAGTGGTCATTACTCCGGGTACTTTCTTGAACGGACTTATCCACATCGGCCTGGAACACTTTCCCGGGGGCCGGATTAACGAAGAGCCGGCTTTGGGTATCTCCGATACTCTGCGTAAACTGGGATTCAAGGTGGGCCGGCTTAAAACCGGTACCTGCGCCCGCCTGGATAAAAATACTATAGATTTTTCCCGCACCGCCATACATTTAGGCGACGAGCCGCCGGTGCCGTTCTCGCTTTCCACTACGGAAATAAAATTACCGCAAAAACCATGCTACCTTACCCACACCAACAGCGAAACCCATAAGGTCATACTGACTAACCTCGACCGGTCGCCGTTATATACCGGTGTGATCAAGGGCACCGGAGTGCGCTATTGTCCATCGATCGAAGATAAATTGAAGCGTTTTCCCGACGCTGTCCGGCATCAGATCTTCCTGGAGCCGGAAGGGCTGGATACCGATGATTACTACCCCAATGGGGTTTCTACCAGCTTGCCGGTGGATGTGCAGGAAAAATTCCTGCGCACGATTCCGGGTTTGGAAAACGTGAAGATCGTCAGGCCTGGCTATGGTATTGAATATGATTATGTTGATCCGACCCAGCTTAACTTGAGCCTGGAAACAAAAAAGCTTAAGGGGTTATATTTGGCGGGACAGATAAACGCTACCACTGGTTATGAAGAAGCCGCCGCCCAGGGCCTGATGGCGGGAATAAACGCTGCGCTTAGGGTTAAGAACAAAGAGCAGTTCATCCTGGACCGCAGCCAGGCCTATATCGGCGTGCTCATCGATGACCTGGTGACCAAGGGGACCAGCGAGCCATACCGGATGTTTACTTCCCGGGCGGAATACCGCCTGGTTTTAAGGGAAGATAACGCTGACCTGCGCTTGCGGGAATTCGGTTTCCAACTGGGCCTGGTAAAGAAAAGAGAACATGAAGAGCTGATACGCAAAAAAAATAATGTGGCCGCGGAACTGAAGAGGTTGAAAAAAACCGCCGTGAAACCGGCGCAGGTCAATAATAAATTGAGCGCCTGGAAAAGCGCCAAAGTCAAAAGTCCCGCAAAATTATCTTTATTATTAAAGCGCCCTGAGTTAAAATATAGCCATATTGCCGAGCTCAGCCCGGCACCAGCGGGTCTGTCCCCGGCGGAAATGAACCAGGTGGAAATTGAAACCAAGTACGAGGGCTTTTTTGCCCGGCAGCTGCGGGAAATCGAGAAATTCAGGAAAATAGAAGAAATGAAGATCCCGGAAGGATTCAGTTATGAAGAGATCAAAGCCCTCTCCCGGGAAGTGCGGGAAAAATTGACCAGATTCCTTCCGCGCTCGGTGGGCCAGGCCTCGAGGATATCCGGGATAACACCCGCGGCTATCTCTATCCTGATGGTCCATTTACATCGGTACAGGCATGAAAAATAAATTCGCGATTATAATATTGCTATTTGTGTTGGCCGGGTGCGCCGGCCAGGAACTAAGCCGGGAGAACCCGGTTCCTGTACCGGCCGAGTACGTCACCGGCTTGGACGCCAACGCTACCTGGCGGGCATTGATGCGCTTCGCTAGCCGTAACGGCTACCATTTTGTAAAACTGGAAAGCGAAAAGGGGATAATGGAGATCAGCGCCGGCGATATATTTGACGGCGATTATTCCAGCTATTATCTGCATTATAACCTGGTGGTGGTCGGTCTGGCCCAGGGTACCAAAGTGGTAGTGGATACCGGTTTCTTCGATAACAATGGCCGGGAAGTCGAGTTTCAGCGCCATATGGAAAAAATGAAAGAGAATAAGGACCGGCAGATATTACAGGAGATAAAGAAGTTTTTGGAGAACGGGCAAAAATAGCCGGAGGAGAGGGTTAATGAAAAAACTATGCTTGCTGTTATTAATGTTCTTTAGCCTGTGCGGATTTAGATACAACGATGTGGAATATCCTATGCCTGATTACAGCCGAAATTCGGCCGAGTGGCACGCGCGTAACGACGCCTATATCCCCGGGGAGGCGGAGCTGCAGGCGATCATGGGCCGGGCCAGCGAGAATAAATTTAAATTCGCCATGAAAAGCGATGATTATGACGGCGATGGGATCCCCAACCAATATGATCCTTCGCCCTATGACTGGCGCGAGACTGGCTACAATCCCTTCGGAGCCCTAGCTTTCCTGAACTGGGATCACCAGTGGAATTATTTCGCTTATAAGGGCAAGAACCTGGACCAGGCGATAGCGTCTATCAAAAAAGCCGGTATTACTTTTGTGCGCGTCGATTTTTCCTGGGGCGACATAGAAATGGAACAGGGGAAGCTTAATTTTGAAAAATACGACCGCATGGTGAAACTGTTAAGTGACAATAATATCAGGATACTGGCCATCTTTTCCTATTGCGCCGGCTGGGCCTCGTCCAGCCCGGATTATCTCTGGTGCTTCCCTCCCAAAGAGAATAAATTCTTTACCGATTACGTTACCGCGGTGGTCAAGCGTTATAAAAATAAGGTCAAATACTGGGAAGTGTGGAACGAGCCGGATTCACGCACCTATTGGCGGCCCCAGGACATGCTGGTGTCTTATGCTACTTTGTTGAAAGAGACCTACCTGGCGGCTAAAAAAGAGGACCCCAGTTGTAAAATACTGGTCGGCGGCCTGGCCGAAGGGTATAAGCTGGAATGGCTTTATAAAGCCGGCGGCCAGGACTATTTTGACATCGTCAATTTCCATGTTCTGATCTCACCTCTGCGGCCGTCTCCTTTTAAAGCGGCGCAAAGCGCTATCGTTCAGGTGCGGAAAATAATGGCCAGGTTCGGCGATGAAAAAAAACGCATGTGGATCACGGAGCTGGGCTGTCCAGGGGTTCCCAAGGACCTGCCTATCCAGCAATGGTGGAACGGGCCTAACCCCGATGAGCAGCAGCAGGCGGATTGGGTGAAAGCGGTTTATACCGATCTGGTCAAAGAAGAGCGGGTAGATAAGATATTTTGGGCCTTTTTCCGGGATACCAAGAACCATTTTGGCAACGGAGTGGATTTCTTTGGGCTGGTGCGGGATGATTTTTCGGAGAAGCCAAGTTACCTGGCGTTGAAGGAAATAACCAAAAAATGGAAAGGACCCAGATGAGTAAATTGAGAAACATCTTGTTAAGCGGTTTTATCATAGTCTTTTTATGCGGGTTCAAGTTTAACGGGGTGGAATACCCATTACCCGATTATTCCCAAAATTCCGCGGCCTGGCACGCGCGCAATGATGCCCTGATCCCCGGGGAGGAAGAACAAAAAGCGATCATGGAGCTGGCGGCGGCTAACGGAGTCGTTTTTAACCTGCAGAGTGATGATTATGACGGCGATGGCGTGCCGAACCAGTATGATCCCTCGCCTTATGACTGGCGCGAGACTGGGTATGACCCCTTTGCCGTGCTGGCCTTCCTTAATTGGAGCCATGACTGGAACAGTTACGCTTACCAGGGCGATAAGTTGGACCAGGCGGTAGCGGTCATGGCCAAAAGCGGCATCCCTTTTGTGCGCATGGATTTTTCCTGGGAGGATATACAGCCCAGCGAAGGAGAATGGCAGTTCGATAAATACGATCGCATAGTCAAGCTGTTGACCGATAATAATATCCGGATCCTGGGCATAGTATCTTATTCCGCCACCTGGGCCTCCTCCAACAAGGATCACCTTTGGAATTATCCTCCCAAAGATGATAAATATTTCACGGACTACGCGGTCGCAGTCATCAGCCGCTACAAAAACAAAGTTAAATACTGGGAAGTGTGGAACGAGCCGGATTCGCGTTCTTACTGGGTGCCGCAGGATATGCTGGTCGGCTATACCCAAATATTAAAGGAAACATACGCTGTCGCCAAAAGAACCGATCCCAGCTGTAAAATAGTACTGGGAGGCCTGGCCGACGCCTGGAAAATTGACTGGATATATAAGAATGGCGGCAAAGATTATTTTGATGTCGCCAATATCCATATCCTGATATCACCCCTGAACGACGCTCCCTTGTCTGTGGTCAAGAGCAGCATCAACCAGGTTAGAAAAACCATGGTCCGGTTTGGCGACGGTGAAAAAAGTATCTGGATCACCGAGTTGGGCTGTCCGGGAGTGCCGAAGAAAATGAAGTCCCTGCGCTGGTTTGCCGGGATGAGCCCCAATGAAAAGCAGCAAGCCGAGTGGCTGGGCCAGGTTTACCGGGAAATACCGAAGGAACCGCTGGTGGATAAAGTCTTCTGGGCTTTTTTCCGTGATTCAGGGGGTTATTTTAAAAATGGAGTGGATTATTTCGGGCTGATCAGGTGGGATTTTTCGGAAAAACCAAGTATGCTGGAATATGAAAAGGTAATAAAGAGTTGGCAAGGACTAAAATAAAAAGGAGGCAGGATCATGAAACGAATGTCAGTGTTGATCGGCGCTATTTTACTGGCCATTCCGGCGCTATTGCTGGCGGAACAACCCGCTATTAAGGGCGGGAATCCGCAGAACCAGAAGTTCAGGCAACAGCAGCTTACCGAAAGGCAGCAGCATAGGCAAAGCCAACAGGAGGAAAATAAGCAGCTCCGGGAAAGCCTGAAGGGTAAAACCCCGGCAGAGAAAAAGGCTGCCATGGAACAGAATCGCGAAACCCAATACACTGAAAATAAAGCTTTCAACCAGAAGCAGCACGATGAGAATGTGGCTTATTTGCAGCAGCGCCTGGCCGGAAATACCAAGTTAACCGACGCCCAAAAGAACGAGCTGATCAGCTTTTATGAACAGCAATACGGTGAAAATGTCAGTTATCGCGACCAGCAGCATAAGGAGAACATGGATTTCTTCGAGTCAATAGCCGGGAACCAGAATATGACCATGGAGCAGAAAAAAGCGGCGATTCAGGCCCATCATCAGGAACAAAAGAGTGAAAACCAGGCTCATCACACAACCCAAGTAGCGGAAAGAAAAGCGGAACATCAGAAGGTAAAAGGAGAAGTGAAATCTGCAGCGCCAGTAACTAAATAATTAACCCAGGATTACTTCCAGAGTGTTTAAATCTTCCCGGGCGGCGGCCAGGAAAGCGGCCCGAGTTACCAGGGCGGAAGAACTCTCCAGCGGTTTAAATCCCAGCAGGTTGCCGTTCAATTTAATTTCCTGAATGGCATAACGGCTGAATTCAAGTTTTTGCGGATTATGATAGATCACTTTAATCTTGTGGTCGGCAAAAGCCGTAGTGAGAGAAATTTCGCCCAGTTCTTTTACCTGCCTGCCGGCGAACTTGGGAGCGATCTTAAGGTCGCCGTAATGACCCTTGACCCCGCAGACTTCCTCCAACATGGTAACTATCAGCCAACTCGCTGACCCGGTCAGGTAATGGTACAGACCGCGTCCGGCGGCGTTGAAATATTCGGGCACCCCCGGATATATCTTGCTGTGTTTGGTATCCAGAGCCATCCGATAGATGGAATTGAGCACTTCATAGCCTTCATTAACAAACCCGCGTGTATATAAACCATAAGCTAGCATGACGCACATGTGATTGAAGAAAGCCCCATTCTCCTTATCTCCGTAAGAGAAAGAAAAGGCCCGTCCCAAATTCAGCTGCAATTCGTGGAAGTTAGTGTTAAGCCGGAACCCTCCCAGCTTCTTATCCTGCAAATATTTCTTGATAGTGCCGAAGGCCGCCGTGATCTGGGCGTTGGTAGCTACCTGGCCGATGATCGGGAACACCTGGCCGGTCAAGGTCAGGCGCAGGCCCCGCGGATGTTCACCCTCGACCCGTTCGCCGTCATTGTTATAATAACCGTTGAAAAAGCTGTTGCCGTCCTTGGCGGTGAGCCATTCATTCTGCCGTATATGGTCGCTGAGCCAGTCCGCTTTGGCGCGCAGGTCCCGAACCAGGTCGGCGATCTTAACCGGTATTTTTTCCCCGCTTAGTTCGGTAGTGACCCCGGCCAGATAATGGTCAAGAGTTTTATGTTTTTCGCTGATCACGCTGTAGTTCACCCGTTCACCAAGGGTATCCAGCAGAGGCAGGAGTTCCTTGGCTAAGGATAGTGCGCTGATATTCTTGCGCGACGCCAGTTCTTCCAGGACCTTGGCGAGCTGGTAGAGGTTGCCGGCATAAAGGGCGCTGAAAGCCACGCTTTCGCCGCGCTCGGCGGCCAGGTCAAGGCCGTCATTCCAGTCCGCGCCCTCCAAAAGAATATGGTTATGTTCGCCAACATTGAAGAATTGCACCAAGTGCTCCACCAGGATGTGCTCCAGCAGACTGCCCCAGTATACTTCTCCCTTGGTGGTTTTGAGTTTGACCCCGTATTCCGGGTTCCAGTCATTGTCCCGGTATTTGGCGCGCATCAGCTGCGGATCACGGAAATAAGAAGTTTCCTCTAACAGTATCTCAAAATCCCCGGTCTGGTGCAGGTACATTTCCAGGGTCAGGTACGGCCAGGTACCGTGATCCATCCACACCCTGGGGATGTTATTGCGGTCAGCGATGAATTCCCCAGGCTTGTGCCCGATGATGGTGGCGTTGGTGCCGTCAATGCGCACGCCGCCGAAGTTGTTTATCAGAGCGCTCCTGGCTTCAGCCGGATGCAGTATTATCAAAGCCAGCAGGTCCTGCCACAGGTCCCGCCAACCGCGCCCGCCGCGCCCGTAGTCATGGTCCGGCAGGAAAGAATTACCATAGATTTTACGCAGGACAGGTTGCAGCTGCACCCATTTCATCCAGTTATTAAAATTCTTGTCGCCGGTGGAGAAAACCAGTTGTCCCAGCCGATTCTTCCAGTAAGCTCTGGTGGCCGCCAGGGACTGTTCCGCTTTGGGGCGGGAACCGAATTTAGTGAGCCAACGCTTGGTGTCCTTCGGGTCGCCGGTTATACCCATGATCACCAGGTAGGAAGTTTCCTTTCCCGGTTTAAGAGTGACTTTGGCGAACTGCAGAGCGCCCATGGCTTCCTGGCCGGAACGGGTGGCGCCGTTCTTAGCCGCGCAAGGCAAATCTTTAATTATGCTTTGGGGATTGGCCAAGTCACCGCCTTCACCAATAAATTCCGCTACCGTTGGGAAAGCGCCTACAGGCAAATGCCCTTTGCCGTCACAGGCCTGGACTACATAGGATATCTTATTCGGTTTATGTCCGCGCTCGTCAAAGCTCATGGTTGGGGTAACAGTGACCGCGGAGCGGCTGACCAGTATACGTTGCAATAATGAGGTGACGTGGCGGTGATCGCGCAGGTTGTCGGCTGAACGTCCATAAATCGGTATGGCGGCAGTCGGAGCAAAGGTGAGGTTGTTCTTGCCGCTGTTCCTGATAACCACCAGCATCAGTTCCACCGGCTCGCCGCTGGCTGGCACGAAGTTAGTGATCTCTACCCGCAGTTTAGGCCGGGCGATATCTTTATTGATCTTATGATAGAGTAATCCTGCTTCCAGGGAGACCTTGGTCTTGGCATCCGCGGTGCTGGCCAGCGATATAGGGCCAAAGCCTTTTACCTGCAGCCAGAAGTCGCGTTTAGTTTTGGTATTATGCAGGTCAAATTCGCTTATCGGCGGTAGTAAAAAGCTGTTTTGCCCGGTCTTGATATCGCCGTGCAGGTCGGGGGTGATAGAGGACATCAGCCCCGGCTCATTGCATAAGGGGAAATAAAGCCGGGAGAACATCTGCGGTTCGTCCCAGGTAAAAGTTCCCTGGTCGTCTATAAAGCGCCAGTCGCTGGAAATTTTGTTGGCGGACATATTCGGTTTACTCCTCAAGTCTTTTGTGGTATTATAACCCATCAGCCTATGAAAATCAACCAATTTACCTGGGAAAAATTAAAAAAACCTATCCTGGCGCTGGCGCCTATGGCCGGCGTCAGCGACAGTCCTTACCGCTTGATCTGCCGGGAACTGGGCGCGGACATCGTTTACAGTGAAATGGTTTCGGTGGCCGCCTTGTGCCATCACTCCCCGAAAACCAAATCTCTCCTGGAATTCACCGACGCGGAACGGCCTTTGATCTTGCAAATATTCGGTTCTGAACCGGAACAGTTTGCTGTGGCCGCCAAGTTTGTCGATGCTGAAGTGAAACCGGATGGTTTGGATATTAATTTTGGCTGTCCGGTCAGGGATGTGATCAAGACCGGCGCCGGTTGTTACCTGATGAAGGACCTGGCCCGGTCCCGCGTGGTACTGGAGGCGGTGCTGGCCAACACGACCTTGCCGGTCTCTATCAAGGTCCGGACTGAGGTTGGCGGAGTGACAGTACTGGACCTGCTGGATAAAATTGCCGGCCTGGACCTGAAAGCCATCATGATCCATGGCCGCACCTTCAGCCAGAAATTCTCCGGACCGATAAATATAGAACTGATCAAAGAGGCCAAAAAGCGCTTTAAAGGCGTAGTGCTGGCCAATGGCGGTTTACATACGCCAGAGTCAGTCGCCCAGGTCCTGGCGGACACGGGTTGCGACGGCGTGGGTCTGGCGCGCGGCGTCATGGGCCGGCCGTACTTATTTACGCAGGCCAGGGAATATTTGGAAGCGGGGAAGTACCAACCGCCGGTTTTTGTCGATATACAGAAGATCATTCTGCGGCAGGCGAAATTAATGGCAGAGACCAAAGGACCACGGGGCGTAATGGAAATGCGCAAGCACCTGGGTTGGTACGTGCATGACTTCCCGGGGG
The DNA here is from genome assembly GCA_003153935.1 of Elusimicrobiota bacterium. GTDB lineage: Bacteria > CAYTYR01 > UBA6262 > UBA6262 > UBA6262 > Fen-1174. The sequence continues at coordinate 86,908 of PMCA01000004.1, forward strand.
CCAAGAAATTGCGCGCCCGATTTTACGCCTGCACCACCTACGCGGAAATTGAGCAGATTTTACTTGATAATCCCCTGAGATTTGGATAGAATTAAACAAATAAACATAGCCCTGACAGGGAAGGTCCATAATGGCTGCTGAGGAAAAAAAGGAACGGGAAGTAACCGAACAGGATAGTGCCAATTTTTTAGAGCTGGCCAAGCAGTTGGGGTCCACGATCCGCCGGGTCAGCCTTTATTTTTACGAACATCCGCTGGTTCAGGATTCCTATAAGCGTTTACAGACCGTACTGCAATCCCTGTTCTCCACCTGGCCGGAACTTACTCTAGGCTACATCGCCGGCAAGATCGTCATGGAGAACGTGAATCTTACGGAAAAGGGCGGGCAGTCCATGGTATTCTTGGATGCGCCTTTCCGGCACCTGGCGGTGGAGAGCCTAAGTATCACCAAAGATGTTACCGAGGAAGAACTTAAAACGTTTATTCTGCTGATGGCCGATCCGCAAATGACCGCTAAAGACGGCGGTCTGGCCAAGCTTATGGAAAGCAAGAATATTAAAAGTATCACGGTCAACCAGAGCGTATTTGTCCAGATAAAAAAAGGCGACTCTGTTGTAACCACGGTTGTTCCCAAAGGAACAGCGGTGCCCACGGAACCATCAGCTGCGCCAGCTGAACAAGGGAGCGCGAGTCAAGGGCAGGGGCTCGGACCTGAATTAGGAACAGGCTCCGGCCCGGGCACGGGGACCGGATCAGGATCTGGAGAGGGAATTGGATCTGGAGCCGGAATGGGCCCCGGTCTTGGAGCAGGAATGGGTCCCGGTCTTGGAGCAGGAATGGGCCCCGGACT
>PMCA01000024.1 GCA_003153935.1 Elusimicrobiota bacterium
TGGTTACCCGCGCTGCCGGGCAAAGCGTCTGTATCGGCCCTGAAGCTGGCGAGGAAACTGCCGCTGGAATTATACTTGTACACGTACAACTGGCTGCCATTATTGGGACTGGCTGCTATATAGATATTGCTGCTGCTGTCACAGGCGATCTTGGGGCCGCCGCCATCGACGACTTTGATATCCTCAAATAGTTTGACCCCGGCCGGACTGAACTTGGACATATATACTGCTTCGGTCCCGCTGCGCCAGTCGTTCCAGGCAAAAATAATATTCCCCGCGGCGTCTTTCGCCACTGCCGGCCCTGATTGGGCGCATACTCCGGTTAAAGGAGGATGCAGGAAACTGCTGCCATCTCCCCAGGCCGCGGTCGTTGCCGTCGTGTCCATATATGTAGTGCTGCCGAAATCTTCCGTAAAAGTATTGGTTCCACTCGCCGCCAAAACTACTTTACAGGTTAATAATATGCCTGTGATAACAGACAGTGATGCTTTAATTAAAAAACGTTTGGATAATAAAATAATAGTCCCCCTTTTCAGTGCTTGAAAATTTTATCAAACTGATACTTTTTCTTTGCGTATCATTCTGATCTGACTTTCACTCACTTACTATGGAGCACTATTCAATTTTCCAACAGGAGAGCCCAAGCCTATTTAGGCATTTTGGCCGCAAATTGGCATAAAGCGCAATTTACCTATTGGTATGTATTTTATTCAGGATATTAAACTAATAGCAGAAAATCGGATTTTGTCAAGCGGTTATTTTATTTTGCGGGGTTTTTGGCCACTTCCTGCCGGAAAATCTTCCAGGCTGGCCCTTCTTTCCTTAAGGTCAGCTGCAAGACAGCCTCACTAACCGTATCATGGGTTCTTTGTTCCCGGAAAGTGCCCTCCAGCTTATAAGTATATATCACCGTGGCCGCGTCCTTGCCGTTAAAACAAATGGGTAGGTCGATCTTGTAAACCCTCTGCAGATCGTCATACTGGCGGAAAATGTCGCTGATAACGTAGCGGTATTCCTGCCAGCCATAATCCTTGACATTGGGATTGATGACCACGCACTCAGTGCTGTAGACCGCCAGGTAATTATCGATATTCTTGGCCATTTCGGCTTTTTTCAGGTTATCAAGCAGGGTTTCTATGGCCGCGGTGTTATCTTTCATCTCCTGGTCGCTCATAACAGTTATCGTGCACACCGGTGTTTCCACGGCATAGCGGACAAGGGTATCATTATTCTCCAGGGTCAGTTCCTGTATGGTCTTGCCGGAGTTAACCGTGGCAACGATGCGTACCTTTTTGGTTTGCGGCTTAAAGGTAAAGGCCACTTCGCCGCTATATGTTTCATTATTGGCCAGTTTCGGTATATCGGCGTACAGGCGGGTAGTTTCCTTACTGTCTTCCACCGTCACAAGCTCCAATAAGCAGGGACCGGACGCGCCCAAGCCGGCGTTTTTAACCGTAAATTTGATTTTATTGGCTTCACCGGCTGTTGGGGGTACCTTGGCTAATTCCAGCTTTTCCATAACCAGGTCCGGCAGTATAGATTTTACCAATACTTTGATCTCCTTGCTGTTGTTCACCTGGTTCTGTTCGTTGTACGAAGCGCTCTGGTTCAGCACCACTTTAACCGTATGTGTTCCCGGCTGGGTAAAAACATAATCCAATGAGTCAGAACTGTTACTGGTGACCGGCAGGTAAACATAGTAGTTGGTATCCTGGACCTCACGGCCATCTACGTAAAATTTAAGATCAATAGGCGACAGCTTCCCCTGCCCGGCGCTCCAGACCGGTTTAATGGTTATCTTTTCACCCGTGCCGTAGAATCCTTTAGCAGGCAGCAGATTAATGGCCTCTATGCGAAAATCCGGCGCTTTTGGCGCCAGTAACTGGACGGTGGTGATCATGCTGGTTTGGGGGTCGGACTTCAGGTAAAGCTCGACTTTAGCGTACAGCGGCTTGCTATTCTGTGGCAGGTAAACGAATTTTTCGGTTACTTGCCCGGCCGGTGGCAGGGAGGCCAAAGAGAACTCCTTATATAACCGGCGATAACCGGGAGCTCTCATGTTACCTTCTTCCAGGTTCAGGACCAACTGGTCAGGTCCGGAAGCGGCGGGACCGGTATTTTTGACGGTAACGGACAATACCGCTTCCTCGTTACTCTGTAACGGCAATGGTTTATCGAAAGCTATATCCGTTACGACCAGCCCGGCAGTGACCGTACCGGCCATCAGGCCGCCGGCTGCCAGCATAATCCCCGCACAAATTAGTAAACATCCGCTGATTTTCTTAAACATAATCATCCTTTTACCTAATTTGAATTCCATTAAATTAGGGGACATAATAAAATGTCCCCTAATTTTATAAAAATCAAACCTGAAGAAAATTTAAGCTTTTGGCTTAGTTAATTCCATAAGTGAAAAAGCAATCGAGAAAACTAACGCACAGATCGTGAATTGGCCGTAGGCCTTGACCGAGAAACCGAGCATCATGGAATCTTTCATTGGTGCCGCTATCATTGACGCCACAAATCCCACAAAAGCAAGAGCAATGAACACTTCTGACCATCTTTTCATTCCGGTTACCCCCTTTTTCTAAGATCATGTTCACCATATTATGAACACAAGGCCAGTATAGCAAAAACCTTTTATGCTGTAAAGCATTTTTTCTATTTTTCTATTTCCGTGGCTATCGCCAGCTTATCTACCCCGCACTGTTTGGCAATATCCATCGCCTTGACCACGGTACCATGCAGGACGTTCTTGTCCGCCTTGATCACTAACAGCCGGTCCTCTTTGGAAGCCATTCTGCTCTTCAGTTCCTGCGGTAAAGTGGCCAGGAATACTTTCTTTTCATTTAAATAATACTGGTTATCGCTGGTAATGGTCAAAACCAGCTGTTTTTCCATCTGCATGGGGCTGACCATCACTTTGGGCAGGTTGACCTTGATCCCAGACTGCAGGAACAACGGGGTAGTGATCATAAAGATGATCAAAAGCACCAGGATGACGTCGGTGAACGGCGTAATATTGATCTCCGCCACCAATCTTTGGCTGCGTGGCCGCCTTTTCATTTTGGCTCCGCGTAAAGCAGGTCGATCAGTTCAGAAGCGCACACTTCCATGTCCGCCACGAAATTATCTATCTTCCTGATGAAGAAATTATAGCCGACGACCGCGGGGATGGCTACTGCCAGTCCGGTCGCGGTGCTGACCAGGGCCTCGGAGATACCGGCGATGACTACATTGATGCCCCCGGAGCTGGCCAGGGAAATATCATGAAAGGCCCTGATGATACCGATCACTGTACCGAATAAACCGATATAAACCGCCGTACTGCCGATGGTGCCCACTATACTGGTAAACCGTTCCAGCTTGATGGTCTCAATGGTGATCTCCCTCTCCATGGCCTGTGAAATGATCCTTTCGTTGCTGCCATGCAGGAGTAATCCCGCCCGGGCCACCTGGGAGAACGGGGCATCGGTGCTCTGGCAAATAGCCAGACTGGAGTTGAAATTATTTTTTTTCAGTTCCGGCTTCAATCTGGCTATGAAATCAGCCCTTTTTATCCGGGACCGCTTCCGGTAATAAATGAATCTTTCCAGCATGACAGCCAGCGATATCACCGAACACAACAACAGCACGTACATGGCTATACCGCCGGTTTGGAATATGACCCAAATGGACTTTCCGTTGAACATCAGTTATCCTCCTAGGTGTAGGACACCTTGCTACTCCTGCTTGAGCGACCAGTCCGGCGTAGAAATATTCCCTTTAAACTGGTCGGCCAATTCTCCGGGGAACAGGGGCCTCTGGTTGGAACCGTCATTGTTCATTATATATAGCTGGCTTTTACCGTTACGGTTACTGACGAATGCTATGAACCGCCCATCCGGGGACCAACTGGGGTTTTCATTGCGTCCGGAACCGCTGGTCAGCTGCTGCTGAAAATTACCGTTGACATCCGTGGTATAGATATTGATCTCGTTCTTAACCCGGACCACGTAGGCGATGCGTTCGCCGGTCGGGGACCAGGCCGGGGAGTCCACATAATTGTTATTATAGACCAGGCGGCGCACGTTAACTCCGTCACTGTCGGTCACGTACAATTGGGGCGCGCCCGAACGATCGCTGATGAAAACGATATCGCTGTTGGAGGGTGACCAGCTGGGTGACGAATCTATGGCCCGGGAGCCGGTCAGCCGCCGGATCACTGCTCCCGCCGGGGTCATGATATAGATATCCGGATTACCGTCCTTGCTCAGTACCACCGCCAGGTATTTGCCGTCATTGGAGAACCTGGCCATGGAATTAAGCCCCTGGCAGCTACTTAAAGTCCGCCGCCCCGAACCGTCCTCATTGACAATATACAAGTCAGGATTGCCGGCTTTATAGGAAGTATAGGCTATCTTTTTAGCGTCGGCGGTCCAGCGCGGCAGCAGCACCAGCGAGTTCTCATTGGTTATCTTATGGAACCCGTAGCCGTCATAGTCCACCGCGTAAACCTCTTTGTCACCTTTCAAGTCGCCGGTAAAGCAGATCTTGGTCTCAGCAATGCCTTTTTCACCGGTGTAGCGGTAGATGATTTCGTCGCTGAAATTATGGATGGTGCGGCGAAAAATATCCTTATTGGCCTTATATCTGATCCCCACTATCCTGACCTGGCTATCCGCGTCGTAAAGATAGCATTCTATTTCAACTTTATCACCGGTGACCGTGATCTTGCCGTTGACCAGGGCGTCAATGCCCAGGCTGCCCAACTCCTTCAGGTCGACATTGAGCTTCTGCAATTTTTGATTATCCCCTATCTCTACCTGGCTGAAATAGCCGGAGAGATTGAGGTCGTTCTTTAAGATGGCGGCTACCTGCCCCCCCCAATTATCTTCGAAATCCGGTCCGCTGTACAGGAAATCGGCCACGGCTATATTGATCTTGCGGGATTCAAACCGGGAAATATCGATATTGACATCGCGCGCTCCAGCCGGCCAGATCATGGCCAAAGACCAGATCATTGTTATCAGGGAAACCAATTTAATTTTCATCTTCATTTAATCCTCGTGTTTGTATTCAAAACCGAAATGCACCAACAAAGATTCCTCTTCATAATCATCGGGCAATTTCGGGAACGGATCGGACAAGAGTACCGCCCGCAAGGCTGTTTGGTCCAGATAGGCTATACCCGAAGATTTTTCTACAGAAGCATCCTGCACTTGCCCATCCCTGGCTATCTTGAAAGAAACGACAACTTTCTCATGAACCGGATTTTCGTATTTAAAGTTCCAATTGCCGCTGACCTTCTTTTGGATAATATTCAAATAATACAGATAGGGGAAATCCGATACCTCCGGCACCACGGTAGTGGATTGGCCGCCTGTCCCCGGGACGGTGCCCGCGGTGTTATTTACGGTATTGGCTACAGGTTTACTGTCAGGCATAGCCGGCGCTGCCAGGCTAACCGGGGCCGGGGCCGGTTCTTTGGCCTTGATCTTGGTCTTGGTCTTGGGCTTTGGTTTCTCCTTGCCCTTGATCACTATTTTATTCTTGTTTACGGGTTTGGCGATCTCTTCTTTTTTAAATTCCGAATGATTAGCGCTGGCGACCGGAGCCGGAGCCGCCGGACCGGGCACACCCACCAATTCCACCGGCGTGGCGACCCAGTAATTTATCCGGCGGGCGTGAAAACCGCGGGTCAACGCCATAAAAACTATAAAGTGGACTATGAGCGACAGCAGCAACGCTTTCTTAAAACTAATTTCCCACGCTATCATGAGCCGTTTCCAATTCTTTCTTCTTGGCTGTGGCCAGTTTCGCCGTATCCGAATCCGGATATTCCTTGCTTATAGCTTCCAGACTTTTCAAGGCTTCGGCTTTTTGTCCCAACGCGTACTGGGACAAAGCGATCTTAAGCTTAGCGGTGGGTATCTTCTCGCTTTGCCCGTAGTTGGCGATCACCTTATCGAATTCCGCAACGGCCTGGTCATATTTCTTAAGATTGTAGAAGCATTCGCCGATCCAGTACTGGGCGTTACCGGTCAAGGTGCCGGACGGATATTTCTGCAGGTACTCGCGGAACTCCAATATCGCCAGGTCAAAATTACCCTTGTTATAATCAGTATAAGCGGTTTGGTACAGAGTCTCCGACGAAACCGTGAATTCGGCGGTGGTCCGGTCCTCCAGGGCCTTCATCCGGGCGTTGAGACCGGTTTCCAGTGTATCGATCCGCAGGTTGTTCTTACTTATCTTGTCGTTGTTCTCATCAAGCTTGGCATCCAATTTCTGCAGGGTCAGGTCGATATCATCCATCTTGGCGCCGATATCCGCCTGCCCTAGCTTTATCTTGGACGTGGATTTATTCACACCCTGTTCCATGTTAGCTACCCGGTCCTGCAAGGAGGACAGGTCCTCCTTCATGGTCAGCATTTCCTCGCGGGTGGCAAAACACCCGGTAAGGAAAACCAATCCGGCTCCGAGGATCAACAATCGAATGTTCATAACTCTCCCCTGATATTAGTTAGCGGCTACGACAAAGTGCGCCCTTCTGTTCTTGGCCCAGGCCGTTTCATCATGACCCGGATCAAGCGGTTTTTCCTTGCCGTAACTGATGGTAAAAACCCGCGCTGAGTCGATACCGGCGATAACCAGGTAATTGCGCACCGCAGTGGCTCTTTTTTGTCCCAGGGCCAGGTTATATTCAACCGTGCCGCGCTCGTCGCAATTTCCCTGTACCTGGATTATTAATTTAGGATTGTTTTTCAACACTGCCACGCTTTTAGCCAGGACTCCCTTGGTTTCTTCAGTCAGGTTATACTTATCAAATTCAAAATAAACATCGGGAAGGTCCATATTGGTAGCTTCGACAAAATTCATGCCCCGAGCGCTGGTCTCAGGCTGTATCTTGGCCTGTTCCATGGCGGATTCGACGGGTACAGTTTCTTCTTCGGCAGGTTGCGGGTTTTGGACCGCAGGCTTGTTTTCAGCCGAAGGGGCTACTGTTTTCTTGGGCGCGCAGGCGCTGACCGCCAGTAATAACGCCAACAAAGACAAAGAACTTATCCATAATCTCTTTTTCATAATTACCTCCTGTATTTCTATTGGTCTTACACCTTAAATTATATTATACAGCCGTCCTTGGTAAAGTCAAGAAGAAATGACTCACTATAAGAACTCGCGCAGGTATTGACCTGTAAAAGAACGGGCTATCTGCACAATTTGCTCGGGTGTTCCCGTAGCGATCACCTCACCCCCTTTCTCTCCGCCCTCCGGACCCAGGTCCACGATAAAATCGGCGGTTTTTATGACATCCAGGTTATGTTCTATGACCAGCACGGTATTCCCTTTATCCGTCAGCCGGTGCAAAACCTCCAGCAGTTTATGGATATCGGCAAAATGCAGGCCGGTGGTAGGTTCATCCAGGATATAGATCGTCCGGCCGGTACTGCGCTTGCCCAATTCAGTAGCCAGTTTTACCCGCTGGGCTTCGCCTCCCGACAGAGTGGTGGCTGACTGTCCCAGGCGGATATATTCCAGCCCGACGTCAAAAAGCGCCTGCAACGGTTTTTGCACCATAGGAATACTGTCAAAGAAACCTAAAGCTTCCTCTACTGTCATATTCAGTATCTCCGAAATATTCTTGCCCTTATATTTGATCTCCAGGGTTTCCTGGTTGAACCGGTCGCCTTTGCAGGTTTCGCATTTAATATAAACATTGGGTAGGAATTGCATTTCTATTTTTATCACCCCGTCGCCCTGGCAGGTCTCGCAACGCCCGCCCTTGACGTTGAAGCTGAAACGTCCCGGTTCATAACCGCGCACCCGGGCTTCCGGCAAACGGCTGAATAAGTCCCGTATCGGGGTAAATAATCCCGTATACGTGGCCGGATTGGACCGCGGCGTGCGGCCGATCGGCGACTGGTCCACCATAATGACCTTGTCAATGTTCGCCAAGCCCTTAAGCGCGGCGAATTGTCCCGGTTTCTCCTTGGCGTTATTGATCTTCTGTGCCAACGCTTTATAAATTATCTCGTTGACCAGCGTGCTCTTGCCCGATCCGCTGACGCCGGTAACGCAAACGAATAGTCCCAGGGGTATTTTAACGTCGATATTCTTCAAGTTAAAATGTCTGGCCCCGGTCACCTCCAGGAACTTGCCTGCAGCTTCCCTTCTTTTTTCCGGTATAGGTATCTTCAGGGCGCCGCTCAGGTACTTGCCGGTGGAGGACTCGTCACACTTCAGGATATCCGCCAGCGATCCCTGGCAAACCACCCGGCCGCCGTGTTCGCCGGCGCCCGGACCCAAGTCCAGGATATGATCGGCTTTTTTAATGGTGTCGACATCATGCTCAACGATCAGGACGGTATTGCCGAGCTCTCTCAGGTTAAACAGGCTCTGCAGCAAACGGTTCGTATCGCGGGCGTGCAGGCCGATGGTCGGTTCATCGAGCACGTAGAGCACCCCCACCAGCCCAGAACCGATCTGCGTGGCCAACTGGATGCGTTGGGCTTCACCGCCGGCCAGGGTACTGGTTTCACGGGCCAGGGTAATGTAATCCAACCCTACATCCAGCATGAATTTGAGCCGGGATTTTATCTCTTTCAATATCTGCTGGCTGATCTTTTGTTCTTTTTCGCTTAATTCTATCGCGTTAAAGAACTCCATCACCTGCTTGACAGATAATTGGACCACTTCGGCGATCGATTTGTTCCCGATCTTGACGCTGAGGGCCTCTTTTTTCAGCCGCGCGCCGTGACAAGCCGGGCAGGGCCGGGTCAGCATATATTTCTGGTAGATCTCCTCGCGCACAAAATCGCTCTCGGTTTCCTTATACCGGCGCTGCAGGTTGGTAATAACGCCCTCAAAGCTGCCGCTGCTGTCGCCAAAGAGCAGGATATCCTGTTGCTCTTTGGACAGCTTCTTAAAAGGGGTCTCCAGGGAAATACCGTAACGTTTGGAAACGTCTCTTAACATGTCATAGTACCAGCTGCTCCAGGCGCCTTTCCAGCGATGGCGCTTAGTGGTGATCGGCTGGCTCCAGGGGACCAGCGCCCCGTCGTAGACCGACAGGTTCTTGTCCGGCACCACCAGGTCGGGGTCCACTTCGATCTTGTGCCCCAGACCGGTACACTCCGGGCAGGCGCCGTAAGGAGCGTTAAAGGAGAAAAAGCGCGGCGAAATCTCCGGCAGGCTCAGGCCGCAGTTACTGCAGGCGTGATGTTCGCTGAAAACCTGGTCCTGGCCGTTAATGTTCAGGATCACCATCCCCTGCCCCAGTTTCAGGGCGGTTTCTACCGAATCGGCGATCCTGGTCTTGGATTCCTGGGTGACCGTGACCCGGTCCAGCAGGATCAGGATATCGTGTTTTTTATTCTTATCGAGTTTGATCTCTTCTTCCAATGAATAAAGTTTACCGTCGATGCGTACGCGCAGGTACCCGTCCTTGCGGACCCGCTCCAGCATCTCTTTATATTCACCCTTGCGGCTCCGGACCAGCGGCGACAGGATCTGGACCTTGGTGCCATACGGGGATTTCAGTATCCGGTCGATTATTTGCCGGGCGCTTTGAGCCTGGATCGGCTCTCCGCAAGTGGGACAAAAGGGCTGGCCGATGCGGGCGAAAAGCAGGCGCAGGTAATCATAGATCTCGGTTACCGTGCCCACTGTGGAGCGCGGGTTATGGGACAGGGCTTTCTGCTGGATGGCGATCGCCGGGGACAATCCCTCGATGTAATCCACATCGGGCTTATCCATCTGTTCCAGGAACTGGCGGGCGTAGGCGCTTAGGGATTCGACATAACGCCTCTGCCCTTCGGCATAGATGGTGTCGAATGCCAGAGAAGACTTGCCTGACCCCGATAATCCGGTGATAACCACCAGTTTATTGCGCGGTATTTCCACATCTATGTTTTTCAGATTATGCTCGCGCGCACCTTTGACTATTATTTTGTCCATAAGTTTTTCCCTCATAAAAAAATTAAAAGTCCAATTAATTTTCCCCACTGGACTTTACTTTTTAATATAGTTCAGTTTATTTTTAGGTCTTGCTTATTTTCAGGAGCTCTTCGATCTTCTTCAGTAGGACATCCGGTTCGAAGGGCTTGGTGAAATAGGCGTTAGCCCCCATCTGCTGTCCCAGTTTCTGGGATTCTTCGGCGCTGCGCGCGGTCAGCATGATGATAGGCGTATCCTTATATTTATTATCAAACTTCAGGATGCGGCAAACTTTGAACCCATCTATGACCGGCAATACCAGGTCCAGGAGTATCAGGTCGGGATTCTCCTTATGTACCAGGTCCAGTCCGGCTTGCCCGTCGTGAGCCATAGAAACTTCGAACCCGTTGGCTTCCAGCCTGATCTTAAGCATCCGGGCAATGGGGACTTCATCATCGATAACGATGATCTTCTTGCGGTCGGACACTGGCTTGGGTTGGCTGGCGGCCGCGGCTTCTCCCAGCAATTGCTCGGTCATGTATATCACTATGTCGCTGGCCACCGGCTTTTTAATATATTTAGTTATCCCCAGATCCTGCGCTTCCATCAGGGCGTGCTTTTCATTTTCATCGCTCAGTATGAGCACCGGCCAGGATTTGGTCCGGGGGTTGGCCTTTAATTGGCGGGAAACCTCCACCATGCTGACCAGGGGTATCTTATCGTCAATGACCACGGCGCTGAAATCACGCTCCGCAGTGAAGATCTCGTACAGCCCGCGCTTACCGTCACCAGCCACGGTTACTTCATAATTGTGTCCGGTGAATTTGGCTTTCAGCTCCTCGCCTAATTCATAATTATCGGACATGATCAAAACGCTTTTACCCGGCACGGAGACTCCCTATTTTAACAGTTTCTTGATCTTTTCCAGCAGTTCCTCTGCTTCAAACGGTTTTGACAGGTAATCATCCGCCCCGGAAACCGCGGCCCAATCCCTGGCTCCCTCCTCCACCTTAACGGAGAGCATTATCACCGGTATATCTTTCAGAGACGTGTCCAGCTTTAACCGCCGGCAAACCTCGAACCCGTCCATTTTAGGCATCATCACGTCCAGGATTATCAAGTCGGGATGATGCAGTTTGGCTTGTTCCAGGGCTTGCTCCCCGTCAAAAGCTGAAAGAGTATCATAGCCGTTAGCTTTCATCCTGATGTTAAGCATCCGGTTGATCTGTGGTTCATCGTCTACGATCAGGATTTTCTTTTTCATTTGGACGCTTCCAGTACCGGGCGGTCCTGCAGGTTATCCTTGGCAAATTTCAGCAGTTCGTGCGGTTTCTCACCGTTCTCAGGATAAGTGGCGCGCCCGATCTTCAGCCAGATCTTCTGGTCCTTTATTTTCACTCCCGATTTTTCCAAAGTTTCCAGGATCCGCCTTTCCACCGCTTTGCCTCCGTCACTATCCGCTTCCGGCAGGACGATCACCAGTTCTTCCTCGTCGATCACCACTTTATCGTAAGGCCGCCGGACGCAGTGCTGGACCTGGGTCTCCAGTTTTTTCAGCTCTATCTCTTTTTCAAAGCCGGCCAGGTCCTTGAAGTTATCCACCCGGATATTGATCAGGGAGAAACGGGTCTTATAGATAAAGGCCATTTTGATCGTCTCTTCCAGAACCAGGGTCAGGTAATTCTTATGCTGGCGTTCTTCCAGGAAGAGCTGGTCCTCGGCCTTGACGCTATGCTCGGATTCCTTCTGGCCCTCATATTTGGGCAGGGTGAATGAAAATTTGCTGCCCTTACCCAGTTCGCTACTTAAATAGATCTTGCCGCCGTGAGCCTCTACCAGGCTCTTGGCGATGGACAGTCCCAGTCCCGTACCGCCGCTCTGCCGGGTCAGGTGCGAGCCGATCTGGTAGAATTTCTCAAAAATGCGTTCCTGCTCTTCGCGCGGGATGCCCAGGCCGGTATCGGATACGCCGACTTCCACATATTCCAGCTTGGTGTTATTGTCAACCGCCATGACTTCCTGCGTTTTGGCCGTGACGGTGATCTTGCCGTTCTCATTGGAGAACTTGACCGCATTATCCATTAAATTGGTCACGATCTGGGCAAGTTTATCCACGTCGGCAAAAACGAAGGGGATATTTTCTTTAACGTCTATCACCAGGCTGATCTTTTTATTTTCCAGTGGCGTCTTGTAATTTTCTTTCAATCCCAGAAGCAGTTTGGCAATATTTACCGATTTCTTGGCCAATTGCAGACGGCCTGATTCAATACGGCTGACATCCAGCAGGTCGCTGATCAAACGGCTCAACCGGTTAACCCCGTCGACAGCCATATTCAGGCACTCGCGCTGGGTATCGTTAATTTCTCCGGTAGTGCCATCAGCGGTAAGCTTAACCCCTTCCTTGATGATCGCCAGCGGTGTCCGTAATTCATGGCTGACCATGGAAACAAATTCGCTTTTCAGCTGGTTCAACCTGCGCAGTTCATTGGTCTGCTGGTTCAATCTCTCATAGGCGAAACTCAATTCATCGTTTACCGCCAGCAATTCCGTCTGGGCCGCTTGTAATTCCTGCTGGCTGACCAACAGTTCACTATTCTTTATATTGCACATTTTATCAAGCTTGCGCTCGCGCAGAAAACTGAAAGCCAGGATCAATACGAAGACCAGCAGCGTAAAGATCGCGCCGCCTAAAATATACATGTTTACGGTACTAAGAGCACCCATGACCAGTCCTTTTTATCAGTTCCTGCGCAATACGGTATCTTTGCGCCATTTTAAATCATTTCTCACGGGATAGTCAATGTTATAATGCAGGCCGCGGCTTTCTTTGCGGCTGATGGCGGATCGGATGATCAGCTCCGCCACATTGGCGATATTGCGCAATTCCAGCAAGTCGCTGGTAATGATAAAATTCCAGTAGTACTCGGCGATCTCTTTCTGCAGCAGTTCGATCCGTCTCTTGGCCCGGGCCAGGCGTTTATCGGAACGCACTATGCCGACGTAATTCCACATCAGGCGCCTGATCTCGTCCCAATTATGAGCGACGATAATTGATTCATTGGAATCGACGGCCTGGCCGATATCCCACGGTTTCACCGCTGGGAAAGAAACGCTGGCGCAGATGTCGATTACCGATTGCCGGGCCGCGTTATGGGCGAAGACCATCGCCTCCAGCAGAGAATTGCTAGCCAGGCGGTTAGCGCCGTGCAAACCGGTATGGGCCACTTCTCCCAAGGCGTATAATCTCCGGATGTTGGTGGAGCCGTCTTTATCCGTCATTACCCCGCCGCACATATAGTGGGCGGCCGGCGCCACCGGTATCGGGGTTTTGGTCATGTCAATGCCATAGAACAGGCACTTCTTGTAAATATTCGGAAAATGCTTTTTGATGAACGGAGCCGGCTTATGGGTGATGTCCAGGAAAACGCATTCATCCCCGGTGCGTTTCAATTCCGCGTCTATCGCCCGGGCGACGATATCGCGTGGCGCCAAGTCTTTCAGGGGATGATATTTATTCATGAAAGCGGTTCCGTCTTTTAAACGCAAGATGCCACCCTCGCCGCGTACCGCCTCGCTGATCAGGAACGACTTAGCTTCCGGATGGTAAAGGCAGGTCGGATGGAACTGGATAAATTCCAGGTTGGCGATCCGGGCGCCGATACGGTAGGCCATGGCTACTCCATCACCGGTGGAGGTATCGGGGTTGCTGGTAAGCAAATACACCTTACCGACCCCGCCGGTGGCCAGCACCGTCACCTTGGACAGGAAAGTAGCTACCTTCTTCTTCTTAATATCCAGGACGTAAGCGCCCCAGCAGGTGTTGGTGTTCCCCTCTTTTATTAAATTGATCGCCATGAAATCCGCGTAGATACGGATATTCTTATGCGCCATTACTTTGGCCAGGAGTTTTTCTTCGATCTCCTTCCCGGTCAGGTCCTTGGCGTGCACAATGCGGCGCTTGGAATGCCCGCCTTCTTTGGTAAGGTCCAGGTGTTCCTGGTCATCTTCCCAGCGGGTGAATTTCACACCGTAATTAAGCAGCTCTTTGATCCGCTCCGGCGCGCTCTTGACCACCATTTCCACTATATCCGGATGACATAGCCCGGCGCCGGCGGTCAGGGTATCTTTTATGTGCATCTGGAAACTGTCTTCACCGGATAGGACCGCGGCGATCCCGCCCTGGGCGTAAAAAGTCGCGGATTCGCTGGCCTGTTTTTTGGAGATTATGGCCACCTTGCCATGATCTGCTACCTTCAGGGCGTATGATAACCCCGCCACCCCGCTGCCGATAACCAAAAAATCCACTGTGATCAGATCCTTCTTTAATTTTTCCATTAACCCCACACCATATTGTCGATCAGGCGCGTTTTACCGATGAAGACCGCCAGGGCTATAGCAGCTTGACCCTTTATCTGCTTGACCGGTTCTAGCGACCCCGCGTCCACTATTTCTATATAATCCACTTTGGCCAGTAAATTGCTTTGGATAATATTTCTTATTTCTCTTTTTATCTTGCCCGCATCTTTTATGCCGCTGCTGACCATCGCTTTGGCTACCCTCAGCGCTTCATGCAAACAGGTAGCTGATCTTCTTTCTTCCGGACTTAGATATTGGTTGCGCGAGCTCATGGCCAGGCCGTCTTTCTCCCTGATTATCGGACATACTACGATCTGCATCTGGAGATTCAAGTCCTTGACCATCTGCTTGATAACTTGCGCCTGCTGGTAATCCTTCTGGCCGAAATAGGCCCTATCCGCCAACACCGAGTTGAAAAGTTTGATAACGACAGTTACCACGCCGCGAAAGTGCGCCGGCCGGAAAGCGCCGCAAAGTCCCGCGGTTAACTCACCTGGCTCCACATAAGTCTGATAACCCGGGGGATACATTTCACCGGCACCGGGATTAAAAATTATATCGGCACCAGCTTTGACGGCCAGCTTGACATCTTTAGCGAACGGGCGGGGATATTTCTTAAAATCTTCATTCGGCCCGAATTGGATAGGATTTACAAAGATACTAACCACTACCAGGTCATTTTCCCTGGCGGCGCGGCGTATCAGGCTCAAATGACCCTCATGCAGGGCGCCCATGGTCGGCACCAGGCCGATTGTCTTGCCTGCCCGCCTGTGTTTCCGGATATATTCCTGCATCTGCTCTATTTTTCTGATAATTTTCATTAATTAGAAACGTCCCTTATTACTTATTATTTATCTGTTTCAGGCCGAAACCTTTTTTGATATCCTCAATGTATGTCGGCCAGCTGGTCTTGACCAGGTTAAGATAGTAAACCTTGTACTTATCGTTCTCTCCCAGGTAAATAGCCGCCATATTCTGTGCCTTGGCCGGCAGTTTTTTCTTTTCGCCCGTCCAGTTCTTCGGGCAGAACCACAGGGTAAAGACAGGGTTATAAGTGAACTGTTTCAGGTCGTCAGATAACTTGGTAGTCGGGTCAGCCAGTCCTATTTCGATGGCGCTGATTTCTCCCTGCCATTCCGCCGGCGTCACCTTGCGCATTAAATAACTCAGCTCCCAGTTCTTGGGCAGGAATGTTTTCAGTTTCTCCGTAATTTCTTTTTCGTTGCTGTTTTTCGGGACCACTCCCGGGCCATACCCTTCGGCCGCATATCCCGGCGCTATTATGATCATCACCGCCGCCAGCGCTAAAAGAACGGACCAAAATTTTTTCATTTTTCGCCTCCTGTGTTTAATAACTGTGCTTTTTATCGGGGAACTTGCCCTGTTCCACTTCCCGCTTGTATTGTTTGAAGGCCTTCAGCATTATGCTCCCCAAGTCCGCGTATTTCTTGACGAATTTCGGGGTGAAATCGGGAAATAATCCCAGCATATCCGGGGTTACCAGCACCTGTCCGTCGCAGTATTTTCCCGCGCCGCAGCTGATAGTAGGTATGCTCAAGCTGTCGGTGATCTCTTTGGCTAACTGCCAGGGCAGGCCCTCCAGCACAATAGCAAACACGCCGGCGTCCTGTAACTGCAACGCGTCTTCTTTTAATTTTTCCGCCTGTGTTTTTTCCCGGCCCTGCACCTTATAGCCGCCCATTTTATGAACGGCCTGGGGAGTCAATCCGATATGCCCCATCACCGGGATATCGGCAGCCAGCATGGCTTTTATGGTTTTGACCATTTCCCGGCCGCCCTCTATTTTCACCGCTTCCGCGCCGCCTTCTTTCAAGAACCGACCGGCATTGCGTACCGCTTCGCTGGGTTTGATCTGGTAGGAAAGATACGGCATATCCGCCACCAGCAAGGCTTTTTTCGTGCCGCGTTTTACCGCTTTTACATGGTGCAGCATCTCATCGATAGTCACCGGCAGAGTGGTTTCATAGCCCAGCACCACCATGGCCAGGGTATCTCCCACCAATAAAATATCGATACCGGCCTGGTCCATGATTTTGGCAGTCGGATAATCATAACAAGTAAGCACGGTTATCTTCCGGTGAGTTTGTTTTTTGGTCAGTAATGAGGCGGTAGTTATTTTTTCCATTTAAATACCTTTTTGTCCAAACGCGGGCCTATTTCCCTTAAGGGAGCCAGAACAAATTCACGTTCGTTCAAACGCGGATGGGGAATGGTCAATCTGCTGGTTTTAACTCTCCTGCCCTCGTATAGCAGGATATCGATATCTATGACGCGCGGACCGTTGCGGAATGTCCGCCGGCGTCCCATTTTTTTTTCAATGGCTTTCACTATGCGCAGTAACCCAGACGGAGCTACGCTGGTTTTAATTTCCAAGACGGCATTTAAAAAATCAGGCTGGTCAGTATAACCAACCGGCTTGGTCTTATACAGCGATGATACTTTAATAACTTTTACGTGCTCGCGCAGTAATTTAACGGCATTACGTATGTTTTTTCTCTTGTCACCTAAATTACTTCCTAATCCCAGATAAACTGTCCGCCCAGCCACTACCATTTTATCTTTTCGATACGCTGTAGTGCTTCGTTCAAGCGCTTCTTATTCTGGGTCAGGGCGAAACGCACATACCCCTCGCCCGACGGCCCGAACCCGATCCCCGGTGTAGCGACGATCCCGGCCTGCTCCAGCAGGACCGTAACGCAATGCATGGAAGTATACCTTGGCGGCACTTCCGCCCAGACATAGAAGCTGGCTTTGGGTTTGCTGATTTTCCAACCCAGTTTCACCAAACCGTTCACGAAAACGTCGCGGCGTTCCTGGAACGTCTTCCGCATGTCTTCCACACACGACTGATCCCCGGTCAGGGCGGCAATACCGGCATATTGCACGGCCTGGAAAACGCCGGAATCGACATTCTCCTTAACCTTGGCCAATCCCTGTATGACCTTAGCGTTACCGCACGCCCAGCCGATACGCCAGCCGGTCATGCAATAAGTTTTAGATAAGGAATGGAACTCTATCCCGACTTCCTTGGCGCCCTCCACCTCCAGGAAACTCGGCGGTTTTTCCCCGTCGTAATACATTTCGCTGTAAGCGGCGTCGTGACAAACAATAATATTATGTTGCTTGGCGAATTTGACTGCCTTTTCAAAAAACTTTTTATCAGTGCAGGCAGCGGTGGGATTATTAGGATAATTAATGAACATCAGTGCGGCCTTTTGGGCCACGTTATGGGGAACCGCGTGCAGGTCGGGCAGGAAATGATTCTCTTTTTTCAGTGGCATGAAATAATTCTGTCCGCCGCTCAATAGCGTCCCGTTAGCGTAGACGGGATATCCCGGTTCAGGCACCAGCACATCGGCATTAGGATTTACGAAAGCGTCATGAATATGATAAATGCCCTCTTTGGAACCGGCCAGGGCCACAATTTCGGTCGCCGGGTCCAGGGTTACGTTAAAGCGTTTTTTGTACCAGTCGGCCACTGCCTGTCTGAACGCCAGCAGCCCCATGCCGAACGGGTACCGCTGGTTATCCAGGATACGCATGGCTTTGTTGGCCGCTTCCACTATGTGGTCCGGCGTCGGCAGGTCGGGATCCCCCACGCCCAGGTCAATGACATCCACGCCTTTTTCCCGGGCCTGCTTCTTCTTATTATCTATCTCAATGAATAAGTACGGCGGTATTTTCTTCAGCTTGTCACTGAACTCGATCTGCATTGAACCCTCTCTTGATTAAACAGATTATTTTTTAAATACATAAATCACTTCGCCGATCAGGATCAGCAGGATCAAGCCGGCTATGATATTACCTGTTACGCTTTTAAGAACCATCAACGACCAGAATAAAAAGAACAGCAAGCCAATGCCGACGATCACCAGGACGATAGTCGCGGCTACATTAGCCGGGTCCCAGCCCTCTTCCTGGTCTTCGATCTCCAATTTATTTTCTTCGCCCATCTGCGTCACCTCGGGTTATTTTGTATTTTCTGCCACCACTCGTGCCATTTATCTTTGTCGTCGCCATAGCCTTTGCCGGTGACCCTTTCCAGGGATATTGCAGCCACCACTCGCACGCTGGCGTACTCGTCGTCCAGCGCCGCGATCAGCGGTTGCAGCGCCCTGCCGTCTTTCATCATCCCCAGGGCCCAGGCCGCTTTTTCACGGACATTGGTAAATTTATCATGCAGGGTTTCGATCAAGGAGTCTACCGCGCGGTCATCCCCGATCTCTCCCAGGGCTTTGGCCGCCTGTTCACGCACAATTTCGCTGTCATCTTTTAGCGCCTCGATCAATGGCAGGACCGCCCTGGTATCTTTGATCTTGCCCAGGGCAAACGCCACATCACTCCGCACTTCCTTACTCTCGTTCTGTAGGGAGGTTATCAATGGCTCCACCGCCCGGCTATCGGAGATGATACCCAGGGTCACCGCGGCCACTACCCGGACATCCTTATCCTTATCTTTCAAAGCCCGGATCAACGGGTCCACGGCCCGGTTATCCTTTATTTTACCCAAAGCCACAGCCGCGTTCCAGCGCACCATGGCATTCTTGTCATTAAGAGCCTCCATCAAAGGATCCACGGCGCGGTTATCCCTTAATTCTCCCAGGGCCAGCGCTGAGTACTCCCTCTCCATGACATTTTCATTTTGCAAGGCTTCTTCTAGTGGGGCCAGGGCCTGTTCGCCGGTCTTGATCAAGGCCTCGGCTGCCTTATCCCTGACCTGCTCGCTGTTGTCTTTGAGCGTTACGATCAAAGGACCGATCGCCCGGGTATCGCGCATCTCTCCCAGCGCCTTGGCCGCGTTCAGACGGACATCTTCATCCGCATCTCCCAGTGATTCGATCAGCGCCTCCACGGCCCGGTTATCCCTGACTTCTCCCAGGATCATAGCCACGTTCTTGCGCACCTCGACGTTGCTGTCCTTTAAAGCCGCGATCAGGGGATTAACCGCCGGGTTGCCAATGATCTTGGTCAAGGCTTCAGTCACGGTACCCTGGACCGAGCCGTAATTCTTTTTATCGCGCAAAGTGTAGATCAGCGGTCCCACGGCCCGCGTATCGCGGATCTCACCCAGGGATTTTACCGCCTGTATCCTGACCATCTCGCTTTCATCATTCAAAGCGGCGACCAGTGGATCCACCGCCCGGCTATCTTTTATATCGCCCAGCGCCCGGGCCGCCTGCTCCCGCACGATGGCATTATCGTCATGCAGCGCGGCGATCAAAGGCTCGACTGCCCGGCTGTCACCGATATCGCCCAGGGCTTTGGCCACGTATTTCCGCACGAACCACTTCTCATCACTCAGTTCCACGATCAAGGGATTAACAGCGGGTTTGCCGATCTTCACCAGCGACCGCGAGGCGTACTTGCGGATGATATCATTTTTATCCTTCAGCGCGGCGATCAGAGGGTCAACCGCCGGCTCGCCGATCGTATCCAGCGCCAGGATGGACTCGCGCAACACGAACCCGTCGTCATCCTTTAGGGCCGCGATCAAGGCTTCCACGGCGCGATTATCACCGATCAGTCCCAACGACCTGGCCGCGTGCTCACGGACAGTGGAATTCTCGTCACGCAGTGCGGCGATGAGCGGCTCCACCGCGCGGGTGTTCCCAATACGGCCCAGGGCCATGACCGCCTGGTCACGGGCGTACCATTTTTCCGTATTTAATTCCGAGATCAGCGGGTCTACCGCTATTTCCCCAATCTTGAACAGGGCGTCTCCGGTATTATCGATGAATTCCCGGGAATCCTTGTCGCTTAAAAGCTGTATTAAATAAGGTATGGCCGGCCCGGCTTTGGGTCCCATATCTCCCAGAGCATTAACGGCATTTTGCCTCTCCGTGTCATCATTGGAGTACAATCTCTCAATCTGCGCCCTGACCGGGCCACTGATATTTTCCGGGATCATATCCTTAGGGATAGTAAACTGGGGGTAAGCGGGTTGGAGCAAGAGGAGGCTAATACCGGCTGAAACGACCATTAATTTTTTAATGGCTTTAAGCATTCAGCTCTCCTTTTATTATATTCTTGAGAGTGCCGATCCCTTCCACGGTTACTTCCACCGTATCACCGACGTTCATCGGCCCGACTCCCGCGGGAGTACCGGTTGTTACCACGTCCCCGGGTAATAAAGTCATGACCTGGGAGATAAAACTTACCAGCATCGGTATCTTGAAGATCAGGTTGGCAGTGGAAGAATCCTGCTTTACCTGGCCGTTCAGTTTCAATTCTATCTTTAAATTGGCGGTATCCAACCCGCTGACGATCCAGGGACCGATCGGGCTGAAAGTATCAAAACTCTTGGCCCGGGTCCATTGCCCGTCCTTATTCTGCAGGTCCCGTGCGGTGATGTCGTTAAAGCAGGTATAGCCCAATATATAATCAGGAGCATTTTCCACGCTGACGCGCCGGCAGGTTTTCCTAATCACCGCCGCGATCTCCGCTTCATAATCCAACTGTTTGCTGGACTGCGGGTATATAATGTTATCACCGGGACCCACTACCGAAGTGCCCGGTTTGATGAACAGTACCGGCTCGCTGGGTAACGCCATATTCAGTTCTTTGGCATGATCGCTGTAATTAAGTCCCACCGCTACGATCTTGGAGGGCTGGCACGGGGACAACAGTTTCAATTCCTTAAACTTATGTCGATGGGGAGTAGAGTCGGACCCGTAGCCTTTTTCGAACTCCACCACCAGGTCGTTCTTTTCCAAAGCCCCGTATTTCATTTCATTGTTATGCAGGAACCGGACATATTTCATTAGAGTCACCTCTTTATTTTACTTTAATCCCAACACATCCTGCATGTCATAGAACCCCGCCGGGGCCACGGCCAGGAACTTGATGGCCCGGATCACGCCGCGGGCCAATGTATCGCGGTTGGTCGCCCGGTGGGTAAATTCCAGCCTCTCGCCCAATCCGGCGAATATCACCGTGTGCTCGCCGACAATATCCCCGGCCCGCACGGCATGAATACCGATCTCCCGCGGCAGCCGCTCTCCGACCATACCCTTGCGGCCATAAACGATATCATCCTTCATGCTGCGGTTCAGGGAATCGGTTATCTCCTTAGCTAACGCCAGGGCCGTACCGCTGGGCGCATCCTTTTTATTGTGGTGATGGGCTTCCACTATTTCTATGTCGTAAGAGTCACCCAATATCGGCGCGGCTTCCCGGACCATCTTTAACATGATATTGACGCCGATACTCATATTGGCCGCCATCAGGCAGGGCAAATTCTGGGTAATAAATTTTATGTTCTTTAACTGGTCATCGCTAAACCCGGTAGTGCCGATGATAAAGGGCTTTTTTAGCTTGGACACTACTTCCATGTAACTCATAGTGGCCTTGGGAGTGGTAAAATCCACTATGATATCGCCCTCGTGGGCCACTTTCTCCAGGCTATCGCTGATCTTCACCTGCGGGGACACCTGGACGCCGATGGACGGGGCACCCGGTGCCTCCACCGCTCCCGCCAATTGCAGGTCTGTCTCCTCATTTATTAAATGGATTATCCTTTGGCCCATTCTTCCGGCCGCGCCGCAGACAATAACTTTGATCATTTTAAACTCCCACTAAGATTACACAGATTTCTTAAAACGATTACACAGATAAAACAAAGCTCTAATCTGTGGAATCTCTTTTCTAATCGGTGTAATCATTTTATTAGTCCGTAATCCTTCATTACCTTCTTAAGCTTATGAACATTAGCTTCAGCCATAGGCGATAACGGCAAACGCATTTCGTCAGAGCACAGGCCCATGATACCCATAGCGGTCTTGACCGGAATGGGATTGGTCTCGAAAAACACAGCCTTCATCAGGTCGAACATCTGAAAATGCATACCGCGCGCCTTCTTGATATGCCCCTGTTCGAAAGCCTCGACCATCTCCGCCACGGCTCCCGGGATTATATTAGCGACGACGGAAATCACTCCCCGGCCACCCAGGGCCAGGATAGGGAAAGTCAAAGAATCCTCGCCGCTAAGCACGATAAAATCGTCATCCGCGTGCTGGACGATCTGGCTCACCTGCTCGAGAGAGCAGCTGGCCTCCTTAACGCCAACTATATTCTTAATCTTGGACAATCTGATAACGGTTTCCGGCAACAGGTTCACCCCGGTCCGCCCCGGAACATTGTAAAGGATCTGAGGCAGATCTACTGTATCCGCTATTTTCTTAAAATGCAGGTACATGCCCTCCTGGGTCGGCTTATTGTAATAAGGCGTGATGAGCAGAGCGCCATCCGCCCCCGCTTCTTTGGCATACTGAGTCAGGATAATAGCTTCTTCGGTATTATTGGAACCTGTCCCGGCAATTACCTTAATCCTCTTATTGGCCTTTTCCACGCAAAACCTGATAACCTCATGATGCTCTTCAAAAGAAAGTGTGGCTGATTCTCCCGTAGTGCCGCATGGCACCAATATCCTGGTACCGTTCTTGATCTGGAATTCAATTAATTTTTCTAGGGCGGCATAGTCAACTTTCCCATCTCTAAAAGGCGTTACTACCGCCACTGCTGAACCGCTAAACATTTGAACCTCCATAATTTTTTAGATCTCTTTCCATATTCCGTCAAACAAATATTTCACTTCGCCTTCCAGATACACTTCACTGAATTTATCCCCGGACCGGTTAAAATAAATTTTCAGTACCTCGCCGCCGCGGGTGTGGACCCGCACCGGGGAAAGCAGTCCCAGTTCACGGGCGCCGACCAGGGCGGACGCTACGGACCCGGTCCCGCAAGCCAGGGTCTCGTCCTCTACCCCGCGCTCATAAGTCCGGACGGCTATATTATGGCTGTCGATCTTCGCCACGAAATCCGCGTTAGTACCGGCGGGATTGAACAAGGCGTGGTTCCTGATGGTCCGGCCCCAGGACACTACATCCAGTTGTTCGATCCTCCGGACAAAGGTGACGGCGTGCGGTACGCCGGTATTGATAAAAAATATATCTCTCATGGCGCCATCCAGGATTATCTTTAATTCCCTCAGGTCGTGCGGAGCGCTCAGGCGTAATTTAACTTCCGTTCCTTTTACCGCGGCGCCGATTAGGCCCGCCTTGGTCTCAAAAACCATCCGGTTGGGCGCGATCTTGCGCAAGTAGGCGTAACGCGCCAGGCAACGGGCGCCGTTTCCGCACATTTCCGCCTCACTGCCGTCGGGATTGATGACACGCATCTTGAACGCGGCGCGCTTGGACTTTTCCAGCAGCAAAACACCGTCGGCGCCGATACCGGTCTTGGCCGCGCACAGTTTAACCGCCATCTTGGCTGGCGATCCCGGCAAGATATTGCGACGGTTATCGATGACCACGAAGTCATTCCCCGCTCCGCTTAATTTCGTAAATTCCAGTTTAACTTTCATTTTTAGGTAACTTCTCCTTCTTGACCAGGTCCTCGTAAGTTTCTCTTTCCCGGACAATATGATACTTATCCTTGATCACCATCACTTCGCAGGCTCGGGGCCTGGCGTTATAATTGGAAGACATGGAAAAACCGTAAGCCCCGGCGTTGAAAATGGCCAGCAGGTCGCCCTGCTGTACCGCCGGCAAACTGCGCTTCCTGGCGAAATAGTCGCCGCTTTCACAGATGGGCCCCACCACATCGACGATCATTTCATTATTCCCGACCTTCTCCACCGGCCTTATCTCATGATAGGCGTCGTACAGCACCGGGCGGGACAGGTCGTTCATTCCGGCGTCGACTATAACGAATTTCTTGGCCGGCGTTTCTTTCAGGTACAGCACCCGGGTCACCAGTATACCGGCATTACCCGCGATGTACCGTCCCGGTTCAAAGATAAACTGGTAGGGACTGCCCTTGATCAGGGGTATGATGGCTTGCGCCAGGTCCCGCGGTGTCGGCGGTTTTTCATCCTTGTAGGTTATGCCCAAGCCGCCGCCCAGGTCGATATACTTTACGGGCAGACCCATCTCCTGCAGGGAGTAAGCCAACTTCAAAACCTTCTCCACCGCTTCCACGAACGGTTCGACGGTTGTTATCTGCGAACCTATATGCACCTGCATCCCGACGATCTCCAGGAACTTATTGGTACTGGCTTCCTGATAGGCCTCTTCAGCGTGATTGATGCTGATGCCGAACTTATTCTGCGCCAATCCAGTGGATATATGATGATGGGTCTTCGGATTAATGTCCGGATTAACGCGGAAAGAGATCCTGGCTATTCTTTTCAGTGCTTTGGCGACGGTGCTGATCAATTCCAGCTCCGGCATGGACTCCACGTTGAACATCAGTATATCGTTCTTTAAGGCGTAAGCTATCTCTTCTTCGGTCTTCCCGACGCCCGCAAAGACGATCTTCTCTGGGCTGAATCCGGCCGCCAGGGCCTGGTAAAGTTCCCCGCCGCTGACGATGTCAGCCCCGGCACCTAAACGGGCCAGGGTCCGCAGGACCGCCAGGTTAGAGTTGGTCTTCACCGCGTAGCAGATCATATGGTTGATGGCGGCAAAAGCCTCGTCAAAAGCGGCGTAATTATCGATCAGTGTCTTTTGGCTGTAGAGGTAACAAGGCGTGCCCGTCTCGGCCACGATCTCCTTGACCTTCAGGCCGTCACAGTATAGCTCATCGTCTTGATATGCGAATGCGCACATTATTTAACTCCGTTAATATTATTCAGTTCCCGGGCGGCTATCGAACCCATCCAGGAATTATTGTTCAGTTCAGCTGTTTTTTGAAAACTAATTTGGGCCTGAAGCTTTTTCTGCAGACGCAGGTTGCATAGCCCCTGGCCATACAGGGCGAACTGGCTGCCGGGATTTATCTCCAGCGCCCGGTTAAACTGGGCCAGCGCTTTTTCCCAGTCCCGGCCAGAGCTGTAGATCAAACCGCCCAGCGCGTAGTTCATATAATCATTGGGTTCCAGTTTTATAGCTTCCAGCAAGGAAGCCAGAGCTTTTTCCTTTTCGGTTAAATTGTACAAGCACAGGGCCATCTTCTGGTAAGCCAGCGCTTGTGGCTGCAAGCTGGCCACGTATTTCCATTCGCCCAGAGCCTTGCCATAGTCATTCTGCTGGAAATAAACCTCCGCCAAGCTCTGGTGCGCGTCCAGGCTCATGGCATTGATAATAATAGCCTTGCCCAGGTAAATACCAGCCTTGCGGTAAATACCCCAATCCTGGTAGATCTGCCCCTTAAGCAGGCAATATTCAAATTTCAGTTTTTTGGACCGGGCCAGGGAATCCATCTGTAAGCTGGCCTCGGGATACATTTTCATATCCCGGTAGATCAGCGCCAGGTTTAAATGCGCTTCTTCATACTTGGGCCTGATCGCCAGGCAGTCTTTCAGGTATTCCATAGCTTTGGCGAAATCCCGGTTGCGGTAATATATTTTCCCCAGGCTGAGATCGGCCTGTAACGCGTCATCATTGCTCAAACTCTCGCCTTGCGCGGTGTTTAGCCATTTTATCGCCCCCGCGTCGTCGCCGGAGCGCGCGTACAAACCGCCGAGAGCCAGGGCGACTTTACCCTTGTTATAACCGGCGTCCAGCGCTTCCTGGTAGTCTTGCATGGCGGCTTGATTGTCGCCGTTCTTGGCTGCTTGTTCCGCTTCTTTAAAATAATTACCTGCTACACTGGCTCCTGCCGTTCCGGCCAAAAATAAACTGTTGATCATCAGGATAAGAAAAAAGATATTTTTTTTCATGGCAGCTTATCCCAAACCCTGTTCAGGATCAGTTTCTTTATTTCCCTGACTTTGCCGCGTGCCGCGACCACACCGGCGTCCACGCATTCATCGCCTCGCTCCAGCTCGGACACATTAATATCCTTAACGTCCGGGCTGATGACCAGGTCAGCCAGCTTCAACTGCTCTTGCGAAAGGAAAGTACCCCGGATATACATCACTTGGCTCAGGATCAGCAAAGAGTTATTGGTTTTGGCCAGCCCGATATCGGCGCTGACATCAACCGCGACTATAATATCTGCGCCCATGAACTTGGCCACGTCCACCGGCACATTATCGATGATCCCGCCATCCATTAATAACCGATGCCGGTATTCGACCGGCTCGAACAAGCCGGGCATAGTCGCGCTGGCTCGAACGGCAGTGGCCACCGGGCCGTCGCGCAATATAACCTTTTCGCCATTGCGGATATCCACCGCCACGCAGGCGAAAGGGATCTTCATCTCGTAAAAGTTTTTGTCACCGATACGCCTGGTTATGTATTCTTCCATCTTTTTGGTAGAATACAGGCCCACCGGAGAGAATTTTAAACTTACCAGCTTGCTCCAGGTCATGTTCTGCGCCATTTTTACGAGGTCGGCCACCGGCATACCTCCGGCATACAACGACCCCATCAGAGCGCCTACGCTGGTACCCACTATCAGATCCACTGGCAGCTGTTCTTCGCTGAAGACTTCCAGGACCCCGGCCTGCGCCAATCCCCTGGCACCGCCACCGCCCAGGACCAGGGCCACTTTGGGTTTCTGGTCTGCCGGCAGCGCCAAATATTCCTGCCAGAAATAATCCAGCCACAGGTCTTCTTCATTCAAGGCCGCCGCGGACAAAGAACCGTAACCAACCGTTAACATAACTGCCGTTAAAATAATTCTTATAGAGAACCAGGAAAATATTCTTTTCATAGGGGCTACTTCGAAAGGTCGATTCCCGTGACTACTTTTAGCTCAATTTCACTTAGGGTATATTCATAACTTTCGTCGAGATAAAGCATCTTGGTATCCAGGAAGCGGCGCAGTATAGTTAAAACTTCCGTGCAGTTGGCCCGGCTATTCTTGTAGCTTTCCACTACCGCGTCCAGGGTTTTCTGCGCCAGGTCCTTATTCTTGCCCAGGTTATTCAAGTTCTTCCCGGCCCGCAAATAATGGCTGTACGATTGCTGCACCTGCAGTGTCAGGTTATCGCGCTGCTGCACCGCCATTAAACTACTGCGCTTCAATTCGCCGCGCATCTGCCTGACCCGCGCCCAGCTTAACCAGCCGTTAAAGAGCGGATAATTAATAGCCAGGGTGGCGGTCCAGTTGCGCCCCTCCAGGTCAAAGTCCAGCCCGCTTCTTTCGTAATCCGCTCCCAGCACTATGGTGGGATAACGCTCGCTGAAAGCCTGGCTGATCTCATGCTGTATCTCCGTGTCCACCAGCGTCAGGCGCTGTAATTCCGGGGAGCAGTCCAGGGCCTTAGCCACGTAAGTATTGATATCCTGCTGCCCCTCGTCGCCCGAGACCTTCAGGTCGCCGACCAGCTTCACTTTGGAATTCAGCTCGAAACCTACGGACTTGTTAAAGGCGATAAGCGCCAAGTCGGCTTTTTCTTCCGTTTTGCTGAGCAGAGCCTCCAAGTTGGCCGCTTCCATTTCCCACAGACCTGTTTCATAAACTCTCGGGTCGGCTTTACGCCTGGCTATATCCAGGTAATTATTAAGCTGTGCCTGATACTCTTTATATATTTCCAGCAGCTGCTGCTGATAAAGTACGTCATAGAATTTAGAGGCCACATCCAGGACAACCCTGCGCTTGACCCCTTCATCATCTTTCCTGACCTCCTCCAGCTGCGTTTCCGCGATCATATGCTGGTTGATCAGGTAGCCGCCGGTAAACAGGTACTGGTTCACGGAAACCCTGGTGGCATAGTGATTGCTTACCCCCACCGGCAGAGTGGAACCGCCCAGGTTCGGCGGCAAGGTGGTAGGCGTGCTAACATCCAGACNNACATAATGGTTGCTTACCCCCACCGGGAGAGTAGAACCGCCCAAATTCGGCGGTAAAGTTGTAGGCGTACTTACATCTAACCGGGTATAAGCGCCGGACAACACGAGTTTCGGGTAAAAGTATGAATCGGCTTCCTTTATTTTCTGCTCGTAAATATACTTCTTTTCCGCCAGCAGTAACAGGTCCTGATTGTTCGTCATGGCCCATTTAATGCTGTCTTCCAAAGACAGTATCTTCTCCGGTTGCTCCAGGGCGTAAATCTGCCCTGCTGACAGGAGCAGCAGTAAAAATATTATGGGCGCATATCTGAACCGTTTCATAGTATCCTTTTTTCCCGTTCTATGGTCGCTTTAACCTGCGCGGGAGCGGTTCCGCCGGTGGCTTTTTTACGTTTAAGACAATTCTCCAGTTTAATGAAACTAAAAATATCGGCCTTGAAGAGTTGGCTGAAATTAAGATATTCGGCCAGGGTCAGCTGGTGCAAATTCTTTTTATGCTCCAGGCAGTACTTGACCAGGCTGCCGACGATGAAATGCGCCTGGCGGAAAGGAACGCCGCGCATGGCCAGGTAATCGGCCACATCCGTGGCCTCCATCAGCCCGTTAGCCACCTGACTGAGCATTTTCTTATCGTTAACTTTCACCGCGCGGATAAGACCGCTGAAGACTATCAGGCTCTCTTTGACCGTGTCCACGGTATCGAACAGCGGCGGTTTATCTTCCTGCAAGTCACGGTTGTATGACAGGGGCAAACCCTTTAACAAGGTCAACACCGACATCAAATTACCGTAGACCTTACCGCTCTTGCCGCGGATGAGCTCCGCTACATCCGGATTCTTCTTTTG
>PMCA01000008.1 GCA_003153935.1 Elusimicrobiota bacterium
GGGAATGGGCCCCGGTCTTGGAGCGGGATTGGGTCCGGGCAAAGGATCAGGTAAAGGCCCCGGCAAGGGTCCTGGCAAAGGACCAGGTAAAGGGCCGGGACTGGGAGCGGGCCTGGGACCAGGGCTTGGCCCCGGGTTGGGACCGGGATTGGGTCCCGGCATGGGCGGGGAGATCGCGGACGAAACCAAAAAGGCCAAGCGCATGAAGCGCATCAGCTATGACGAATACCGGGAATTGGTGGCTAAGGCCAAAAATTTCGATGAGGCCCTACAGAAAAAAGTGCAGGTCGCCGTTAATGAACTGATCGAAGATAAGAAGCATCTGGTACACGAAAAAGAAAAAGTGGAACGGATCCTGCGCAGTATATCCGACGGACTGGTCGTGGTCAACGCCGAAGGCAAAGTAATGTACATGAATGACGCGGCGGAAAAATTACTGGGCAAGTCCAAAAAGGACGTAGCCGGTAAGAATATAGTGGACAGCCTGGAAGAGCATCAGATCGCTTCCTTCACCAAGGAAATGCCCGGGGCCAGCAGTACCGATAAGGTAGCCGAGATAGTCGTGCACGGGCAGGAAAATACCAAGAAGGTATTACGCGCCTCCAGCGCGGTCATCGAAGATACTAACGGTATGACGGTTGGTACCGTTTCGGTGATCAGCGATGTCACTAAACAGAAAGAACTTGACGCGTTGAAAGATAAGTTCGTGGCCCACGTTTCCCACGAACTGCGTTCGCCCCTGACAATTATTAAAGGTGCGGTTTTAACCGTCAGGGACAAGATCGCCGGCGATATCAATAAGGACCAGGAAGATCTCCTTACCGATGCCGGTAAAGGTATCGAGCGTTTGGAACGCCTGATAAACGACCTGCTGGATATTTCTAAAATAGAATCCGGCCAGATGACATTAAAACCCGTTGAAACGGACCTGAATGCTATTATCACCTCGGTAGTGGAACAGAGCCAACTCTGGGCCAAGAGCAAGAACCTGAAATTGGAGGCC
This sequence comes from Elusimicrobiota bacterium, assembly GCA_003153935.1. GTDB lineage: Bacteria > CAYTYR01 > UBA6262 > UBA6262 > UBA6262 > Fen-1174. Next base: position 1,004 of record PMCA01000008.1, read on the forward strand.
CGGGCCGGTGAGATCCCGCGCCTGCTACTGGACCAGGACAAAATTACCCAAATTCTGATGAACCTGATCAGTAATGCGGTTAAATTCACTCCGGAGAACGGGCAGATCATCGTAGAGTCGTTGGCCCGGCCGGAAGAGCATCAGGTGTGCCTGACCGTGACCGACACCGGTCCCGGTCTAGCCCCGGAAAACCTGAAAAAATTGTTCCAGAAATTCCAGCAGTTCGGTACCGGCCGCGGCGGCAGCGGACTGGGCCTGTATATCAGTAAGGAATTAGTGGAGATGCATGGGGGGAAGATAGAAGTAGCGAGTGAACTGGGCAAGGGCACTAAATTTACGGTTATCTTGCCGGTGAAAAGTTAAATATCAAAAGGAGAAAACATGATAGATTTTCCCGATCCATCCAAGGGCGCGACGCCGGAACGCCGGACCAGCCAGCGTATTAAGTTCGAAGAAAATATCCAGGTCATTAACGCGAGCCTCGAGGATGGCAGCGCTTATAGTTACATGCTGAAGGCCGCCAATCTTTCAGAACGCGGAATGATGTTATTATCGCCGAAGCAACTTAAATTCGGCAGTAAAGCCATGATCAGCTTCCGTTTGCCGGGACAGACGGGGCAGAGGATCGCCTGCGAGGTCAAGGTCATCTGGAGCATTATCAGCGAAAAAGCGGGATTTTTTAATACCGGCGTGCAATTCCTGAATTTGGAACATGAGAAACAAGTAGCCATAAAGAGTTTCATGTATGGCCGCACTCATGCCAATGACGGGGCGGAACCGCAACAGAAGTAAACCCTAGGCCCACAGGATATTCATGAACAGTTTATTTTCGCAGATCATTTCATATATAAACGGGTTCATAAATAATTTACAACCTTACCAGTTCTTGCTTTTCGGTATCATCGTTTTTATCCTGCCTTATTATTTCCTCGCCAAATACCATCTCTGGGAAAAGTTCAAGATCAAGCTCACTCCGGTCTTCGTCATATTGTTTTTAAGCGTTTCCCTGGCTCCGTCCGTGGTTATCAGCATCTATGGCTATAACCAGAGCAAGCTGGTCATAGTCCAGGAAGCCAAGAGCTACATCAAAAACGTCTCCAACACCTTGGCCAACAATATCAGCGTCTTCTTTAATAAACGGGTGAACGAAATAGAATATCTGGGCAATGTTTTCTCCATACCCGCGGGGATCGACCTGGAAACCACCCTGAAGGAGTTCCAGCAAAAGGAGCCGTCTTACAAGTTGCTGGGATTCCTGGACCCGGCTGGCCGGCCGGTCGCTATGTCTTCCAAGAAATGGGCCGGCCTGGATTTTTCTAAAATGGATTATTTCCGGGAAGCGATCAAGGGCACCGGCATTTATTTTTCCTCACCCATTATTGACACCCTGGATCACCAGCCAGAACTGGTCATCAGCCAGCCTATGCGGAACTTGAAGACCCGGAAATTGATCGGGGTGGTCTTCGGGGTCATTGACCTGCATAAAGTAGGGGAGATCACCTATTACGCCATCAGGCGTAGTTCTAAAGAAAACAAGTATATGTTCGTCACCGTCCTGGATAAAAGCGGGTTGCTATTGTTTGACAATGGTACGCTTTCTCCTAAATTTCTTAAAGAAAGATTGTCCGATAACGAGGTTTACCAGAAGGTTAAGCGCGGCGAGATGTTGAAGAAACAGGAACAGCGCAGCCAGGAAAGAAGCAAGGATAACGAGAAAAAAGCGGAAGACGCGGATTTCGTGATCGAAGGTAAAATACCAATATCGCATGAATACGGGTATGTGGGCGGATTGCAGATCGGCACTGATCACCGGCAGGAGTATAACAACTGGGTCATCCTGGTAAGCATCCCCGAAACCAATGTCTTAGAGGGATTGCAGCAAGTCAAGGTTAAGTTCATTATAGTGCTGATCGCCATCGTGATCTTTATACCTTTCTTCGCCGTATCCCTGTCCCGGGGATTCCTGGAGCCAATCCATGAACTGCATCGCGGTTCGGAAGTTATCGGCGAAGGTAACCTGGAGCACCGGATAAAAATAAAGACCGGTAACGAGTTACAGGCGCTGGCCGAGCAGTTCAACAGTATGGCGGCCAACCTGAATAATTCCTACGCTCGCCTGGAAGAAAAAGTACGTGAACGCACCAGCCAATTACAGGACCGTAACCAGGAACTGCAGAAAATACAGGATTACCTGGTAGTCAAGAATGAAGAACTGAGCGACGCCTATATCCGGCTGGAACGCCTGGATATCATGAAGGACGAGTTCGTTTCCACCGTGAGCCATGAACTGCGCACGCCGTTGACGGCGATCAAAGAAGGAGTTTCCCTGATCATGGACCGTGTCCTGCCGGGCGAATTGACCCCGGAGCAGGAACGAGTCCTGCTGATAGCCAAGAAGAATATCGGCCGCCTGGAAACCCTGATCCAGGATATTCTGGACCTGGCGAAACTGGAAAGCGGCACGATGAAATTGCAGAGGAAAGAACTGCCGGTCAAACAGGTGATAGAGGGCTTCATACCTACCATGCAGCCGCTGGCGGAACACAAAAAATTGGAGCTGACCTATCAGCTGGCGGATAATTTGCCTTCGATCTACGCCGATGAAACCAGGATAGTGCAAATATTGACCAATCTGGTTGGCAACGCGGTCAAGTTCACCGATAGCGGCGGGAGGATACGGGTATCAGCGCGGCCTGTGGAAAACGAAGAGATGGTGGAATTCGCGGTGGAAGATAACGGCAAGGGCATTCCCAAGGACGCGCAGGAACGGATATTCGAAAAATTCGAGCAGGTGGACCGGGAGATCAAGCCAGGCGTCAAGGGAACCGGGCTGGGCCTGTCCATATGTAAACAGATAGTAGAACAGCACGGCGGCAAGATCGGGGTCGCCAGCGTTCTGAACCAGGGCAGCGTTTTCTCTTTTACCGTCCCCGCCTTTAAATCTGGCGCTCTGCTTACCGTGGGCTTTAAACAGATGCTGAACGATTACAGCCTGCGCCAGGAGCCATTCACCGTGGTAGTGATCCTGATCAAGAATTTCCTGCAGATCAAAGAACGCTACGGGGAATACTGGGGCCGGATACTGATCGACGATATCGCTCAGGTTTTGCACGAGAAGGTTCGCCGGGAGGACCTGTTGATCAAGGGCGATGACGGCTCCATGGTTATGATCATCAAAGCAGCGGACGGCAACCTGCCGCAGTTCAACGACAAACTGGCTAAGCTGGTGGCGGGGCAGACTCATTTCCATGAACAGGAAGAGGTCAAAGTGGAACTGGTCGCCGGGCAGGCAACCTGTCCGGAAGACGGAACAGAACAAGACCTGTTACTGGCCAAGGCGCGCGAACGGGCCAGGGGAGTATAACATGACTGAAAATAGCAAAAAAACCATATTGTTAGTTGATGATGAAAGAGATATCGTGGAGCTGACCAGGATGCGCATTGCCAGCCTGGGTTATAACGTGATCCTGGCCTATGACGGCGAAGAAGCCCTGGAGAGAATAAGGGAGAAACATCCAGACCTGGTATTGCTGGATGTTAAAATGCCCAAATTGGACGGTTATCAGGTGTGTAAGACGGTTAAAAAAGATCCGGAGCTGAAAATTATCCCCATTATTTTATTCACCGCTTCCAGCGGACTCGTAACTGAGCTGAGCGACCGGGCGCTGGAATTGGGCGCGGCGGCCTGCATCAAAAAACCTTTCGATTCCAAGGAATTGTCGGAGCAGATAAAAAAACTGATCGGGTAATGGAAGGGGAGTCATGACGGAACAAAAAAAGAGGATCTTACTTGTTGATGACGAAATAGATATCGTGACCATGATCCGCATGCGCCTGGAGGCTTCCGGGTTTGATGTCATTGTCGCCACTGACGGCAAGGAAGCCCTGAACGCGGCGCGGATGCATAATCCGGACCTGATCATCCTGGACCTGATGCTGCCTACCATGGACGGGTTCCACGTGGCCAGGATGCTTAAATATGACGCCCGCTACAAAAATATCCCGATCGTTATGTTAACCGCCAAGGCTGGGGAGAGTGACCGCAAGACCGGGGAAGACGTGGGCGTGGATGCTTTTTTCAACAAACCCTTTGAAGCAGAAAAACTCTTGGCCAAGATCAGGGAACTTCTGGCCAGAAGCAGTGCCGGCAATGCCGAAAATAAGTAAAGACCGCCGGCCCGCCATCTTATATTGCGGCGATGACACACTGGCGCAGGCGGCCCGGTATTTATACGGAGTGTTGCGATATTTAGGCTGGCAGGTGCGCTACCTGCCTTCGCAGCGACGTTTAAGCGTCCGTCATCTCAGTCGGGAATACGCAGCCATTATCCTGAGCGACTATCCCAGCCGGATGATCGAACGGACGGCCTGGCCGGTGCTGACCGATAAGATAAGACAGGGAACCGGTTTGCTGATGATCGGCGGGTGGGGTTCCTTCCATGGTTATGACGGCAATTACGAGCGGACGCCATTAGCCGGGATCTTGCCGGTGCGTTGCCTGAATAGCGATGACCGCGTCAACGCCATGCAGGGAGCGGTCATAATACCGGAAAAAATGGCCTTAAGAAACAGTCCGATTATATTCGGGTATAATAAAGTAAAAATAAAGCCCGGTGTCCAGACACTGCTGTCCGTGCGTCAATTGAAGATCGATCTGCCCAGAATACACTTACAGGGCAAAAAGGATCCCCTGCTGGTAACCGGCAATTACGGCGCGGGGCGGATAGTCTGCTTTATGAGCGACCTGGCTCCCCATTGGGCCGGTGGTTTGCCGGATTGGGGCCGTTCTAAAGTCAGGTTCCCAGGCGCCCAGGGGCACTATATGGAATTAGGAGCCGCTTATATCCACCTGATCAACAATTTAATAAAATTAAGCCAGAGGTCAAGATAAGCATGGCCCAACCCCGCGTAGATCGTTTTCGTACCTCCTTGCCGGTTAAATTCTTCGGGCAAACTTGCTTAACCCCGGTTGGCGAAGGAACTATTGTTGACTTGAGCCTGGGCGGCGCGAAAATATTCTCACCCCAGCCATTCCCAAAAATTGATAAACTGATCATGCAAATAACCCTGACCAAAGATATCTGCCTGCAGAACGTCAAGGCCTCGGTCGCGCACTTTACCCTGAATCAGCAGGGTTGTTTCATCGGCGTGAAATTTACCAGCCTGCGTAAGAACAAGCTGGAGTTGATACTGGCCTATTTAAAAACGCTGGAAAGGAAATGAGATGAAAAAAATATTTTTAATGGGATGGCTGCTGCTGGCGGCAAGCACCCGATTGCTGGCCTATGAGATAAACTGGGTAAATAAGCCTGACCAGATAATGCCCGAAGCGCGGCAGCACCTGACCTTTAATGTCGGTAGCGCCGGCGTCAGCCTGGAGAATATAGCCGGCCAGGTAATGCAGATGGTGGTAGTGGACCAGAGCCTGGATACCTATATGCACTATTTCCCGGTCCAGGGCGCGGATGGTAATTTTTCCCAGGATATAGTTTTCCCGAACGAAGGGCAGTACCTGTTTTTCTTCTATTTTCAGCCTAAGTCGGGAACGCCCGTGACGCTGCGATCCACCTTGGACGTGGGCGAAGTAACGGACCGGTTTGCCACGGTCAGTATGTATTTCGATACCGAGCAGTTCACAGATGATGATATGAAAGTGGCTTTCACCGTGGTTCCCAAGGATATCAAGGAAAAGACCGAAACGCAGGTCACCTTTGCTTTTATTGACGGGCAGTCGGGCCAGCCGGTCAAGGACCTGCAGGGGTATTTACAGGCCGCCGGGGAACTGGTGATGATCAATGCCGCCGGCAAGATCTATAAACAAGTGCCTTCTGTGGAAAGGATGCCGGAGGTGGTGGACCCCAAAAAAGCCAACAAAATATTTTTCGGCCCGTGGGTTAATTTTCAGGTGAGCTTCCCCGAAAAGGGCATATATAAACTATGGGGAGAGTTCCGACACCGGAACAAAATGATCATCGTGCCGTTCATGGTTTGGGTGAAATAATCAGGTATAAATAAAAGTCAAATTTTAGTAGAAAAATGCCAGTCTTAACTCCTTGACAAAATTATTTAACCCGTTATATAGTAGAAACAAGTCAAGTCAAGGAGCCTTGGTGATACAACAACTGATGAATAATTTAAATATGCATCTGCAAGTAAGTTCGCCTGTCGCGTTGATAACCGTGTTAGTGGCAGGGATACTTACCAGCTTCACTCCCTGTGTATATCCGCTGATACCGATCACCGTTACTTTCATCGGCGCCAAAGCCAGCGGGTCAAGAAAGCATGCCTTTTTCCTTTCACTGTTTTATGCCTTAGGTATAGCCGTTACCTATGCCGTTATGGGAATGATCGTAAGCTTGACCGGCCGGCTTTTCGGCCAGTGGCAAACTTCTCCCTGGGTAAGCTTTGTCATCGGCAATATTTGCCTGTTGTTCGGGCTTAACATATTGGGTGTTTTCAATCTCCCCATGCCCGGGTTTATCAAGCGTATACCGCAGGCCAAGACCGGCCTGGCCGGCAGTTTCCTGATGGGGTTGGCGGCCGGCCTGGTAATTGGCCCTTGCACGGCTCCCGTTTTGGCCGTTTTGCTGGCTTTCGTTGCCTCCAAGCAAAGCTTGATCTTCGGATTCATAACTTTATTCATCTTTGCCCTGGGGCTAAACACGGTACTGATTATTACCGGCACTTTCGCGGGGGTCCTGACCAATCTGCCTAAACCTGGGATCTGGATGGAACGGATAAAAAAAGTAATGGGCTGTCTTATGATCGCTCTGGCAGAGTATTATTTAGTACAAATGGGTAAATTTCTATTATAGGAGGATAAGGAGGATATATGTTTAACAAAAAAGTAGCGCTGTTTTTACTGGTACTTACACTATTACCGGTATTGGTTTTCGCCGCGGAACCTGTTGCCACAAATACGGCAGCCAGCGTCCCTGTCGGAACCCCTGGCAGCAAAGCCGTTGATTTTAACCTTAAGGACCTGGCCGGCAGGAATGTCGACCTGTTAAAAGATTACGCCGGCAAGAAGGCGGTAATTGTGGTATTCGGGACCACCTGGTGCCATTATTGTCTGGCCGAGATCCCGAACCTGAAAGCTGTGTACGAAAAATACAAAGATAAGGGAGTGGCCATAGTGCAAGTGGACCCGCAGGAGCCCAAGGAAAGGGTGCAGGGCATGGTCAATAAATATAAGATCCCTTACACGGTCTTACTGGACGAAGACGGTGCGATAGCCCGGCAGTATAGGATCATGGGAGTGCCGACGATCTTGTTCCTGGACCATAACCAGGTCATCAAGTGGCGGTCATCGGGCGGTGAACAGGATTATAACGGGCGATTAATGGAATTAGGCATAAAATAGCAGCATAGCTGACCAATAAAAATATGGAGGCTGGAATAGATGAAAGCGAAAGTCAACAAGGATGTTTGTATCGGCTGTAACCTGTGTGCGGACAACTGTCCTGAAGTGTTCCAAATGCAGGGGGAACTGGCGGTGGTCATAGCGGAGACGGTCCCGTCTGAAGCGGAAGAAACCTGCCGGGAAACCGCGCAAAATTGTCCGGTGGAAGCGATCATAATCGAAGAATAGGAGAAAAATAATGGCTAAATACAAGTGCCTGGTATGCGGTTATATATATGATTCGGCCGTCGGCGATCCCGACAACGGTATCGCGGCCGGGACGGCGTTTGAACAATTGCCGGCGGAATGGGTGTGCCCGAATTGCGGGGCGCCGAAGGACCAGTTCGAGAAGATAAGTTAGCGATATGGCGGTAATACCATGAAATCTTTCGAGATGATTAAAGATGTCTATTGGGTCGGGGCGGTCCATCCGGACTTAAGACTTTTTGATGACTTATTTCCCACCGCTTCTGGAACTACTTATAATTCCTACCTGGTCAAAGGCGATAAAAAAATGGCCTTGATCGACACAGTCAAGGGTATTTTCAGCCAGGATTTCCTGGCTAATTTGCGCCAGGTCTGCGATCCGGCCAAGATAGATTATCTTATCGTCAACCATACCGAACCCGACCATTCCGGTGCTATCGCCGATTTCCTGAAGATCGCCCCGCAGGCGGTGGTGGTCATCAGCAAGCCGGGGTCGATATTCTTAAAGGAACTGCTGAACCGGGAGCTCAATATCCTGGAAGCGACCGATGAGTTGACCCTGGACCTGGGCGGGCGCACCCTGAAATTCGTGATCGCGCCGTTCCTGCACTGGCCGGATACCATGTTCACTTATTTAGCCGAGGACCAGGTGCTGTTCCCCTGTGACGCGTTTGGTAGCCATTATTATAATGAGAAAATGTTTAACGACCTGGTCCCGGATCTCCGCCGGGAAATGGCTATATATTTTGATTGCCTGGTCCGGCCTTTCAAGAAAAAAGTGCTGGCCGCGCTGGAAAAAGTTAAGGACGTGCCGTTAAAGATCATTGCTCCGAGCCACGGGCCCATACACCGCTCCAATCCTTTACAATATGTGCAAATGTACCGGGAATTCGCGGCCAGTACTAAACCGGCCGGGGACCTGAAGCAAATACTGGTGCTTTACCTCACTTCACACAAAAAAACTGAAGCCCTGACCACGGAGATCGCCCAGGGACTTAAAACTGAAAAGACGCAGGTAAAAGTAATGCATGTCACTGAGTATACGGAAGATCAGCTTAGGGACGCCCTGGAGATCGCCGACGGGCTCCTGATCGGGACCAACACCATTAATCGCGATGTTCCCCGGCCCATCTGGAACGCGCTCAGCTTATTTCCCACGGTCAGCCATGAAATTAAATTGAGCGCCGTTTACGGCTCTTATGGCTGGAGCGGCGAGGCCGTCAAAATGGTCGAGGACCGCCTGAAAAGCGCGCGGTTGAAATTATTCTCACCGTCTTTAAAGGCCACCTTTACTCCGACCGCGGATGATTTGCTGCAGGCGCGGGAATTCGGCGTGAAATTCGCGGAGGAGTTATGCCGCTAAATCTGAAAGACCTGGGAATACACCTGGCCCCCGAAGGAAGAAAAAATATACCTGATCCTACGGTGCTTTATGACCTGATCATAATCGGTGGCGGGCCGGCCGGTATGACCGCGGCGGTTTATGCCTCGCGTAAACGCTTCAGAGCCCTGTTGATCGCTAAGGACCTGGGAGGCCAGGTACTCTGGACCAGCGATATCGAGAATTACATGGGTTACCAATATATTACCGGGCAGGAACTGAGTAAGAAATTCGGCGAGCAGATGGAAGCCAATCCGATCGATATGCAGATGCCCGATGAGGTAGAGATGTTGAAAGTGGAACCCGGACAGATTTTTCGCGTAAAAACTAAAAACAAAAAAGAGTTTACTGCCAAAAGCGTGGTTATCGCCAGCGGTAAGCGTTACCGGTCGCTGGGCGTCCCCGGGGAGAGAGAATTTCTAGGTAAGGGAGTGGCCTATTGCGCTACCTGTGATGCTCCTTTGTTCGCCGGCAAGGACGTGGCCGTTATCGGCGGCGGTAATTCGGCTCTGACCGCAGTTAATGACCTGCTGAAAGTAGCCAACCAGGTCAAGCTGGTTAATATCATGCCTAACCTGCAGGGTGACGCGGTGCTGGTGGAAAAAGCCCGTGATCCCCGCGTAGAACTTTTCCTGGGATGGGAAACCGTAGCTATCAAGGGTCTGGACAAAGTAGAAGCCATACAGATCATCAATAGGAAGAACAAAGAGTCCAGGGAGTTAAAGGTACAGGGTGTATTCATCGAGATCGGGCTTGAGCCTAATAGTGAATTCGCCAAAGGTGTCCTGCTCCTAAATGAGCATTACGAAATTATTGTGGATTGCTCCTGCCGGACCAGCGTCATCGGCATTTTTGCCGCCGGCGATGTTACTAACGTGCAGGAAAAACAGATCATTGTGGCGGCTGGGGACGGAGCCAAGGCCAGCCTGGCGGCTTATAGCTATATTCTAAATAGAGGTGCGTGAATGATGTTCATAAAGGACGAGTTGGTAGGGCAAGTAAAAGCCGAGCTGGACAAGATGACCAATCCCGTGAAACTGGTTTTTTTTACCCAGGAAGTAGAATGCCAGTATTGCCGGGAAATGCGGCTGTTACTTGAAGAACTGGTGCCTTTATCCGGCAAACTGACCCTGGAAGTGAATGATTTTATTTTGAATAAGGAAAAAGTGGAAAAATATAAAATTGACAAAATACCGGCGCTAGTGGTAGAAGGGAATAAGGATTACGGTATCAGGTTTTACGGCATCCCGGTCGGTTACGAATTCACTTCCCTGGTCGAGGCCTGTCTGATGGCTTCCACCGGTGAAAGCGGGCTGCAGCCGGAATCAAAAAACGCCTTGAAACAGTTGAACAAACCATTGCAGATAAAAGTGTTCATAACCCTGACCTGTCCTTATTGCCCACAGGCGGTGCAGTTAGCCCACCAGGTAGCGGTGGAAAATGAACTGGTAACCAGTGAGATGATCGAAGCGGCGGAATTCCCGCCAGTAGCGGCCAAGTATGGCGTTATGGCCGTTCCCAAAACCGTTATTAATGAAACTTTAATCATCGAAGGCGCGTTGCCTGAGAAAGAATTCATCGAAAGGATAATAAGCAGCCAGACCTCCAACCAACCATGAAAATACTGACTGTGATCATTACCCGCGGACCGGAAAAAGGCAAGACTTTTTTTGTCGCTGAAGAATCCTCCGTCCTGATCGGGCGGGATGAAACCGCCGACATTAAACTGGAAAACGATACCCACGTATCCCGCAAACACGCCATCATATCTTTCACTGCCGAAGGCGCGGCTTTCATAACCGATTTGAACAGCACCAACGGGACCATATTAAATAAGTATCCCGTTAAAGGAAAAATGCCGATCAAAGAGGGTGACATTATTACCATCGGCTATACCGACATGAAGATTACCATAAAAACCGAATGACAAATTTCCAAGCCGGATTAACCGGCGTTTTTTTTGCGCTTTTGGCTGTGTCCTTAGGGTCTCCGGCAGTATCGGCCCAGAGTGACCTCTGCGCGGAATGGAACGCTTTGGATAAACAGATCCGGGACAGCCGGATCGACCGCAATATCGCCAAAGGAAAGATCATGGCTTTGGATGAGGCCCTGGTAAGAACTTATAAGGATAAGTTTACCGGGGTTAAGTTTTTTTTCCCGGTCAAAGGCTACTCCGGCCAGGACCCCGATTGCGTTATCAAAGGGGATTACCAGCCTGCCTTGTATAATTTCTATGACGGCAATAAGCATCGCGCGCACCCGGCTTACGATATTTTCATCCGCGATAAGGGCGAGAAAGGCATTGATGACCGTACCGGCAAACCGGCGGAAATCCTGTCCATGGCTGACGGCGTGGTGATTGCGGTGAATAAAGAATGGGATCCTAAAAGCGACATCCGGGGCGGCAAATATGTCTGGATATTCAATCCTGTGCTTGACCGTTATTATTATTACGCCCACCTGCAGACGGTGACGGTGAACGTCAGCGACCTGATAGAGGGCGGACAGCCAATCGGCCTGATGGGCCGGACTGGCGTCAAAGCCGCGCGTAAAGAATCTCCCACCCATTTGCATTTCATGTGCCTGGGCTTTAATCACGGCTGGATGATCCCCTTTAACACCTACCAGGAACTGTACAATTCCACGCACTGACCGTTTTTCTCCACATCCTCTATTGCCAGAATATCCATAATTTGTTATAATGGCGAAGTAGCAAAACCAATTTTATTTATTATCACAAGGGGGATAAAATCCGGACCATGGACAGGATCCATTTAACCAGGGAAGCGTACCAGAAGATCAAGGAAGAGATCGATTTCCTGAAAACGACCAAGAGAAAACAACTATCTAAGGAGATCGGGGAAGCGCGGGAGAAGGGCGATATCTCGGAAAACGCCGAATACGATGCCGCCAAAGAGGCTCAGGCCCTGAACGAGAAAAAGATCCATGAACTGGAGCAACAACTGGGCCGGGCCGAGATCCTCGACGAGTCGCGTATACCTAAAGACATTGTTTCCATAGGCTCTAAGGTGAAACTACGGGACCTGGAGTCCGGGGATGAGGAGAATTACTCCCTGGTCAGCGAGATGGAAGCCAATTACGCCGAGGGGAAAATATCCATAACCTCGCCGATCGGCAAGGGTCTGCTGGGATTCAAGAAAAACGATACCGTGGAGATCAAGATCCCGGCCGGAACGCTAAAATACAAGGTCCTGGAGATCTCGCGGTGATTTCCGCTTGACATCGCTATATATAAAGTTTAAAATTAGGGAGTACTTAAATTACAAAGAGGGGAGCAAGTAAATGAAAAAAATTGTACTACTCACCAGTTTCTTGCTAGTAGGATTGCTATTACTCACCGGTTGCCATAACAAGGTAACCAATAATACAGATGACACCTCTACCCCTGTCGCTACTCATCTGGATACGGAGCTGGCTTCTACCGCTGATACGATGTATTCCGTAACCAAGACCGGCGCGGGAGTCGGTGCTGTCTCCTTTGTGCGCGGCCGTTACGTAGGTTCTGCTATGGGAGATCTTGGTACCGCTGATGCCGATGGCTATTATACCGTTACCAATACCGGCGTAACGGGCATGGTTTGCAAGGTGAGGTTCAAGAAAGGTTCCGACGCGGTATATTTTAATATGGAAAATATCTTAGGCACTGGCCTGACTGATCCGCAGCTGTATATTGATCAGGACCTGACCGCTGCTAAGATCGCGCTGAGCACGGTACCTCAGGGGCCCGGCGCCACGCTGGTGGGGTGGCCCAGATATGTACCGTCCATGTTCTGCAAAGTAGCGGATAATAAGCCCCTGTCCTGGTTTACGATCGCCTCAGCCCTGGACCTGCAAGGCATGGAAACGACTTTCAATACTTGGCTCAGCAGCAATTTCCCGGATTCAATGGATAACGTAGTTACCGGTACCACTTCTGCCGGGGTGATCTCGCTTCACCTGACTTCCGCCATGACTGATAAACCAACAGATGCCAATCCGGCGACTATGACTGGTACTGGGTCAATTGTCCTGAGCACAGCAGAAGTATTAAGCATCACTGTGAATGTGACTGTGGGTGCCAGCGGGCCGGTAGGCGGTACGCAGACCTTTACCTCGGTCAGCGGGCTCACCGGCACCATGACCTTCCATGCCGATAAGACCATGACCGGCTCCATCTCGCAGAGCGGCTCAGCGCTAGCCACTGTCAGCGTTGCTGCCGACGGCACCGGTACTTTGCACAATGTTTCCAGCGGAGTTGACAGCCCTATATAATAACGGGTTAATACTTAAAGGAGGCGCCTTAAAATCGCCTCCTTTATTTTTTCCTTGACAACCATACATCTGTATGGTATTGGTCAAATGGGAGGATAACCAATGCAGCCATTAACGGAAAAACAACAAAAGATACTGGATTTTATCAAAGCGGCGCAACTGAGCAGCGGGGCGTCGCCGACTTTGAGGGAGATCATGAAAGAGTTCGGTTTCAAGTCCATCGGCACGGTGCAGGATTACCTGAGGATACTGCAAGAGAAGGGTTATGTCCACAGGCGCGGCAAGTTCAAGGCGCGGTTCCTGGAGATCACCGGCCTGACCGCCAACCCGGTACTGCACATCCCGGTGCTGGGCCAGGTGCGCGCCGGCGCGCCGATACTGGCGGTGGAGAATATAGACGGCTACGTAAATCTGGATAAGTCCCTGCTGCGGCAGGGCGCGGATTTCGCGCTGAAGGTCAAAGGCGACAGCATGACCGGCGCTGGCATCTATGAAGGAGATTTTGTCCTGGTGCGCATCAATGCCCGCGCGGACAACGGGGAGATAGTAGTAGCCAGGATCAATGACGAAGTGACGGTGAAAAAGTTTTACCGCGATAACCAGCACGAGCAAATCCGCTTGGAAGCCGCTAATCCTGCTTACGGTCCCATCGTTAACCGGGAGACACAAATTATCGGTAAGGTAGTAGGCGTATTTCGCAGATATTAAAATAGTCTACTGAGCTGCTGTCTCGGATTGATTTCTTGGACATTATACTTTTCGAAATAAGCGTCAAGAGCCTTGGTTCGAAAAGTAAATGTCTCTGCGAAATCAACCCTGCGACATCCGCTCAACTTAGGGAGTTATCATTATGACCGAAGTTATTGATGAACAAGTCAGGGTCGCCGCTGTTTTTTCCGGCGACAAGGTGAATCCGGTGTGGTTCACGTGGCGCGACCGCAAGTACAAGATCGAGCAAGTGACCTACACCTGGCGGGACCGCGAAGGCGACGCCATAATGTATTATTTTAGCGTCCTGCATTCGGTCAATCTCTACGAATTGCGCCTGAACGCCAAAACCCTCGTCTGGAGACTCCTCAAAGTTACGCAGGCATAATACATGACTAATCGCATTGTTTTGCATATCGACATGAACGCGTTCTTCGCCTCCATCGAGCAGGCCACCAATCCCAGCCTGCGCCGCCGCCCGGTCATCGTCTGCGGCAACCCGGAGACCCGTACCGTAGTCTCCGCCGCCTCCTACGAAGCCAAGCCCTTTGGCGTCAAAGCCGGCATGAGCATAGGCGAGGCGCGCCGGTTGTGCCCGCAGGCGGTCTTTGTTATCGGCAATCTCGCCAAATACGTGGACACTTCCCGCCGCATTTTCAGCATTCTCAAGACTTTCTCCCAAAAGACGGAGATTTTCTCCATTGACGAGGCGTTCTTGGAGATAACCGATCACTGTTCCTCTTATGCCGCAGCGCCAAGGATAGGCCGGGCGATCAAACAAGCCGTCCTAGAGAAGATGGGCTTGACCTGCTCGGTCGGCATTGGGCCGAACAAGCTGATCGCCAAGTTGGCCAGCGATATGCAGAAGCCGGACGGCCTGGTATTGATCGAACCGGAGAAGGTAGCCGGCGTTTTGGAGAATTTGCCGATCGGGGAGCTGTGCGGCATCGGACGCCGGATGGAAAGGCATTTGCACGCTCTGGGCATCTATACCTGCGGCGAACTGGGTCGCTACCCGGTGGCGATCCTGCGGCAGAAATTCGGCATCATGGGTGAGCTCTACCATTACATGGGGCTAGGACGCGACGACACCCCGGTAAGTTTCAGCGGGGATGAAGAGCCGGTCAAGTCCATGGGACATTGCCATACCCTGGCGCGCGACACCAGTGATCCGGAAGAGGTGAAGAGGAATATTCTCGCTCTGAGCGAGCAGGTGGCGGTGCGCCTGCGCCAGGACGGCTATTCCGGCCGGACGATCTGCCTGGTCCTGCGCTACAGCGATTTTTTCACTTTCAGCCGGCATTTTACTGTTGATTATTTTATTGATAGTGGCTATGATATATACCAGCAGGCCCTGAGGATACTCGCCCGTGTCGACTGGCAGGGTAAGGCCATCCGTTTGATCGGCATCAGCGTGTCCAACCTGGTGCGCCACAGCCAGCAATTGTATATCCTGGATGAATTTAACCGGCGACAAAAAGTTGACCGGGTCATGGATAAGATCAATCAAAAATACGGCGAGTTCAAGATCATGCGCGCCGCCATTATGCGGCAGGACCGCAAACCGGTGCAGCCGATCCTGGCGCGCGGCTTGTGGGCGAAAACCTTCACAAAAAATGACAATATTTAAGAAGATAGACAAGGTTATTTTAGAGACCATAATATTACTGGCGATCGGCTTGAGCCTGTACGCGATCCTGACCAAGGCCTACGAGCAGGGTATCAATGACCCCTTGTATGGCACCGATATTTTCGCCTTGAAAAAAGAGGCGGTGGATAAATATAACACGTATCTTTTTTCCGGATTGGCGCTGGTGGGGTTCATACTACAGGTAGCGGTAACTTTTTTCAAAAGTAAAATAATAAATAAAATTTATTCCTGGAAAGTCTATTTTGTGGTATTTATAAGTGGGGTGGCGGTTTTCAGCTTCCTGAGCTCCGGCCTGGTATGGCTGGGGACCCGGCTGGCTAAACAGGAGTGGTTACCTAAGGTGATCGCCGCCCAGGTGGATATCTACCACGTGTCTAAACGGATCGTTATCAACAGGGGCTTGCGTGACGACCAGTTGCTTATAAGCGATCAGCGGAAGCTGCAGGCCATCAGAAAAATAAATTTCGCCCTGGCGGGCAGGTATCTAAAACAAATAGACGGTGTCCTGGAATTAGAGCCAGGTTCGGCTGACTATAATTCCCGGATCAGGCGCCTGGAAAGGTACTTCGAAAAGTGAGTAAACTGTCAAGGATCTGGCTGATATTGGCGTTAGTGGTGTTGCTTCCGGTGGCGGGGCAGGCGGCCCAGAAAGAATTGCTCGCCGTACCGCGTAATGATCTGCCCGGCTTGACCAATTTTGCCAAAGTTTCCGACGGATTATACCGCGGGGCCCAACCGGAACCTGCGGGATTACTGGAATTGAAGAAAATGGGCGTCAAAACTATTATCAATC
The DNA here is from genome assembly GCA_003153935.1 of Elusimicrobiota bacterium. Lineage (GTDB taxonomy): Bacteria > CAYTYR01 > UBA6262 > UBA6262 > UBA6262 > Fen-1174. Next base: position 17,418 of record PMCA01000008.1, read on the forward strand.
TCCGGGCCAAGCATACGGACGAGCCGATACTGGCGGGACTGGGTTTTAAATACGTCAGCATTCCTATAAGTTCCTGGAACCTGGATGAGGAGGATGTGGTCAGCTTTCTGCAAGTAGTGACCAACCCGGCAAACCAGCCGGTTTTTGTCCATTGCCAGTACGGGTCTGATCGCGTCGGAGTTATGGTCGCGGTCTACCGCATGTACGCCCAGAACTGGGGCAAGAAAGACGCTTTAGCCGAGCTTAATAATTTCGGTTTCCATGAAGTTTGGGTCAATCTTAAGAGTTACCTGAATTACGTGGACTTGCGCCGGCTCAAGGATGAAGTGAATAAAGCTATGCCGCCGGAAATTAAAGTCGTAAAATGAGAGGGGAAGATGAACAAAAGACAGCTCCCCCGTTTTAGGGACCGTGAAAGAATAGGTATCTTCGCGGTGGCTGACAAGAAACTGCTGGCCGAAGCGGAAACAGTTGACTTGAGCATCAAGGGCGTGTGTTTCGAATCGGAAGCAGATTTTGAAGTGCGTGAACAATATTATATCGTTTTCGGTTATCTCCGCATCAACAAATTGGAAGTCCTCTCGCAAATACTGACCAAGTACCAAAAAAACAACAAACAATGCTATTCGGCCAGATTCCTGGAGGATGATGTGCTGAGAAAGAACAAGATCCGCAGTTATGTGGAAGCCATCAGAATAGGAAAATATTGATGATCAACGTTGACGAATTACGTCTGAACGAGCTGGAAGAAGCGGCGGAGTTCCTGAAATTCACCTGGGTCGATACTTATAGCCATTTTTTATCTCAGGCCACCATCCAGAAAATGACGGATTTCTGGCTTAATACGGAGCTGTTGAAGAAGCAGGTCCTGGACCCGGATATCCTGTTCCTCTCCGCTAAAGATGATTCGCATAAGATCGTAGGCATGCTAACGGTCATTAAACTGGACAAAGAAACCGCCTTGCTGGCCCGGATGTTCGTGCATCCCGAAAAACAAAGGCGGGGTATCGGTATGCGCCTGCTGAATGAAGCCATTGAACGTTTGCGCGGGTACAAAAAGATGCGGGCGGAAGTCGAAGAAAAAAATACCCGGGGAATGAACTTCTGCTTGAAACAGGGATTTAAAGAGATAGAAACCAAGCGGGAGCTGGTAGAGCAGGCGCTTATGTACATAACCGTGCTGGAGAAAACATTGGGGAGCCAGCCCCGGTAAAAGGTGAAAGATATGGTTAGTTTTGGCGTCAGCGCGGAGAAAGAAAAGGCCTTAGCGGAAAAAATGACCGCTCTGGGCATCCGCGCAGCCGACTTGGAAGAGAGGTTCGTGCGCTCCCAGGGCAAGGGGGGACAGAACGTTAATAAGACCTCGACCGCCGTTTACCTGAAGCACCTACCGACCGGTATAGAAGTCAAATGTCAGCAGGAACGCTCGCAGGTCCTGAACCGGTTCCTGGCGCGGCGGATACTGGTTGATAAGATAGAACGCCTGGTTCTGGGCAAAAGGTCCGCTGAACAGCAGCGCGTAGAGAAGATCAGGCGGCAGAAACGCAAACGCTCCAAACGCGCCAAGGAAAAAATGCTGCAAGCTAAACATCTGCAATCCACCAGGAAAGCGCAACGCTCCTGGCGCCCCGATAACGAATAGCGAGAGNNCTTACCCCGGCCAATATGCTGTATTATTACGAGAATGAGATCGGTTTCAATGCCGTAGAGATCAACTACACCTATTACCGCCAGCCCACTGCCCGGTCCATGGCCAATATGGTCCGCAACACCCACAGGGATTTCCAATTCACCGTTAAAGCTTACCGGGAGATGACTCATGATATCCTTGATGATAATAACAGGATCAGGGATAATCGTGATATATTTAAGGATTTCCTGGCTGGGATCGAACCCCTGGTGGTAAATAAGCGCCTGGGGTGCGTATTGGCCCAATTCCCGGTAATGTTTGACCGAAACCCGCATAACCTTGATTATATGGCTGAGTTCAAGCGCCGGATGGGTCCGGTACCTGTGGTAATAGAATTCAGGAACTCTTCCTGGGTAACCCCGGAGGTTTTCGGCTTTTTAAGATCGCAGGACCTGGGCTATTGCATAGTTGACGAGCCAAAACTACCCAGGCTTATGCCTTTTGTGGAAGAGATCACCAGCAATATCGCCTATTTACGGCTCCATGGGCGCAATCCCCATTGGTTCAATGCGCCGGTGGCCGAGCGCTACAATTATATATATACTGAAGACGAATTGCGGGGATTTGTCCCTAAGATCAGGGAAATCAGCTCCAAAGCCGGGGCCACCTTCGTCTTTTTCAATAATTGCCATGGGGGTAAAGCAGCAAAAAACGCCCTTAAAATGATGGAATTACTGGAAATCGGTCCTAATACGAATAAACTGCTTTAAAACAGAAATATCAAAAAAGTACTTGACAAAAGTTTCCGGGAGTATTATATATATAAAAGCAAGGTAAATAACATACTTTAGTATAAAAGCAGGTAAATCTAAACTCCAATTTATAAGTCAAATTATAGTTGAGTAAAGAACTTGCAGGCTATAATAATGGATTAGGACATTGTTATGGCTTTTTTATTGGCCAAGGGTAAAATGGAAGAAAGTCAATAAAAGGTGGAAAAAAGCCCTTTACTTCCCGGATAGAATCATATAAAATCATCAACAACAAAGAATTTACTCATGGATTTTCGTTAAGGAGGTGATAGCAGAGTAAAGTTATTGATAAAACGACAAGTTTAAATGTGGGGTTGGTATGACCGAACTGGCAACAAAATCTAGTATTGACTGGTAATTCCAGAAATCACGAAGGGAACCACAATCATGAAAAAATGTATTATCGCAGTATTAGCACTTGGTTTGTTGCTTGTTAGCTCATACGCAATGGCTGATCTGAAAAATGATGCCACTGCGCATGTTTATGTAAATATTGATCCGAATATCGCTGTCACCGCGATTGATGCTAACGTACGGGCTGCATCCCTGCAGACCGGCGATGTATCAGTACCCATCACCTTCCAAGTTGACGCTAACACTGAAGCAGTTGAACTCAGCGCAATAGTGACCAACCTGTACAAAGGTGATGATCCGTCTGGAACCGAAGTAGCTCCGATCCTGCCTTCTGGCGGCGGCGTGATAATTGACCCAGCCAATGCCAATCCGATCAATGGCGGCAGCAATCTTGCTGCTTATTCCACAGTCGGCACCATTGTGACTGATAAGGGCACCTTTGTTGGTCTGACGACCCAAAGCATCACCTTCGAAAGCTCACAAGATGGTCATTTCAGCCAGGCAGTAGAAGTCACACCTACTTGGGGCAACAGTGACAACGAGAAACCCCAGGGACAATACAGCGGTTATGTTGAACTGTTAGCCGCGGTTGTCGGTGGAGTGAAATAATAAAAGATCGGTAACCCCGAAGAAATATGTAATAAATAGTCAGTAGTTTGTATCAACCCCCATTTTATATTTTATAAAGAAAGAGAATTTAATGAAGAAACGATCAGCAAATTACATTGCGGTGATATGTCTTCTTTTTTTTATGTGCTGGTACTCTCAGGTAGCTAACGCCACTCTGGCAATCCAGCCGGCTTACATTAACCTGACCTTGACGCAAAAAAGGGTCTCAGGCGTATTCTTTATCAAAAACGTAGGGGATACCGAAGAGAGATACAGGGCCACAGCGGTCCATTTTGTAGTAGGCTTAAAAGGCGGCCTGCAGATCCTGCCCCCGGATGATTACTCCCTGTCCAAATGGATCAAATTCAATCCTAAGGAATTTGTTCTCCCCCCTAAGTCCAGCCGCATGGTCAGGTACTCCGTGATTCCCCAGGGCAAGATTAAACCCAGGGAATATTGGGGGGCGATAGAGTTCAGGCCTTTAAAAGGAGCTAAGATCGTATCTAAGGATAAGGATGGTAATTCCATCGGGCTGGAGGTATTAAATGTGGTTTTGGTGCCCATATATGGTTTGGTGGCAGGCACTCAATTTACAGGAGAGCTTACGCAAGTAACCGCTGTGCAAGACAAGGACGCAGTACATTTGACCTGTACTATTAACAATACCGGTGAAGGAGTCCTGCGTTTTGGCGGTACCTATCAAATAACCGACCCCGCCGGCAAATTGGTCAAAGAAGACAAAATAAAGCTTTTGGTGGTTTTTCCCAAGACTCAACGGATACATGAGATCAGCATTAAAGATAAACTACCTTCAGGTAAATATAAGGTGCAGGTAAAGCTACAAAATGCTAACACTAATTTAGAATTATCCGGCGCAGCCAATTTTGATTATGAAAATAAATAGGACCCTATTAGCTCCAGTAGTTTTTTTTTATCAATTTGCTTAATCCCCCCGGTTTATGCCGAAGCCAGCACTACTAAATCCCCTGATTGGCAATTCCCGTCGCAGAAACCCTTTCTGCAGACCGATGTCGTTTCTTTTACCCTGCAAGGTAAACACTATCAAGATCGAATCAATATCCCCGACTTCGACATAATTATTACCCCCCAGAGAGAAAGATTCATCCCCATACTAAGATTGCTGCGCACCTTAGCCGGTACCGGACAGTTGCAGGACAACGTACTTTCTTTCAAGGTTGAGACCGGTCCTGATGCCAAAATAGACTTGGCCCAAAAAACCCTGCTGGTAGCTGACCGGACTATTCCCATCAAGATAATTATTGGCACGTCTGATGTCACCAGCCTGGGGGAAATCTATGTTCCTGATAGCTTGCTGAAAGACGCCCTGGGATTGGACTATAAATGGAGCGAAGATAATTACGAATATACCAGCAAAGTAGAGAAAGATCTGGATATTTTCAAAGCCAATGCCCCGTCCATTTCCTCGCTACTGTCTACCAAAGTGGACCAGTTGGCCAGTAACTTGCCTGAGACAGAGCCACCAGCTTTGCCAGTCAGTTCCCGGCGCTTTCTGACATTCATGCGTACCGAGCTAAGGGTTGATTCACTGTGGCAGCAATTCGATGAGATCGCCAATGTGCAGACACAAGCCCGGCCGGTAATTACATTTTGGGGTAACCTGCTGAACGGTTATTACCGGCTTCGTTTGGCAGAAAATATATATAGTCCGCATACCCAGCTGTATACTTTTACCCGCTGGATCGATGAAGGAGTATGGAGCTCTAAGAGCGAGAAAATGGCCATGCAGGTTGGCGATACCAATATCGGTTTCAGCGACCTGGTTGCTCCGGGGGTTAACCTTTTTGGCGCCAGCCTGAAAATGATCTCCGGCGCGCCTGGTAATAAACCCGCCCCGGCGCAATTATCCGCTTCTCGGGAAAAGATGTTCCTGGCCAAAGGGGTTATTGACGGTTACGCCCAGCTAAAGTCGACGGTAGAACTATGGGTCAATAACCAACTGATCCAGACGAAGATCGTCGAAGATGCTTATAACTTAAAACCCGGCTATGGTTATTACCGTTTTGAAGGATTTGGGTTGCTGGATAAGAGTTACAATGAAGTTAAGGTCGTAGTTAAGCGCCCTGACGGCGTAGTCGAAGAATCTTATCACAATGTGATGGGCACCAGCCAGTTGTTGCCGCCGGGCCAATGGGCTACTTTGGCCGGTATCGGCACTCACCGCGAAAAAACCCTGAACAGCGTTGATTTTAACGGGTTTTTCTCCGGGGCGCAATTTTATTATGGCCTACTCAAGAATCTTACCGTGGGCGTCACCGCTGCCAGCCAGGAAAAGTTTGCATATTTTTCTGATAATCAGGGAAATTTCTTCCGCGGGCCCCGGGATTATCATGCCGGCCAGCAAGCCGCCTTAAACTTATTTGACCGGGTTTTGGTTAAGGAAGAATTTGGGTATTGCTATACTCCGGATTCCTCCGTCTATTCCACTGCTTTTAAGACCGGGATCGAATACTATCAGAAGAGTTTCAAGCTGGCGTCCCAATTCTTTTACTATGAGCCGCAATATTCCAATGCCGTTTTTTCTGTCTCCGACCGTGAAGGGGTGTCATTATCCGGAGACCTGAGGTTATTTAGGGACTGGTTGGCGACGGGGTTATTTTTATATTTGCATGATAACACCAATAAAGACCTGGACCATACCAGCTCAGAGAAATTGCTCAGCCCTGGGCTGATCATCCCTGGATTGATTCCCAAAAGTATAGTGCGGTTAGGCATGGACTATTCGGACCGCACCGGTCGCCCAGACCAAACGGGGACAGGCAACATTCGCCATCTGGATAAAAGATACGCAGTAGAAATAAGCAGCGAACTCACCGGAAAATTGAACCTGGAAGGGCGATACATCTTTGGCGATCAGATAGATTTGCTTCCTCAGGAGGACCTGAAATATAATATACCCATATCCGGTCTCAGTCGTACTTATTTCTTCGGCAAAATGTTGAAGGCCAGCTATATGTTAACCGACATCGATAATCTGTATGCCACTTATTGGTATTCGGAATTGCAAAATCAGGCGGAGGTCTCGCATCTGCACCGTTTTTATAATGACGAGGGAAAATATGTAAGCAATTCGCGCCTGGATGTGGGCGAAGTCATTAATTCCCATAAATACTATAGTCGGGCCTTCCTGGAATTTAACCTGGATGAGCTGGGATATAACCGCTGGGGGCTTAAGGCTGGTTTTGACCAGAGCCAAAAAGAATATTATGGCGGTCTTTATGTCTCCCTGAGCGGGTTATTCGCTTTTCATGACGGTGGCATGCGCCATGTGAATCGGTCCGGCATCTCCCCTGAAGACGGGGGTATAGCCGGTACGGTATACCTGGACCTGAATGGTAACGGTCACCGGGATGAGGGAGAACCGGGCGCGCCCAATATCAAGCTGATGATTGACGGCCAGACTCCCCAAGAGTCTGACCAGAACGGCAATTTCTATATACCCAGGAACCGGCAGAAAGAGTTTGTGATAGTCAGCATTGACCTCGCTAACTTGCCGGCAATTTATATAGCTACCCAGGGCCGCCAGAAAGTTTATTGGAAAGAAGCGGTGTTCACGCGCTGTAACCTGGGGATAGGAGTCCTCAACGCGGTATCGGGAACAGTAAAGGGCGGCAGGTATAACGGGGTTTCCCGGGGTCTATCCGGTATGCGGGTGATACTGATGAGCGAGGACCAGAAAAATATTATCGCGGATTCCGTTACGGCTGATGACGGTACTTACTATATAGGCGAAATAAAGCCCGGAAACTATGTTTTGGATGTGGATATGAGCGAGATACCCAGGGTATATGAGCCACGGGAACAGCCGTTCAAGATAACTATCCCAGCCAGCAAAGAACCTACCGAGGTCGAAAACTGCGACATAAACCTTTTCATCAAGAAGTAGAAATTGCCGCCGGCTTGACAAGAGACGGTATTTATGGTATCAGTAGTGCATAATATAATACCGGATAAGTATTTTCAGACAAGGGTGTCGGGAATTTAAACACCTTTTTTTAATTTTAAGGAACCTTTTTATGGCTAAGAGTAAAAAAATCACACCCCCCAGCAAGGAAATAGTTGATTTTAAGCGGCAGATAGAAGCCCTGTCCAAGATCAGCAGGGCCATCTCCAGCGATCTTTACCTGGAGGATGTATTGCGTCTGATCGTGACCGTGACCGCCGAGGTCATGGGCTCCAAGGTCTGCTCGCTGATGCTGCTGGACGAGAAAAAGAAAGAGCTGGTGATCAGGGCCACCCAATCGGTCAGCGATGAATATAACCGGAAACCCAATGTAAAACTGGGAGAGGGTATCGCCGGCCTTGTGGCCGCCGAAAATAAACCGTTGTCCGTACTGGACGTCCGTTACGACCCGCGCTACGCCAACGGCGCCATCGCCAGGAAAGAGGGACTATGCTCCCTGCTCTGTGTGCCGATGAGCATCAAGGGCAAAGTTATAGGGGTTCTTAACTGCTATACGCCCGCCATTCATGACTTCACCGAGACCGAGATCGCTGTCCTGACCACCGTGGCGGCGGAAGCGGCGATTGTCATTGAGAATTACGACCTGCGCCACCAGACCAAGAAATACGCGGAGGAACTGGAGACCAGGAAGATACTCGAGCGGGCCAAGGATATGCTGTCGCGGGACGCCGGCATTAGCGGGGAAGAAGCCTACCGTCGCATGCAGAAACAAAGCATGGACACCCGCAAAAGCATGCGGGAGATCGCCGAAGCCGTCATATTGGCCAAACAGATAAAAAGATAATTAGTTACCGGTCAAAAATTTGCCCAAATTTTTGTGACCGGTTTTTTTATTTTATGGTATAATCTTGGCGGAGGACTCAAAGCATGGTCAGGATGTCGGATATATTCAAGAAGATTGAAGAAAGCAAAAAAATTGAGAACCTGGGGCCGCAAAAACTCTCCCCGGACAAAGGAGTTATCCCCCCCGCCAGTGTTGTTAAGCCAGTCTTACCCGAAGAAACGAAAACCACCGCTTCTGAGATTAAAGCTGAGGCAGAAGCAGGGGACGTTTACGTTTGCCATAATCCTGCCAGTGAGAGCGATAACACTGCTGCCACCGAGTGTGAGAAATTGTATGTCGACGCCCGCACGCTTATGAAGGAATTGTTAAGGGAAGACGCGGTCTACGAACTGGTAGATACTCTGCGTATTCCCGCCCTTATAGAAAGATTTATCGATCTGGCGAAAGCCCATCCCCAGAAAATGACCGCGCTGGCTTTGGACGCGGATAGCTGTCACGAAATCGCGTATGTGTATTGCCATTCGGTAAATGTAACTATACTAACTATACTCTTGGGACAGGAATTAGGCTATGATCACGAGCAGCTAAAGGACCTGGGCGTAGCCGCTCTGCTGCATGACATCGGGATGGTCCATTATCTTGACATCATCAGCCAGCCCAGGAAACTGACCAAAGAGGAATTCGAGAAGATAAGGAACCATACTATCTTTGGGACCAAGGTATTGTCCAGCCTCAGAGGGATAAAAGAAATAGTCTTCACCGTGGCCAGGCAGCATCATGAGCATCTGGACGGCACAGGGTATCCTGAAGGGCTTAAAGCCGACGCCATACACGAATACAGCAAGATCCTATGTGTCGTTAATATCTATGAGGCCATGATGCACCGCCGTTCCTGGCGGACAGAATTCCAGGCGATGGAGACCATGCAGGAAATCTTAAAGCACAAGACTGCTTATGACCCTAAGATCGTCAAGGTATTAATAAGCAAGATCGGCATTTTCCCTATCGGCAGCCTGGTTGAATTGAATACCAAGGAAATTGCCCGGGTCATAAAATTGAATTGTGACAATGTCCTGCGGCCGGTGGTGAAAATAATCCGCGAAAGCAATGGCGATGAAGCCAGGGAAACCAAGATAATAGATTTGTCCACAGAACACGCTATTTGGATCAAACACGTAGATCAGGAATAAATAAATAATGAAGGTTTTATTGTGTCTGCCACCTGATTATGATCGAAATTATCCTCCCTTAGGCACCCCGGCCCTGGTCGGATTTCTTAATAGCAAAGGCGTTAACGCGATGCAAGTTGATCTTAACTTGGCCTATCGCGTTTTTTTATTGGACCACGTTAAGGGGAGGGGGCTAAGCGAGGCGGATAAAAAAGACCTGCTGCACCCCTTGATGAAGACGTTATTCAATAAAAAGCTTAAAAATCGCTATTATTCCAAATTCCTGCCGCGGCGATCCAGCCGTTCCTTTGCTGACCTGCCATATGATAATAACTCCAATAGTTCATTCCATTTTACCGAACAACTTTTATCATCAAAACATCTCTTTAGATATCTACAAGACGAGAGCGAAAATACTTTCTGTCAGTTTTACCTGGCACATCAGGTTATACCTTTGCTCAGGAAAGAAAACGTAAAAGTTTTAGGGATATCCGTGATCTCCCCCCAGCAGGCCATCCCTGCGTTGACCTTGGGGTTATTGGTAAAAAAAGAGTTACCAGGTGTTCATGTGAACATGGGCGGTCAATGGGTAACCCTGTTCAGAAAAGAACTCATCGAGCGTAAAGACCTATTTGCCTGTTTTGACAGCTTAATAGCCTTTGAAGGAGAGACGCCGCTGTATGAATTGGTTAAAGCTGTCAGTCGAAACGAAGAGCCAAAAGGCTCCAACATTATCACCGGGAAAACCCGCCATCCGGAATTTGCCCCGAGGGGCGAAGGTCTGAACAATTTATCCTGCCCGGATTTCACCGGCTTAGACCTGGATGATTATGACGCGGGAGCCAGGGGCAGCGCCTTAACCTACGAGACTTCAAGAGGGTGCTATTGGAATAAATGCGCTTATTGCGTGGATTTGCCATTGCCGAAACCTTCTTATCGGGTCAAGAAGCCAGCTCTGGTGGTTAAGGAAATACGAGAACTGGTTAATACATACGGAGCAAAAGAACTGCTGATGGGCGATCCTGGCATGTCGCCGCGACAAATGCTGGCTATTTCCCGAGCGCTCATCAAAGCTAACGTCAAGGTCCGGTGGTGGACTATGGCCCGGCTGGATCCCGGATTCAGTAAAATGCATTTTGATACTGCTAAACAGGCTGGCTTGACCAAAATTAACTTCGGGTTCGAATCAGCCTGCGATAAAGTGTGCGATTTGTTGCACAAAGGCAACCGCCGTGAAATTTCCAGGCGCATAATTAAAGATTGCGCCGCGGCCGGTATCATGGTGGATCTGCAAACTATCATCGGTATGCCGGGCGAAACCCCTGATGACGCGATGGATACGGTCAGTTTTTTAATAGAACATAAAAAAGATATCGCAGCTGTGACTTTTAACGTCTACTATCTTACACCCGGTAATTACGTTTATCTCCGCCCGGCCCATTACGGGATAGGCTATAATAAGAATAAAGTCCTGCCGTTCCAATTTATGCTGCCTTTTACAAACAAATGGGGCATGACCAAAGGACAGGCACAGGTTTTAATAAATCTCTATTACCAGCTTTTAGCTGGCAATAAAGTGAAAAAGACTGGTACGGGCGTAAAAGATAGAATAACACGGTCTGGACGGGCAACATTATCCCTGGCCGGGCAAAAAGTCGACCTTAGATGGACAAAATACGCATCAGGGAACATGGCGGTTAGATGATTGATCAAGAGCAGGCTTTCTTTTCGGTAAAAGGGTTCTGTATGTGGCCGTTCTTAAATGACGGTCAAAAGATCCTGGTTAAAAAGATTGCGCCGCATGAGTTTCGTCGTGGTGATCTGATACTTTACCGCGGTGACGGGCATTTATTGTGCCACCGGTTGCTGCGCAAAGAGGAACAAGGAGGCAGCTGGGTATTTTATTGCCGCCCGGATTCATCGGTTTCTCAAGGCGAGCCGGTTAACGAAAATATAGTGGAAGGCAAAGTGGCGGCGGTAATCACCGCGGACAGGGTAATTAATCTGGGAACGCCTTCCCAGCGTTTCCGGGCGATCATAATCCTATTATTATTGTCTCCGGTCTTAGCCCGGCTTGACCGGCTATATAATAAAATAAAGGGCAGGTAAGTACTGTTGCAAAATAAATTAAATATTAAATATTTTCTTATAGCCATTTTATTATTCGCCGCTATAGTGCGATTTTGGGGAATAGGGTTCGGCTTGCCAAATACAAATTGCCGGCCTGATGAGGAACAAATTGTTGATATTGTAAAGTCTCCCGTGCACAATTTTCATCCCGGCGGTTTTAACTACCCGTCACTTTATAAATATATTAATCTTTGCTTTTATGGTTTATATTATATTCTTGGTTTATTTACCGGCAAATATAAATTGCTAGCGGATTTTATTAATGAGATCGTCATTACCAATTATTCAGCCCTTTATCTAATAAACAGGTTTCTTTCGGCATCCTTTGGCGTCGCGACTGTATTTATTTGTTATAAGGTAGCCGAAAGATTATTCAATAGAAAAACCGCGATGATCTCCGCGTTTTATTTGAGCTTCGCCTACCTTCATGTCAGAGACTCTCATTTTGGCACCGTTGACATCCCGATGGTTTTTTTCATTACGTGCTCAATGTTTTATATTATAAAAGCTTACCAGGAGAACGCAACAAGAAACTATGTTTTAGCGGGGATATTTGCCGGGTTAGCGGCTTCTACCAAATACGCCGGTATTTTATTAATTGTGCCGATGTTTATTGTTAATAGTTTTAGCATATCTATAACCAGAGGAGAAGATAAGGCGTTTGTGTATCCGTTTTCTTCCACTAAAAGAATGTTGTTTTTTATAATCTTATTTGCGGCGGCTTTCTTGCTGGGGACGCCATACGCGCTATTGGACTGTAAACAATTCTTAAACGAATGCATAGAGACAATAAGCCGTTTCATCCATGGGGAAGGTATTATTCTTGGCAGGGGATGGTGGTATCATTTTAGGTATTCCTTACCGCTGGGTATGGGTTTTAGTTTATTTTTCGCGTCATTAGCAGGGATCTTTACTCTGGCAAAAATGGATTTAAAAAAAGCTCTTATTTTGTGTTCTTTCCCATTGGCATATTATGTCATCATCGGGCAGGGATATGGCGTATTCCTAAGGTATGTTATCCCACTCGTTCCCTATCTTTGTATTACGGCCGCCGTATTCACCGTGTATCTGGTTAATTTCCTGGGAAAATATTTAAGGCCGGACTTTAATAAAGCAGTAATGTTAATATTCCCTTTATTAATTATACTGCCTTCTGTTTGCAATATTTTACGCTTTGATACTTTGCTGGCAAAAAAAGATAACCGCTTAATAGCGACGGAATGGATCAATAAGAATCTTCCTGAAGGAAGTTCTATCGCACTTTGTGACACTGTTTACGGGATCCAGGTCCCCTTAACAGCCGCGGCATTGCGGGATAAAGATGACTTCGGCATGGAGGATAGGATCAGGATAAATTATTTAAGAAATAATAATATTAAAGGTTTCAATGCGCATGGTTGGGATGGCCGATCCAACATGTCGAAATATATCGTTTTAGAAGAGGCACCGGTGAGGGTGTCTGGCTCGCTTGATCCGGAGCAAAAAGAGATCATACGAAATTATTATTATCCATTGGCAAAATTCGAATCGTATAATATAGACAATATATCTAACTGGTATGATCAGGAAGATAATTTCTATATACCGTTCGCGGGTTTTGAGGAAATCCAAAGGCCGGGCCCCAATATCTATATCTATGAAAAGAAATAATCCTATGAAGATATTTCTAAAAGAAGACCATGACCAGGTGCTAAAGGTCTGGCGCAGAGCCGGCAGCAGGGGACTGGACCTTGTCCATGTTGACGCCCATCTTGATTTTGTCTTGCACCCGGCGCGCCAGCCTGAGGAAATACTGGCCCAGGCTACTACTATTAAACAATTTAAAGAAAACCTGGAATACACCCTCTGTTTTTTGCGGTACGAAAAGAAACTGGATAAGCAGACAGATATTGGCAATTATATTTATCCGGCTATGCGCGATGGTATGGTTAAGAACTTCTGGTGGGTTGTCCCCGGGAGCAACAAGGATCTTGACCAAAACTTCAAAGGAGTAAAAAAATTATTTGAGGGCGCGTTTGGCAGCCAGGCGATAAAGTTGGTAAAGAAGGGCCAGGGCCTTATCCTGGGCCGTGCTCTTAACCGGGAGTTTTGGATTTGCACGCTGGATACCTTGCCAGTTTTTAAGCAAAAGGTATTACTGGATATTGATGTTGATTTTTTGGTAGTCCCCGACCTGACAAAGGCTGATAATAGGTGTGACATAGGTTGGCGTGCGGTATGGATAGAACCCCGTCGGTTAAAGGAACGGTTACTGGAAAGGATCATGGCTCCGCAGGTCATAACCATAGTTTATTCGACTAACGGCGGTTATACGCCTATGGTTTTCCGCTATTTAGGTGATGAGATAGCTCATTGTTTTAGCCCCGAGAGATATAAGGAACAATATAAACGGGCGGTTGCCGCCAGGGATAATTTTGCCAGGTTTAAAGAAACCGGCAAAAGATCATATTATCAAAAGGCCATTAAATTAGATAAGAGTTACCAAAATGAAGACAATAACTACGGACCTCTTTATTTGTATAAAGGGAATCTTGCCGCGGCTAAAAAAGAGCTAAATAATATTTTGCGAGTTGATCCTAAAAACGCTTACTGCCTTAAGAATATGGGGGTAATTCATTTACGCCACCGGGAGTATTTAAAGGCCTTAACGCATTTTAGGAGGGCTTTAGCGCTCTTAAAGGCCAGGGAAAGATTACCGGTAATATTAAACTTAGCCGAAGTTAATTTTCGGCTAAAGCGGTATGATACAGCGGGGAAACTATTTTTACAGTACGCCAAAGGCGAACCATTGAGCCATTTAGCGGCCTACTATCTGGGAGCTATCTGCTACGCCAAAAAGGATTTCGTCAACGCCGGGAAATATTATCACCGGGCCTTACAACTGGGGTGCAGGAACGTCGCTGTACTAAGAAAGCTGCTAGGGGTTTCTTTTAAGCTTGACAGCAAGGAAAAAGAGGATATAATTGACTATATCAACGGCAGATTGTCTGCCTGGGTAAAAGAAGAGAAAAAAGGCAGTAAAATATTGCCGGTATTGAATAAAATAAAAGCGCAAATGGAAAGGAGTCATTATGGGGGATAAAGACATTTTGAAAAAAAATAAGAATATCGTCAGCCGTGTTATAGGGGCGGAGACCATATTGTTGCCGATTTATAAAAACACCAAGGAGATGAATTGCATTTATACGCTGAATAAGCCGGCCGCCCGGGTCTGGGAGTTGATCGACGGCAAGCGCGATTTAAACCGGATAAAAAAAGATATCCTGAGCGAGTTTGACGTAAGCGCCGGCGAACTGGATAAGCTGCTGGCCGCGTTGTTAAAGGACCTGAAAGGAATAAAAGCGGTTAATTAAACCGCAGGAGGAATTATGAGTAAACCAAAGTTCAACCCGATCGTTACCCGCATCAAGCTTAACCCCGAGCAGGCAGTATTGGCTTGCAGTTGTTATACAGGATTGGTAAACAATGTGGCCAACAACAGATCTTCAGCCGGGACTGTTTGTGCGAGAAATTTGAGTAGTTTTTTGTGTAGAAACACAAGAAATGTTACCAGGAACTCATCAACATAAGGTAAAATGCTATCTCACGGACTGGCTTATCTTGAACATAAAATTGAACGCCTTTTTCATGCCCCGGCATACGGGCAGATAGAATTAACCTATCGTTGTGATTACAATTGTCCGTACTGTTTCAATAAAGGCAGCGAGAATATCGGCAGGGAATTAACGACTGCCGAAATCAAGAATATCCTCGATGAAATCCAGCGGGCCGGCTGTTTGCGGCTTGCTTTGACCGGCGGCGATCCTCTACTACGGCCGGATTTTAAAGAGATTTACGCCTACGCTAAACGCAAAGGATTTATTATCACTGTTTTGACTAATGGTTATCGCCTCAGTCATAAGTTGAGCGATTATCTGGCGAAATACCCGCCGCTTTCCATAGATATTACCGTAAACAGCCTGAGCCCGTGTAATTACGCCAAGGTAACCGGGTTTTCCGGCGCAGCGCTTAAACGCGTGCTCGATAATATTCAATATGCGTCGCGTAAAGGCCTGGCGTTGATCATCAAAG
Source organism: Elusimicrobiota bacterium (assembly GCA_003153935.1). Classification (GTDB taxonomy): domain Bacteria; phylum CAYTYR01; class UBA6262; order UBA6262; family UBA6262; genus Fen-1174. The sequence goes on from PMCA01000008.1 coordinate 32,980, forward strand.
CCAACTGCCTTAAAGAGAACAAGACTCAGATCGCCAAAATTAAACGCTGGGCTCATAATTTGCCGGGAAAATCCAAGGAAAACCTCTATAATTTTCGCTATGATTCTATTATTTACCCTCGCCTGAATGGTGATACCTCGCCTTGCCGTCTGCGGCTCAACCAAAAAGAGCTTAACGCGGTGCATAAGCTTGATCCCGATATAAAAAAAGAACACCAAAATTATTTGGCTAAAGACTTTCCTTCCGGTAAGATCCCGCGTCGTGCTTTATATTATTGTAATACTTATAGGGATCACTTTTATATAAATCCTTTTGGCCGGTTAAAGTTTTGCAGCAATACCGATAAATTCAGCGTGGATCTGCGTAAAGTTTCCTTTACACAGGGTTTTTATAAAGAGTTTCCCAAGCTTACCATGGAGCGGTTTAAGACCGACTCGATTTGCCGGACATGCCGCATTAGGGAGATATGTTTTTCCTGCCCGGCGGCGGCATTTTTAGAAACCGGCGACGAGGAAAAACCGGTTAAATATTTTTGCCGCTTAGCGCATAATACGGTTAAAGCGGCGCAAAGTAAAAGGCGTAAACGATGAAATCCGCCGCTTACCATAAATTATGGGCGAAAATCCATCAACAGGCCAGAGAAGAGCATTTGCCGCTGCGGGTAATGTTCGAATTGACCTATCGCTGCAATTTTAACTGCCGGCACTGTTACGTGCCTAAAAGCTGGCGGCGCAGGAAAGAGTTAAATACCGCCGGCGTTTATGATATTATACGGCAGCTTAAAGATGCCGGGTGTTTTTACCTGGGGTTTACGGGCGGGGAAATATTTTTACGCCGGGATATATGGCGGATCCTGGGATTCTGTAAGCGACAGGGGATGCAAATTATTCTCTATACCAATGGTTCCTTGATCGATGGGCAAGCTGCCAAACGCATAGCCGATATCGGAGTGAATAAGGTAGATATCACCTTGCCGGGAATAAGCGAAAAAGTTTTTGACGGCGTTACCGGCCTTAAGGGTTCGCGCCAAGCGGTATTTTCGGCGATCGACTCTTTGCGTAAACATAAAGTCGGCCTGGGATTTAAAACTTGCCAGCTTAAAGCTAACCAGGGTGAAATCAGGGCCATTGAACATTTTTGCGCTTCCATAAATTGCGGGCATCGTCTTGATGATTCAACTTCACCCCGGATCGACCAATTAATGATCGACCGGGCCAAGCCGACCAAAGCATTTATATGCGGCGGCGGGATTACGCAATGCGCCATAACCCCGGCCGGGCGGGTGAAGCTGTGCCCGTTGGTCGAATGGCCTAAAATTAAAATATCCCGTGATAATAGTTTCAATCAAATATGGAAAAGATTGCCTCAAATGATCAAAGATGGGGAGTGTTATAAGTTTTGCCCAGCCGGCTTGGGCCGCTTAACGGAGGAGCGCTGCGTTATTCAATGAAGTTTAAGATCGCCGATATTGTTTTTGAGCTTATCAGCCATTATCCGCGGATATTTAAGGAAGATCGGGATTATTTAAACCGCTACGGCGCTTTTATCTATAAAGGCAAACAGAATGCCAAGATAAAAATATCGGTTGAGGTAGTGGAGACATTACCCGGTGTCCGCGGTAAAGAGATTTTTGCGGTTTATGAGCCGGTTTCCGGCTACGAACGGTGGCGACTTTGGGAAAATAAGGATGAATATGTCTATCATTGCCCGATTCCTGAGCGCGCCGCGATGGCTTTTATCAGTAAAGACTTTTCCCGCGCCCGGGCCTATGTCCCCCCCTACGAAGGAAAATTTGCCTGGGACGCCGTAGATATTATTTATGATATGATGCAGATCATGTTGATCAATTATTTCGCTTATCGCCAAAACGGATTATTTTTGCATGCCGCAGCGATCAAGGAAAATGGCTATGCGTTAGTTTTTGCCGGCCGGTCCGAGAGCGGGAAGAGCACAACCGCGCGGTTATGGCACCGGCACAGCCGGGCGGTAGTTTTAAACGATGACCGGGTTATTGTGCGGAAAACCGCTAAGGGTTTTTTTGCGTATAGCGGGCCCTGGTCGGGGGAGTTTGGCCATGAGGCAACGGCGGTTTCCGCTCAGGCATCATTACGCGGGTTGTTCGTCATTGAACATGCTAAGAAGAATTTCTGCCGCCCGCTGGCGGTAGAAGGGGCGTTTCGCGCTCTTTATCCTACACTGTTCCCGGTTTTTTGGGATGGCCGGTTAATGAACAATACGGTGAACTTATGCGAAGAGTTGATGAGCAGGGTGGCCGTTTCCCGTTTAGGATTCGTTAAGAATAAAAAGGTGATACCTTTCGTGAGGCGAATCGTTGCTGAACCAAATAAGCTATAAAAAATTTAGTTTAAACACGCATCTGGATAATTTGAGATCTGGCCGTCCCAATTCCTGCCAGTTGGAACTTACTTACGGCTGTGGTTTGCGTTGCGTGCATTGTTACGTTGCCAGCTATAACCGGCCGGAATCTATTGCCCGCGAGTTGAGCACGGCTAAGGTAAAAAAAATCATTGATGAGTTAAGGAATGCCGGGGTTTTGTGGGTCTGTTTTACCGGCGGTGATCCTTTAACGCGTAAAGATTTTTGCGAACTTTATACCTATGCTCGTGAAAAGGGTTTTTTAATCACTATTTTTACCAACGGGTATTCGCTTCGTCAAGAGCATATCGAATTGTTTAGACGCCAACCGCCATTTATCATTGAGATAACCCTCAATGCTGTAGATAAAGGGCTTTATGAGAAAATATCCGGCGTTAAGGGTTCGTTTAAAAAAGTGATGGCGTCGATCGGCGCGTTACGCCGCCATAAAATTCCGCTTAAGATTAAGGCTATGGTAACCAAGCTTAACTCTCAGCATATCGGTAAGATTAAGAAATATGCGCTCGTGAATGATCTGCCTCTTGCTCTGGATGATTTTTTGCACGCCGGGCTGGGACTCAGCCCCCGGCCCTTGGAATTTCGCCTGCCGCCGGAATATTTTTCTCTCCGTACTAAGCGTAAGGGTAATAGCTGCCCCGTTATACCGAAAGAAAGGAAGGCGGTTAGAAACGCTCTTTTCCCTTGCGTCGCTGCAGGCGGCGATGGGTTCCAGATCGGCCCTTACGGACATATCTCTGCTTGTTGTCTTATCCGGAGACCGGATTTGAATGTATTGAAGAACGGCGTTGGCCCAGCTGTGAAGAAGATGGTTGAATATTTCCGCAACCTTGATTTTACCACCGATTCAAAATGTAAAACTTGCGCCAGACGCGATGAATGCGGGTGGTGCCCGGGTAAGGCCTGGGTAGAAACCGGGAGCCTGGAAAAACCGCTAGATTATTGCTGTGCCATAGCTAAAGCCAATGATAATCAATAAAAAATCCCTGCTGTTACCGCTTAAAATTGTCTTCAAGAAGCAATACCTAAGTAATTGGGTAATCACCTCTCTGCTGGCTATTATCGCGTTGGGCGCCGGCTTAGTGGTCCCTTATTTGGTCAAGCTTACGGTGGACGAAGGTATCGCCAAGAAAGATTTTACGCATTTTTTGCTGTGGTGCGTAAGCGCCGGCGGGGTGATCATCACGAAACAGATTATCGAGGCGATTGTTTCATTGCGCCGTTCGGCGTTGACGGCTAAGATCCGTTTTGATCTGAACCGCCGGATCTTTAAAAATATGCACAATATGCCGCAAAGCTGGTTTGCCCAGAAGGGAGCGGGAGAAGCGGTCTACGCTTTCGATAACGACGGCACCGCGCTTATTAATATTGTCGGCACGATCACGAACGGCTTTTTCATCGAGGCGATAAGCGTCATCGCCTCGCTGGCCATAATCTTTGCGCTTAATATAAAGATCGGGTTAACCGTGATTTTGTTCCTGCCGGTGATTTTCCTCGTTAGCATCCGCCGGTTCAAAAAGCTGGAGGAACTTTGGCGGGGGATGGCGGGCAGCGGCGAGGCGGTATTGAACTATTTGGAAGAAAGTTTTTGGCGCGCTTACCTGATAAAAATATTTAACGCCGCCCGACAGGCCACGCGCCGTTATGCGCGTTTATTGGTAAAAGATACGCGTTTAACGATAAAGCGAGAGCGCCAGGAAGCCTGGTCGTCGGCAGCGCCGGCGATCTTGCCATTGGCGGCTACCGGGGTGATTTATGTATTATCCGGGTATCAGGCGATCACGGGGAAAATGAGCCTGGGGACGCTGGTGGCGATCGGGGGTTACATTTACCAATTTATTTCGGCTGCCGGGCAGTTATTGTTCCAGTGGCAGGAATTACAGCCAGGCTTGATCTCCGCTGAACGGCTGGCTCCGCTATTAGCGGCAACTGAACTTGGAGCCGCGGTTGATAAGATGAATACGCTAATTTCCCCCGGTGCAATAAAAATACGCGGATTATGTTTTTCTTACGCCGCCGGCCAGGATATTTTTCATGATTCCGATCTTGATATCGCGGGGGCGGATTATACGGCGATTACCGGGCCTTCCGGCTGCGGCAAGACCACTTTGCTTAATTTGATCATGCGGCTTTATCCGGCGGGAAAAGGAGAGATCGCGATTGACGGTAAGAATATAAATTCACTGCCGCGTTCGCTGTGGGGCAAAGAAGTGATCATGTGCCCGCAGGAACCATTATTATGGAATTTATCGATCGCCCAAAACATCGCTTATCCGGGTCAATCTGCTAAAGAGGCAGATGTTGAGGAAGTTGCGCGTTTAACCGGCGCGGACGAATTTATCAAAGGTTTACCGCAAGGGTATGAGACGGTTTTGGGAGAGAACGCCTGCCGGTTATCCCAGGGGCAAAAGCAGCGTATTTCTTTGGCGCGCGCGTTGATCAAGAGGCCAAAAGTATTATTGCTCGACGAAGCTTTCAGCGGGCTACCCGAAGAAGCGGAAGCGCATATCATCGAAAGCATACGCAGTAAATTCCCAGCCATGACGATAGTCGCCGCGACTCACCGGCTGGCTTCGCTGCAAAAAGCCCAGACGGTAATAAGGTTATAAAAATGCTGGAAAAAAATGACGATGGAAATTACGCTTATTTAGCGGCGCACTTACAAACGCTTGAATCCGTCAAGGATATCCTTTACGCCTTGAACGGGCAGGGTATCGACGCGATAATACTGAAAGGTATTTCCCTGGCCACCGCGGTATACCAGGATCTGAACCGGCAGCCCGGCTCTGATATTGACCTATTGGCCAGGCGCGGCGATATCCTTAATGTGAAGGCTGTTTTAAATACCTTGGGCTGGAAGGAAAAATCCGACGTTTTAGCGAAACTGGTCAGCTATAATAAGCCATTAGCGCTAAATAGTTTAATGTTTTTTAATCCCGACAGTCCTGTAACTATCCATTTACATTGGCATATTATCAATACCACCTGGCCGCTTAACCGTTATGTCAGGAATATCGATATGACGGAGATCTGGCAAGCGGCGACAACCAGTTCGCTCGATGGGGCGCCGGTTAAAGAGCTAAAGCCGGAGCACCTCGTTATTTATTTGTGCTATCATGGATTTAACCACCATTTCGCGAAGCCGGTATATGTTGACGATATCAAGGCTGCATTAGCACGCTTTAAAGATAACCTTAGCTGGAAAATTTTATATGAACAGGCCCAAAAGTGGGGCCTGCACTGGCTGGTTGTGTATAGTATAAAATATGTTGAAAAACCCGAAATAGGCCTATACTCTAAGGCTTATTGGCGGTTTTTTTCCCATGAAAAAGGCCTAATCGGGAAGATGCTTTTTTTGTATCGTACATTTTTTCCGCAAAAAATTATTATGGCCGCCACGAATAACTCGCCACTGGCCCAGATTGGCTTTAAACTTTACCTGAGCCGTCTGGAAAACATGAGGAGATAAATATGCGTTTTTTCGCGTTTAAGACCGATATTAACCCGGGAACCGCCGGCCATACCCCAAAAAGATCATTTTCAGTGGATGCCGGCACTTCGGTAAGCCAGCATAAACGACACTTTTTTGAGACGCTTAAATCCATCGGGACATTGATCCAGCTGGACGAAGGGATAAGCCGTAAAGACGCTGAGGCGCTGTTTGTCCAGCCTGATGTGATATTCGCCCAGATGCATAATGTGGCGCGTTTACCGGACTGGGACCGTATACCGAAACGCCGGCTTTGCCATTCCCTGGGAGATTTTTTACTCCCTGAGGTTTTTTCCGAACCGGCGAGTTTTGATTTTAATAATGTAAACCTGGTTACCAGTGATTTTCAGGAAAATCGCCTTAAAGAACATTTAGGCCTGGCCGCCCCGGCTACGGCGGTGTTTACTCCCCAACTTAATGAAATGAGCTTTTATCCGCCTAATGCCAAAGAAAAAGCTTTGGCACGTAATAAATTTGGCCTGGCAAAAAATGATATCCATATTGTTTATGCCGGGCGTTGGCTGGCTACCAAGGGGATTTGCCAGTTATTGCGCGTTTTAAACCTGTGGCCGGATAAAAACGTAAAGGTATCTTTGGCGGGTAATTTCAGTCCAGATTTTCCCCTGCGGATGTCAGCAACAGCGCATTTTACTTTTGCCGATTATTATAGGCGGGAATTTCTGTCGCGGGCTCAGGAAAAACAGGTGCGCCTGTTGGCAGCCTATCCGCCGGGACGGCTTCGTGAATTATTCTGGTCAGCCGACCTGTTTGTTTACGCCTCTGGCCATGAAGACGAGAATTTCGGTATGGCGCCCCGGGAAGCCGCGCTGTGCGCCGTGCCGGTAGTGGTTACTGATTTTTGCGGTTTGCACCAAATAGGAGCGCAAATGCCCTGGGGTTGCCTTAATACTTACCCGGCTTTCAGCGGTATACGCTATAGCCTCCGGGAATTCAACAGCCTATTGTGGAAAGCCGCCAGAAAAAAAGATTGGGACCCGCAAAAATGCATCGCGGCCGTGAAAAAAGAGTGCAGTACGGACATCGCCAGAGATAATATGCGCCAGGCCGCGGAAGCTTTATTGCGGCGGCCGCTTAAAATACCACTGGAGCCAAAAGCCGCCAGGGAAAAGATCATGTTTGATATGATAAGATACGCCGACGAAAATATTGCCCGTACCTATATCGAAAAGAAAGAGACGCCTGTTGATGGCGCTTATGTTGATGGTGCCGGCTTTGATAAGGAAGGATTCCCTTATCGGAAATTCCTGCAGGCCGTGCAAGGTTTTTATACTACGCTTGACCGGCCTCCTGTCGTCCAAGCCGGCAATAGATTGAGAGGGTTTTTCCGGGTTGCGGCCTGGCAGGAGGAGCAGGCGATCGTAGAGGTGGGATTCCCCGGCCCCAGGGTAAAACGCTACAAGGACAAAGATTGGCGGGCATTGGCAGCTTGCGCGCAGAAAAACAGAACCGGCGACTTGGTCTGGCGCCCGCGGACATTAAACCAGTTGCGTTTGACGCAGGAGTTGGTAGACCTGGGATATCTCGTTCCGGAGGAAGTTATCTGACAAATGGTTTTAGGTATCCGTTTCTTTGCAGAACTAATTTTAACCCGAATTGCTTGGCGATCCTGTGAAAATACCTTAAGTCAGAGCGAAATTGATTAACCTGTACCTGGTGTTGGTCGAAAATAGGGCCAGTATATCTTTTAAATAAGCCAGCCTTAACTTTTGGGCTGGTTTTTTGTAGTCTACTTAGCCACCATTCATCAATGTCATCAATTTTCTCGGTGTCTCTTCGTGTAGTTAAATTAAGACAAACCCCGCACTTTGAACATAAGACTTTTACTTGTTTTAAATACGCCGCCGGTTTCTGGCGCCACCAGACGGTATGGATATCAAAGGCAGTTTTGGTTTTTAATATAAGATCAATTGCTGCGGCTACTTCGCAAAAATAGGCGCCCTGCGGATTTATACTGGAGCTCCAGTTGTTTTGCAGCCAGCAGCTTTTAACGGCGTCCAGATAATGGCCGTATAAAATTTCCCGGGAGCTGACCAGTACCGGAGAGTGGAATATTTGTTTATGGGTGTGATTATTGGGTAAAACCGCGCCAAAGGTAGCGGCAATGAGCGGCGCGTAGTGCTTGAATCTTTTATCAAGAGTGCTCCATAACCCCAGCTTTTCCGGGGGGAACATTTTCTGCAGGTATTGGCAAATCTCTTTAAAGCGCGGGTGTAATAACGGTTCGCCGCCCATGATACCGATCATGATCGGTATGCCTTTGAGGCTATCAAGCGCAGTTTTGAAGTAATCAAGGTCCATCATATAGGGTTTCTGATGATGGCCTACTAAACGCGTGCAGTTGGCGCAGTTGTATATGCAGGCGTTGGTGATCTCGATCTGGACGGCTTCTTTTCCGATAATGGGCTTAAGCATAGCAGACATTATAACAAACCTTTTAGTTGGAAAGTATCTATTTCTAAAACGAGCGGGTGTCGGATCAGCGCCTGCAGCGGCCGGTAAGGAAAATAATCATAGCGATATAGATCTGTTATTGCCAATTTAAATTCTCTCTTGCCAATAAAATAGATATTATTTAAAGGCCTTTCTTCTGCCGTTATCTTCCTGATCACCACAAACCTGGTCACGTTAGGCTTATCTCCCGAGCACTCATTTAAATAGGGCATAAATACTGCTTCGTCGGCCGTGTTGTCCAGGTAACGAAAGCTTTTACCTGCCAGGTCATATTTGCGCGCGTAATAAGACTCTATAAAATCTTCCTGGGTAACTAAAATACTGAAGTCGGCCTTTGCCGTAGCGGCTATCCTGGCCATTTCCTTTTCCAGTAACCGGTATTTCCAAAGGATAGGACTACCTAAGAACGCGAATAAAATAAAAGCTGCGAATATGACGACCAGGCAAAAAGCCTTAATTCTTTTGTTTATGCTTAGTTCCTCCAGCCCGTAAAACGCGAATAGGTAGTAAATAGTTAACAGGTAAAAAAAGTTCTGTCCATGTCCGATATTAATACCAAAACAGCCGCCGATAAGATAAAGCGTGAAGGGTAGGATAAATGATATGATAATGGCTCCCCTTAGCAATGAATGCATACCCCCTGATTTAAAGGATGTGATCATTGCTTTTACGCTTCCTATACAAAATAAAATGAACGGGATCAAGCAGAACAATAACACCGGCAGTTTTAGCGTGCTGCTGATAACCCTCTCCGCGATAAAGCTGAAAGGCAGCCATATGACGACTGATAGCAGCGTAGACAGGTTATTGGTTTGCCAGAAGCCTGCGCCGTAGTTGAACCAGCCGTGAATATAGAAATAAAAAAAGCTTGTCACGAACCCTATTAGTGCTGTAAACGCGCCGGCAAAATAATAACGGGGAATGTGGAGTTTCTCTCTGTTATGCCAGAATATCAGGGTTTGCAGGAAAAACCAGGCGAAATAGTGATAAAATATCAGCACGCCTAAAATATTCAGAATCATGGTCAAGTATAGCAATTTTCTGTTCTGGGTCAACAGAAATTTAGCCAGGCTTAAAAGAGTCGCGCCGAAGACACAGTATTCAAAGATCAAGAACGTGGCGGTGGTGGAGAACCCGATGTGGGAGATAGACAGGGTGGTCGCGGCCACGGCAAGAAGACTGATCCTGGGAGTAAACAGCAGTAACCCCAGGTAGTAATAAAGGATGATGCCGATGAGGCCGAGGATTAGCGTCGGTAAATGCACGCTTATTTCTGAATCTCCGAATATCCTGTCCCAGTAATAATAAAACAGGAAGACAGCCGGCAGCCGGAAAGATAAGTGTCTTGGCCAGTCATGAGCCCAGGAAAAGTTTGTATTAGTCTCATCATTTTCGCTGGATGGACTGTGCCAGGAAGGTAAGGCGCTAAGATAAGTAGAAGTTAAATAAATTTCATCGTGCTGCAGAGGTTTATTAAGCAAAGGGATCCTGATAGCAAGGTAAAGAAGCAGTACAACAAAGAAGGGGATAATAGTCTTATTTTTCGTCAGGATAAGCATATTTTAAATTCAACTATATCAGTTTTAGACAGAGATGTCTACCGCTAAAAAGCCGGCGCTAAAGACTATTTGACAAAGCTTTAATAATAGTGGTATATTGACTTGAAAGTAGCTGGTTTAAATACAAAAAAAGGCTTGAGCTTATGAACCATAAATTCTGCCTGCTGGCTGTGCTGTTTTTGGGAGCGATACTTTTTATCTCCGGCTGCGCTTCCGCGCCCGGGAATAAGAACGCCGCCCAGGATGAACAAACACGGCTGACGCAGATAGAAAGCTATTACCAAGCCGGTAAAGCGGACATGGGGAAGGGGCTTTATCCCTCGGCTATAATCAATTTTAACCATGTGATCGATCTGGAAAAGAATTTCAACACTATTTATACTCCGTATGCCCAGGATCTTATCAGCCAGGCCCAGGACAAGATCAAAGAAGCGGAAGCGCCTATCGCCCAAAAGCCCAAAGAAAATAACGAGTATGCGATCGGGGTGGATGATGTACTGTTCATTTCCGTCTGGCAGAATAAGGACCTGGACCAGGAGGTCACGGTCAGGCCCGATGGGAAGGTAGCGGTGTTATTGATAGGCGATACCCAGGCCCAGGGGCTGACGATCGCCCAGCTGACCGAGACCATAAAGGACCGCGTCAAGGAGTACATAAAATACCCCGAAGTATCCGTTACCTTGAAGAAGATGGGTGGCAAAAAGATGATTATCCTGGGAGAGATCAATAGTCCCGGAGTGTACAATATAACCAACAAGGTCACGGTCCTTGAATTAATCGGCCTGGCTCACGGCTATACCAAAGACGCGGTTCTCTCCAGTGTCCTGGTCATCAGGGGAGGGCTGCAAAAACCGGTCGGGCAAAAAGTGGACCTGGTGCGCGCCATTAAGACAGCTGACTTGAGCCAGAATATACTCCTGGAACCGGAAGATATCGTTTATGTGCCAAGAAGTTTTATCTCTAACGTGAGTTATGTGATGACCATGATACTTTCTCCCATATCCCAGGGAATATATACAACCCAGGCTATTCAAAATTGGAAGCCAAATCCATAGGATCCTAAGTTTTGAGGAGCTCTCTTTGCCGCAATATGACATGAATTTAAATGATTATCTTCGGATAGTCCGTAAAAGAAAATTGGTCATTATTCTCTCAGTAATCGTCTCCGTTTCCGCCAGCTGGTACTATGTTTCCCGTCAAGTTCCCTCTTATCAGGCCCAAACCACCATTAAAGTAGAAGAACGCAAGAACTTAGCCGGTTTACTCACTGAATGGGTGGATGTAAATCCCGCCGATGTTATGGAATCCGCGGCCAAAGACATAAGAGGGTTCCCGGTGATAAAAAAGGCCGCTTTCCGTTTAGGTTTGATCACTCCCAGTTCCCCGCCAGAAAAGATAAATGAAGTAGTGAGCGGCCTGCAGGGAGGTGTTTCCGCGGAGACGGTCAGGTCGACTAACGTAATCCAGATCACTACTTCGGGCGATGAACCACAGTCGACCATGGACCTGGCAAACACCGTAGCGCAGGTATACGTGGAGGAGAATTTAGCGGATAAGAAAAAACAGGCCCAGACCACCAGGCAGTTCATAGAGGAACAATTAGCTTCTTTAGAATCAAGATTGAATGAAGCCGAGGAAAAATTAAGCAAATTTGAAAGCCAGACCAAGAACATCAAATTGAATTCGCCGGTCCAGCAGAAACTGGTGGACCTGCAGGTTGAGCGTATATCCCTGTTACAGAAGTATACCGAGAAGCATCCCCAGGTGCAGCAGATCGATAACCAGATAAGCGCGCTGGAAGCCCAGTTGACCGGTTACTCGCAGAAGGAACTGGAGTACGCGCGGCTGACCAGGGAAGTGGAGGTGGATCAGAAGCTGTATTCCATGCTGAAGGAAAAGCTGGAAGAGGCCCGGATCACGGAGGCGCAGAAAGTTGGCGACGTTTCCATAGTCGATCCGGCGGTTACGCCGATCACGATAATGGGCACTGACCGGAGATCGGGCCTTATGCTCGGAGCCCTGATCGGCCTGGTTCTGGGATTGATCCTGGCTTTTATTATGGAAAACCTGGATACTTCCGTCGGAAACATAGAAGAGTTGGAGGCGTTGACCAAATTATCGGTAATTGGCGTGGTCCCGTCCATGAGAAGCGAGCTTGGTGACGACCGGTCATTTTTCCGTAAGGCCCTGTCTTTCTTTTCTTCTTCCCGTTCTCGCCTCAATGAATACTATATGCGTTTAATCGTCCATTATGAACCAAATTCAGTGCTGGCGGAATCATACCGCTCGATCCGTACGAATCTTAAGTTAGGACCGAATTTAAAGACCCTGGTAGTTACGAGTTCCGGGCCTATGGAAGGCAAGACCACAGTGCTGACTAATCTGGGCCTGGCTATCGCCCAAACCGGGGCGAAGATCCTCCTGGTTTCTTCCGATCTGCGGCGTCCGACCGTGGCCAGAAGTTTCGGCTTGACCGAAGAGCCTGGATTAAATGAAGTCTTGACCAAGGTTAAGTCCCTGGATGAGGTTTTGTGCACTATATCTGATATCATGTTGGGCAATATGAAGATGGATGATATCATGAAAACCCCGGGTATTGAGAATTTAAGCATTTTACCGTCCGGACGTATCCCGGCCAGGCCGGCGGAACTATTAGATTCCCGTGATATGCAGAACTTATTGAATGAACTTAGGCAAAGGTTTGATTATGTGTTATTTGACGCTCCGCCTGTTTTACCGATAGCAGATGCTTTACTGCTGGCTCCAAAAGTTGACGGGGTTATCCTGGTTTACGAGTCGGGGAAAACGGTCAGGAGCGCGCTCTTAAGAACAAAATCCCAGATCGAGGTAGCTGGGGGTAAAATAGTCGGTATAGTGCTAAATCACATCAAGCCAGGGACCGAGATAGCTTCGAATTATCCCTATTATTATAAATATAAATACGCTGAAACCAAACCGGAAAGAAAATCTGGTAAACGCGTTTCGAATAAACCATGACCCTAAATAATTTTCTGGCTTCAAAAAGTGGGCAGGCGCCGCTAACCGGTATCTTATACGTATTATTGCTGCTTGTTTTTCTCATTATTGCTGTCTTTGTCTATGAGCTCCCGCCTTATTTGCCCCTGCTGCTTATGATCTCCTTCAGTCTTTTCCTGGTAGCTTTGCTTAAACCTGATTTCGCCTTAGCGGTACTGATCTTGTCAATGTTATTATCCCCGGAATTTATGGTAGGCGGGATTTCCGGCCGTAACGTGGTTTTCCGCTATGATGACGCCATGATATTTGTTATTTTCTTTGGTTGGCTGGCCCGGGTAGCGATCAATAAAGAGATAAATCTTTTACGCCCCTCTTATTTAAATACCCCAATAATATTATATATAGCTATCTGTATCTTTTCCTCACTGTTGGGCGCTCTCGAAGGCAACGTACAACTCAAGCAAAGTTTTTTCTACGTTACCAAATACGTAGAATATTACGTTCTTTATTTTATGGTGTCCAATAATTTGCGTTCCCTGCGTCAGACAAAAATGTTCACCCTGGTTTTAGTTGTTACCTGCTTGGCGGTCTGCGTTTATGCCTGGGCGCATATGCATAGCATGGCGCGGGTTTCCGCTCCTTTCGAAGGTGAGTCAGGTGAGGCTAATACTTTAGCCGGCTACCTGCTTTTTATGATGAGCATTACCCTGGGCCTGTTTTTATATGAAAAAAGAGCCAAATGGCAAATCCTTTACTTAGGGGCAACAGCGTTTATGGTCCCGCCTTTTCTCTTTACCCTTTCCCGCGGGACCTGGCTCGCTTTCTTACCCATGAGTTTGGTGATGATGACTCTCACTAGAAGAGGCAAAGGGATAATAATGGTAGCCTTGTTTGCCCTGTTTTTTCTGCTGCCCGTTCTTTCCCCGCAGGCGATCAAGGACCGCATTGCCCAGACCTTTATCAGTGATGAGTCTGGAGCCCATCAATATGACGTGCTGGGGAAAAAATTCTCTCTCGCCCGGTCTGGGGTCGCCCGGGTACAGACCTGGGGTGAGGCTTTCCAGGCGTGGGTCAAGCGGCCCGTGCTGGGATACGGGGTGCCGGCCAGTGCGATCGTGGATAACCAATATGCCCGGGTCGTCAGAGAAGTAGGCACGGTCGGGTTCTGTATTTATGCCTGGCTGATGATCCGCATTTTTAAGGCCGGCCGCAGCAGTTTCAGGCAAACTAAAGGTAATGATTTTGCCCAGGGGCTAAGCTTGGGATTTTTGGCGGGATTTATCGGCCTGCTGTTCCAGGCTTTCTCAGCTGAAACTTTCATCCTTATTCGCATAATGGAGCCGTTCTGGTTCGTAGCGGCCATGGTATTAGTGTTGCCGGAATTGCCCGAGTTATCCCAGCTTGGCGCTCAATCTCTTACTTAGGCGGGGCAGTATGTTAAAGAAGATCATGATCAGATCAGCGGCATATGTTTTGTCAACCGGTCTCAATATTTACCGGAAGTTCCGGCCTCTGCCACCGCGTATCTATTTTTGCTATAACCAATCCATCCATCATATCTATCACTCTCTCTTTGTAGCCATCGAACTTTCCAATATTCAGGATACTTATGAAGTAGTGGTCCTGAGCACTAGCCGGGAAGCCTCGGATATTATACAAGGCGAACTGAAAACTATTCCCAACCGGATAAATTTCCAGCCTGTATACCATCCCGGTTACAGCCGGAAGGACTTCTACCTGGGATGGTTTGCGTTTTTCTGCCGCCTACGGATGCAGCGGCCGGCCGCGGTAATAGTTACCGATTATTATGATAATATTTTCCGCCAGCTCGGGATAAAAACATTTTGGGTGTATCTGCCGCACGGCCTCTTAAACCGGGAGTTTGGCTCCGATCCGCATATCAGGGACTATGATCTGGCCATTGTCCCGGGGGCCAGGGATATGCAGGGGTTCACAAAAAGGCTCGGGCCTTTGCCAAAGGCTGTCATTGCCGGCTATTCTAAACTGGATTACTTGCACTATCATCAATTGCAGCCGCCGGCTCTGTTCCGGGAAAAGAAACCCGTTATACTCTATAACCCGCACTTTGAGCCGCTACTTAGTTCCTTTTTTGACCAGGGGAAACAATTAATGGAAGCTTTGGCGGCAACCGGTAAATATAATCTTATTTTCATGCCGCATCCTGACCTGGCCAGGAAACATTACCGGGAGGTACAAGCGCTTAAGGGCTTACCCAATACCGTGGTTATTGATCGCCCCAGGATTAATCTTGATTATCTGGCCGCGGCCGATGTGTATATAACCGATGTCAGCAGCAGCGTTTTTGAATGGCTCTATTTCGATAAGCCCGCGCTGTTCTTTAATACTAAGAATATTGACTGGCACAATAATCCCTTTTATGGCAGTTGGGTTTTAGGCCAGGTAGCGCGGACCATACCGGAAATGCTGGCCGCGGTCGAGGATGCTCTGTCGCCAAATGATAATTTCCGTGGAATAAGAAAACAGGTATTGCAGGAATGTTTCGCTAACAGGGAAAAGCCTGTTTCCCGGATGATCGCTGAGCTGATCATCGCGCGGATGAAAGCGGAGAAGCAAACGCCGCAATTATTTTATTCGGGAGATATGAATGAACACACCGGATATGGGCAGGCGTTTTCATTTCTGGCCAGGAGTATCAACAAAGAACAACCAATTCGTATCATCTGTCGTAAAGCGCAAGCGAAGGATTTCCCGGAAAAAGTCTCCACTATTGTGTCGGTAGATATTTATCCTTTTAAAAGGATGCTTTTATTGACTCCCTTAAGGTGGAGCTTTCAGCTGATGACGTTGCTGGAACATGGACTCTTTGACTATGCGGCGTCCCGCCAAGTAGTAGAGTCTACCCCGGTATATGCTAACCAGGGACAGGCTCTATACATCTTCAAAAAAGCCGCGGCGATGCAATTGGAAAGGATCCTGATAGCACCTACCCCGCATATTGACTTTGTCTGGCAGGAACTCCGGCAGGAGCAAAAGATCCTGGGCAAAGATATGGAATGGCTGCATCCCTTGCTCAAGAAGAAGATCAAGCAAGAATATGAATTAGCCGATAAGATCATGGTTTTTTCACAATTTAGCTATGATACTTTCAAAGATAACGGAATAGCGGAGACCAAGTTGATTCTTTGGCCACTGGATATAGACCGGGATTATTTTAAAAGAAGGCAGGATAAAAGGGATCATGTTTTCAGGGTTCTCTATGTCGGTAGGCTGATGCCGGAGAAGGGTATACATTACCTGGTCAAAGCCTTCCAGGAACTTGCTTTGCCGGAGAGCGAGCTTTTGCTCTTTGGCAGTACTCTCACCAGAAGTACGCGGAACTGGCTGGACAAACAAATAAAAGGCTGGGACAATATCAAGATATCCTGCGGAGATCCGCGGCCGGCATATGAACAGTCTTCGATATTGGTCCACCCATCATTACAAGATGGCTTTGCGCTGGTTGTGTCTGAGGCTATGGCCTATGGGTTGCCGGTGATCGTGACCGAAAATACCGGAGCTAAAGAAAAAGTTCAAGTCGGACAGAATGGATTCGTCATCCCGGTAAGGGATGTGGGGGCCATAAAGGAAAAATTGAGGTATTACTACCAAAAACATGAAAAAACTGCTTAAAGCTATCATCTTGAATACGGGATATTATCTGGGGGTTTTTGAGCTTTTGCGCCAAAGTAACGGTCGCCAGGGCCGTGTCCCTATACTGGTCTATCACCGTATCCTCAGTAAGCCTGATACTGGGAAAGTCCGTTCCGCGTTCAGTTTCAGAGGCCTGAATGTAAGCGCTAACCATTTTGAACGGCAGATAAAATATTTGCGGAAAAAGTACCAGTTAATAAGCCTGGTAGAATACGTTAAGCGCAAAAACGCCGGCACCAGCCTGAAAAATTGCGCGGTTATCACTTTCGACGACGGGTTCAAAGATTTTATCACCCAAGCTTGGCCGATATTAAAAAAGTACCAAGCTCCGGCGACGGTATTCATGCCGGCCGGGTTCTTGGGCCTGGTCCACTGGCAACACCAGTTATATGCTATCCTGGATGAAGGCAAAACGGCAAAAGCTAAAGTAATTGTGGGCCGGGAAGAAGTGCCGGTTGACCTAAGCAATGACCGGGAGAAATACCTTACTATAAGAAGGTTTATCACGGCGATCGGGGGCTTGCCCTCAGGTGAGCGGCAGGAGGCGATCAACAGTCTCGGTACTATTTTGGCAGTTAATAAAAAGCTGACCCCGGCTGAAATTTATCTCTCTAAAGAGGACTTGCGGTTGCTGGTACAAGAAGGATTGGCTTTAGGAGCGCATTCTGTTTCGCATGAACACCTGNNCTGGTGCAAGAGGGGGTGGCGTTGGGTGCTCACTCTGTATCACATGAACACCTGGAGTCATTAACTGACGGGCAATTGGACGAGGAGATCACCAAGTCTATGGGATTTATCAAAGGGCTTACCGGTGAGCAAAATATCGCCTTCGCTTTGCCGTTCAGCACGGGTAGCGAGAAAGTTTTAAAGAAACTCACCGAGCAAGGCTGTCTGTGCAGTTTCAGCAATGAATCCGGTTTGAATACGGGTAGAGAGAATATTCTGCGCTTGAAGAGGATCGCGGGACTGGACGTAAATTTAGCTGAATTCGTTTTTGATATATCAAGGAAAGGGTAAGATGAGCGACCTTCTGGATATCAAAAAAAATGTGACCCAGGGATTAAAATGGGCGTCGGTCAGCCAAGGGCTGAATTACCTGGTCCAGTTCGTGGTTTGGGCGATCCTGGCCAGGTTATTACCCTCCTCCAGTTTCGGCGCTTTGAGTATTGCCATGGTCGTAGTTAACCTGGCCGGGATCTTTAACGAGCTGGGTATGAGCACGGCTATTGTCCAGAGAAAAGACCTCGAGCAGCATCACCTGGTAGCCGCTTTCTGGGTTTGTGTTTCCATCGGTGGCGTATTCCTGCTGCTGGCGCTGGCAGTCGCCCCTTTCAGCGGCAGGTTTTTTGGTAATACTACAATAATGAACCTGGTAATGATATTGGCGGTTAAGTACCTGGTAGATTCTTTTGGCGTGGTGCCGGGAGCGGTCTTAAGAAGGGGATTATCTTTCCGGACCCTGGCTATCATAGATATCTGGTCAAATCTGACCTATAGTGCCACCGCCCTGATCCTGGTTTTATCCGGCTGGGGGATAGTATCAGTTGGTTTGGGCTATCTGTTTTCCAGTATAGTCAATGTGTCCCTGCTCTGGGCCAGAAGTTCTTTCCGCCCGAACCTGACTTTTGAAAAGAAGGGGTTCCTGGAGCTGTTCCATTTTGGCCGGAATATCCTGGGGTTCAAAGCGGTCAATTATTTTACCGGTAGTATGGATATCGTGTTAGTGGGAAAAGTTTTAGGCACAGCTACTTTGGGCTATTATTCTCTCGCCAGTTCCCTGGCTAATTTCCCTCGGCTAAGACTTTCGCAGCTGATCGCTAATATTGCTTTCCCGGCTTTTTCCCGGATGCAGGAAGACCTGGAAGGCGTGCGTCAGGGCTATCTTAAAATATTACGCTTTGCCGCGGCGGTCAATTTCCCCCTGTTGACAGGTTTAATGCTGCTGGCTTCGCAATTTGTCGTCCTGGTATACTCCGCAAAATGGTCTCCCATGATATTACCTTTGCGCATACTATGTGTTTACGGCATGTGTTTTTCCTTAACAACTTTTATAGGGACGGTATTTGAAGCCGTGGGCCGTCCGGATTATTCGTTCAAATATTGCCTGCTCAGCCTGGCAGGGGTAATTATAGCGGTGCTGTCGGGGATGAAATACGGGTTGACCGGAATTGCTATTGCGCTGGCCATCTATTCCGTGGTGATGAATCTTATCGGGCATATTATGGTGAAAAGGATAATCCACTTGGGATTGAGAAATTATTACCAGGCATTGGTCCCTGCCGCCGGGGCTTCCGTTATCATGGCGGCGGGCATCCTCATCCTGCTGTGGATACAGGTCCATATTTTAAACCTGCCCGATCTCTGGTTCGTAGTGCAGTCGGTGCTATTCGGAACGGTATTTTATACCTTAGGTTTATATGCCGTGAGCCGGCAAACTTTCAGGGAAATGCTGGAACTGGGCCTAAAATTGATCAACCGGGAGGCAAAAAGTGGTTAGTAGTGATAAGCCGGGGATTTACCGTAAAGCGGTTAACCTGATAAAGCGTTTGGACCAATTGACCGGCAACAGGGTGGGTGACCTGGCCAGGTCCCTGACTAATGTAAATACTAAAAAATACTGGGACCGCTATTTAAATTCGCGCGGTGATTTCTGGCGTGATTTCCCTTACCAGTTCCTGCTCGAGGAGTTGCCTAAAAACGCGCTTTTCTCCTTATTGGACATCGGTTGCGCCCTGGGCGACGGTTGCCGGATGTTAAAAAAGAATTTTCCGCAAGCGGCAATTACCGGCGCGGACTTGAGTGAATCAGGTATACAAAAAGCGCGCGCAAAAAGCAGCGACATTGAATATTTTGTCTTTGACCTGCTTAATCAAGAGATACCTAAGAAGTATGATTACATTACCCTCATTCATATCCTGGAGCATTTTGATGATCCGTATCCAATTATCGATAAATGCCTAAAGGCAGTCAACCGGGCCGTATACATAAGTACGCCTTATGGCGGTGATTTTGATAATCCCAGGCTGTACTGGAAAGGGGAACACCGGTATTTGTTCAATGAACATACGTTTGCAAAGTATAAATGCCAGGTCTTGAGGATCACCGAGCGGATCGAAGCAGTCGGGACTAAACATATTGTATACAAAATAACTCCTTAGGGGCCAGAGTTGCTGCAGACATTGAAAAGGATTTACCGGGAAAATATTATTCCTTATACCGGTTGGCTGCCGCGGTATTACGCCTTCTTTACCTGGGCAGAAACTACTCAGGACGCTGAGGTACTGGATATTGGCTGCGGCGAAGGGTATGTCTCCATTAGATTGGCGGAAAAGTGTAAAAAGGTCACAGGTTTCGATATCAACACCGCAGACCTGAAGCTGGCGGAAGATAAAAAAAGCCGCAGTAAATATAAGGATAAAATATTTTTTTTATCCGGGGATGTTTTAAAATTGCCATTTCCCGATGAAAGTTTTGACCTGGTTTGCCTTTTGGATGTTTTGCCGCATATAAGACAAGACAGGGAGGCTTTAATCGAAATAAGTAGAGTACTCAAGCCTGCGGGCCGCGTGATAATAACCACGCCCTGGCAGTATCCCTGCGCTGCGGTGCTTTTTAAGGGACAAGCGCTGATCAGGAAGATCATTCCCAGGATGTTTTACCGTGATTATAACCAACCGGGTATAAAATGGCTGCTGATTAATAGTGACAGGGTCAAGGAACTGATCAATGCCTATCGCCTGTATGACGTCGGGAAGTTAACAGAGATCATGCCTCCCGGCTTAATATTATCCAGACACAGTAATTTTCTTAAAAAGTACTCAGCTTTAGTCACCGATCTCACGTATGGAGTCAAGGGATTTTGGGGCATCCGTTCGCTGTTTTTCTGGCCGGCGGTAAGGTTAGATTCGCTTTTTGGTAAAAATACTTCGGGATATTCCATCATCGCGGAATTTGTTAAAAAGGGTTAGCCACTATGAAGATCATCAGCCTTTCTTTTTTGGATATTTGGCCTGCGGGCGAAGGTAAGGGTATACCTTCGATCTACGCTTCGCAGAAAGCCTTGGCTGACCGCGGGCACGATGTCTATTTTATCTGTCCAACCAGGAAAGAACAGACGGAGATCCTCGATTACCAGGGTATTCACTTATACCGCATCCGACTGCCCTTTAACGTAAGCGCTAAATTATTTGCCGGATATATCCGCACTGACCGGTTTTTCAGCCATGTGAAAGCCACTTTGCTCCATAATTTGATCTGGCTGTTTTTCCTTATCTATAGCTTTGGCTGGGCTCTCAAAATAGCGCGTCGGGCTAAACCGCAGCTTATATACTGTCATGATCTGACACCGGCCTTCTCCGCCTGGGCACTCAGCCGCATATTCTCCGCTAAGCTTATCCTGCGGATGTACGGTGCCCGTGACCTGTACTGGCGTCACCAGCATTTTTGGGGCCGGGTTAAGGAATGTCGCGATTTTGCGGCTCTTAAACTCCCAGCCGATTACCTGATCATCACCAAGGACGGTACCAAAGCCGATGTCCTGGCCAGGCAATTGGGGGTTAAAGAGGAAAAAATCAGGCATTGGCGCAATGGGG
>PMCA01000015.1 GCA_003153935.1 Elusimicrobiota bacterium
AAACCGCACCAGAAAGACACCGACACCCTGCCCGAGTACAAGGTGCTGGACCCGATCCTGAAGGAATACATCGAGGAAGACAAGAGCATGAACAAGATAGTCAAGAAGGGGTTCAGCCAGGAGTTAGTGGATAGGGTGGTCAAGATGGTGGACAATAGCGAGTATAAGCGGAGACAGTCAGCGCCGGGAGTACGGATCACGCCGAAGTCCTTCGGTAAAGACAGAAGAATGCCGATAACGAATAAGTATAAAGGATAATTAGTTGATAGTTGATTGTTGATAGTTGATAGAAAAACAAAAGGGAAAGCAAAGACACAAAGTAAGAGAGGGTATATATATGATGAAATTTGAAGATTTGATCAAGAAACTTTCACCAACCATAAAGAGAATAACCTATAAATTGAACGGCAGATACCGGGTGCTGGACCATGAGGACCTGTACCAGGAAGCGCTGCTGCACCTGTGGCAGGATTTCTGCGATGGGAAGCTGAACGAGAAGACGGACAGCTATATACTGCAGGGCTGCTACTTCTACCTGAAGAACTATCTGCGTAATGTGGAGGATAACAACTTCTTTGCCAGCCTGGATGAGGTGATTGGCGAGGATGATACCACCTTGGGTGAAATGATAGAAGATAACAAGCCGAATGAACTGGAAACCCTGGAAACGAAGCTGGAGGCGCAGGCGGTTTTGGATTGCTGCCTGAATGAACGGGAAACGACCGTTCTGAAGCTGTATGCCGACGGGTTTACCGCCCGTGAAGTGGGAGATATAGTCGGCGTGTCGCACGTAACTGTGGTTAAGACCATTGAGAGGATCAGGGAAAAAGCGAAGAAACTGATCCAGCATATTTAGAATCTAGATAGTATAAGGGACATTTGTTAAGTAATAAATAACAATTGTCCCTTTTGTTTTGTAGGCTGTTGTTTCAGATTTCACTTGACAAGAAAACGAATTAGGTGTATTTTCAGCCGAAATAGCCGAGTTCCTTCCTAGCCTGGCAGTGTGGTAATAGGGCAGGAGGGAAACGGGGGAACCAAACGGATCGCAAGATCTTGGGGCTAAAATCGATTTGCTTCGATTAAGGTACTTCTGCCTGAGCCCGACAGCTAACCTCGTAGGCCTGATGAAGAGAATGTAACCAGAGACCATTCTTTGGTTATTTTTTTTGCCCATAGGAAAAAAGAGGAGGAAGTAATGAAGTTAATGGACAATATCGTCAAAGAGGCGATAATAATAGATTTGGCGAGCAAGGATAAGATAGGAGTGATCTCTGAGCTGACAGAAGCCTTAGTTAAGGCTAAAAAGGTCTCCAGCCGGGAGAAGATCATTAGGATACTGCTGGACCGGGAGGAGCTCGGTTCCACCGGGATCGGTTCGGGAGTGGCTATCCCGCATGGCAAGACTGATGAAATAGACAAAGTGATCATCGCTTTTGGCTCTTCCAAGGCGGGAATAGAGTTTGCCAGCTTAGATGGCGCGCCGGTCCACCTGGTGTTCCTGCTACTAGCTCCGGCGGACTCTGCGGGTGAGCATTTGCAGGCGTTGGCAAAGATATCGCGCATGGTAAAGGATAAACGTTGCCGGCCGCTGCTGAGAGAGGCAAGTTGTGTGGAGGAGATAGTTAAGATTATAACGGAAGAAGATAAAAAACAATAAAAAGTGGTATAATGTAGTATCGGAAAGAATGGAGGAAGTAAAATATGCCGTGGTATTTGCAGTTTATTTTGTTTCTGGTGATCCTGACCGGGTTAGCGGTGCCGTTAGGTGAGTATATGGCCAGGATATTCGACAGCAAGAAGATCAGGCGTCTGGAGGCGCCGGCTTATCGCCTTTTTGGCATAGACCCCACTAAGGAAATGACCTGGAAGACTTACGCGTTGAATTTGGTGCTAATTAATGTTATAGGTCTTGTCTTTGTTTTTGCTTTGCAGCGGTTTCAGCAATTCCTGCCATTAAACCCGCAGAAAATGGGCCCGGTGCGCTGGGATACGGCTCTTAACACGGCGGTGTCCTTTGTCACGAATACCAATTGGCAAGCCTACGGCGGGGAATCTACCATGAGTTATCTCACCCAGATGCTGGGGCTGGCGGTGCAGAATTTCCTGTCCGCGGCGGTGGGTATAGCAGCGGCGATTGCTTTTATCAGGGCTTTCGCAAGGCAAAGCGTGACCGAGATCGGTAATTTTTGGGTGGACCTTACCCGTACTATTATATATATCCTTCTGCCATTGTGTATTATATTTTCCCTATTCCTGGTGTCCCAGGGCGTGATCCAGAATTTCCATCCCTATGTACATGCTACCACTGTGCAGGGACAGGAGCAGGTCATTGCTATGGGGCCGATAGCTTCACAAGAGGCTATCAAGGAACTCGGCACTAATGGCGGCGGTTTCCTTAATGCCAATTCTGCCCATCCTTATGAAAATCCAACGCCCGTAACCGATTATCTGGAAATAATCGGCTTGCTGGTAATCTCGGTAGCACTGCCATTCACTTTCGGTATAATGATGAAGAACCGGAAGCAGGGCTGGGTGATATTCTTCGCCATGTTATTATTATATCTGATCGGCTTCAGCGTGGTAGCCTGGTCGGAATTACATGGCAATCCCTTATTAGCGAAATTAGGGGTGGAGCAGGGACTGAATATGGAAGGCAAGGAAGTGCGGTTCGGCCAGCTCGCTTCCATAGTTTTCGCGCAATCTACTACGGTGACTTCCTGCGGAGCGGTTAACTGCATGCACGATAGTCTTATGCCGCTGAGCGGGATGATCCTGATATTCAACATGGCCATTGGTGAAGTAATATTTGGCGGCACGGGGACGGGGTTGATCAGCATGATTGTTTACGCGATCATTACCATGTTCCTGGTGGGGCTGATGATCGGCCGAACGCCGGAAATATTCGGCAAGAAGCTGGAGCCATTCGAGATGATCATGGCGATGATAGTTATCCTATCTTCATCGGTGGTTCAGTTGGTACTGAGCGCGGTGGCGGTTTCGCATGGCTTTGGCTTGTCCAGCCTGAACAATGCCGGCCCGCACGGACTATCGGAAATATTATACGCTTTCGTCTCCGCGGCGGGCAATAACGGCTCGGCCTTTGCTGGGCTGAATGCCAATACGGTTTTCTATAATCTCGGCACGGCCTTCGCCATGCTGGTGGGGCGATTCACGGTCATTATCCCCGCGTTAGCGATAGCTGGGACTCTGGTGACCAAGAAAATGGTGCCCAAAAGCGTGCAGTTCCCGACTGACGGGAGTCTATTTGTCGTGATGCTGGTCAGCATGGTTATCATTGTGGGCGCCCTGACGTTTTTTCCCGTGCTGGCTTTGGGACCATTACTTGAGCATTTGTTTATATATGCCGGAAAGGTATTCTAATGGAAAAGAAGACTAAAGGTATATTAAAGCCGGAAACTATCAGGCAAGCGGTAAAGGGTTCATTCACAAGATTAAACCCGGTAACCATGGCAGCTAATCCGGTGATGTTAATAGTAGAGATAGGTTCGCTGGTTGTTACCCTGGTCGCTGTCCGCGATATCATGCTTGGCAGAAGTTTCGGTTTTGACCTGCAGATAAGTATCTGGCTGTGGTTCACGGTCTTGTTTGCCAATTTTGCCGAGGCGCTGGCTGAAGGCAAGGGCAAAGCGCAGGCAGAAACCTTGAAGAAGACCCGCAGTGAAGCCTTTGCCAATAAGGTGACTGATGAAGATAAAATAGAAAATGTGCCAGCCCTCACCTTGCGCAAGGGCGATATAGTAATTGTCAAAGATAACGAGCTAATCCCCTGCGATGGCGAGATCATCGACGGCGTATCGCTGGTAGACGAATCGGCGATCACCGGGGAATCAGCGCCGGTGGTGCGGGAATCCGGCGGCGAGAAAGCCGGAGTAACCGGCGGCACTAAGGTATTATCTGGTACGATCAAGATAAAGGTCACCACCAATCCGGGTGAGACATTTATCGACCAGATGATCAAAATGGTGGAGAGCGCCAAGAGGCAGAAAACCCCTAATGAACAGGCGCTGGAAATATTGCTGATAGCGATGACTGTCCTGTTCCTGGTGGTGGTCATTACTTTGAGATTTTTTGGCGTATATATGAGCGTGGCCATATCCATTCCTATCCTGATATCTCTGCTGGTGTGCCTAATGCCGACGACTATCGGCGGATTGCTGCCGGCTATTGGCATCGCGGGGATGGACAGGCTGCTGGCTCATAATGTCATTGCCATGAGCGGCAAGGCAGTAGAGGCTGCAGGCGACGTTAACGTGGTTCTGTTGGATAAAACGGGAACCATCACCTTGGGTAACCGAGTGGCGACGGAGTTCCTGCCGGCAGAGGGAGTGACGGAACTGGAGCTGGCGCATGCGGCGCTGATCTCCTCCCTGGCTGACGAAACGCCTGAGGGTCGGAGCGTAGTTATACTGGCCAAGGAGAAATTGAACCTGAAGGGCAGTGATATTAAGATACCAGAAGGAGCCAAATATATAGGCTTTAGCGCGGAAACCAGGATGAGCGGAATTGACGTGGGCGCCAAGCAGATCCGCAAAGGCGCGATGGAAGCCATAGAAGAATATGCCAAACCCTTCTGCAGTAAATTACCAGAAAAGGTACAGCAGGATGCCGATGATATTGCCGGGGAGGGCGGTACGCCGCTGGTAGTGTGCGAGAGCGGCCGGGTACTCGGCGTCATCAGGTTAAAAGATGTCCTAAAGCATGGCATCAAGGAAAGACTTCAGCAGCTGCAAATGATGGGTATTGAATCCATCATGATAACGGGCGATAATCCCCTGACGGCCGTGGTTATCGCCGCGGAGGCCGGGGTCAGCGATTTTATCGCTCCGGCGAAACCGGAGACCAAGTTGAAGGCTATCCGCGAATTGCAAAGCCGCGGAAATATGGTGGCTATGATCGGTGACGGAACTAATGACGCACCGGCTTTGGCGCAGGCGGACGTGGCGGTAGCGATGAACGCGGGCACCCAGGCCGCGAGAGAAGCGGCTAATATGATCGACCTGGATTCATCGCCGACCAAGCTATTGGATATCGTAGAGATAGGCAAGCAGATATTGATCACGCGCGGTTCGATCACGACTTTCAGCGTGACCAATGACGTCTCCAAGTATTTTGCCATTATCCCGGCGATATTCGCGGCGAGTTACCCGATGTTGGGGATATTGAATATCATGCACCTGAGCACGCCGCAGAGCGCTGTCCTGTCCGCGGTGATATTTAACGCTATCATCATCCCAATGTTGATACCGCTGTCCCTGCGAGGGGTTAAATATAAAATGACGACGGCCCAGGCGCTGTTGACGCGGAATTTCCTGATTTATGGCATCGGCGGGCTTCTACTGCCGTTCATTTGTATAAAGCTGATCGATATTCTATTAGTAGCTACAAGGTTGGTGTAAATATGATCAAATCAATTAAACAATCGTTAATAGTTTTCGCATTTTTTACCCTGCTACTGGGTATCGTTTATCCCTTATTCATTACTGGGATCGCGCAGGTTACTATGCCCTATAAAGCGAACGGCAGTCTTATAGTTAAGGACGGGAAAACCGTGGGCTCGGCTCTGCTCGGACAGAATTTCGATAAGCCTGAATACTTCCATAGCCGGTTATCCGCGGTCAACTATGACGGCACTAATTCCGGCGCCAGCAACCTGGGGCCATCCAGCGCGAAATTAATGCAGCAGGTCGGGGATAGTATTAAACAAATAAGGAAAGAGGACAATTTCCCGGTTGGCGATATGCCTCCGGATATGGTATCATCTTCCGCAAGCGGGCTTGATCCGCATATTTCCAGGGCCAATGCCCTGATCCAGTTAAAAAGAGTGGCCAAAGTGAGAAATATTCCGGAAACGGAAGTGGGGAAGCTGATCGAGGATAATACCGACAAAGACTTCATCGGCATTTGGGGACATCGCGGGGTTAATGTCCTGAAACTTAATCTGGCGTTAGATAGTTATAAAAAGAGCTAAAAAGGGATAAATAATGGAAGAGAAAAGACCTGACCCGAATGAACTGCTGGCCCAGATAAAACAGGAAGAGGACGAAATCGCCATTCTGAAGAAGAAAGGCGACCGGGGCAAGCTTAAGATATTCCTGGGATATTGCGCGGGCGTAGGCAAGACCTACCGCATGTTGCAGGATGCCGCGGCCAATAAAAATAGCGGGGTGGATGTAGTTGTCGCCCTGGTGGAAACGCATAAGCGGTCGGAAACAGAGGCTATGGTTTCGGGCTTGGAGATAATCCCCAGGAAAACCATTGAGTATTCGGGCCTGGCCCTGGAAGAAATGGACACCGACGCGGTATTGAAAAGAAAACCGGTCCTGGCGCTGGTGGACGAACTGGCGCACAGCAATGTACCGGGCTCCAGGCACCTCAAGCGCTATCAGGACGTAGAGGAACTGCTGAACGCCGGTATAGATGTTTTCACTACTTTAAATATTCAGCATCTGGAAAGCATGGTGGATATTGTCCAGCAGATAACCGGCGTAAAAGTCGCGGAAACCGTGCCTGATCGGGTGATGGCCCTGGCGGATGAGGTGGAACTGGTTGACCTGACGCAGGAAAAGCTATTGGAGCGGCTGCGGGAAGGCAAAGTTTATATCCCGAAAAAGGCCGAGCAGGCCATGCACCGGTTCTTTAAGATAGGCAATTTACTCGCCTTACGCGAACTCTCCCTGCATTACACCGCCCGGCAGGTGGACGAAGACGTGCGCGAACACATGCAGAAGCACGCCATTCCCGGTCCCTGGCCGGTCGGCTCCAGGGTATTGGTCAGCATAAGTTCCAGCCCCTCTTCGGAAAGGTTATTGCGCTTTACTCACCGGATGGCGCAGGAACTGGACGCGGAATGGTTCGCAGCTTATGTGTCCTCACCCCAGCAGGTGGACCTGGGTGAGAAAGCCCGGCTCCAGCTTGATAAAAACATACGCCTGGCGGAAGAGCTGGGAGCACGGGTTGTCCAACTTAAAGGGGTGGCAGTAGCCGATGAGATCCTGAATTTCGCCCGGTCCAAGAATGTAACCCTGATCGTCGCAGGTCCATCGCGCCGGTCTAAGGCGGAGCAAATACTAAAAGGTTCTATTATTGACGAACTGGTTAGTAAGAGCGGCTCAATCAGCGTTTTGATCACCGGTGACGAAGGACCGGAAAAAGCCTCTGCGGGAAAATTCTTCCAGATAAGGAAGCGCGGTTACAAGGCCTACCTCGCAAGCTTACTGGCGATAGCGGCAACCGCCTGGATAGGGTGGCTGCTGCGTGACAGCATTGAACCCGTCAATATTGGTATGCTGCTCCTTTTACCGGCCATCGGCAGCGGCGTCCTCTGGGGAGTACGGGTAGGATTGTTTGCTTCCATTCTGGGTGTGTGCGTCTTCGATTTCTTTTTTATCCCGCCGTATTTCACTATGCGGGTCTCCGACTTACGGTACCTGCCCAGTTTTATTGTGTTCATTTTCGTCTCGGTGTTTATCAGTTTTCTGGCTAAATCAGTCAAGCAGGAAGCGGAACGCTCCCGGCACCGCGAGCGATTCGTTTATTCGCTGTATTCTTTTAGCCGTGATATCATAGCCGCGGAAGACCTGGCGGCTACCTTAAGCCAGGCGACCAGGCATACGGCCGAAGCTTTTGAGAGTCATGTAGGCATATTTTTGCCGGATAATTCCAAGAAGTTGCATCTACGCTCGAGGAACAATGAAGATATTGTCGTCAGTGAAACCGAACTGGCGGTAGCGACCTGGGTTTACAAGAACGGCATACCCGCCGGTCGCGGGACCAATACCCTGGCTTCCAGTCCCTGGTACTTTTTGCCACTGAAAATACAGGAAAAAACCATAGGAGCCATTGGTTTAAGGTCTAAGGACCCCGCTAAGTTTTTAACTCAGGAGCAGGATCAGTTGTTCAAGTCTATGGCCAGTATTATTGCCTTAGCGGTAGTGAACGCCAAGCCGTGATCCGCAAAATAAGTTACCAAAACACCTCCTAATTTACTTGTATGTTTACACAACTGAATAAACATATGAGTAAATTGTAGTTTCAAAATGGACAACAAAGACGTTTCTCCAAAAGAGAAACGTTTTTTTTCTATTTTAAGGGGGTAATTATGCCGCAGATTAATTCCGGAGATACAGCCTGGATACTGATGTCAACAGCGTTAGTTATGCTGATGACCATACCCGGGCTGGCTTTTTTTTATGGCGGGCTGGTACGCCGGAAAAATGTCCTGGCTACCATTATGCAATCCTTCGCTGTCTTGTGCGTGATTAGCCTACAGTGGATACTGTGGGGGTATAGCCTATCGTTTGGACCGGATAAAGGACACATTATCGGGAGTTTGGCCTGGTTCGGTTTGAAAGGGGTAAGTATCGTTCCCAATCCGGATTACGCGCCTACTATTCCACATTCGTTGTTTATGGTCTACCAGATGATGTTCGCGGTTATCACTCCCGGGTTGATCACCGGGGCTTTCGCGGAAAGAATGAAATTTTCATCTTTCCTGATATTTTCCTTGTTATGGGCGACTTTTGTCTATGACCCGATCTGCCACTGGATCTGGGGATCAGGCGGCTGGCTGCGCAATATGGGCGCGCTGGATTTTGCCGGCGGTGCGGTAGTGCATATCTCCTCCGGTATCGCGGCTTTGGTTTGTGCGCTGGTATTGGGCAAGAGGCGCGGGTATGGAACCGATCCGATGCCGCCGCATAACCTGGCCTTTACGGTCCTGGGCGCGGCTTTATTGTGGTTCGGCTGGTTCGGCTTCAACGCTGGCAGTGCATTGGCGGCGAACGGCCTGGCGGTTAATGCGTTCATTACTACTAACACCGCGGCTGCGGCTGCGGCGCTAACCTGGATGTTCGTGGAGTGGAAGATGGCCGGTAAGCCGACCATGCTGGGCGGAGCCACTGGAGCTGTGGCCGGATTGGCAACGATTACGCCGGCTTCTGGTTTCGTTTCCCCGATATCAGCGATTGTGATAGGGATCGCGGCGGCAGGTGTATGTTACCTGGCAGTAGCTGTGGTGAAAGCCAAACTGGCGTATGATGACAGCTTGGACGCGTTCGGCGTACACGGTATAGGCGGGATAGTTGGTGTTTTAGCGACCGGATTGTTTGCCTCTAAATTGATCAACCCGGCCGGTAATGATGGATTGTTTTTCGGTAACCTGGCTCAGCTGAAGACGCAGGCGATCGTAGTAGGGGTAACGGTCCTCTATTCAGCGGCTGTGACCTTTGTATTATTAAAACTGGTGGAAGTGTTTGTGGGGTTGAAGGTGACGGAAGAGGAAGAAGTGATGGGGCTGGATATTACGCAGCATGAAGAGAGCGCGTACACACTATTGGATTAATCATAAGCGTAGTGTTTCGGATTAATTTCTTGGACATTATACTTTTCGAAATAAGCTTCAAGAGCCTTGGTTCGAAAAGTAAATGTCTCGGCGAAACCAATCACTCAACACCCGCTCATTTAATATAACGAAAGCAGGTATAAAAAATGAAATTAGTGATTGCTGTAATTCAGCCGCATAAACTGGAAGCGGTGTTAAAAGAGCTGGATAAGGCAGAGATACATTTAAAGACGGTTAGCAATGTCCTCGGTTGCGGGCGGCAGAAGGGTAAGACGGAAATATACCGCGGGCATAAGGAGACCGGCAACCTGATCAAGAAGGTGCGCCTGGAGATAGCGGTTAACGAGCAGTTCGTGGAACCCACTATTAAAGCTATTGTCGCTGGAGCCCAGACCAAACAAATAGGCGATGGTAAAATATTTGTTATGAGTCTGGATGATTGCGTCAGGATACGGACAGGCGAGCGCGGCGGAGTGGCCATAGGGTAGTTACCAAAACAGATAGTTATGTACTTGTATATGTGTAATACACAGTGATGTGATGCGTACAAAGGCGATCTGAGAAAGTATCAGACCGCTTTTTTATTTACCAGGAATACTCAGTAGAGTATTCAGAACTTAGACGGAGGCGTCTTTTTTACCCAGAGATGGGTTAGAAAAGGCGCCTTTTTGCTTTAAGAAAGAAAATCATACAAAAGGAGGATATCATGGCTCAGAACAAAATGGCTTCACCTTTAGTAAAACCGACCCTGGGCTTGTTGGGAGCTACAATGAACGCGATGGCATTGATTGCGCCGGGGGCGTTCTTGTGGATCACCTTCCAGTTGCAGGCAGCGGCCACGGCTCCGAATGGAGCTTCAGTGGCGGGAGATATGTGGTTCGGGATAGTCGTGGCTTTAGTAGTGGCTTTCCTGACCGCTTTCTCTTACGCGGAATTGGCTAAGATATACCCGGAGGCGGGTTTTGCCAGCTGCGTTTACTTCGCGGAGAAAGCTTTCCTGGATCGTCCAGGGGCTCCTAAGAAAAATACACCTAAC
The DNA here is from genome assembly GCA_003153935.1 of Elusimicrobiota bacterium. GTDB lineage: Bacteria > CAYTYR01 > UBA6262 > UBA6262 > UBA6262 > Fen-1174. The sequence continues at coordinate 10,401 of PMCA01000015.1, forward strand.
TCCCTGGCGCGTATGGCTAAATTGGCGACCGGATGGGCGGCGCACCTGTTCTACTGGGTTTATCCGGGTATCATGGTGGCAATGATGGCCATACTGGTTGGATACATATATAACCAGTTCACAGGCCAGACCTTTTCTAACATGACCTTAACCGTTATCGGCGGGATATTTGCGGTCGTGACCGGATATGTCGCCTTCAGGGGAGTCACCGGGTCAACCAAGACCTCGATCTGGATCAATGTGATCCAGTTGGTCACCCTGGTCATTTTCAGCGGCCTGGCGATCTGGTACCGGTTCAGCAACCCGCAAGGTGCGACCATGTGGTCTTTCAGCGGTGCCTGGGATGTAGTCAAACCGCATACGCTTAACGGCGTGCTGATACAATCGACACTGGCTATATTGATATTGGTCGGTTTCGAGAGCTGCACCGCTTTGAGCGCGGAGACGAAAGAGCCGGAGAAAACTATTCCCAAGGCGATCATATTGTCGCTGGTGATACAGGGATTGCTGGCTTACCTGATAGAGTATTTCGCGGCCGGTTATATGGTCAGCGAGAAACTGGCTTCAGGCACCGGCGCGACAACGGTGAGCGGAATGGCCGCGGCGGCTGTCTCAGGGGCGCCGATCGGGGACTTAGCTAAGCTCCTGGGCGATCACCTGCTGCCTGGGATCGGATTTGGTTTGATGATCAGCATGGCTGTTACAGTTGCCATCGCCATTGTTGGTACCACCCTAAGCTGCATGAACACCGCCATCCGGGTCACCTGCGGCATGGCCGCGGACCGGGAACTGCCGGATATCATGGGCTTCATGCATGACCGGTTCAGCACCCCGCACGTCGCTCTGTGGGCGCTGATAATCGTTACTACGGTGATAGCGGCGGTGGGAGTGAGGTCGGTCGTGGGATTGACCGGTATCACCCTGGCCTCGAACTTCGGCACCTTTGTTCTTTACGGATTGACCTGCGTCTGGACCATAGTCGCGTTCCGCAACCGGGAAGATTTCAATATCGTTAAACATGGAATAGTCCCGGGGCTGGGCGTCATCACCAATGTGGTCATGGCTGCTGCCATCATCTACCTGTATTCAACGGGTAATGCCGACGCGAAAAAAGAAGCGGACATATGCTTCCTGATAGCCGGAGCATGGGCGTTGATAAGCTTCGCTTACGTGGCGGTTACCAATATACATAAGTCGTACCGGGTCAAGATGGTCTCAGCTACTATCCGTCCGGAGCAGTTGTATGATGTCATGGAGGCTTTGAAAGATGAAGATATGATACTGGGCATGACGGTGACCGACGTGCGTGGTTTTGGTCGGCAAAAAGGGCATGACACGACCGACGGTACAGTCAAACATTCAGATAAGATAGTGCTGCTGCCCAAGGTCAGGATCGAGGTCCTGGTCAAGGATTGGGACGTGCAGAAGATGATGGAAATCCTGCGCGACGCGGTTTACACCGGCCAGGTAGGCGACGGCAAGATCTTCGTTCTGGACGCGAAGGACGCCATGCGCATCCGTACCGGTGAGAAGGGTGTTTACGCCCTCTAGATAGTTACACCCCGGCTTCTGCCTGGCCACAGCCAGGCAGAAGCTCTCCCTCGTGACAAGTTACCAAGAGGACGGAATTTATACTTGTATATCTGTAAGACGAATTACCCCAGTGTTGGGGAGCAAACAAAGGCGTTCTGACAGATAAGTCGGAGCGCTATTTTTTTAGAGACATAGACGTCTTTTTAAGGGTCCAGGAATGGACAATTAAGAAGACGTTTTTTTTGTTTACGAAGGAAACAACCCGCCAGAGCTTATTGGAGGGTACACCTAGACTAAATACACAAAGGAGAAGGGCCATGAGCAAAGAGAAATTGAAAAAGTTAGCTGCGATCTACGTGCTGGTGATCTTGTTGGTAATGTTTTTCGGATTGAAGGCGCATGCCACGCCGTCCACCCAGATCTGGAACCCGTCTACGGATATCCAGGCGGTAAAGACCTGGCACCTGGGCATTGACAATTATTTCTCGGTGAAAGACAACTTGGACCATCCCTACGCTTTCCCGACCGACGTGGGCTTGACCTATGGGCTATTCAAGAACCTGGAAGTCGGCGTTGATACCTTGTATCCCTCTGAACATCCCTTGTATTTCAATGCCAAGTATGGTTTGCCGGAGGGTGATATGATGCCGGCCATCGCCGTAGGTATATTCAATGTCGGCACTAAAAGTGACGTGACTAATTACGACATTTGGTACGGTGTAGTGGCCAAAACTTTCAAACCCATCGGCCGGCTATCTTTAGGCTATTACGTCGGCAATGACAAGCTGTTGCTGGATGAGACCGGAGCCAAAGCCAATACCGGATTGATCGCCAGCTGGGACAAGGCCATTACGGATAAGATCTGGACCTCAGTGGATTACGCTTCCGGTGATAGCTTCTACGGCTCTTTGAGCCTGGGCGGTTCTTACGCATTTGCTCCTAATGTCAGTATTATTTTCGCTTACGTGATCTATAACAATAAGAAAGAGATCGTCACGGACGGAGTTCCGACCGGCTCGTTCATGAACAATAAGAATGATACCGCTACCACACAGTTAGATATTAATTTCTAAGGAGGACTACCATGAAAAAAATAGAAGCCATAATCAGACCCAACAAACTTGATTCAGTGCGCCAGGCCCTGATCGCCGCGGGCACGACCGGACTAATGGTCACTAAAATAGAGGGCCACGGCAGCCAAAAAGGATTGACTAAGCACTTCCGGGGCAAGGACTATACAGTGGACCTTCTGCCCAAAAGCAAGATCGAAGTCATTGTTAAGGATAATGAGGTAGATAATATTGTGGAAGTGATCTCAACCACTGCCAGGACGGGAGAGATAGGCGACGGCAAGATCTTTGTCTATCCGGCTGAGAATTCTATTCGCATTCGTACTGGCGAAAAAGGTGAAGGTGTTATATAATGTTAGATAATGACTTGATCGGTAAAATAAGGATGTATAAAATGGAGAAGGGATATACTTTGCATGAAATGTCAAAAATTATCGATATCCCTATCTCCACGCTGGAACGGTGGTTTAAAACCGGCCGCATAAATAAACTGTACGCGCAGGTGGTAAAGGAAAAATTAGGATTATAGGGTTAGAGAAAAATTTTTACTTTTACAGATAGACATTTGGCACGTCCGTGTTGTACTCATTAGGGTAAGCATAAGAACAATACAATCAAATGAAAGGGGACAGAACCATGAAAAAGATTTTAGTAGTATTGAGCGTCCTGGGTTTAATGCTGGGCGCTGGGATGTTGTTCGCGGAAGAAGCGATAGCACCAGCGACGACTCCTGTTTGCGCGGTTCCAGCCGCGGTTCCGGTATCTCCCATCAATACGGGGGATACGGCCTGGATATTGATCTCCACGGCACTGGTGATGATGATGACGGCGCCGGGACTGGCTATGTTCTACGGCGGGTTGGTGCGGAGGAAGAACGTTTTATCTACCATGGTTCAATCTTTCTTCCTGCTGGCTCTGATCAGCGTCCAATGGGTGTTATTTGGCTATAGCCTGGCCTTTGGTCCGGATATCGGCCATTTTATCGGCAGTTTGAAATGGATGGGACTGCAGGGTGTCGGCATGGCGCCTAATCCCGACTACGCGGCTACGATACCTCATTCTCTATTCATGATTTACCAGATGATGTTTGCTGCAATTACTCCGGCCCTGATCACCGGCGCTTTCGCGGAAAGAATAAAATTCTCCACTTTCGTCGTATTCAGCTTACTCTGGGCTACATTGGTATATGATCCGATCTGCCACTGGGTCTGGGGATCGGGCGGCTGGCTGCGGAATATGGGCGCTCTGGATTTTGCCGGCGGAACCGTGGTCCATATCTCTTCCGGTGTCACAGCGCTGATTTTTGCTTTGATGATCGGCAAAAGAAAAGGTTATCCTGATAATCCGGCGCCGCCGCATAACATGGTGTTTACCCTGTTAGGCGCGGCTTTGCTGTGGTTTGGCTGGTTCGGTTTTAACGCTGGCAGCGCCTTGGGCGCGAATGAACTGGCTGTTTCAGCTTTTATCGCTACTAATACTGCTGCGGCTACCGCGGCTTTAGGATGGATGTGCCTGGATTGGTTCTTTAACGGCAGTCCGACCGTGCTGGGCGGCGCTTCCGGTGCGGTAGCGGGTCTCGTAGCTATCACCCCCGCGGCCGGTTTTGTTACGCCGATGGGCGCAATAATGATAGGTATAATAGTGGCTCTAGTGTGCTATACTGCTGTAGTGGTCATTAAGGAAAAATTCGGTTATGATGACAGCCTGGACGCTTTCGGCGTGCATGGTGTTGGCGGAACAGTGGGAGCACTGGCCACCGGGTTATTTGCCACGAAGCTGGTCAACGCAGCGGGTAATAACGGGTTATTTTATGGCAACGCCCATCAGCTTGGTATACAGGCGATAGGGGTATTGGCTACCATTGGATACGCGGTCGTGGTCAGCTTTGTATTGTTGAAGATACTGGATAAGACTATGGGACTCAGGGTCAATGAAGAGGAAGAGCTCATGGGGCTGGATGTGACGCAGCACAAGGAAACTGCGTATACGTTAATTGATTAATTAAAGGGGTGTCTCGGATTGATTTCTTGGACATNNCATTATACTTTTCGAAATAAGCGTCAAGAGCCTTGGTTCGAAAAGTAAATGTCTCGGCGAAATCAACCACTCGACACCCGCTTAAAAAGGAGGCAAGCATGAAATACGTAATAGCTATCATCCAGCCACATAAGCTGGACGCGGTTATGAAGGAGCTTGAAGATAAGGAAATCCATCTAAAGACCGTATCCAACGTATTAGGTTGTGGCCGGCAAAAAGGCCGTACCGAGGTATATCGCGGCGTGAAAGAGGCCGGGAACCTGATCAAGAAGGTAAAATTAGAGATAGGGGTCAATGAGAAATTCCTGGAGCAGACCATAGCCGCTATTGTAAAAGGGGCCAAGACCGGCAATATCGGGGATGGGAAGATATTTGTCATGGACCTGGATGAAGTTGTACGCATCCGTACGGAAGAAAGAGGCGGAGTGGCAATAGGGTAAACGAAATCGACCCGAGCCAGGACCCGCTAAGCTGTTCATAGGTTTTCTCTTGCCAATTGGGGGTTTTTTTGTTAGAATAAAAGTTCCCAATTGGCATTTTTTTTAACTTAAAGGACACCTCACATGAAAGAAATAATCCAACAGATCATAGATTGCGAAGAAAATGGCCGCAAACTAATAGCCCAGGCCCAGGCCGAAGCCGATAAAGCGGTCAAAGACGCCCAAACCCAGGCCGATTCCATCCGCCAATCCAATATTGAGAAGATCAAGGCCATGGCTCAGCAGAAAAAGGACGAATCACTGAAGATCGTAACCGCGGAGAAGGAAAAGATGCTCTCCGAGGAAAGGGCGAAGAACTCGGCTCTGCGCCAAGCCAGGGAAAAAGATGTTCCGGCATTGGCTAAAAAGGCCTTCGCTACGATAATGAAGATAGAGGAATAAGATGGGTCAGTTAGCCAAATATGCCTATACCAACGCCAAGATCAGGGCGATGCTCTCATTTATGTTACCGGAGAACGTCTGGTCCCGGCTAAAAGCGGCTAAGGATATGGCGGAAATAGCGGAGATACTGGCAGAGACGCCTTACCGGACCATGGTGGAAAAAGCCGGAGTAAAGGAAAACCCGGACCTGTTGGAAACCGGACTCCTGAGCGGCAACCTCGACACGCATCGTAAGGTAGTCGCGGCCACGACCGGCAAAAAGGAAAAGAGGCTGATAGAATCCCTGCTGGAGCGTTATGAGATAGAACAGCTAAAGACCGCCCTGCGGGTCTGGCACAAAAAAGCGCCAGCCGGACTGGCCGAGTCTCTTTACGGTGATAAAATTAAAAACCGGATAGATTATAAGCGCATCGCGCACGCCCCCAGCCTGGATGAGATACTGTTCCTGCTGGGAAACACGCCGTACGCGCGGCCCCTGGCCAAAGCCCGCGAAAAATATGAGACCACTAATTCTCTTTTTTACCTGGAAGTGGCGCTGGACATCGATTATTACCAGCGGCTGGACGAAATGGTGCAGAAGCTCTCCAAAACCGACCGGGTAATGGCCAAAACCATACTGGGAGTGGAGATAGATATTGAAAATATACATTGGCTGATACGCTTGCGCAAATATTATTCCCTGAATATGGGAGAAATACTGGAATGGATCATTCCCGGCGGGTCCAAAATCACCAAATCCAGCATTCGCGGTTCATATATTTCCGATGACGTGAATAATCTGCTGGACATGGTGTCTCCGGGACCTTACACGAAGATCAAGGACTTGGGGGAGAGCAATAACCAGCAACTGGAAGAATTTTTAAGCGCCGCACTTAAACAGCAGGCGAGAAAAGCCCTGAGCGGATTTCCTTTTACCATCGGTACGGTACTGGGATATCTGGTACTGAAAAAGGATGAAACACGGAATTTGATCTCTTTGCTTTACGCCAAGAAATTCGGCTGGGAAAAAGAACAAATTGACTCGGTAATTCATTAGAGGATGCAATGCTAACCACTGCGGCGATGGAATTATTGAATATAGTAGTAATGCGAGACAAAGCTGAAGAGATCATGGCTTACTTGCTGAAGAAAAATGTTTTCCAGCCGCTGGACCTGCAGAAAGTTGAAGCCGCGGTATCGACGCTAACGCCCTATAAGTTGGAGGCGGAAACCAGCGCTCTGGACCTGCTGGAGGCAAAATTACGCGACCTGTCCCGTAAGACCGGCATCCCTATAGAATTAAAACGCGACCTGGAGCCGGTGGGACCGCAAAAAGCCCAGGAAATAATGAACGCCCTGGAGTACGAGATAGCTCCCCTGGTGGCGGAGAAAACTACCCTGGAAGAAAGCATCAAGCGCAAGGAAACATTACTGGCCAGGGCCGCGGAATCATTCGCCTTGCCTGCCCGTAAGAGCGGGATGTATAGTTTCATCGAAATGGCCCTGGGCAGAATTGAAACAAAAAACATACAATTATTGGAACGGAGCCTGGCGGGCCTGCCGCATATGAAGTATCCGGTCAGAGAGGAAGGCAAGAAAATAATCATCTTGCTGGTGGTACTGCGCCGTGACCGGGCCCATCTGGACAAAATACTAAAAGATGTAGCCTGGGAAAAAGTGGATTATCCCAAAGATGGGCCGGCTTTATCGGAAGAGCTGGAGCAAAAGTACAATAAGGATATAGGGGAAGCGAAAACAAAAATACAAACCTTGGCGGAGAGTATAAACACCCTGGCCGCAAAATATACAACTGATCTGGAACGCATCCGGCTCAGCGCCGCCATTAAGCGGGCCCTGTTGGAAGCCAAAAAGGTTTCTTACGTCACCGTCAAGACCATGTTACTGACAGGATGGATCCCCAGCGAGGAAAAGGAAGAGGTGCTGGCGGCGATCAGGAAGATAGAGCAAGCTACTTTCCTCAGAGGGGAAAGAGCCGAAAAAGTAAATATGCCGGTGGAAGACGTGCCGGTGCTGTTCCAGAATAATTTCCTTATCAAACCATTCGAACTGCTGATAAATTCCTATGGTGTGCCCTGCTATGGCACTCTCGACCCGACGGCCTTCGTGGCAATAGCATTTTTACTGATGTTCGGGACCATGTTCGGCGATCTCGGGCAGGGATTGGTCCTGGCCGCGATCGGGGCTCTGATGTGGCGCGGCAAGAACCAGGCCCTTAAGCAGGCAGGCACCCTGATATTTTATTGCGGCAGCAGCGCGGCTATATTCGGGTTCCTGTTCGGCAGCGTATTTGGCTTCGAGTTCCATCCCTTCTGGATGAAACCGATAGAGAACATCACGGAATTATTCAAAGTCGCCATTATATTCGGCATCATTGTCATCAGTTCGGGTATTTTATTCAATATAACCAACGCCATACGCACCCGCGACCTTGGTAAATTACTTTTTGATAAGGCCGGGCTGGTGGCCGGACTGATCTACTGGACCGGCATAGCCATTGCCTTGAAAATATTCGTATCCCAGACCACTGTGCCACCGAGTTTTCTCTATACTGTCGGCGCGGGGTTATTGATAATATTATTGAAACCGATCCTGGAGATGATGTTCGGGCATAAGAAAGACGGCGAGAGCCTGCCGCTAGCCATGGCGGAGAGCAGCGTGGATCTGCTGGAGATAGTCATGGGTTACCTGGCCAATACGGTGTCCTTCATCCGTGTGGCGGCCTTCGCTCTGGCGCACGCGGGATTATTTATTGCGGTATTTCAGCTGGCGAAGCTGGTGGGCGGATGGGGCGGCAGTCCGGCGTCGTATATCCTGATAGCGCTGGGAAATGTGGGGATCATCGCGCTGGAGGGATTGCTGGTGACGATACAATCCGTCAGGTTGAATTATTATGAGTTCTTTTCGAAGTTCTTTATCAGCGGCAAGCAGGAATTCAAACCGCTTAGTCTATAAATATATAAATGTTTAAAAATAAAAAGGAGGGAAAGATGAAGATAATGAAACGGATTTTGATCATCACGTTCTGCGTCAGCATCGCGCTGATGGCGTATTCGCTGTTCAACTATGCCAAAGCGGATGTCGCGACCACCCCGGCGGTAGGGCAGGAAGCGCCCGTTAAAGCGCCGTCAACCGGCCTGGGTTATATGGCCGCCGCCATGGCGACCGGATTGAGCACCATCGGCGCGGGTATTGCTGTTGCCTATGTGGGCGCGGCCGCGGTAGGAGCTATCGCTGAGAAGCCGGAGATCACCGGTAGAGCGCTGATCTATGTGGGCTTAGCCGAAGGTATCGCTATCTACGGTTTGATCATCTCGATTATGATATTGGGGAAGTTATAATAAAATGGAATTTTTCTGCATTGCCGACCGTGAAAGCAGTTTAGGTTTCCGGCTGGCCGGTTTGGATACGCGGGACGTCTCCAGCAAAGAGGAAGCGGAAGTAGCTTTGCAGGAAGCACTGGCTAAACAAGGCCTGGGCATCGTCCTGATCACCAGCCAGGCGGCTGCGTTCCTGCGCGCCGAGATCGACAAACTGGTGTATGAAAGGGAGTTACCGCTGATCCTGGAGATACCGTCCAAAGGCGGGCATGTCGAGGGCGGCGGAGTGGAAGATTTCTTAAAATCAGCATTGGGGATAAGTATATAGTATGGATATGAATGAACTGACCCAACCGAATACCGAAAGCCTCAAGGTGATCTGCGAGCGCATCCAGAAGGAAGCGCAGGCGGAAGTGACTTTTCTTAAACAGAAAGCGGACCACGGGGCGCAGAAGATCCTGACTGACGCTAAAAATGAGGCTGAGCAGAAAAAGAACGACCTGATCCTGTGCCTGGAAGAAGAACAGCAGAAGATCCGGGAACGGGTATTTTCCACGCTTAATCTGGAGAAGAAAAAGATCGTCCTGCAGGAAAAGGAAGCGCTGGCGGATAAAGTGCTGGCCGAATTGAAGAACGTGGCAGCGGCATTCCGCCAGACCAGGGAATATACCACTTTCCTGCAGTCTGCCATTAATGAAGGGGCCAGGGTTATAAACACACAGGAAGTAACAGTGGTTTACTCCCCGCTGGATGAAAAGATAATGAACGATAATTTCAAGAACAAGGGCAAATATAAACTGCTAAAAGGTGATTTTAACGACCTGGGTGTGATCGTGCAGTCAGTGGACGGCAGGTTATTGTTCGACAACCGGTTAGCGGCCAGGCTGAAAAGAAAATATGACGAGATCTACTCGCAATTAATAGCGGAGGCGTTTTAATGCAGAAAGTAGCTGGTAAAGTATATAGAGTGGTAGGGCCGGTGGTGGAGCTGGAAGAAGTTACTTTCCTGCGCATGCTGGATGTGGTGGAAGTGGGCGAACTGAAGCTGGTAGGGGAAGTTATGCAGCTGAAAGGCGACCACGCCTACGTGCAGGTTTACGAAGATACGACTTCGCTGAAAGCCGGCGACCTGGTTTATTCTGAAGGCCAACCGCTGATGGTGGCGCTGGGGCCGGGGCTTTTAGGCACCATTTACGACGGCATTCAAAGACCCGAAGAGCTGATCGAAAAACAGCAAGGTTATTATATCGGCCGCGGCGTGCATCTGGACGCCCTGGACTTGAAGAAGAAATGGCATTTTAAACCGGTCAAAACAGCCGGTACCGAAGTAAAAGGCGGGGAGATTATCGGGGAAGTGCAGGAAACATTCCTGATCAAACACAGAGTTATGATCCCGCCTGATCAGGCCGGGAAAATTAAAAAAATCGTTCCTGAAGGCGATTATACCGTTCAGGATAAAATAGCGGAACTGGAAACGGAAACCGGGACCAAAGATATCACCATGCTGCAATACTGGCCGGTAAGAGTGGGTCGTCCATATAAAACAAAAGAAGGCATTACTGAACCTTTGCTGACCGGGCAAAGGGTAATAGATACTTTATTTCCGATCGGGAAGGGTAGCTGCGTGGCAGTGCCAGGGGGATTTGGCACCGGCAAGACTGTGGTCCAACATCAATTAGCCAAATGGAGCGACGCGGAGATCGTGGTCTATATCGGCTGTGGCGAACGCGGCAACGAAATGACGGACATCCTTATCCATTTCCCGAAACTTATTGATCCGCACACCGGCCGACCGTTGATGGAAAGAACAATCTTTATCGCCAATACCTCCAACATGCCCGTAGCGGCGCGCGAGGCCAGTATCTATACCGGTATCACTTTAGCGGAATATTATCGTGATATGGGTTATAACGTGGCCCTGATGGCGGACTCCACCAGCCGCTGGGCGGAAGCGCTACGTGAATTATCCGGCCGGTTGGAAGAAATGCCGATGGAGGAAGGATTCCCGGCGTACCTGCCGTCGCGCCTGGCCGCTTTTTATGAGCGGGCCGGACACGTCAAAACTTTGGCCGGCAACGAAGGATCCATCAGTATCATCGCCGCGGTCTCACCTCCGGGCGGAGATTTTTCCGAGCCGGTAACGGCGCATACCAGGAGATTCGTCCGCGCTTTCTGGGCGCTGGACCGGGACCTGGCCAATTCTCGTCACTATCCGTCGATCAGCTGGCTGGACAGCTATTCAGAGTACCTGATAGACATTGAGGACTGGTGGAGCAAAAACATTAGTGAGGACTGGCTGGAGCTGCGCTATACCATGATGGACCTATTGCAGAAGGAGCAGCGCCTGCAACAGGTAGTAAAGTTAGTGGGGCCTGACGTCCTGCCGCAAGCGCAGAGACTGGTATTGGAGATATGCAGTGTTTTCAAAAACGGGTTTTTACAACAAGCGGCTTTTGATCCGATCGATACATACACGTCGGCGAAGAAGCAGTTCCTGATGCTGAAATCCATCGTTACCTTATATAAAGCGAGCGAGGAAGCCGTCAAGAAAGGCAGTAACGTATCCGATATCAGGGAAATGCCGATCTACCAGCAAGTGTTACGCATGAAGACCGATTACCCGGAGGATAAACTGGCGGACCTGGAAAAAATGCCGGATAAAATAAAAGCAGCGCTGCAAGGGATGGGAATATAATGTCAAAAGAACTTACTAATCTAAGAGAATATGTCGGAGTCGACGAGATCAAGGGACCGGTATTTATTATCCGGAACGTCCATAACGTAGGTTATAACGAACTGGTCGAGATCATCGACGAACAGAACAAGAGCCGCGTTGGCATTACCCTGGAAGTAGGCAAGGGTTACGCGGTGGTGCAGGTTCTGGGTGGGACGACTGGACTTTCGATAAGCAAGTCCAAAGTGCGTTTCCAGGAAAAACCGCTGTTGATGGGCGTATCGGAAGAACTGCTGGGACGGGTTTTCGACGGATTAGGTAATCCGATCGACAATATGCCTCGCCCGGCATACAAGGAATGGGCCGATGTCAACGGCGCAGCTATCAACCCGACTGCCCGCGATTATCCCAATAATATTATCGAGACCGGTATTACGGTCATTGACGTGATGAATACCCTGGTGCGTGGACAGAAATTGCCGATCTTCTCCGGCAGCGGTTTGTCCCATGATATGATCGCCGCGCAGATAGCCCGTCAGGCCAAAGTGAAGGACGACGAGCAGTTCGCTGTGGTGTTCGCCGCCATGGGCGTGAAATACGACACGGCGCGGTTTTTTATAAAAAGTTTCGAGGAATCCGGCGTGCTGGAAAGGGTGGCTATTTTCCTGAGCCTGGCCGACAGCCCGTCCATTGAAAGGATACAAACGCCGCGTTCGGCGCTGACCTGCGCTGAATACCTGGCGTTCAAGAAAAATATGCACGTGCTGGTAATCATGACCGATATGAGTAATTACTGCGAAGCCCTGCGTGAGCTTTCCACCGTGCGCGGTGAAATACCGGCGCGCAAAGGTTATCCCGGTTATTTATACAGCGATCTGGCCAGTTTGTACGAAAGAGCTGGAATGATCAAGGGAGTTAAGGGCTCGATCACACAATTGCCTATATTGACCATGCCTAATGACGACATTACCCATCCGATACCCGATCTGACCGGATATATAACCGAAGGGCAGATAGTCTGCGACCGCGATCTCCACAGCCGGGGTATTTATCCCGCTATCGCGGCCCTGCCTTCATTGTCAAGGTTGATGAAAGATAATATCGGTGAGGGTCATACCCGGGAGGATCATCCGTCTCTGGCGTCGCAGTTGTTCGCCTGCTACGCGCAGGTCAAAGACATTCGGGCCCTGGCCTCCATCATCGGCGAAGAAGAACTGTCGCCGCTGGACCATGAATACTTAAATTTCGGTGAAGAGTTCGAAAGGAAATTCCTGAGTCAGGGCTACAACGAGAGAAGGACCCTGGAGCAGAGCCTGGACCTGGGCTGGAGCATTCTGAATATATTCCCGCCGGAAGAACTGGTGCGCATCAAGGCCGATATGGTCAAGAAATACTATAAACCCAGACCGGAGCAAGAGGAAAAGTAATGCAATTAAACATGCCGGCGACAAAAAGCAATTTAATAGGATTAAGGAAATCCCTTGCCCTGACCAAAGAGGGCTACGAATTGCTGGATGAGAAACGCCGGATATTATTAAATGAACTGAACCTGGTGGTTCACCAGGCCAATAAGGTCCAGCATGACCTGGAAGAGGCTCTGCAAAAGAGTTACGCGCTGGTAGACAAGGCGGTGGTTACCCAGGGACGCATAAAAGTGGAGCAGACCAGTCTGGCTGTTGACATAAAGAATGATATCAGCATATCCTCGCGTCGGCTGATGGGGGTAAGCATCCCCAGCATAAAATTGCAAATGACGGACAAGCCGCCCTATTATAGTCCCTACCAGTCTAATTTCTATATCGATGAGGCCATCATCCAGTTCCGGGACGTGCTAAAGATGCTGGCGCAGTTGGCGGAGAAAAGGATCACCCTGATGCGGCTGGCCAAGGAAGTGCAGAAGACCATCAGGAAAGTGAACGCCCTGGAAAAGGTCTATATCCCGTATTATACCGAAGCGGTAAAAATAATCTCCGACCGCTTGGATGAGGAATCAAGGGAAGCGTTCTCTACATTAAAATTGTTGAAACAGATTATTAAATCTTAAAAGGTGACCCGCAGACCCGGGACCCGAAGACTCGCAGACTATCAAGAGAGGTAAAAATGGCGATATCAAACATTGTAGTAGCTTTAGCCGGAGGCCCCAAATCGGCGCTACCGGCCAAATACGCGATCGGTCTGGCCAAGAAACTGAAGGCCAAGATAACCGTGGTGCACGTCATCAACGAAAAGATCATCCACGACCTGATCAAGGCCCGGGTGGTAGTGGAAGCTGAGGCGCGCAACTATTATCGCGACCTGGAGGACCAGGGCTGGGCTTTCATGAAGAAGATCAAGAAACTGGCCGAAAGCAAAGACGTCTCCTGCGATATGGTCCTGTTAAAGGGAGTGGTGCATGAGCAGATAGTCGGCAAAGTCAAGGAGAGCGGCGCCGACCTGCTGGTGATGGGCCAACTGAAAGAGATATTATCCATGAAAGAAGTATATATAGAAGAAGGCGAGAGATTGTTCTGGGAAGCGCCCTGTCCGGTATTGGTAGTGAAGAACGACGATATGGTCGAAGCGCTATTTAAGGAGCAATAGTTATGAGAATAAGCGATTATCTTAAAAAAGAGAATTGCGTAATGAACTTACGGGCCATCAGCAAGGAAGAAGCAGTCAGGGAAGTAGCCGGAGCACTGGTATCAGTCGGTAAAGTTAAAGACGAAGAGAGATTCGTGCAGGACGTACTGGAGAGGGAGAAGCTGGGCTCCACCGGCATCGGCCTGAAAGTAGCCATTCCGCATGCTCCAACTGACGCGGTGAACGGATTCGTGATCGGCTTCGGTCGCTCAGAGCTGGGGATTGATTTCCAGGCCATCGATGACGAAAAAGTGCACCTGGTATTCGTTATGGGAACCAACCCGGAAGAACTGAGCCTATACCTGAAACTGCTGTCTGAGCTGTCCCGCTTGCTGAGAAAAAGCGACTTCCGTGAGGCCCTGCAAAAGGCGACCTCCGGCGAAGAAGTTGTGGATATCTTCAAGAAATTCGAAGCATAGTAATTTAAGTTACCAAAAGCAGATATTTTTTACTTGTACTAATAGTAAGCTAAAAGTGAATAAAAATTAGGCACATTGGTGTGCCGAAAATGGCTTAAGGCCCTAAAGAACACAGACGTTCAAATGGTCAATGGTTTTGACTTTATTGAGCGTTTTTTTTTATTTACAAAAGAGATTCCATAGCATTTCAGAGGAGGTAAGTCGCAATGAACATCAGACACAGCGTTTTGAAAGCGATCGACGGAGTGAAACTGGTCAAGGACAACCAGCCCAAAAAAGTGTCCAAGTATTTCGGTATCAACACCTTCAGCCATGATGAAATGGTGAAAAGGGTCAGCAAGAAGACCATGGAGTCTTTCGCCCTATGGTTAAATGAAGGCAAGACCATCTCGGCCAAAGAAGCGGACGAGATCGCCGACGCCATGAAGAATTGGGCCACGGATAAAGGCGCAACTTTTTACGCGCACTGGTTCCAGCCGATGACCGGCTTGACCGCGGAGAAGCATGATACCTTTTGTAGCCTGAAGAACGGCAAAATGATGGAGAAATTCTCCGGTTCCAAATTGATATTAGGCGAACCGGATGCGTCCAGCTTCCCCTCGGGCGGCATCAGGAGCACCTTTGAAGCCCGCGGCTATACCGCCTGGGATCCTTCCAGCCCGGCGTTCCTTATTGAGTCCGAACTGGGCAAGACCCTGTGCATTCCCTGCATCTTCGTTTCTTATCATGGCTACGCGCTGGATAAGAAACTGCCGCTCTTGAAGTCCGATGAAGCTATCAGCCGGGCGGCGGTGAATTTCCTGAAATTATTCAAAAATAAAAATGTCAAAAAGGTGGTCTCCACCTGCGGTCCGGAACAGGAATACTTCCTGATCGACAAGCATTACTATAAATTAAGACAGGACCTGGCGTTGACGGGTCGCACCCTGATCGGGGCGCCATCACCGAAAGGACAGCAGTTAGAGGACCAGTATTTCGGTTCCATCAAGGAACGGGCGATGAACTTTATGTACGAGGTTTGCGAGGAAGCCTATAAAGTAGGTATCCCGGTCAGCACCCGTCATAATGAAGTGGCGCCGCACCAGTATGAGTTCGCGCCGATCTTCGAAGAATCCAACTTAGCGGCCGACCACAATCAGATGCTGATGGAGATCATGAGGAAGGTGGCCTTAAGGCATGACCTGGTCTGCCTGCTGCATGAGAAACCGTTTGCCGGCATTAACGGCAGCGGCAAGCACTTGAACTGGTCGATGGCCGATGACCAGGGGAACAATTTATTGAACCCTGGGCAAACGCCCCAGGAAAACCTGCAGTTCCTCGCGGTCCTGGTAGCGATCCTGCATGCCGTTTACCATCATTCCGACCTGTTGCGGGCCAGCATCGCTTTCGCCGGCAACGAGCATCGTTTAGGCGCCAATGAAGCTCCTCCTGCCATCGTTTCCGTATTCCTGGGAGAACAGCTTACCCAGATTTTGGACACGATCGAGAAGGGCGCCAAACAAAAAGTAAGCAAACAGGATATCATCGATCTCGGCGTGGGCAAACTGCCGAAGGTCAACAAAGACGCGACCGACCGCAACCGCACCTCGCCTTTCGCTTTCACCGGCGCCAAGTTTGAGTTCCGGGCGCTAGGTTCTTCCCAGAATATTTCCACTCCGATCATGATCCTCAATACGGTGATCGCGAATTCGCTGGCTTACGTTACTGGTCAGATCGAGAAGTTAGCCAAGACGAAAGACTTCGAGACCGCGGTAATGACGGTGGTCACCAACCTGGTCAAAGACACCAAGAAGATCAGGTTCGAAGGCAACAACTACGCTGCTGAATGGGTCACGGAAGCGGAAAAGAGGGGCCTGCCGAATATCGCGGCCACTTTTGAAGCTCTCAAGGCGCTATTGAAGAAAGACAATATTGCCATATTTGAAAGACAGGGAGTTTTGTCCAAAGATGAGATGATCTCCCGCTATCACATCTGGGTGGAGATGTATAACACCATCCTGACCATTGAAGCTAATACTTTGATGGAAATGGTCAACGCCAATGTCGTACCGGCCGGCTTTAATTACCTGAGCCACCTGGCGAAGATATTGGGGCAGTTAACCGATCTTAAAGAAAAAGGTTCCCTGGCGGCTGACGATGGCGCTTTCACGGACCTGCAGTCACATTTGACCGAGATCACCAATAAAATATATTACGTGCGCAAAAATACCCTGGCGATGGGTAAGCTGTTAGAAAAAGCCAAAGGCCTGGACGGGGAAGACAGGGCAGAGCTATACTTTGAAGAACTAAAGCCCTTGATGGAGCATATCCGCAAGCACTGCGACGACCTGGAAACGGTGATCGCGGATGAGCATTGGGATCTGCCGAAGTACCGCGAGATGCTGTTTATAATGTAGGATAATGAAAAAAAATATAGTAGTTGTCAAGCACGTGGAAACTGAAGGGCCGGGCAGTATTGCGGATTATTTCCGCAATACTGCTTTTGACCTGAAAACGGTAGAGTTATCCCAAGGGGAGAGCCTGCCGTCCGACCTGTCGGCAGTCGCCGCCGTTATCGTTATGGGCGGTCCTATGAACGTCTACGAGGAAGAGAAATATCCTTTCTTGAAAAAGGAAAATGATTTTATCGGTGAGGTCGTAAAAAGGGAAATACCATACCTGGGTATATGCCTGGGGTCGCAACTGCTGGCCAAAGCCTGTGGCGGTAAAGTAGAGAAAGCGCCGCAAAAAGAGATAGGCTGGTCGGTAGTAGAACTGACCGAGGCGGCGAAGGACGATCAGCTGTTCCGGGTGTTTACCGATAAACTGGATGTCTTCCAGTGGCATGAAGATACATTCACTATCCCGGACACCGGGGTGTTACTGGCAGGATCGGAAGTGTGTCCCAACCAGGCCTTCCGGTATGGCCGGAACGCCTACGGTCTCCAGTTCCATATAGAAGTGACCCCCGAGGTGATCTGGAACTGGGTCAAGGCGGACGAGTCGTTAGTAAATCCCATCGGTATGTTGATGGATTCCTATAAAAAAAAGGACCTGTACGAACAACAGGCCCATATTATTTACAATAATTTTAAGGCCTTATTACCGGCGTAATATTTTTTTAACGCTGATTGACCAATATTTGGGCAAAAAATGGTGAATTTATGATAACCGTTATATTCGCGGAAGACCAGAAAAAGATAAAAGAGATCGTGGACCGGATGCTGAAGACCGAGGGTTACGCGGCTACCGAAGAGAAGGAAGGGCGGCTGTACCGGTCCGTTTTGGACAAGGTGGAAAAGCAGTTATTGGAGTATGTTTTGGAGCGGACCGAAGGAAATCAGTTGAAATCTTCCCGGATTTTAGGTATAAATCGTAATACACTGCGCAGTAAGATCAAGAGCCTGGGAATTGAAGCCGACAAGTGGAAAAAGGTTTAGCGCTGAAAGGTTCAATGATGAATCGTTTGGGTTTATATGATCCACAATTTGAGCATGACTCCTGCGGGGTAGGATTTGTTTGCAATATCAAAGGGCACCGGTCCAATGATACTGTCCGCCAGGGTTTGCAGGTATTGAACCGTCTGGCCCATCGCGGCGCCACCGGGGCCGACCCCAAGACCGGGGACGGCGCCGGTATTTTAATACAGATACCGCATGAATTCTTCGCCAAGGTTTGCCTGGAGAACAAGATAACCCTGCCCAAGGCCGGGGAATACGGCACGGGCCTGGTTTTCCTGCCGCAGGATGCCAAGGAACGCGAGCAGTGCAAAAAAGCTTTTGCCGCGGTGGTCAAAGAGCAAAAATTATCACTACTGGGCTGGCGCAAGGTGCCGGTGGATAACACCGATATCGGTAAGACCGCCCGTGACGCCGAGCCGGTGATCGAGCAGGTGTTTGTCGGCCGGAGCAAGAAAACCGCCAAAAACGCGAAGGATCCTTTACAATTCGAGCGTCAATTATATATAGCCCGCAAACTGGTAGAGAACAGAATCCGCGCCTCCGCTTTAAAACAAAAGTCTTTTTTCTATATTACCAATCTTTCCAGCCGCACCTTTTCCTATAAAGGACTGCTGATGCCGCACCAGGTGGATAAATTCTTCCTGGACCTGCAAAACAAGGACCTGAAAAGCGCCATCTGCCTGGTCCATTCCCGTTACAGCACCAATACTTTCCCGACCTGGGACCTGGCCCAGCCGTTCCGCTACCTGGCGCATAACGGCGAGATCAATACCCTGCGCGGCAACATCAACTGGATGCGCGCCAAGGAAGGTCTCCTCAAAAGCAAACTCTTCGGCGACGACCTGAAAAAAATATTACCGACGATAGTTCCCGGCGGCAGCGATTCCGCCGCGATAGATAATGTGTTCGAATTAATGGTGCTGGCCGGACGATCGATGGCCCACTCCATGATGATGCTGATCCCGTCCGCCTGGGAACACAATGAACTGATGGACGAAAAGCTCCGGGATTTCTATATGTACCATACCTGCCTGATGGAGCCCTGGGACGGCCCGGCGGCTATCGCCTTTACCGATGGCCGGCAGGTGGGGGCGGTGCTGGACCGCAACGGCTTACGGCCGGCGCGCTACATCGTGACCAAACAGGGTATGGTGGTGATGGCCTCGGAGGTCGGGGTCCTGGATATACCGCCGCAGGATATTTTGAAAAGCGGCCGGCTGGAACCGGGCAAGATGTTCTTTATCGATACGGAGCTCGGCCGGATCGTCGATGACCAGCAGTTAAAAGAAGAGATCTCGGGACGCAATCCCTACGGCAACTGGATAAAAGAAAACATGCTGGAGCTGGACAGCCTGCCGGAAGCGGTCATGCTGCCGCTGGACAAAAGCTTCTATTTAAAATCCGATGATATAGTTACGTCTCTCAAAGCGTTCGGTTATACCCGCGAGGACCTGAAGTTCATACTCAAGCCCATGGTGGAGAACGGCCAGGAGCCCGTGGGCTCCATGGGTAACGACACGCCGCACGCTATCCTGAGCAAAAAACCGCAATTATTATTTAATTACTTCAAACAACTGTTTGCCCAAGTCACCAACCCGGCCATCGATCCCATCCGCGAAGAACTGGTAATGAGCCTGGAAAGCTTTATGGGACCGCGCAAGAACCTGTTCGAGGAAATTCCCCAGAACTGCCGTAAGCTCAGGGTCAGCCAGCCGATCATCACCAATGTGGAACTAGCCCGCATACATTCGATCAAAGAACCGGGTTTCCGCGCCAAACGCATTTCCATCCTGTTCAAAGCCGGGGAAGAAAAAGATTTACGCACCGCCCTGAACCGTATCTGCAGCGATGCGGAAGAAGCCATTAAAGACGGATTTACCTTTATAATATTGAGCGACCGCGGCGTTAATAAAGACAAGGCCGCTATTCCATCGCTGCTGGCTACGGGCGCCGTGCACCAGCACCTGGTCAAGATCAGCCTGCGCGCCCAGATCGCTATTATTATAGAAAGCGCTGAACCGAGGGAAGTTAATCATTTCGCGCTGTTGTTGGCGTTCGGCGCCGGGGTCATCAATCCCTACCTGGCCTTTGAAGCCATCGAGCACATGATCCTGGAAGGCGATGTGCACCTGCGCTTAGAAAAAGCTACCGACAACTATATTAAAGCCATAGACAAGGGCATCAAAAAAGTACTGTCCAAGATGGGCATCTCCACCCTGCAGAGTTATCGCGGGGCGCAGATCTACGAGGCCCTGGGACTGGGCAAAGATATCATCGACCGTTGTTTTACCGGGACGGTTTCACGTATCGGCGGCGCGACGCTGGATGTGATCGCCCGCGAAGCGTTGGAACGTCATAACCAGGCGTTCCCGGTCCGGCATGAGTTCAGTATCAAGTACCTGGCCAGCGGCGGCCTGTACCAATGGCGCCGTGACGGGGAGTTCCATTTATGGAATCCGGAAAGCATCGCCGCCCTGCAGGACGCCACCCGGGACAATGATGCCGACCGTTTCCATGAATTTTCCGAGATGATCGATAACCAGACTGGGCATCCTACCACCCTGCGCAGCCTGCTGAAATTTAAAAAAGCCAAACCGGTCCCGATAGAAGAAGTGGAACCGGTCGAGAATATAGTCAAAAGATTTGTCACCGGCGCCATGAGCTTCGGGTCCATCAGCAAGGAAACCCACGAGTCTATGGCTATCGCCATGAACCGCTTGGGCGGCAGGTCCAATACGGGTGAGGGCGGAGAAGATCCAGCCAGGTTCCAGCCGTTGCCGAACGGGGATTCCCTGCGCAGTTCCATTAAGCAGATAGCTTCCGGCCGGTTTGGTGTAACCACTAATTACCTGGTCAATGCCGACGAGATACAGATCAAGATCGCCCAGGGCGCCAAACCGGGCGAGGGCGGGCAGCTGCCCGGCCATAAGGTGAGCGCAACCATCGCCAAGACACGTTATACGATGCCGGGTGTGACTTTGATATCGCCGCCGCCGCACCATGATATTTATTCTATTGAAGACCTGGCCCAGCTTATATTCGACCTGAAAAATACTAATCCTAAAGCGCGCGTCAGCGTTAAACTTGTATCCGAGATCGGCGTGGGCACCATCGCCGCCGGCGTGGCCAAGGGCCATGCCGATATGATCCTGATATCGGGAGGGGACGGCGGTACCGGTGCGTCCCCGCTCAGCTCGGTTAAACACGCAGGATTGCCATGGGAACTGGGCTTGGCCGAAACTCACCAGACGCTGGTGCTCAACGACCTGCGCAGCCGGGTGCGGTTACAGACTGACGGACAACTGCGCACGGGCAGGGATGTGGCGATAGCCGCCCTGCTGGGCGCCGAGGAATTCGGGTTCGCTACCGTAGCGTTGATAACCCTGGGCTGCGTGATGCTGCGCCACTGTCATCTTAATAATTGTTCGGTCGGTATCTGCACGCAGGACGATATTCTGCGCAAGCGTTTCCGCGGCAGTCCCGAATACCTGGTCAATTATTTCCGCTTCGTGGCTACGGAGCTGCGGGAGATCATGGCCGAACTGGGCCTGAAGACCATAGAAGAAATGGTCGGCCGGACCGACTTGCTGGAATTAAACCAGGATATCCTGGACTGGAAAACCAAGGGCCTGGATTACTCCCGGATACTGTATAAACCCAAAGTAAAAGCGGATATAGGTACGCACCAGTCCATTAAACAAAACCATAATATAGACGATGTGCTGGACCATAAGCTGATAACGCTCGCCAGGCCGTCACTGGAGAAAACCGAACCGATCAGGGTGGAACTGGCTATCAGGAACACCGATCGGACCACGGGAGCGATGCTGAGCGGCGAGATCTGCCGCAAATACGGCGAGACCGGTTTGCCGGAAGATACGGTTAATTTCAAATTCAGCGGAGTGGCGGGGCAGAGTTTCGGCGCCTGGCTGGCCAAGGGCGTCACTTTTGAGCTGGAGGGCCTGGCCAACGATTATGTAGGCAAAGGTATCTCCGGCGGCAAGATCATCGTTTATCCCGATAAGAAATCCGACTACCGCCCGGCGGAAAACATCATCATTGGCAATACATCATTCTACGGCGCCATCACCGGTGAAGCTTATATACGGGGCGTAGCTGGAGAAAGATTCTGCATCAGGAATTCCGGATTGAACGCGGTAGTGGAGGGGGTAGGCGACCATGGCTGCGAGTATATGACCGGCGGGCGGATAGTGATCCTGGGCCAGACCGGCCGAAATTTCGGCGCCGGCATGAGCGGCGGCATCGCCTATATATATGATAGCGGCAATGATTTCCGCGGCAAATGCAACCTGGACATGGTAGAGCTGGAGAGCATTACCGATGAAGACGCGGAAACCATCAATAATCTGTTGCGTAACCATTATAAATATACCGCCAGCGGCAATGCTAAGAAGGTTCTGGATGATTTCCAGAACCAACGTAACCGGTTCATCAAGGTCATGCCGGTGGAATACAAGAAACTGCTGGAGAAAAAGAAACTGGCCGACAAACTGGATTTGGAGCAATCATACGATGGGTGACCCTAAAGGTTTTCTAAAAATTAAACGGGATAAGAGTAAATACCGGCCGGCTTGCGAGCGGGTGCGCGATTACCGCGAGGTAGTGCTGCCGCGCAAGGATGAAGCTTCCCAGGACCAGGCTTCGCGTTGTATGGATTGCGGCACGCCTTTCTGCCACTGGGGCTGCCCGATCGGCAATTATATACCTGACTGGAACGACCTGGTTTTCCACGCGCATTGGGAAAGAGCGATCGACCTGCTGCATGCTTGCAACAACCTGCCCGAGATCACCGGACGGCTATGTCCGGCCTTGTGCGAATACGCCTGCGTACTGGGCATAAATGACGACCCGGTGACTGTCCGGGAAAATGAACTGGCTATTATTGAGCACGCTTTCAAAGCGGGACTGATCAAACCGAACCCGCCCCTGTACCGTACCGGCAAGAACGTGGCGGTGATCGGGTCCGGGCCAGCCGGCCTAGCCTGCGCCGACCAGCTGAATAAGGCCGGGCACAAGGTGACCGTTTTCGAGAAGGATGAAAAAGCGGGCGGTATATTACGTTACGGTATCCCTGATTTCAAGCTGGAGAAGTGGATACTTGACCGCCGCCTGGAAATATATGAAAAAGAAGGTATTGTATTCAAGACCGGCATAAATGTTGGTCCGGCTTACCCTGTGAATAAGCTGTTGAAAGAATTTGACGCGGTCTGCCTGGCCGGGGGTTCGCGCCAGCCTCGCGATCTTAAGATCGAGGGCCGGGATTTAAAAGGGATACATTACGCCATGGATTACCTTATCCAGTCCAACCAAAGAGTGGCCGGGAAGGTAATACCAGCGGCGGAGATCATTGACTCCAAGGACAAGAAAGTGGTGGTAATAGGCGGCGGGGATACAGGGTCGGATTGCGTAGGCACGGCTCACCGCCAGGGCGCCAGTTGCGTAGTGCAGATTGAACTGCTGCCCCAGGCGCCAGATTGCCGGTCCAAGGAATCCCCCTGGCCCAAATACCCGTTGCTGTTGAAAACCTCAACCAGTCATGAAGAGGGCGGGACTCGCGAATGGGCGGTCCTGACCAAGAAATTCACGGGTGATAACGGTCAGGTGAAACAATTATCCTGCGTGCGGGTGGACTTCTCCCAGAAGGACGAAAAGGGCTGCGCGCAGATGAAAGAGATCACCGGCAGCGGGTTCACCATTGACGCCGATCTGGTGATCCTGGCTATGGGGTTTGTGCACCCTGAACAAGCGGGCCTGCTGGAGGGGCTGAAAGTGGCCCTGGACCAGAGAGGCAACGTGAAGACCGGGCCGGACCTCCAGACCTCGGTCAAGAAAGTATTCAGCGCGGGGGATATGCGCCGGGGACAATCCCTGATCGTTTGGGCGATAAGCGAGGGCCGTACCGCGGCTTATAACATAGACTTATACCTGATGGGCAAGACCAGCCTGCAAAAAATTTAGCTTGCATTTTCTTTAGGTTTGTGCTAAACTTAGTAAACTTATTTATTAGTAATAAACCTAAATACGGTAATCAGTCCGTAACTCGCTGATTCCGTGTTTTTTCTTATACCCCCAGGAGAGCTGATATGCATGAATCACATATAATACAACCGGTTATCAAGGGGATCCTGGAAACCGCGGCCAAGAACGGGGCCAGCCGGATCACCAAAATAACGGTAGCGATGAGCGACCGCAGCGGGTTCAGCGAAGAAGCGATAAAGACGCATTTCGCCCTGTTAGGCGAGGGCACCCTGGTGGCGGGGGCGCAAGTGATCATCCATAAAGTACCGGCCCAGGAAAATCCCGTGGAACTTTACGTGGAAGATATAGAAATAGAACAATAAAAGGAGAAAAAAAAGTGAAAAAGTTTTTTAAGCTCATTTTATCCATGCTCATTGTATCTTTGCCGAAACTGGCCCTGGCCAGTGAAGCTGATCTGATCCTGCCGGACTTGCGTTCGGTCAGTTTCCTGGGTGTGGATGGCTGGACTTTGCTGGCCTGGGGATTACTGTTGTGCGTAGGCGGACTGATTTTCGGATTTGTCCAGTTCCAGCAGATCAAGAAGATAAAAATACACAAGTCCATGAGCGATATTTCCGAACTTATTTACGCCACCTGTAAAACCTACCTGATCACTCAGGGCAAATTCATCGTTATCCTGGAAGTGCTGGTAGGTATTATTATGGCCGTTTACTTCGGCTGGCTGAGAGCTTTATCCTTTAATAAGGTAGCTATCATCCTGGCCTGCAGCGTTGTCGGTATCGGGGGCAGTTACTTTGTCGCCTGGTTCGGCATGCGCATAAACACCCTGGCTAACGCCCGGTCGGCTTTTTCCAGCCTGAGAGGCAAGCCTTTCCCGACTTATGCCATACCTATAAAAGCGGGCATGAGCATCGGCATGCTGTTGATCAGCATCGAATTGTTCGTGATGTTGTGCATCCTGCTTTTCATCAATCCTGAATACGCCGGACTGTGTTTCATCGGCTTCGCCATCGGCGAATCGCTGGGCGCTTCCGTGCTAAGGATCGCCGGCGGCATCTTCACCAAGATCGCCGATGTCGGCAGTGACCTGATGAAGATTGTTTTCAATATTAAGGAAGATGACGCCCGCAATCCGGGCGTGATCGCGGACTGCACCGGGGATAACGCCGGTGACTCGGTCGGACCTACCGCGGACGGGTTTGAAACTTACGGCGTGACCGGAGTGGCTTTGATTTCCTTTATTTTGTTGGCGGTCAAGATTTACTCGCCTACACTGGCGGCGGACGGCTCTAAGGTAATTGACCTGGTGGCCACCTCGACCGTGCAGGTGCAACTACTGGTCTGGATATTTGTCATGCGTTTAGTAATGTTGATCGCCAGCGGCGTAGCCTACGGCATTAATGCGACCATCGCCAAAGCCCGCTTTGGCAACGCTGACGAAATGGATTTCGAATCACCTTTAACCTCCCTGGTATGGATCACATCCGGTGTTTCCATTGCCTTAACCTATATTGCTTCGTATCTGCTGATCTCCAACCTGGGTGACGGCACCCTGTGGTGGAAACTGGCTTCCATTATTACCTGCGGCACTATCGCCGGAGCGGTGATACCGGAACTAGTCAAGAATTTCACTTCTACAAGTTCCGCCCATGTGCAGAATATTGTTAATTCCTCCCGTAAGGGCGGCGCTTCGCTGAATATCCTGGCGGGTTTTGTCACCGGCAATTTCAGCGCGTACTGGCTCGGCTTGACGATCGTTTTCCTGATGAGTATTTCCTTCATAATAAGCTCTATGGGCCTGAGCGCCCTGATGCTGGCGCCGGCAGTCTTTGCTTTCGGCCTGGTCGCTTTCGGGTTCTTAAGCATGGGACCGGTAACCATCGCGGTTGACTCCTACGGCCCGGTCGCTGATAACGCGCAATCCATCTATGAACTTTCACTGATCGAATCCATCCCTAATATAAAGGAAGAACTGAAAAGAGATTTCGGCTTTGAACCGAATTTTGAAAAAGCCAAATACTTCCTGGAATGCAATGACGGGGCCGGCAACACTTTCAAAGCCACGTCCAAACCGGTACTGATCGGTACCGCGGTGGTGGGGGCTACGACCATGATCTTCTCCATCATCATGATACTGACCGCCTCGCTTACCCAGAACATTGAGAAGCTGAGTATACTATATCCCCCGTTCCTGCTGGGTATTATCACTGGGGGCGCCATGATCTACTGGTTCACCGGCGCTTCCACGCACGCCGTGGCCACTGGCGCTTATCACGCTGTGGAATTCATCAAAAAGACCATTAAACTTGACGGTGCTACCAAGGCCTCCACTGAAGATTCCAAGAAAGTGGTGGAGATCTGCACCAAGTTTGCGCAAAAGGGCATGATCAACCTGTTCCTGGCCATTTTCTTCAGCACCCTGGCCTATGCCTGTCTGAACTCCTACTTTTTTATCGGTTACCTGATCGCCATCGCCATTTTCGGCCTGTTCCAGGCCATCTTC
>PMCA01000012.1 GCA_003153935.1 Elusimicrobiota bacterium
ACAGTTGCTTCTTTCCAACCTGACGGGGACCAGGATTGGATAACCAGAAGATCATATGGGCAGATTAAATCTTCCCCTGTTTATTCACCTGATATGGATGAAGTATATATGGGTTCAGGTAGTAGAAGCTTATATGGTTTCCGTGCTTACGACGGTAGACAGATAGACAGGTACAATACCAATCATGCGGTCGATTCCTCCCCGGCGGTGCAGAATGACCAGTTGTTCGTCGGTAATGATGATAATTATGTGACGGCGTTGAATGTCGATAATTTACGCCGCATGTATCAATACAATACCAACGGCAATATCGATTCCTCACCGGCCATTTACGGCAATAACCTGTATATCGGTTCCGATAGTCACCGGCTATATAAATTTGCCAGCCAGGTGACCCCGACCGGGACCCTGACCGTTCTGACGGAATCCTGGCGCGATACGTATTAAAATAGAAATATATTATTTCCTTTACAAAAAAAACCAGTAGAGATATAATACTATAATCTATACCATATATAGTGTTCATTTTATTTGCCCTACTATACTTAGTTGAGAGGTAATCATTGGCTAAGTCCCTGATCGGTTTGGACATTGGCACAAATAATGTAAAAGCCGTCGAGTTAATTGAGAGCGGTAAAGACGTCATTGTCAAACACGTGGGCTTCGCCCCGATCGAAGCTATCCCCGAACTAACCAACGAGGAAGACCGCCACAAAGCCATCATCAAAGCCATCAAAGCCGCACTGCCTGCCGGAAGCCTGAAAAGTAAAAAAGTCGCCACCGCCTTGAGCGGAAAATCGGTCATCACCCGCACAGTTTCTTTACCCAAAGGGCCGGTCCTGAGACTGCCGCGTGAAGAAGTCAAGCGGATGATCATCACCGAGATCGAAGCCGAGATCCCATTCCCGGTGGAAGAGGCGGTGCTCGATTATTTTATCATCGATGACCTGGCTACGTTAAAAGAAGATAAAGTAAGAATGATGGTAGCCGTCGTGCCAAAGACGGAAATTGACAAAAACATGGCTCTGATGAAAGAGATCGGGATAGAGCAGGAGTCCATAGATATAGTGCCGTTCGCCCTGATGCGCGGCATTAGCGTGCTGAAAGCGCGCTTGAACGTGGAAACCATCGGTATCATCGAACTGGGTGCGGCTACCAGCGAAGTAGTAGTGGCCAAAGCCGGGGAGATGTTGTTCACCCGTAATATCCCGCTGGGCGGCAACCTGCTGACCCGGGTGATCCAAGATATACTGAACCTCGATTACGCCAAGGCGGAGAACAGCAAGGTCAAGGAAGGCCTGCCGCAAACGGTCACGCCGCAATTCGAACGGATCGCTACCGAGGTCAGGAACTCTCTGAGCTATTTCCAGCTGCAGGAGCATAAGAAAATAGACCTGACCTTTATCTGCGGCGGCGGTG
Organism: Elusimicrobiota bacterium; assembly: GCA_003153935.1. Lineage (GTDB taxonomy): Bacteria > CAYTYR01 > UBA6262 > UBA6262 > UBA6262 > Fen-1174. The sequence goes on from PMCA01000012.1 coordinate 1,420, forward strand.
GCAAGCTGAAGGAAGTCCTGCAATACCTGAAAGAAAAAATAGATATCCCCTTGGAAATCGCCAATCCTTTCGAGAACGTCAAGAACGCGATGAAGAACATCCCGGCGGATTTTCTCGCTGACATCGCCCCGTACCTGATCGTCGCCATCGGCCTGGCCATCAAGCAGAAAAAGACGGAGAAAAGGATCAACCTCCTGCCGGAGGAATTCCGGAAGGAAGGGGTTTCCTTCAAGATGATCTATGCCGCTGCGAGCGTAGCCACGACAATGGTGGTGATATTGATCTATTTATTACTGGGTTATAAGGTAAAGCAGATGACTCTCAAGATCGATGAAATGACCAAGGCGATGAGTAATCTCCAGTATGTAGTGGTAAAAACCCAGGAAGCGAAAAAACTTTCCGATGAAACCAAACGGCTGGAAGACGTAGTAAAAAATATTTATAAAATATCTCCGCCATACGCTCAGGTATTGGATGAATTAGCGATGGCCATGCCCTCCTCCGTCTGGCTTAGGGAGATCGATATTACCGGGGATCAGGTAGAGGCGGCGGCACTCGCGGCAAAAAACGTTAAACCGGGTACAGCTCCCAAAAAGGAATCCACTACCGGGCCGGCGCCTTTAAAAATGATAGTGGTGGGTTCTTCGCTAAAGACCCAGGGTGTGGCTGCCTTCATGATCAACCTGAGGACCTATCCGCATTTTATAAACTTCGACCTGACCGGGGCGAGGTTAACCAACTATGGCAAGGAAGAGGGAGTGGCTTGGTCCTTTGAGTGTAACCTGCTAAAGGAGCTTCCTAAAGTTGACGATAAAACAAAAACAGCCGAGGTAAAGAAGTAATGCAGTTCAGGTTTACCACAAAAATTAAGCTTTACATCGTGATCGGGGCGATATTCCTGGCCCTGGTCGGGTCCTACTTTTTCCTGTTCCGGGAACAGATCAAGCAATTAATGACCCTGCGCGGCAATTTGCAACAGCTGGAAACCAGTTTTGCCAAGGTTAAGAAAGATGAGGCCTACCTGCCTAAGCTGGAGATCGAGATAGTCGAATCCAAGTTAAAGATCTTAACTACTCACCAGCACATACCGCCTGATTTTGATATCGCGAAAATAGTTGACGAATTGAGCCAACTATCTAATAAGGTCGGCATCAAGGATTACAACGCCCTGACCCCGCTGGCTCCGGCTTACTTAAAGGATTATGGCCTGATCCCGATAAAAGTGAGTTTCACCTGCAAATATTCCAAATTCATTGATTACCTGAAAGGTTTGGATAGTCTGAGTTTTTATACCCGCGTGGATGACATGATCCTGAAAGTCAACGAGACCGATCCGGAGCTAATAAACATTAATCTGAGCTTCGTTGTGTTCAATATGCCAGATCCAAATTTAAAATAGAGGGTATCCGTGAAACTATCCAAGAAGATCTTAACAGCAATCATTTTGCTTATTTTAACGGCCGGAACAGGTGCGGTTTATGGTTATGAGATCGACAATTCGGCTGACGGCTATTTTTATTTTTTGCAGGGACTGTCCCTGGAAAAGGTGGGCGATTTCAAGGGCGCTATTGCTGCCTATAACCAGGCCCTGGTCTTCGACCCGACACACGCTCCCGCTTATGTGCAATTAGGCGAGACTTTTAACCTGAGCGGGGACGCGAACCAGGCAGAAATGGAAGCACTGGCGGCTATTAAAGTTGATGAGAAATATTTGCCGGCCTATTTTCTGCTGGGAGCTCTTTATGTCCAGCGCAATAAATTGCCTGAAGCCATGTCCGTCTATGAAAAGATCGTCTCCCTCGACCCGGAGAATTTTACGGCCTTATATATCCTGGGGAACATGTATTTAAACGCCGGCAATTACGCCAGCGCGGTGGAAGAATTGCAGAAGGTCGTGGAACTGGTGCCGGATTACGCCGAAGCTTATCTGGCGCTGTCCGCCGCCTACGGCGCGCAGAATAAACTGCCGGAGGCCGCCGAAGCTTACCAAAAGGTCATAGCCATAGTTCCGGGGAACCTGGTCGCGTATTTCGGTTTGGCGGAAACATACGAACGGCAAAAGGAAACCCAGCAAGCGCTCCTGGTTTACCAGCAGATCGTCACTATCGACCCCAACAATTCCCTGGCCCATTATCACCTGGGGGTGCTGTACTTCGACCAGAAAATTTATGATAAAAGCGCCATTGAGTTCAACCAGGTGGCCAAAAATATCAACGATGACCTGTCTGTTTCCAGTTATTTCTACCTGGGCGCGATCAGCGAGGAATTGAAGCAGTTCGACCAGGCGATCAAGTACTATCAGGAATCTTTGAGCGTCTGGGATAAAGTGGCAGTCAAGAAAGCCGACCGGAAACAGGACACGGAAGATATCCTGCCTTTGCGTAACGGGTCTTACCTGCATCTCGGCTATATTTACCTGCAACAGAATAAGCCCAAGCTGGCTCTGGAGATCATGAAAAAAGCGGTCGTGGCCGACAGCGACAACCTGGTCTTTAACTATTTTCTGGGCATTGTGTATGCCGAACTCAAGGATTACGACCTGGCCATCACTTTTCTTAAAAAAGCTCTCACTCTCAAGACCCGCCATACCCTGATCCTGAATTACGCCAGCGTTGAGCCCGACCTGGATGAGTTATATTTCCGGATAGCGGTCCTGTATGACCAGACTAAAAACTTTCCCGCCTGTGAAGAAAACCTAAAGCTGGCCATAAGTTATAATTCCCATAATTATCAGGCGTTTAATTACCTCGGCTATTCCTACGCTGACAGAAGCGAAAAACTGCCGGAGGCGGAGCAGTACATAAAGAAGGCCCTGGTCGGAGAACCTGATAACGGCGCCTACCTGGACAGCCTGGGCTGGGTCTATTTCCGTCAGCAGCGTTATGAAGAATCCCTGGCCTGCATGCAAAAGGCTTTAATCTCACTTAAGGATGACCCGGCCGTGCTGGAACATATCGGCGATGTTTACGCCGCCCTCTTGGACTGGGAAACGGCCGAAAAATTCTGGCGCCAGGCCCTGGCCGGCAACCCCGGCAACTCCTCCCTGAAGAAAAAGTTAACGGATAACCAGCAAAACTTGCCCTCTAAAAGCAAATAACCCGTACATTTAAGTTGAATTTTCTCTTAAAAACTGCTATTATTAAAGCAATTTCTTAGAGAGAGAGTTCCCGCTCAGTGAAACCTAAATCCTGTCTCCTTGCGCTTATGCTTTGCTGCCTGCCTCTTTTATCCGGGTGTAACCGCTATTACCTGAATAATTCCCTGGCTCCGGCCATGCTGGCGGATAAGATAAACCAGCCGCTGCCCGGACTCAGCAGTCTTTCCGGCGTGGTTAAGATCCAGATCCAAAGTTCCGCCGGGAATTACCAGCTGGTGCAGAAATTATACTACCGTCAGCCGGACAAGCTGCGCCTGGAGATCATCGGGATCTTCGGCCTGCCGGCTATCCTGGTCCTCATAGAGGGAGATGATTTCCGTCTCTTCGTACCGATCAAGAACATACTGATAAAAGGCAAAACCAGTGAATTAGGTCCGGCTTTCTCCATCAACGACCTGCTCACCGGTTTTTTATACGGTTCCAGGCTGGACCTGAAGGGCGGCAGTGATTTTAAATTGGAAGAGAATGACCGCTATTACCGGCTGTCCTGGCTGGCCCAGGGTTACCGGCAGCAAGCCACGGTGGATAAGAAAACCAGTATCATCGTCAGGCAGGAAATATTAGAGACCAAAACGAACGAGGTGGTGCGCGAAGTGCACCGGGAGAGATTCACCGAGGTCGGTAACCGCTATTATCCCCGGCTGATCAGCCTTTATGACCGGGAAATGAAGCAAAAGATCACTTTTCTTTTCAGCAGCCTGGCGTTCGACCCGGCGCTGGCCGAGGATCGTTTCCAATTGAAATTGCCTGCGCATTACGAAGAAAAAAGCCTGTCCGATTTTATGAAAGACTACGGTTACTAAATGAAAGTAAAAGCCTACGCCAAGATAAACCTATATTTGCAGGTCCGGAGCAAGAGGACGGATGGTTATCACGAGATAGAAACGCTGATGCAGGCTATCGGTTTGTATGATGAATTGGTCCTGACTAAAGCCGTAAGGGGCATCAGTATCTCCTGTTCAGACAAAAGATTGCCGGTAGGTCCGGCTAACCTGGTTTACCGGGCGGCCCAGGCCATGAGGCAGGCAGCACTGAACCGGGGGCGAAAGATAGCCGGGATCAGGATCCATTTAAAGAAAAATATCCCGGTAGGCGCGGGACTGGGCGGGGGATCCAGTGACGCCGCCAGTACTCTAAAAGCGCTCAACCGGTTATGGCGGGTCGGGTTAAGCCCTGTCGAATTGGCCGGTATCGGCTCGCAGCTGGGGTCAGACGTTCCTTTTTTCATTTATGGCGGGTCGGCCGTGGCCCGGGGCCGGGGCGAAAAACTATGCCCGGTGAAGGGGCTCCCTGGCAGGCGCCTGGTGTTGATAAAACCGCCTTTTGGCGTGTCTACCAGATGGGCCTATGAAAACCTAAAAATAAACTTGACTAAAACCCCTAAAAATAGTAAAATTATCTTCTATAAATTAAGGAAAAACCACCCAAAAAACTTGGCCTGGTACCTCTTTAACGATTTGGAGAGCGTCTGCGGCCAAAAACATCCTTTACTTTTAAGAATAAAGCGGGATATGTTGGCTCTGGGAGCGTTAGCGGCGTTAATGAGCGGCAGCGGGTCTACGGTTTTCGCCATTGTGCCCAACCGGCAGGTTGAGCTCAGGATCAGGGAAGCGTGGGCGCGTAAGAAGGGCTATTGGGTCTGGAACGGCAGCGCCATAAAAACATAGGATGGTGGGTTCTATGGAGATAACCGGGGTAAAAGTAAATTTAGTGCTGGATGAACAGGAAAAAAAACTGAAAGCTTTTGCCAATATAACCTTTGATGATTGTTTCGTCGTCAGCGGCCTTAAAGTAATAAAGGGAGATAAGGGGCTCTTTGTATCGATGCCCAGCCGCAAACTTAAGGACGGGACGTTTAAAGATATAGCGCATCCATTGGATAACGAAACGCGGCAGAAAATTGAAGCCAAGGTCCTGGCCGCGTATGAAGAAAAATTAAAAGAGCCGCCTCATAGCGGTGGTAACGTTAGATAATGCTCTATTTTTCTGGGGTGGTGTAATTGGTAACACCGGAGACTTTGGATCTCCTGTTCTAGGTTCGAGTCCTAGCCCCAGAGTTTTGTTATCGGCTAGGACGAGAAGCAAGGTCCGCCTAGCTTTAGTGGCGGAAGTCCTAGCCCCAGAGCTGATTTATTTAAAAAGGATGGTAATATGCCCAAAGGTTTTTCCAGTGTCATACTGGCCGCCGGTGAAGGCACCAGAATGAAGTCCTCCACCCCCAAGGTTTTGCATACTCTGGGAGGGAAGGCGATGCTGGCGCATGTACTGGACACTGTATTAGGGCTGAAACTTGATAAAAACGCCTTAGTGCTGGGACATGGCAGCGACATAATAAAAGATTATCTGGGCACCCGGGCCGCGTACCGGGATTTTAAGCTGGTTCTGCAGCCGCAGCGGCTTGGTTCCGGACATGCCGTTAAACAGGCCGCGAAAGTCTTCAGTAGTTACCGCGGCAATGTGCTGGTATTATGCGCCGATGTGCCCTTGATCAAGTCCGCTACGTTGAAAGAGCTTATGGACATCCATAAAAAACAGCGTAACGCGGTTACAGTTTTGACCACTATTGTTCCCGATCCTACCGGTTACGGCCGGATCATCCGGAACGGCAACGGCGAGATGACGAAAATAGTGGAAGAGAAGGACGCTTTAGCCTGGGAGCGCCGGATCAGGGAGATAAATAGCGGCATCTATTGCTTTAACGCCCAGAAACTTTTTCGGATATTGCAGCGACTCAAACCTAATAACCAGAAGAAAGAATATTACCTGACTGACGCGGTGGAACTGTTCGGCCGGCAAAAAGCCCGGATAGGGACCATGCTCTGCGGAGATTACCGGGAGGTCAGCGGCATTAATAACCGGCGGCAGCTGGCGGAGGCTAATTGCCAGTTAAACCAGGAAATACTGACCGCCTTGATGATGTCCGGAGTAACTATACTGGATCCCGCTACCGTCTGGATAGAGCCAACGGTGACCATCGGCCGGGATACGACGATTTATCCGGGTACCATGATACAGGGCCAAACCCGCATCGGGGAGGGTTGCCAGATAGGGCCTAATACCCTGATCAAAGAAGCGATTATCGCCAACGGCGTGGAGATAAGGGCCAGTTTCATTTATGAAGCGGAGATCGGCGCCCGGGCCAAGATCGGGCCTTTCGCACACGTGCGGCCCAAAACCCTGATCGGTGAAGAAGCCCGGATCGGTAACTTTGTGGAAGTAAAAAAATCCCGGATCGGCCGGGGCAGCAAGGTATCTCATCTGACCTATATAGGCGATACGACCATGGGCGCGGGCATTAATATCGGCGCCGGGGTCATAACCTGCAATTATGACGGTGCCAATAAGTTCGAAACCCTGATCGAAGATAATGTTTTCGTAGGCAGCAATGTTAACCTGGTGGCGCCGCTGAAGATCGGGACTGGGGCCATAATCGGTGCGGGCTCGACTATTACGGAAGATGTTCCGCCTAACAGCCTGGCTCTGGCCAGGGCACGGCAGGTCAATAAAGAGAACTGGGCGCTGCAAAAAAAGAAGAAATGATCTAATTCCATATATATAATTACTGTGGAGGACACCTAATGGCTAACGAGTTAAAAATTTGCGCCGGTAACGCTAATCTAAAGCTGGTGGAAGAGATCAGCCGGTACCTGAAGATCAAGCCGGTAGCGACCGAAGTAAGCAAGTTCAATGACGGCGAGATTAATATAAGAATTAAAGAGAACGTCAGGGGCGAGGATGTATTTATCATCCAGCCCACCTGTCCGCCGGTAAATGATAATTTAATGGAGCTGTTGATACTGATAGACGCTCTAAAAAGGTCCAGCGCCAGGCGGATAACCGCCGTGCTGCCATACTACGGATACGCGCGACAGGACCGCAAGGTTGAGCCGAGAGTGCCCATTACCGCCAAGCTGGTGTCTAATTTGATCACTAAAGCCGGCGCCCACCGGGTGCTGGTGATGGATCTGCACGCCGGACAATTGCAGGGCTTTTTTGATATCCCGGTGGATCACCTGTTCGCCGCGCCGGTGCTGGTGGACTATTTCAACCATAAGAAATTACCTAATTTAATGACCATTTCCCCGGATGCCGGCGGCGTGGAGCGCGCCCGGGCATTCGCTAAAAGATTGAAGATAGAGACTTCCCTGGGCTTTATTGACAAACGGCGCCCGGCGCCCGGCAAGGCCGAGATGAATTACGTGGTCGGTGACGTCAAGGGTAAGAATGTTGTTATCCTGGATGACATCATCGATACCGCTGGCACTCTGGTCAAAGCGGCGGAAGTCCTGAAAAAGAACGGGGCACTGGATATTTATGCGGCCTGTTCCCACCCCTTACTGAGCGGTCCGGCCATGGAGAGAATAAATGATTCGGTGCTTAAGGAAGTAGTGGTGACCAACACCATTCCGATCATGGACCAGCAACATAGCTCAAAAAAGATAAAAGTACTTTCAGTGGCTAAGTTGTTGGGTGCGGCGATAAACTGCATTCATAACGAAGAGTCCGTAAGCTCGCTGTTCATATAAAAGAGTTGGAGCGTTCATGGCTTTTAACACCATACCGTATCTGATCATCGGCAGCAGCATGTTCTTTTTGGGATCTTTCATCCTGATAAGGAATATGAGAGCCAAGATCAACGTTCTCCTGGGGCTGGCCTGTTATGCCGCGGCTCTATGGTTAGTCTCCTGGGCGCTGGCCAATTTCCATGTCGGTAAAGATACGGTGCTGTTCTTACACCGTTTGGGCTTCATCGGTTTTATCTTCATACCGATATTGCTTTATCACTACGTGGTAGTTTTCCTTAACATCAGGATCCGGGTGCAGACCCTGGAGATACCGTATTTAGGCGGTTTGTTCTTTGTCTTTATGCTTTTGCTCACGGACTGGTTTTTCCATGATTACCGTATATATTTCTGGGGCAATACTCCCCAGGCCGGTATCGCCTGTTATGTTTTTATGGCCTTTTATTTGGGGCTGTATTTATGGACGAACTTACTGCTTTACGCTCATTACCGGGAAGCGAAGAAAACATCCCCGTTAAAATATAGCCAGATCCGTTACCTGTTTTGTACATTCGGGCTATTACCGCTGGGCTTTATCGATTTCCTGAGCATGAGCGGACTGGATTTTTTCCCTTCCGGATATTTGTTCACCCTGCTGGGATTGATCCTGATAGCGATCACGCTGTTGCGCTACCGGCTGGTGGAGATCGATATCGTAGTAAGCAAGTTCGTGTTTTTCTTTATGACCGGCTTGCTGCTGGCGCTCAGCTTCCTGGCCCTGACCGGGATACTGACCACTATAGTTAACTATAGCGCGGCGAGTATTTTTGCCAGCGCCCTGATCATTACGATCATATTTTTCACCTCTTTGAAAGATAAGATAGAGCACGTTTCCGATCTGCTGATCCTGCGGAACAAGTATGAATACCAGAAAGCCCTGAACGAAACCACCCAGCTTTTGATCACCAAGCTGGACCTGAGCGAGCTTTGTTATTTCCTGATCAATATGCTGGCCAAGAATATCGGCATGCTCAAAGCCAGCCTGCTGATGGAGAACGAAGAAGGCAATTACTTTATCCGCATGGGTTACGCCCTGGAGCAGGGGTTGACCCAGCAGTATATTATTCACAAGAATTCCAACATGGTGGCGTGGCTTAAGGAAAACCGCACCATTTTCATAAAAGAAGAAATGGAGCAGGTGCTGAGCAAGCATAATTTCCGGGAAATATACGGAGACCTGTTCAGGATCAGCGCGGAAGTGATCATCCCCTTGTTCTACCGGGGGAACCTGACCGGTATCATCTGTCTGGATAACAAACGGTCGGGCGCTATCTACAACCAGGCCGATATCGACATCCTGGAAGCCCTGGCGGGCCAGGCGGCGATCGCCCTGGAAAAAGCCAAGCTTTATACCGAAGCAGTCACTGACAGCCTGACCAAACTTTACTATCACCGTTATTTCCAGCGGCGGCTGGATGAGGAAATGGACCGGGCCCGGCGGTATTCGCATCATCTCTCTCTGGTCCTGATCGATATCGACAGCTTGAAGGAAATAAACGAATCCCTCAGCCACGAAGAGGGCGATCATATTATCATGGAAGTGGCGTCAGTCATTAAGGGCAATACCCGCCTGACCGACGTCCCCGCGCGTTACAGCGGACATGAATTCGCCATAATTTTACCGGAAACCCGGGAAGAAGGGGCTTTTAACGTAGCCCAGCGCATCAAAGAAAATGTCACCAGAGCCATCGAAACTGCGGAGCACATCCGGCGCGAGATCGAGAAACACAAGCTGGCCTTGAACGCCGGCGCTAAGGTCGAAATTACCGTCAGTATCGGCGTAGGCAATTTTAATGGCATGGAAGGTCGAGTAACAACGGAAGAAATGATCGAAATGGCACGCAGAGCGTTAAGCAAGGCAAAGAAACTTGGAGGCAACCGGGTGGTAGTGTACAGCCCGGAATTATCTTCGAAATAATAAAAAACGGAGGTCTAAGGAAATGAAGGAAGTAGTATTGGGAGTTAACTTAAGAGCGGAGAAGGGGTCCCGGGTTTCCCGGAGATTCCGCCGTGACGGCATCATACCATCGGTGATCTACGGCGGTAAAGAGGAGCCATTGTCCGTAACGGTCAGTGAAAAAGAATTTGGCAAAGTGATCCATGGCGGCGCGGGTTCCAACGTGATCCTGACCTTAAAATTCGCCGACGCTAAAGCCGACGCGAAAACGGTCATCATTAAAGAGATCCAGCGGGATCCGGTGACCCATAAAGTCATCCATATCGACCTGCAGGCCATTTCACTTAAGGATAAGATTAAGGTGAACGTGCCGGTCATGGTTATCGGCGAAGCGCCAGGCATCAAAGAGGGCGGCATCCTGGAATATGTGCAAAGAGAAGTGGAGATCGAATGCCTGCCTACCCAGATACCGGAAAATATCCAGGTGGACGTGTCCAATCTTAAGATCAATGAGTCCATTCATGTACGTGACTTAGCCAAGGCCGACGATAAGATACTCATTCTCACGCCCGGCGACAGAATGTTGGTCAGCATCGTACCGCCGACGGTACTGGAAGAACCGACGCCAGTAGCCGAGGGTGTGGTTCCGGAAGCAGCTACTGCTGAACCCGAAGTGATCAAGAAGGGTAAGAAAGAAGAAGAGGGAGAAGCGGCGGCGGGCGCCGAAGCGGCTCCAGCCAAGGGCGCGCCAGCTAAGGCGGCTCCAGCTAAAGAGGAAAAGAAAGAGAAATAGTACACTGTATTTCGAGGTGTTATTTGTTGGTCATTGCCGGCTTAGGTAATCCGGGCAAAGAATACCAGAAAACCAGGCATAACGTGGGTTTCATGGTGATCGATGCTTTGGCTAAAGACCTGGGTATTAAGGTTGACGAGAAGGAATTCGGCGCCAAAATAGGTTTTTTCCGGGAAGGCCAGCAAAAGATCCTATTGGTTAAGCCGCAGGAATTTATGAACCGCAGCGGCGCCGCTATTGGCGCCATTCTGCACTTCTATAAATTAACGCCGGCGGACCTGCTGGTGGTGCTGGATGATTTCAACCTGGAGCTGGGAGGCTTGCGGCTAAAACCGCGCGGTTCGGCCGGGGGCCATAACGGGCTGCAATCCATTATTGACTGCCTGGGCACCAGCGATTTTAAGCGCCTGCGCCTGGGACTGGGCGCGCCGGTGAAAGATCACGCGGATTACGTCCTGGCCGATTTCAGTAAGTCGGAAAAGAAAGAAATTGACGAATCTGTTGTTAAAGCCGCGGAGGCGGTATTGTTCTTTGCCCAACACGGGTTGGAAAAAACCATGAGCCGGTATAACGCTACCGACAAAAATGAATGAATTAAATTATAATACAGCAGATCTTGACACCCTGATGAAATATTGGCAGGTCAAGGTGGAGGCAGGGCTGTCCCGGTCGGAAGCGGCCAAGCGTTTGGTCCAGCACGGCGAAAATAAGATCGCCGAGGCCCAAAACAAGAAGCCCTGGTTCATCCTGCTGGAGCAGTTTAATAGTTTCATTATATATGTGCTGATCGCGGCCTGCCTGATCTCCGCCTGGATGGGCGAGTGGCAGGATGCGCTGGCCATTTTGGCGATCGTACTGATAAATGGCATCTTGGGATTCGTCCAGGAATATAAAGCGGAACGTTCTTTGAAAGCCTTGAAAAGTTTGAGCGCGCCCACTGCTAAGGTGTGGCGGGAGGGCCAGATACAAACCATTGCCGCCGCCCTGGTAGTTCCCGGGGACATCCTGGTAATGGAAGCCGGCGACCGGGTAGCGGCCGATGCCAGGATAATGGAAATGGCCAACCTGAAGGTTGACGAGTCCATTCTTACCGGTGAATCGCATCCGGTAGAGAAGGATAAAAGTTTTCCTGTTAGGGAAGATACTCCCCTGGCTGAGCGTAAGAACAGCCTTTACGCCGGCACCAAGATAGTCTACGGCCGAGGCAAAGTCCTGGTAGTAGCGACCGGCATGAATACGGAATTCGGCAAGATCGCCCATCTTCTGCAAAGCGTGGAGAAGGAACATACCCCATTGCAGCGAAGGCTGGAAAAAGTAGGGCGCCTGCTGGTCTATCTTTGCCTGGCGATCTGCTTCCTGGTTTTCCTGTTAGGGTTGGTCAGGGGCGTTAAGTGGGATGAGATGTTTCTGACCTCTGTCAGCCTGGCGGTGGCGGCGATTCCCGAGGGGTTGCCGGCTATTGTCACGGTAGTGCTGGCTCTGGGAGTACAGCGCCTGGTCAAGAAAAACGCTTTGATCCGTAAGTTACCGGCCGTGGAAACGTTGGGCTGCACCTCGGTTATTTGTTCAGATAAAACCGGCACCCTGACCCAGAACCAGATGACTGTGCGGAAATTGTACGCTGGGGAAGAAGAGATTGACCTGGGCGGTACCGGCTACGAGCCCACAGGGGAATTCTTCAAAGCCGGGAACAAGATCAATCCCAGCCGCCATCTGGATATTATCCATGCTATGCGACTGGCAACCTTATGCAATAATGCCCAGTTGAGTAAAAACAATGAAACCGGTGCCTGGCAGATCAGCGGCGATCCCACGGAGGGCGCGTTACTGGTAGCGGCGGCCAAAGCCGGCGTCTGGCGCCAGGACTTGGAAGAATATTACGAATACCTGGATGAGATAAGTTTTGACCCGGTGCGCAAGAGAATGAGCGTCTTGTTCAGAAGAAAAGAAACCGGGTTCGTCTTTACCAAAGGGTCGCCCGAAATAATCCTGGACCTGTGCGATAAAGCTTATAAGTTCGGCGAGGAAGTGCCTTTAACCCCGGAGGACCGGGAACGCATCAAACAAGAAAACACCCGTTTCGCCCAGGGAGCATTGAGAGTGCTGGCGGTAGCGTACAAAGAATTGCCGCTGGACTCGCTTGACGCTAAAGATGAACGGATAGAAGAAAAACTTACCTTTGTCGGCTTGTTGGGCATGATCGATCCGCCCCGGCCGGAAGTGAAGGCCGCCGTGGCCCGGTGCCATCAGGCCGGTATCAGGACCGTGATGATCACCGGAGACCAGAAGGATACGGCAGTGGCCATCGCCCGGGAACTCGGTATCCTGAACGACGATGACCTGGTACTGCAGGGCACCGACCTTGACAAATTAAGCGACGCGGAATTGGAAAATGTAGTTGATAATATAAAAGTGTATGCCCGGGTCGCCAGCGAACATAAATTAAAGATCATCCAGGCCCTGAAAAAGAGGGGGCACGTGATCGCCATGACCGGCGACGGCGTCAATGACGCGCCGGCGGTCAAAGAAGCCGATATCGGCATGGCCATGGGCATTACCGGCACCGATGTTACCAAAGAAGTGGCCGATATGGTCCTGCTGGATGATAATTTCGCCACTATTGTGAGCGCGGTCGAAGAAGGACGCGGGATCTACGCCAATATAAAAAGGTTCGTCTATTATTTGTTAAGCTGTAATTTCGGGGAAATACTGGCCATGCTCGGCGGTTTACTGATCGGCATACCGGTGCCCTTGCTGCCGATACAGATACTCTGGGTGAACCTGGTCACTGACGGGTTACCGGCCTTAGCTCTGGGGATGGAGCCAGCCGCGCCGGATATCATGCGGGATAAACCCCGACCCGCCCAGGAAAAACTGCTGACCGGCGCTGACCTGCGCAATTTGTTCGCTGACGGCATTATCATCGGGGCTGGCACGCTGCTGGCGTTCGTTATTGCTTTCTATTTATTGAAGATGGACCTGGCGCACACCCGGATCATCGCTTTTTGCACCCTGAGTTTTTCCCAATTGGCCCAGGTTTTTAACTGCCGCAGCTGGCGGGTTCCTATCCTGAAACTGGGACTGTTCTCCAATATGTACCTGGTCTGGGCCGTGGTGATCTCGTTGGTATTGCAATTAATGGTCGTTTATTGGCCGCCGTTGCAACCGGTCTTCAAGAGCGCGCCATTAATATTCAGCCAGTGGGCAATAATTGTCCCGTTGTCCTTACTCCCACTGGTGTTACGAGAGATAGTAAAATTTGGCAAAAGGAAATAATTAAATATAGGTCGATGTAAACGTAAGAGCAAGGATAAGGGCAAAGGTAAGGAAGCAAGGCGATATCAGAGCAAACGATATCTATAAAAAATTCGTATGGAGGTGAAGTTAGTGACTAGTTATGAGAGTATTTTGATCTTTAAGCCGGAATTACCGGTGGAGGAAGTAGACAAAATAGTGTCCAAGCTGGAAAAGATGATCCTGGGCGGGCCCGGGGAAATCGTGCAGATCGACAAGTGGGGCCTGAGGAAGACCGCTTATCCGGTGAAGAAATACAAAGAGGGGTTCTTTACTTACCTGAACTACAAGACCAGCCCGGCGGTGGCCAACAGCCTGGACAAGACCTTTTTGGTGACGGACGGCATCCTGCGCGGTATTACCACCAAGATAAAAAGGCCCAGAAGGATAAAAGTTAAAAAGGAAAAAATAAAAGTGGCGGCACCAGAACCAAAAGTGGAGGGATAAAGTGGCTAGCGCAAATAAAGTGATCATCATCGGCAACATTACCCGTGACCTGGAACTGAGGTATACTCCCGGCGGGCAGGCGGTGGTCAGTTTTACCGTGGCCGTCAATCGCCGTTTCAAGGATAGCAGCGGACAGGCGCAGGAGAAAACGGATTTCATTCCCGTTGATGCCTGGGGCAAAACAGCGGAAATGATCAAGCAGTATCTGGGTAAAGGCAGTTCCGTTTACGTCGAAGGCCGCTTGCAGCAGGATTCCTGGGAAGATAAAACCGACGGCACGAAAAAAAGCAAGCTCAAGGTAGTGGCCCAGACTGTGCAGTTCCTGGACCGCAAGGGCCAGGGTGGTGGCGGTAAAGAGGGCGCGAACTGGTCCAAGGACGGCGCCAGCAAGGCTGCCGACGCGACCGAGGAAAACCTGGACGAAGAAATACCGTTTTAACAATCGGAAAAATTTAAAGGAGGAAGTTGAATGTATCCAGCAAAATCTAAACCAGCCGGAAGACCCGGCCCCCGGCGTGAAGGCGGGCGTGGCGGTCATTACAAACGCAAATCCTGCCGTTTCTGCGCCAATAAGGAGGGGATCGATTTCAAGAATACCGCCCAGTTGCGCAATTTTGTGACTGAACGCGGCAAGATACTGCCGCGGCGGATCACCGGTAACTGCGCGCGTCACCAACGGGCGGTTATCCGTGCGGTAAAAAGGGCCAGGACCATTGCCCTGTTGCCTTACGCGACATCGTAGAACCGGTAAGCATGTTTTCCAAGTATCGCACTATTATCCTGTTACTGATCGCCGGCTGCCTGATCTATACCGTGGGGGTGATGTTTCCCCTGGATACGTCGCGGCCGTCGGCGGCCGACACCCAGAACTTATTGGCCTTTCTTAAGCTTATGGGTATGCCGCCGAAAGAAGCAGTGCGGACCATTAAGATGTCACAGGAGATCTGGCCGTCGTTCCTGCTTATTTTCAGTTCGCTCTTTGCCTTAACAGGTTACCTGGCCGGCGGCAAGATCATGAGAAGGCTGGGGGCAAAATTGCCGGAACCAGCGCCGTTCCGCACCTGGCGCTGGAATGAATGGCTGGTCTGGGGCTTTTTAGCCGCGCTGGCACTGCAATTGTTCAAATCGCAGTTGGCCGGAATGGGTCAGGAATGGGCGGCCCCGTTGGCCCTGAACCTGCTGGTAATATTCTCTTTCCTGTACTTAATACAGGGACTCAGCGTGGTCAGTTTCCTGCTGTCGCAGACCAAAATGTGGGCGCTGGCCCGGATCATGATCTACCTGTTGTTAATGATGCAATGGCCATTGCTGGTACTGTTCGGTTTACTGGACATCTGGGTAGATTTTCGGAAGAAGTTAGTTAAGTTGTCCTAAATATGATAAATTCAAGGAGGAACATCAGTGAAAGTAATTTTAAAAAATAACGTTCCCAAATTAGGAACTCTGGGACAGGTAGTGGATGTGAGCGACGGTTACGCCCGGAATTTTCTTTTTCCGCGCAATCTGGCACTGCTGGCCAGTGCCGGGAACCTGACCAAGATCGAAGAGACCAAGAAAGTGCAGGCCAAGAACCTGGTCAAAATGACGGAAGAAGCCAAGGTGATCGCGGAAAAGATCGAGAAGAGCTCCTGCACCATCCGGGTCAAGACCGGCGAGAGCGACAAGCTGTTCGGTTCGGTCACCAACCAGGATATTGTGGACGCGGCCAAAAAGGAAGGGCTGGAACTGGATAAGAAATTGATCGAACTGGAAAAGCCGATCAAGGAATTGGGCTTATACCATGTGGCCATTAAGCTCACCGGAGAGATCATCCCTAAACTGAAAGTCTGGGTGGTTAAGGAAGAGGTCTAAAAAGAGGGTAGTATTATGGCGGACAAATCGCTTATTGACAAAGTGCCACCGCAGAATATTGAAGCCGAGCGGGCGGTCCTGGGCTCGATGCTGATAGAAAAAGAAGCCATCCCCGTGGTCATAGATATCCTGCAGCCTGAAGATTTTTACCGGGGAGCGCACCAGCAGATCTACGAAGCAATCAGGAAATTATTCGACCAGGATGAGGGCGTGGATTCCGTCTCCGTCAGCGAAGAACTAAAAAAGCGGGAGACTTTCAAGGAGATCGGCGGCGGCGCCTATATCACCAGCCTGATCAACAGCGTTAGCACTGCGGCGCACGTCGAGACCTACGCGAAGATCGTCCATGAAAAAAGCATGCTGCGCAAACTGATCGAAGTGGCGACTAATATCGTCGCTACCTCATTTGACGATACGGAAGAACCGGACGCGCTGCTGGATAAGGCGGAAGAAGCGATCTTTAAGATCGCCGACCGCAAGATCGGCGGCGGTTTCGTTCCCATCACCAGCCTTCTGCACCATACCATCGAAACTATCGAGAAGAATACCAATAACCGGTTGATCACCGGAGTGCCCACCGGCTATTATAAACTGGATGAACTGACCAGCGGGTTCCAGCGTTCGAATTTGATAATTATCGCCGGCCGGCCCAGCATGGGCAAGACCAGTCTGGTCCTGGGCATCGCCTTGCATGCCGCGGTGGAAAAAAAGATCCCGGTAGGATTCTTCAGCCTGGAAATGTCGGCGGAGGAACTGGCCATGAGGATGCTATGCTCCGAGGCCAGGGTCAGCATGCAAAGGTTGCGCAGCGGGTTTTCCGCCACCAATGAGTGGGTCCGGATAACCAACGCCGCCAGCCGTCTGGATGAAGCGCCCTTGTATATCGATGATTCCCCGGACACTTCAGTTTTGGAAATGAAAGCCAAAGTGCGCCGTTTGAAAGCCAAGCATGACCTGGGCCTGATAGTCATCGATTACCTGCAGTTGATGTCGGGTAAGACCGGCAAGGCCGAATACCGCCAGCAGGATATTTCCGATATCAGCCGGGCGTTGAAAATGATGTCCAAGGAACTGGATGTGCCGGTAGTAGCTCTGTCACAGCTGAACCGGATGCCGGAAAAAAGAGGCGAGGGCAAACGCCCGCAACTGGCGGACCTGCGTGAATCCGGCGCCATAGAACAAGATGCCGACCTGGTAGCGTTTATTTACCGGGAAGAATATTATAAAAAATTACAGAACCAGGAAGTATTGCCGGATGAAAAAGGGGTGGCCGAAATTATCATCGGCAAACAGCGTAATGGCCCTACCGGTATCGTGAAATTGAATTTCATCGAGGACTATGCCCGTTTTGAAAATCCGGTACAGGTCCAGGAAATGGCCAGTCCGGTATATGAACGCGAGGAGAGATAATTGCTACTCAGACCGACCTGGGCCGAGATAGATCTGGCGGCGGCGACTCACAACCTGAAAAAGATCAAACAGAAAGCGGGTCGCGATACCCGGATACTGGCTATTGTCAAGGCCAACGGTTATGGGCATGGTTCAGTGGAGATGGCCAAGGTTTGCGAGCGGTTCAAGACTTATTTGGGTGTGGCCCTGATAGAAGAAGCGATAACTTTGCGCAAAGCGGGAATCAAAGCGCCGATCCTTATTTTAGGCAGTATTTTCCCTTTTGCCAATTTTAAGTATGTTCTGGAATACGACCTGATCCCGACCATTGCCAGTTTGGCCGGCGCCCGGGCGCTGTCCGCGCTGGCCAGGAAACACCGCCGGGAGATCAAGTTCCACCTGAAGATCGATACCGGTATGGGTAGGGTCGGCCTGAATTATAAAACCGCCCTTAATACCATAATCAAGATCAGCGGACTGCCGTACATTAAAATGGACGGTATATATACGCACCTGGCTTCGGCCGAGAGCGATGAAGATTTTACCCGAGAACAGGTCGGTAATTTTACGCAGATCCTGAAATTGATGGAACAGGCGAACATCCAGGTCCGTTACCGGCATGTGGCCGGCAGCGCGGCGATGCTCAAGTACACACAGGCGGGATTTAACATGGTCAGGCCTGGACTCTTGCTTTACGGAATTCAGCCCTATCCGGGTGCTTTCCGCCAAATAAAACTGCGTCCGGTATTGAGCCTGAAATCAAAGATCGTATATTTAAAAAGAATGAGAAAAGGCGCCAGTATCAGCTATGGCCGCACTTTCTTTACCAAACGTAATTCTTTTATCGCCACCCTACCGGTGGGCTACGCGGATGGTTATCGCTGGGAACTATCCGGTAAAGCGGAAGTACTGGTCAAAGGCCGGCGTTTCCCGGTAGTCGGCAGGGTCTGCATGGATATGTTAATGGTGGACCTGACCGGCTTGAAAGGCGTTGATGTCGGTGAGGAAGCGGTATTGATCGGATGCCAGGGCCGGGAAGAGATCAGCGTCGCGGAATTAGCGAACCGGGCCGGGACCATAACTTATGAGATCGTCTGCGGGATTTCCGGAAGAGTACCTCGTATCTATAAGTAGGAAAGCGGGGACCCATGGTACACAAGCATCTGCCAGGTGAGTCCATAGAACAGAAGATCGAGGAATCGATAGAGGAAGATAAGTTTATCAGGTTCCTGGGTCACAAGGTAGTAGGCGTAGCCGACACCCTGGGTAAATTGACAAATCTCTTTTTACAAATATTGTTCTGGATCGGCAAAAAGCCGATCGATTTCAAGAATATCACTAAGCAGATGACGGAAGTCGGGGTGAATTCCTTAACGGTCACCTCATTGACCAGTTTATCTACTGGCATGGTGCTGGCCCTGCAGACAGGAGCCGCGTCCAAAAACATCCTGAACGAACCTTTATATGTCGGTACGGCCGTCGGGTTCGCTATAGTTAAAGAATTGGGCCCGGTGCTCACCGCGGTAGTGATCGCCGGCCGGGTAGGCGCGGCGATAACAGCTGAGCTGGGCACTATGAAAGTTACCGAGCAGATCGATGCTTTATATACCCTGGGAGCCAACCCGGTCAAGTACCTGGTGGTCCCGCGGTTCCTATCCTGCGTACTAATGGTGCCGATCCTAACCATTTATTCCAGCCTGATCGGTATCATGGGTGGGTATTTCGTCAGCGTTTATAAGTTATCCATTCCCGGGGCCAGATATTACCACGATATCATCGATTTTATGAAAGTGGGCGATATCATGCACGGTTTGATCAAGTGCGTGATCTTCGGTATAATCATCGCCCTGATCAGTTGTTATAAGGGCTTTACCACTGAAGGCGGAGCGGAAGGGGTAGGCAAGGCGACGACCCAGTCGGTGGTAATATCCATGGTACTGATCCTGGTATCGGATACGTTCTTGACCAACATCCTGCAATTCTTCAGGATCGGCTGATGATCAAACTTATCGATCTATATAAAAAGTTTGGCAGCCACCCGGTACTCCAGGGTTTGAACCTGGAGATCGAGGACGGTAAAACCATAGTAATCATCGGGCGCAGCGGCTGCGGCAAGAGCGTTACCCTTAAGCATATCGTCGGTTTGCTGAAATGTGATTCCGGTTCCATAGAGGTGGACGGGGTCGACATCACGAAACTGGTCCCGCTGGAACTGCAGGAGATCCAGAAACGGTTTGGTTTCCTGTTCCAGGGTGCCGCGCTTTTTGATTCCATGAGCGTTTATGAGAACGTCAGTTTTGGTTTACGCACACAGAATATCATGACCCATGAAAACGATATTAAAGAGCGGGTGGCGGAATGTCTGCGACTGGTAGGCTTGGAAGGTATCGAGAATACCATGCCGGCCGACCTGTCCGGTGGCATGCGCAAAAGAGTGGGCCTGGCCCGGGCCATAGCGGCTAAACCGCAATATATCCTATACGATGAGCCGACTACCGGTATCGACCCGATCATGAGCGACGCGGTTAATGAGCTGATCCTCGATATGAAACAAAAATTGCAGATCACTTCTATCGTAGTCACCCATGACATGGTCAGTGCTTATAAGATCGCCGACCGTATCGCCATGATGTATGAAGGTAAGATCGTGCAAACGGGCACCCCGGTGGAGATCAAGAACACCGACAACCCGATCGTCAAGCAATTTATCACTGGCAGCGCCAAAGGTCCGATCACCTTGGAAAACAGAGGTTAAAGGAGCGTAAATAATGGCCTTGAGTCAGGAAACAAAAGTTGGCTTACTGGTTTTAGTAGCGCTAATACTTTTAGGGACGGCGGTATTGCTGGTCGGTAATTTCCGGCTGGAACGCGGCTATACTTTTAAGATCCTTTTTAATGATGTGGCCGGCCTGCAGGAGAGAGCGCCAGTCAAGACCTCCGGGGTCCAGATAGGTGACGTGGCCAAAATAGAGTTGGTTAATGACCGGGCGCAGGTAACGGTCTGGATCAAAGACGGTTTGAAAATATATCCCGACGCCCGGGCGACGATTGCTTCTACTGGCCTGATCGGCACTAAATACCTGGAGATATACTTGGGCACTAAATCCCTGACCCCCTTAAAGGCCGGGGACACCCTAATCGGCATTGACCCGATCAGTTTTGACAAGGTGATAAATGAAGGGTTAAAAGGGTTCACCGACCTGGCCGACGCGGTCAAGTCCTTTACCGGCGATAAGGAGACCAAGGATTCGCTTAAGAGGATCTTTACCAATACCGGTGAAGTTATGGAGAAAGTAAATACCCTCTTGACCAATAAGAGCAAGAATATCGAAACGATCGTCGATAACTTCCAGGAGTTCTCCGTTAAGCTTAACCAGGTCACGACCAAGCTGGATAATCTGGCTGGGTCCATCTCTCCGGAAGACCTGAAGACGACAATGGAAAACTTCAAGTCCATGAGCGCCAAGCTTGACCAGGCGCTGACCTCTATCAATAATATAGCGGCCAAGATCGAGAATGGTCAAGGGACCTTGGGCAAACTGGTCAATGACGAGCAAATGGCGGATGATGTTAAGGGTACCGTTACCAGCCTGCGCGGCGCCTCGGATGAAGCGAAAAGGCTCTTAACCCGTATTAGCGGCTTTAAGACTTACTGGGATTATAATATGAACCATAACAGCGTGGATACGCTGACGCGCAGCGATTTCGGCATCAGGATCAGGCCGAAACCGGATAAGTTCTACTATTTCGCGGTTAATAACATCAAGAGTGAAAGACCTTCGGACCCGGTGACCGGGGAAACTTTAAAATTTGACGAAGGTAACCAGAGATATAACAGCTTCACCGCCGAGATGGGACATGATTGGGGCCCGTACACTCTTTACGGCGGCTTGATAAAATCATCGGCAGGGGTCGGAGTGGGCTGGAGACCGATACCGTCCAATCAGCGCTTAGAGTTTTATGGCGAGACTTTCCGGTTTGACCGCAAGGTTAACGGTACTAATAAAGCCTGGGTCAATGCCGGGGCCAGCTACAAATTTACCGATTGGCTGAGCCTTAAGGTGAATTATGAAGACGCGTTGGAGCAAAAAGCCGTCAACGCTACGATGAATATATCAATTGAAGATGATGATATCGCCTACTTCCTTGGTCTTGGCGGCCTATCCTCACTGGCAAAGTAGGGAATATGGCCAAAGATAAAATAGTTTTTCGCTGTCAGGAGTGCGGGTACGAATCCATTAACTGGATGGGTAAGTGTCCCGATTGCGGAAAATGGAATACCCTGGTGGAAGAAAAGATCGCCGCTCCTGCCAAACATAAGAGCCGGCTGGAACAGAACCTGTCCACACCGGTCAGGCTGGCGGAGATAAAGTCCATCGAAGCGGACCGTATCACCACCGGCATCGGCGAGTTTGACCGTATTGTTGGCGGCGGGGTGGTGCCTGGCTCCATAGTGCTGATCGGTGGCGCGCCGGGTATCGGAAAGTCAACCTTATTACTGCAAGTGGCCCAGACTTTGAGCGCCAAAGGGGCGATGCTGTATATTTCCGGCGAAGAGTCGGCCCAGCAGATAAAACTGCGGGCCCTGCGCCTGGGGGTCAACAGCGACAAGCTTTACCTGGTAAGTGAGACCAATATCCAGAACGTAAAAGAATATATCAATAAGCTCGAGCCGCGCTTCCTGGTCATAGATTCCATCCAGACTTTGTATGAGCCGGACCTGCCCAGCGCGCCGGGCAGCGTCGGACAAGTGCGCGAGTGCACGCTGCAGATGATGAACTTGGCCAAGAGCCGGAATATCGCCACTTTTATCTGCGGCCATGTCACCAAAGTCGGCGAGATCGCCGGGCCCCGGGTCCTGGAACATATGGTAGACACGGTTCTTTACTTTGAGGGCGATACCCAGCATAATTACCGGATCCTGCGGGCGGTCAAGAACAGGTTCGGGTCTACAAATGAGATCGGTATCTTTTCCATGCAGGAGAAGGGCCTGACGGAAGTATTAAATCCTTCCCAGGTTTTACTCAGCGAGAGGGTTAGCGGCGCCAGCGGTAACGTGGTCATTGTCAGTATAGAAGGGACTCGTCCGCTGTTAGTGGAACTACAGAGCCTGGTAAGCTCGACCTATATGCCGGTGGCCAGACGCCAGGTCCAGGGAATGGATTACAACCGGGTGCAATTGCTTTTAGCCGTGATGGAGAAAAGGCTGGGATTGCAGCTGGGCAGCCAGGATGTTTTTATTAACGTGGCCGGCGGGCTGGAAATTGATGAGCCGGCATCAGACCTGGGATTGGTATGTGCTGTGGCCAGCGCTTTCCGCAATGTGCCGCTGGACCAGCTGGCCGTGGTAATGGGAGAGGTCGGGCTGAGCGGAGAAGTCCGGGCGGTAAATTTTATTAAAGAGCGCGTCCAGGAAGCCGCCAAACTGGGTTTTAAGAAAGCGCTCATACCGTTCGGTAACCTGAAAGAAGTGGGGTCTCTGAACGGTAAGATCGAGATCGTTGCGGTCAAGACCGCCAAAGAAGCGGTTGATCATATATTAAAAAAGTAAGTTGAAAGTGTAAAGTGTAAAGTTTAGGTAAGTTACCATAATTTAAAACTTAAAACTTATAACTTTTAACTATTTTAACGAAAGGAGGTGAGAAAAGATGATTATCTGGATGATCAGAATATTAGTGGTAATAGCCGGTCCGATCATAGGATATTTCCAGTGGGGCGAAGGCCCGCAGGGGATATTGCTGGGCACCGCTGTAGCCGCGGGCATTATTATAATCGAAATGATGATCGAAAAGATACCCTTGGATGACATGGTCGCGGGGATTCTCGGATCCATTCTTGGCTTGATCGGCGCCAAATTGCTGGACTACGCCGTCAGCCTGGTGGGCAATCCGTCCCTGGACAGTATATATAAACCTTATTCCGTACTTATAAAATTAGCCCTGGCTTATTTCGGTTTGTTGATCGCCATCAGGAAGAAAGAGGAACTGAACCTGCTCGACCAGAATATTTCCAAAGGGGTCAGGGGCCAGGATCTCAAGATCCTGGACACCAGCGCCATCATCGACGGGCGTATTGCCGATGTCTGCGATGCCAAATTCCTGGACGGTATCTTTATCGTGCCGCGTTTTATCCTGAAGGAACTGCAAATGGTGGCGGATAGTTCGGATACCCTGAAGCGTAACCGCGGCCGCCGCGGCCTGGAGATCCTGAACCGTTTGCAGGAAAACAAGAATATCCAATTGCGCATTTATGAAAAGGATTATACGGACGTGGCCGAAGCGGATATGAAGATCGTGAAGCTGGCCACGGAGCTTAAGGCCAAGGTGATCACTACGGATTTTAACCTGAACAAAATAGCCGCCCTGAGCGGCGTGGTGGTACTGAACGTCAACGAGCTTTCCAACGCGGTTAAGCCAATGGTAGTGCCGGGCGAGATCATGGAAGTAATGGTGGTCAAGGAAGGCAAAGAGCACAGCCAGGGCGTGGCCTATTTGGAAGACGGTACCATGGTAGTAGTGGAAGAAGGCCGGAAGAAGATCGGCGAGAAACTGGAAGTCGTAGTTACCAGCGTCCTGCAAACCACCGCCGGGCGGATGATCTTTACGCGTCTCAAAGGTAAGGAAGATAAATGAGAATAGCGGCGATCATAGCGGCGGCGGGACAAGGCAAAAGAATGGGACGGAAGGTAGCCAAACAATACCTGTCTTTGGCCGGCCGGCCGGTCCTGTGGCATACCCTGCAGAAATTTGCGGCATCCGGGATTTTTAATGAGATCGTCCTGGTCGTGAGCCGGAAGGACTTGGCTTATTGCCGGAAAAATCTGCTGGCTAAATATAATATTAAAGACGTTCGTCTGGTTACTGGAGGACAAGAACGCCAGGATTCGGTTTATCAGGGTTTGAAGGCCCTGGGTTCCTGCGATTATGTGGCCATTCATGATGGCGTGCGTTGTTTGATAACCCGGCAATTGATCAAAGATACGGTTAAAGCCGCCCAGCGCTATGGCGCCGTAACCGCGGCAGTACCTTTAAAAGAGACAGTTAAAGAAAGCACGGCCGGCGGGCTGGTCACCCGGACCATTGACCGCAGCCGGTTGTGGTCAGTGCAAACGCCCCAGGTGTTCAAGTTCAAGACCATCCTGGCTGCTTATGAGAAAGCCAGGCGCGATGGTTTCCGGGGTACCGATGATGCCATGCTGGTGGAAAGATCAGGGCAAAAAGTCAAGTTGGTCATGGGCAGCTACAATAATATAAAGATAACCACCGCGATCGATCTGGAAACAGCGGCCATTATCCTCAAGAAAGGTTTGGACTGATGCTGGTAGGATTAGGTTATGATATTCATTGCCTGGTCAAGGGGCGGAAACTGTTCCTGGGCGGCGTCAAGATACCATTTAAAAAGGGATTGGACGGACATTCCGACGCGGACGTTATCCTGCACGCATTATGTGACGCGATGCTGGGTGCCGCCGGTGAACGGGATATCGGCTACCATTTTCCCAACACCAGCCAGAAATACAAGAATATCAGCAGTTTGTTGCTGCTGGGCAAAGTTAATGATCTGTTGGAGCAAAAAAATTTCCGGGTAAATAACCTGGATATTGTTTTGATCGCCGAAGAACCCAAGATAGGCAAATACGTCGACCAGATGAAAGAGATCATCGGCGAGGCTTTAAACGTGAGTAAAGCCCGGATAGGCGTTAAGGCTACGACTAATGAAGGAGTAGGGCTGATCGGTCAGGGCGAGGCGATAGCGGCCTTCTGCCTGGTCAGCATAATAAAGAAATAATTTGGGGACAGGATACAACCATGATAAGAGATATTAAAGCCATATTCGAACGTGACCCGGCGGCCAGGAGCGTACTGGAAGTCGTGTTGACCTATTCGGGTCTGCATGCTCTCTGGTTCTACCGTTTATCCCGGTTTTTCTACCGGCATAAAATGTTGTTGGCGGCCAGGATCGTTTCGCAGAAAGGCCGCTTCTTTACCGGCATTGAGATACATCCCGCAGCCAGGATCGGGCAGAACTTCTTCATCGATCATGGTATGGGCGTGGTTATCGGCGAAACCGCTGAGATAGGTGATAACGTAACCCTTTACCAGGGTGTCACTTTGGGCGGGACCGGCAAGGAAAAGGGTAAGCGTCATCCTACCATTGGTAATAATGTGGTGATCGGCGCCGGGGCGAAGATCCTGGGCAATATCCGCATCGGCAACAATGTGAAGATCGGGGCCAATGCCGTAGTGCTGAGATCCGTACCGGATGATTCCACCGTAGTGGGAGTACCGGGCGAGATCGTGCGCATAAAAGGGGAAAATCCCCTGGAATTGGTGCAAACCGCTGACCTGCCGGACCCGATCATGGAGAAAATTGAAGAATTGCAAAAAGAGATCGATGAATTCCGTAAAAAATGCCAACGCTGGCGCGAAGAATGTGAGAAATAATCTTGGCCCTGTTTGTTTATAATACCCTAACGCACCAGAAGGAAGAATTCAAACCGCTGAAGGACAAAGTGGTTAACATGTACGTCTGCGGCGTCACGCCCTACGACGAGGTCCATCTGGGGCATGCCCGCTGCTACGTGGCTTTTGACGTTATCCGGAGATACCTGGAGTATAGCGATTACACGGTCAATTATGTGCAGAATTTTACCGATATAGATGACAAGATCATCAAGCGGGCCCAGGAAGTGCAAATAGACCCGCTGGCCCTGGCGCAAAAAAATATCGAGGAATATTTTAAGGATATAAACGCGCTGAATATTAAAAAAGCCAAGGCTTATCCCAAAGTAACCGAGAATATAGCTGAGATCATTAAAATAATTGATAACCTGGTTAACAAAGGATACGCCTACGCTGTTGACGGCGATGTTTATTATAGGGTAGCGAAATTCCAGAAATACGGCGCCTTGTCCAAGAGGGATGTCAGCCAGTTAAAGTCCGGGGCCCGGGTAGAGATAGATGAACGCAAAGAAGATCCCCTGGATTTCGCCTTGTGGAAAAAAGAGAAGCCGGGGGAACCGTCCTGGCCGTCACCCTGGGGCAGCGGCCGTCCGGGCTGGCACATAGAATGCTCGGCCATGAGCCTGCACGAATTAAAAACCGCCACGCTGGATATACATGGCGGGGGACAGGACCTGATTTTCCCTCATCACGAGAATGAGATCGCCCAGTCCGAGGGTTCCACCGGGAAATTATTCGCCAAGTACTGGCTGCATAACGGGTTCGTGACCATCAATAAAGAGAAGATGTCCAAATCCCTGGGTAATTTCTTTACCTTAAAACAGATCTACCAGAAACACAGCCCGGCCGCGGTCAGGTTGTTCCTGATCTCCCAGCATTACCGCAGCCCGATCGATTACAGCGAGGATAAGATAACGGAGGCGGCTAAGGGTCTGGATAAATTCCAAAACGTCCTGGAAAATATGCGGGAAATGGTAAACCAGATAAACCTGGACGCCATTGGCAAGAAATTTACGGCCGCGCCGGAGATCTGCCAGCAGATGGAAGATAAATTCACGGCGGCGATGGATGATGATTTTAACACCGCGGAAGCCCTGGCGGTATTATTTGAAATGACCAACGCCATCAATATAGAAATGGAACAGAAGGAACTGGACCTGGTCAAGTTGAGTTATATGTCCAGGACCCTGGTCAGGCTGGGACAGGTTCTGGGACTGTTCGCACCCGGCAGCGCTCTGCGTACCGCCGAGGATAAGCTTAAGGGTAAAAATATTTCCGTACCGGAAGTCGAGCGACTACTGGCCAGGCGGGAAGAATACCGCCGCCAGAAAAAATGGGCCGAATCCGACCAGGTGCGCGATGAACTTCTGGCCAAGGGAATAATCCTTGAAGATACGGCGCACGGCACCCGTTGGAAAGTGAAAGAATAGATGACCGGTATTATTTTTGGCCGACAACCGCTACTGGAAGCGCTGAAGAACAAACGTTCTTTTAATAAAATATTTATCGCCAAGGGATTGAAGGGCGATATCATTGACACTATTTTTCGTCTGGCCCGGGAAGCCAAGGTTATCGTCCAATTCGTGGACAAACAAAGATTGGACTACATGACCAATAAGGGTAATCACCAGGGGGTGGCTGGACAAGCGGCGGAAGTGGCGTATGCCGGCTTGGACCATATATTGGCAGCACTGGCTGGCAAAAAAGATGCGCTGGTCCTGGTCCTGGACCGGATAACCGATCCGCATAATTTAGGGGCCATCATACGTTCCGCTCATTTGTTGGCCTGCGACGCGGTGATCATCCCAAAGCGGGACGCCGCCGGCGTGACCGAGACGGTAGCCAAGGT
This sequence comes from Elusimicrobiota bacterium, assembly GCA_003153935.1. Taxonomy (GTDB): domain Bacteria; phylum CAYTYR01; class UBA6262; order UBA6262; family UBA6262; genus Fen-1174. The sequence goes on from PMCA01000012.1 coordinate 29,121, forward strand.
AAGCGCCGGAGCGGTGGAATACATACCGATCATACAAGTGGGCAACCTGGTCCAGACCATAGAGACCCTGAAAGAGCAGGGCTTCTGGATCGCCGGCGCTGACGCTGCGGGCAAGAAATGCTTTGAGCAGGATCTTAAAGGCCGGCTGGCGCTGGTCCTGGGTAACGAAGGTTATGGACTGCAGAAACTGGTGCTGGAGAAGTGCGATTTACAGGTGGCGATACCGCTCTCCGGCAAACTAGACAGCCTGAATGTAAGCTGCGCCGCCAGTATATTACTGTACGAAATTTACCGGCAAAAACTGAAATAAATATAAAACAACGTTGACAAGAAGCTCTTTTTAGTGTATTTATTAACATTCAGCATGCCACCGTAACTCAGTTGGTAGAGTAGCTGATTTGTAATCAGCCTGTCGGGGGTTCAAATCCCTCCGGTGGCTTTTGAAAAGAATATGGACAGGTGGCCGAGCGGCTAATGGTAACGGGCTGTAAACCCGTCGAGCGCAAGCTCTTCGTAGGTTCGAATCCTACCCTGTCCACTTTTAATTCTCAGGAACACCCCAAGGGGTAACAGTGAGCCGGCGTTTAGATTTCCGTCCAGGAAATCTGCCGAGCGAACGCAATAGGGGCGGTAGCCCCTTTGAGCGGGGTTTGGGGTGTTACTACGCGGGTGTAGCTCAGTGGTAGAGTTCCAGCCTTCCAAGCTGGCCATGTGGGTTCGATTCCCATCACCCGCTTTGTATTGACACTTGCCTTATTATATAGTAGAATGCTGGGGTAGCTCAGCTGGTAGAGCACGTCATTGGTAATGACGAGGTCGTCGGTTCAAGCCCGATCCCCAGCTTTTTGATTCTCACACTAGAGGTGTGTAATGGAAGAAAGACGCAAACTGGTCCGTCTGGATGCTTCGGTTAAGGTAAACTACCGGATTTTGACCGCGGTCAACCTGGCCAGTGACTCTGTTTCCCATGACTTTAGTGAAGGCGGCGTCAGAATAGAAGTAAAAGAACCGATCCAACCCAAAACCTTGCTTAGCCTGGATCTGATGCTGCCCGGAGAAAAAGAGCCGGTGAAGGTTAAGGGTGAAGTGATCTGGATGGAGAGATACATAAAACAGCTAAGGCCGGTCTACGAGGTCGGCATAAAATTTATTGATATTGACTCTAATGAAAAGAATAAATTGAACCAGTATTTCCTGACCATACTTAAAGGCAAAACGAATAAAAATTCCTAGGAGGTATCAGTAACATGTCCAAAGCGAAATTTGAGCGCA
>PMCA01000025.1 GCA_003153935.1 Elusimicrobiota bacterium
CGCACGCGGTAGCCCTGATCGCTCCATCCATATCCTGCGGCCATCCAGGTACCATGCTGATCGTATTTATGTTAATAGCATAAAAATAGCTATTGTCCGCGCCGATATATAGAACTCCGGCATCCGTATCTATGGTCGGGGAAGAATAGACCACTATATTGTTGCCGATCACATATGGCCAGCCGGATATGATAGCGCCGGTCAGATAATTAAAAGCATAGACCCGGCCGTCATTGCAGGCGGTGAAGATCATGTCGTTATATGGGCAGGGTGATGCCTGCCAGGCCTGCAGGTTAGTAGGATTGCGGTAGCGCCAGACCAGGCTGCCGTCGATCAAGTTCAGGCAATAAAAATAACCATCGTTTGAGCCAACATAAACATAATTTTTATAGATACAGGGCGAAGAGACAACATCATTGCCGGTAGTGTAGCTCCAGATCAGACCTCCATCGGAGGCGCGAATACAATAAACCTTATTGTCATTACAACCGAATACCACCCGGCTCTTGTCTATCGCCGGCGAGGAATCTATCGCATCCCCGGTAGTGAAATACCATTTCTCCGTCATCTGCCGGGCCACAATATGCTGGGGGAAGCTATAACTTGTTCTCTCCGGGCAGTACTTGAACATTGGCCAGTTCCCCAGCAGTATCCTGACTTTGAGGGTCCTTTGCGCTCCTTTATAGGTACCCACGGATTTTAACTGTACCGTACCGCCATCGCCGTCTACCAGAGTAACGGTAAAACTGCCGCCGTTAAAACTCATGGTCGTCCCGCTGCGCCAGCTGGAATCATAATCCAATTGCGGCAGGGACCAGCTGATGCCGGCCTCCGCCATATATAGTGCGGCCAGTGAATTCTCCGAACTACCAGCCGACCGGACATCGGTAGTCAGGATATTAATGAACAACAGTCCCAACAACAGTACAAAAACAATTATGCCGATGGCCATTATTAGTATTGCGCCGCGTTGTTCTCTCAATTTCATTCTCAGCCCCTATTGATCCTGAGGTTTATTCCGGGGGAATATTTTAGTCGCCATGTTGACACTCTGATTGCTATTGGTCACGCGCAGCCGGATGGCTACTTCCCCTTCGTACTCCGGATTAAAATAAAGTTTAGTTACCCCGGTCGCCACGATATTTACATCCGTACCGCCGGCCGTGTAGGTTATCGTGCGCTGCAGGTCACCGTTCACTTGAGGTTCATAGCGAATAGTCTGCAGGTCATCGGGATTCTCCAACTCCAAGGGAGCCTTGAAATCAATGCGGTCCCGGTTGGCATCAAGAGTAGTTACCACTATAGTAGAAATATCCGCCTGCCGGATTTCCCGGACCATCTTCTCCATGGCGTTGCGCGCCTGTTGCACGGAATTGGTTTGCACGTCCTGATATTTATAGGTATTGGTAGTTTCGCGCAGGACGTCATAAAGCACCAGCACGATCATGCTGACGATAACAGTCGCCACGACGAATTCCACCCCGCTCATACCCTTTTTATTTCTTAATAATTTCATCTTTATCCTTCAACTCGCTTACTCGTTAACTCGCCTGCCTGCCGGTAGGCAGGTAACTCGCAACCTTTTTTAATAATTCCCTTTGAGTGCCCTGAGAACCACGCTTTGGGCGACGCCGCCACTGGTCCAGGATACTGTCACGGAGACACGCTTGAACCTGGTTATTGCCGTAGATACCAGGTCCAGGTTAGTTTCACTGACATAATCCACTACCACGCTCCTGGTATAACCGGTATAATCCGTCATCACTGTCCCGTCCACTTCCTTCGGCGGTGTTTCCGTGTAACCGTCGTAATCATCGACGTCATCATAATTCCGGGTGGTAGGATTACCTGACCGGGTTTCACCGCTATCCGGACCTAAATTAACAGTTGTATCTGGATTGGTGGGGTCCTCGTCAAACTTTTTGCACATTATTTCTTCCATCAGGTCCTGAGCCAGAAAATTAGCCACGGTTATTTTTTGCGGGTCCTTGCCCCTTTTCACGCCCTGTCCCAGAACCGTGATCAATGGGACCAGGGCGATGACGATGACTACCACCGCTACTAACACCTCCGCTAAAGTGAAACCCGCACTCTTTTTTTTCATGGTTTTGTCCAGTAGGTCCGGCCGGTATTATCTTCCACCCAGACTGTGTATTGCTCACTGCCATAAGTAAAGACCACCGAGCCTCCGGTATTGTTCCGTCCGATAGGATCGAATTCTATATAAGGGTTCCCGCCAAAAGAGGCTGACACGATATTCACCTTATGCAGGTCACCGGCGTTAAAATCCCTGATCATGGGCTTACGGTTCACCGGATCAGTAATTGCCGTTGCCGTAGAACTGCTATAGACCACGTACTTTTCCTGCGCGGGATAAAAATATACGCCGCAGTTAACATTGGTGATCTCCGCCTGTTTTTTAGCGTAAACTATATCCGAAACCAGGAGACGCGCCGCGGCTTTGGCTTTAAAGGCAAAAACGCCATTCATGTTGTACAGGACCACCGCTGTCAAAAAACCGATGATCGCCAGCATGATCATTGTTTCGATCAGGGTGAATCCCGCTTTACTTTTAGTTTTCATAATTATTTAGTATCACAATCAGGCGGTAAACTCAAGAAAATTACTGCCTATTTTTTTATAAAGATCCGGAACTTGGCCAGGCCCATTTTTTGCAGCAGGAATTTACCCAGCGTGGCGAGGGTGGCCAGCCCGTAAATACTGGAGTTAACGAAATTTATCGATGAGGCCTCTTTGAAGTAGCGCGCCGGGACCGGGGTTTCTCCCAGGCGGAAGCCGAAATAAACCGCGGACACCAGGAATTCCGTGTCAAAGACGAAATTATCCGAATTGTTCCGCCAGGGAATGGTCTCCAGCACTTCGCGCCGGTAAGCCCGGAACCCGGTGTGGAATTCGCTGAGATTCTGACCGAGAAAAATATTTTCCAGCAGGGTCAGGAAACGGTTACTGATATATTTATATAAGGGCATGCCGCCGGCCAGGGCCTCGGCGCGGGTCCTGATACGCGAGCCCAGCATGACGTCATAGCGGCCTTCGGTTATCGGTCTGATCATATTAGGTATCAGCGTGGCGTCATACTGGTAATCCGGGTGCAGCATGACCACGATATCCGCGCCTTGTTCCAGGGCTTTCTCGTAGCAGGTTTTCTGGTTGCCGCCATAGCCCTTATTTTTTTCATGGGTATAAACCTGCAATCCCAACTCCCTGGCCACCTGCACGGTGTTATCCCGGCTGGCGTCATCCACCACGATGATCGTGTCCACTGTACCAGATGGAATATCCAGTACTGTTTTTTTGATGGTTTTTTCCGCGTGATAAGCCGGCATGACCACTATTACCTTCTTTTTTGCCAATTTGATTTATCCCCTTTCGCTTGTTTTGAGCGCCCTGGCCAGGACCAGGGTTAAAGATATCATTAACACCAGGAAAGCCCCCAGGCTCCAGGCTAATCCCGTCGGCCGATAGGTAAAAATTATCTCTGACGGCCCGGCTGGTATGGGTACCATCCGGAAAATATAATCCGCATCGTTAATAACGGCGTTCACGCCGTTGACCGTAGCCCGCCAACCGGGATAATTATAATCGTACAAGACCAGGAATCCAGGTTGGGCGGCGGCAGTCTGCAGTACCACCCTGTTCGTATCATAGGAAGTTATCCGGACCGGTTTGGGGACCGGTTGGACATCCGTGCTGTTCGCTTCTTCCTGCGCCTCGGGCAGGTCGGCAACCATCTCCACCTCCGGCCTAAAATCCCTGGACGCTATCTGCGTAAGCGTCCCTTCAGTCGAACTACGGCGCAGAATGCGCCGTATGACCGCTGCTCGTGGCTGAACCCTCTTATTTTCATAAACATTCAGTGAACCCATGCGGGCCACCAGTCCCATATTATTCTCCCGGAGCTCTCTCCGGGTAAAAATGTAGCGTATGCCCAGCATATCGGCCAGACGGCTGTCCGAAAAATTATTCTGCGTCATTAAAATACTGTGGAAATTATCAATTTTCTTCAAGACGATGGAATCGTAAGCTTCAGCGTCAAAGAAATGATAAGGCAATCCCATCTGGGTCAATAGCGGCAGTTTCTCGCTGATCAAGTCCGCAATGGTAAGAGAGTTTTTATCAGCTTCTTCGGGGTGGAACCCGATCCTATTATTAAAGAGATAGCGCTGGTAACCAAGATTCTTCGCCAGGAAAGACACAACCTGAGGGCGATCACGATAAAAACCGGTTTGCAATACAGGCTCAGCGCCAAAGCTGACATAAGCGGCATTGCATCCTATCAACAAGCAGATTAAACCCTGTCCCCAATGACCCGCCAGGCGTTTTCTTAGCAGTAAAACCACCAATAAGCCAAGCAAGGATAACCACTGCCAGAAACAATCCGTCAATATTTTCGGCAAATATAAATCGTATAATTTTTGCCGGCCAGCCGGGTCCAGGTGCGGCAAATAGGATTGGGCCAGCCAGGGTAACCAATGACCCCGCGCCAGGAAAACCGCTAAAAACCCGGCTCCCAACGCCAACAATAACGCGACTATTTTGCGCTTATTCATATTACTCTGCTGGCCGTCCTGCCAAACTGCTTCCAGTCCCAGCGCCGCCAGCACCGCCACGGCTAATTGCACCAGCAAATAGAATTTAATCGGATAACGGATCAGGTTGAACACCGGGAAGATCTTAAAGAACCAGTAATGTACCGGCGTAAAGTTGCCCAGGGACCAGAATAAACCCATCCCGCCGAGCAGCACAAAAAAACCCGCCCAACTTCGCCGTTGCTTATTCTGGAACGAGAATAGCATTAAAACTAACGGCAAGGCGCCGAGGTATACATCACGCAGCCAGGGTTGCCTGAACCAGGTTTTCGCGGCCGTAAATTCCCAGCGAAAGTGCGGCAGTAAGGTTCCCACCAATTCCAGCGGGTGCATGGACCACATGGCGATATTAGCATAGGCCGGGGAGGTGTCCCTGACCGACAGGTTGAGCAGCTCCCGCAACGGGATAAGTTGCGGCAAGATCAGCAGGCTGGTTACGAACAACCCGGCGGCCAAGCGGGAAAAACCGGCTACGTATCCGGACGGACGGCGCCATAGACAAAACAGGACCAGGACCAGTACATTCATATACATTATTTCCGGTTGGCCGCCGTAGAACTCAAAAGCCAGTACGACCCCCACCAAACCGGTCCAGAGATAATTGCTTTTCAGGCTATACTGGAAAAACAACACCACAAAACCCACCCAGACTGCCGCCGTCAGAGTAGTTAATAAATTTATGGTTGAAGGCAAATAACCGCTGTAACAAAACAGTAAGGCGCCGGCCAGGCAGTTCCAGGGCTTAATGTCCATACTCTTTAGCAGTAAATATATCCCCACCCCGCCGAGCAAAAAATGCAGCAGGAAAAAATACTTAAAGGCGGGAAAGAACGGGAAAAGGAACGTTATCAGGTTGACCGGGTACAGCAGAGCATGCTGCGAGGTCGCCCAAAACGGGGCCCCGGCGGAGACATAAGGATTCCAAAAAGGGAAAATCCCCCTCTGCAAATTCTCCGCGGCGAAGAAATGCAACGGCTGGTAGTAACGGATTATATCACGATAGAAAAACAGCACATCCTGGGAAATCAGCTCATAGAAAAAAACCATCCAGGCCAGCAACAATCCCAGCAGATAATAGCCGTCTTCCTTTTTAAGTTTCATTTATCCTGGCTCCAGGCTTTCAACTCCCTTAGGAAGTAACCGATACTTGTTAATATCGCTAGCAGCGTTACCAACAATGCGGGGTAGAAATAATCGGGCCGGTAAGTGAATATTATTTCGTGCTTCCCTGCCGGCAGATCTATCCCCCTGAACATATAAAAGGCAGGGAAGATACGCGCCGGCCCGCCGTCAACGCTGGCGCGCCAACCCGAATAAAAAGTATCGGTTAGCACCAGGGTTGAATCAGGCCCGCTCTCCGCCTCGATCGTTACCCGGTTGAGGTCATAGTGGATAATCCTGGCCGTCGTGCCATAAGATATATGCTCCTGCATCCTGTGCATGGTGCCGGCCAGATCAGCCGTGACCACCTCTTTATTGACCAGGAAAACCCTGGGGAAAGCGTTATTATTTTTATAAATTTGCCAAACGTTCTGCTTCACCAGGTCAAAACCCGGGCTGGAAACCGGCCATAAGCTAACTAAATATTTAACCCCTAACAAGTCCAGAATATGGCTGGAGGCCGGTCCAGGCTGGAAACTGGTCAGCCAGTAGAAAGAATAAAAATTATTCAAATAAATTGATTCATAGCCGCGCGCCACAAATTCATGTCCGACCATGGCCATGTTAGGCACGGACTCCCAGAGAGATTGGTCCAGCACTGTGTATTCTACCTGATAATCCCTGGTATCCTGGGCATTGCCGGTCAGGACTGCATAGGTTTTCGGAGTGAAAGCGTAGCGGTTGTAGGAGAGTGTATCCAGCTGTTGCTTGAAGTCCCCCCTATGTTCTACGAATGATAACAGCGCCAGTTTCTGAGTGTTAAAGGTATGGACCGCGCTGCCGCAGAATAAAATAGCGATCAAGCCGGCCTGTCCGTAGCCCTGCCACCGTGATGGCAGACGGCACAACGCCATCCCCCCTAAAAACAGGGAAAATATGCCAAGGTCTAAAAATATTACCGGCCAGGACAAAAATCCATATCCGGCCAGCATAAACATTCCTGCCGCCAATAACAATATACCGCTTTTTTTATATTGTTCCTGATACTGGAACCAATGATGCCAGCCGGCGGCCGCCAGTAAAGCCAAACCCCAGTTAAAAAGGAAGAAAAATTTGACGGGGTAACGAATAGCTTTTAACCCGGGTAATACCCAGGACAGGGCCCGATAAGCAAAAGTATATTTCCCGAACGAAAGCAATAATCCCAGGACCGCCACCGCCAGGATAGCCAGCCAGGTTTTTTTCGTTTTACCGGAAAGCAATCCGCAACCCGCCAGGAAAACACCGCTGCCGCCGAAAAAAATATTCTTCAACCATTCCTGGTTATCCGCGGCGGCTGGCTGGCTGAACCAGGAACTAAATAGGCTCTTGAGTTGGCCAGGATATAAGGACCAAAAAGTTTGCGATTCCCAGGTGCTATAAGCTTCTCGGTTGGAATGTTTAAGCAATTGCCAGAAAGGCAGTAATTCGAACAATATAAATAACACCACCAGGATCACTGTGGTGCCCAGGATCTTGAAGGTAGCCGCATATCGCCCGGGGCTGGCCAGCAAACCATAGATCAGCAAGACTAATATGGAGAGATACAATATTTCCGGCTGGCCTGCGAAAAATTCCAGGGACAAGCAACACGCTGTCAATAATGCCCAGCCCCACCACTTGTCTTTTTGCTCAAGGGCCTTTATAAAGAACAGGCAAACAAAACTCAGCCAGGCCGAAGCGGCCAGAGTCGTTAGCAGGTTAACCAATGAGCTCATGACCCCGCCAAAACAGTAGAGCACGGACGCCGCCAGGCAGGCCAATGGCGGTAAGCGGAAGCCGCGTAATAATAAATACAGCCCCAGACCGGCCAGGAAAAAAGGAATAAGGAAAACGATTTTAAAAGCGGCTTCAAAGGGAAATAAAAAAGTTATCAAGGAAACCGGATACAACATACCGTTCTGGAGGGCTGCCAGGAAAGGTTGCCCGCAGGATATAAACGGGTTCCAGAACGGGAATGTGCCCCGCTGGAGGCTGGTAGCCGCCAGCTGGTAAGCTGGACGATAATAATGAGATATATCCCGGGAATACAAGGTAGGTTCCGGGAGCAAAACAGGCGAGAAGAATAATACCAGTAACACCGCCAGCGCCAATAAAGCGCGCAGGTCTCTTATGGTGAGTTTACCGTTCATAGTTAAACCTTTTTACCAAAATAAATTATCAGCGCCAAATAGCTTAGTATGCTTATGGCCAAAACCAGGCTGAAATTAGTGGGCCAGTATCGGAATTCAACTTCCCTGGTCCCCGCCGGCAAGTGAACCGCCCTCAACATATAGTCGGCCCGGTACAGCCGGCCCGGTACCTTATCAATACATACCTGCCAACCGGGATAATAAGTATCAGCCAGCAATAACCAGGCCGGAGCGGTAACTTGCGTAAGCAAAGTTAAAGAGTTGGTATTATCCGTGACCTGAGTCACCTGGGTCACCTCCCCTTCACGGTTGCCGGTTCGTTCGTTATCTGCCCCGGTAGCGGCTCCGTTGATCACCAATTCGCTTAAAGGATCAAAATCTTTTGCCAGGAATCGTTCATCAACCTGCGTCTGGTCCGGCAGGAAAGATACCTGGTCATAAAAGCGAGCCCGCTTAAGCGGATGTTCATTGCCGTAGGTATCGATATAATCCGCCCTTACTTTGGTAAATTGTTTTATTGGTAAGGGATAAAAAGATAACAGATATTTTACTCCCAGCAGGTCCAACACGGGCAGAGATTGCTTCAGGGGATGGGAAGCCAGAAAATTGGTCAAGTGCTCATTGTTTATCAATTTAATTGATTCATACCCGTCCAAATTGTAGAAATGATAGATATTGCCTAAATTAGGTAACAGTGATTTTTGCCTTTTATAAAATTCCTCACGGAAATCGATCTCCGGGTATACCGCTATATCTCTTACTACATCCTGCCCGCTCTTAGGACTGAGGTACATCCGCTGACTCCCTAAATTTGCCATCATGAACTCGGCGTTACCGGTCGGAAGACGGTACAGATCCGGTTCGACGGTCGGTTCCAAACGGTAACTGCCGTAAAATAAACACAGCAACATTAGCAGGAGAAATAAAGATTTGAACAACCAGGCCGCAAGGAATCCCCTGTTCCTGGCCCAGAAAAGTACCGCCGCGCTGGTCGTCAGCAAAATAGCGTAAAACAGGTCATGGAAAAGCTGCGGTACCTTATGGTAGATCAAATATTTCTCAAAAGTCGAGGCCGAGGGTAAATACCGTTTAAGGAAATAAATTACGCTTGGGCTTTTCTCGGCAGCAAAAAGCCAGTACGCCAGCAGCAGCAGGCCGGCCCAGCCAAACATTAACAGCGGCCGGACTTTGCCGGCATTTCGCCGGGCCAGGGTTTCCACCCCCATCGCCACCAGTGGCGCCACCGCGAAGAAAAACAGAGCCAGGTATTTAACCGGATAACGTATCAGGTTAAATCCCGGGAGGTATTGAAAAACAAAATTCAGCGCTGGAATATGACGCCCAAAAGACAGCAGCAAGCCCGAAATAAGCAGTAAAAGAAAATATTTTTTGGCCGGGTGCGGACTGGTAAAGCCGAAACCCAGCAAGAGTATGGGCACTGAACCCAAATATGCGGAACGCAACCAGCCCTGTCCGAACCAGTTGTTCGAACCGGCCATGAAATCAAATGTGAAGCTTGGCAGCAGGAAATTCAGCGTCTCCAAAGGGTGAAAGGACCAAACCAGTATATTAGCGGTAGTCGTGGTTTCACGTATGGAATTCTTCACCAACTCGATAAAGGGGATGATCTGGGCGCTGACCAGTATCAAACTGAAAATAAAAGACGCCAGCAGCCACCCGGCCCGGGAGGGGAATAACGTCAGGGCGCGATTACGTATGGAGTCATATAACAGATAGGACAGTAATAATAAAAAGCTCAGGAACATTATTTCCGGCTGGCCGCTGAGTAACTGCAATCCCAATACCAGGCTTATTAACAGCAGGTATTTCCAATCCCGGCTCTCCAGGGCTCTGTCGTATAGTAATAATAGGAAAGGGAACCAGACCACGGCCGATAAGGTGGTCACCAGGTTAAGCATTGATACCAGGTAGCCGCTGAAAACGAAAACCAGCGTGCCCACGGTTACGGAAAAACGCGCTAAACCCAGGCGGCGCAGAAGTAAATACATACCCAGGCCGGCCAATAAAAAATGTACGATAAAATAATAACTAAAACCGGAATAAAAGGGGAAAAGATAGCATAAGATGCTAGCCGGGTAGAGTAGCGCGTGTTGCAGGGAAGCAAAGAACGGGTAACCGCTGAACATATATGGGTTCCAGAACGGGAATCGGCCCGACAGCAAACTTTCCGTGGCAAAAAAATGGGCCGGATAGTAATACCGGCCGATGTCCCGGAAACAAAATAATTTACCGCCGAAAATATTATCGTTAAAAAAAACGATCACGCTCAAGAAGATAGCGCCGATAAACAGCAGGTCCCGCCGATTGATTTTCATGTCTTAATTATAGCATATTTACCGACTCCGCGGACATAAAAAAAAGAGGGTAGAGATTTCTCTCTACCCTCTTTAAGTACTGCGGTAATCAGATTACCACAGGTTATAGCATGTGCCCCAGCTGGTATCGGAAGGAGCGCCTGCAGTTGTGTCTGCAACCTTGTAGTTCGCGCATACACGGCCAGTCTTGGAATCATAAGCCCAACCGCCACCGCCGGAAATCAAAGCATCGCGAGCAGCTCCGTTATCAGACGGACTCATTGAGCCACTGACAGGATCTTGAGCTTTACTGCGATAGAACGGGTCGATAGGAATACGTTCCAGGAATGTCTTGCTATCTACGTCAGCAGCGGTCCCCTGCCACAGATCGTCCAGGGTCGTAGGATAGCTGTTGCTCTTGGAGTTCGCTTTGTAGGTCTCCAGCGAAGCTCTGATGGTACGCAGGTTACCTTTCAGGTTTGATTCTTTGCTTTCCTTGGTGGCACCGGCAAATCTGGCGATAACGATAGCTGCCAAAATACCTAAGATGACGATAACGATTAACAATTCCACCAGGGTAAAGCCCTTCTTACTTCTTAACTTACTAATCATGATGTATATCTCCTTTCCTTCAAGTGTACAACTTTGGGGTTACCAAATGTTGTATTCTGACCCCCAGCTGGTATCCAGCGGGTGGCCACAAGTCGTATCAGTAGAGTAATAGTTGGCGCAAACGCGACCGGTTATGCTGTCATAAGCCCAGCCGCCGCCCGTACCGCTGATCTTCGCGTCCCTTTGCAGAGCCGTATCAATCGGGCTAAAATCGGTAGTAGCCAAAAATACGGATTTGCTGCGATAGAACGGGTCGATAGGAATACGTTCCAGGAATGTCTTGCTATCCACGTCCGAATTGGTCCCGTTCCAGAGATCATTCAGGGTCGGAGGATAGCTGTTGCTCTTGGAGTTCGCTTTGTAGGTCTCCAGCGAAGCCCTGATGGTACGCAGGTTGCCCTTCAGGTTTGATTCCTTGCTTTCCTTGGTGGCACCGGCGAACCTGGCAATAACGATGGCTGCCAAAATACCTAAGATGACGATAACGATTAATAATTCCACCAGGGTAAAGCCCTTTTTGCTTCTCAGCTTTGCTAACATTTGTTTTCACCTCCCTTCCTTTTGAATTCTACTCTTTTACCCTTATTTTGTCAACAAAGAAAATAAAAGAGTTCCTTACCATAAACAATAGGCCGCGCCCCAACTGGTGTCGATCGGCGCTCCTGTCGTAGAGTCGGTAGACTTGTAGTCGGCGCAAAC
>PMCA01000013.1 GCA_003153935.1 Elusimicrobiota bacterium
GCTCAACCCGGAACAACCATGGCAAAGAAGAAAAAGGCCGCTCCCAAAAAGAAGGCCGCTCCGAAACGCAAAGCAGCAGCGAAAGGCAAGAAGAAGATGGATAAAGAGAAGAATGAGAAGGAAGATAAATAGTTGCGAAGGTCGTCCAGTACGGGCAGCCAATAATTTAAACTCCTGCAGTAACATGCGGGAGTTTATGTTTTTATTTGACATTTATATGGCAAAGGCATAAAATATAAAATGAGGATAAGTCAGTCGGGTAAAGGAGGGCGTAATGCCTTTCAATTTGGGTGGGGGCCTAATAGCGATTTTTAATAGTAAATGGAGTCGTAATGTAGGTAAAGTTTTGGTCGGGTTAAACAAAAACAAAGGTTTTACTCTGGTGGAATTATTGATCGTCATTGTCATCCTGGGTATCTTAGCAGCTATTGTCATATCCAGGTTTGCCGGAGCCACCAAAGAAACCAAAGAAGCCAATTTAAAAGGTAACCTGAACAGCATCCGTTCCGCCTTGGAAACTTACAAAGCTTATTCGCAATCCGGAATATACCCACTTGTACTTGACGACCTATGGAAAGGCACCACCGCTGACGTTTTAAGCAAAACTTTCATAGACAAAATTCCACAGGATCCCTTTTATAAGAAGAGAACCGTTTACGCTTCCTCTATTTATTTCGACCCGAACGATGCGGCCACAGACAGGGATAACAAGATCAATGGTGGCGGTGGCTGGGCCTATGATTCCCAGACCGGCAGAATCTGTGCTGACTACAAGTCTACTGACACCATCGTTGGGACTCCAATCGATACTAGCTGGGGCTCTAAGTATAATATTTGGTAAATAAATGTTTAGTTAAGCATAAAAGAAATGTCGGATTTCCGCTCTAATAAGTAGTTGCGAAGATCGTCGTGAACACCCAGCTATTAATTAAACTCTCCCGCAGTACGCGGGGGAGTTTTTGTTTTGAGATGAGCTTGCTAAAAGCATGATGCTATGCTATATTTATTATAAGTATTAGGAATTAGAATAAAGGGGGCAAAATGAATAAAAAATGGATATACTTATTTATGTTAAGTTTATTTATTCTTTCCGGCTGTGCAAGTTTGAATGGAAATGTTCCATTCCAATATCAACCATCATTGACGAGTGCTAATAAAAAGATAAATAAAATCGTTGGGCTAAATCTCTTGGTAGACAAGAGGCCAAAAGAGGATATTAGCAACACAGAGAGCATCAAAGATCTGCCTGATAAGATTACTTCCAAGCTATTAGAAGATTTCCAAAAATCTGAAATATTTGCAAAAATTCATTATAATACGGAAGCGGAAGACGAAATTGTTATAAATGGCAGCATAAATAGATTTAAATGGAAAGCTACGCCAAACGGGTTGATGTTTATACCGTTCCTAAATTTACTAATATATTTTGGGATTCCAACGTACGATATTACAGGGGTAACTGTAATCACCTTGGAGGTTAAAGATAACAAATCAGGCCAAATAATTAAAACCTTTAGGGAAAGTTCTGAATCTGAGAACACATACAATCTATATAATTTTAAAACCGGAGACGCAGGAGCTGAACTGGCAGAGTCTTTTAGGGATGTGGCCAAAAAATTAAAAGAGGATTTATTAAACAAAAGTGATTTAGCTAAATAAAGGGACTCAAGCAAGGACTGTAATTTAAAGTCATATCAAATATAACTTAAACTCTCCCGCAAATAAGCGGGGGAGTTTTTGTTTTGTATTTGACTTCTAAATAACAAAAGCCTAAAATTAGTATACTATGCACACAACGCGCCCTTCAATGATACCAAACTATTATATAGATTGTATTGGCTTTGAAAAGGTTAATAAACATGAGCGCATGCTTAAAAGGCTTGGTTTAAAAGACAACTATTTAACAACTATAGTGAAGAACATGGAAAACCATTTTTATGAGCAGGACCCTGGCTCAGTAATCTCTAAGATAGCCCTAATCAATCCCCCCGAATTCAAAACAAGTTTAACTCATACCAAAGACAACCAAAGCCAGGGTATAATAAAGGGCATTATAAGCAAATTAACCGTGCATATGGATATTAATGTATATGTAATTTCGTCAATTAAGGAGAATCTTATCTACCATGTTAATTATACTTTTCATGGCCAGGATCTGGATAACGACCAAAGGAAAGTGAAGTTGGATATGAAAATAACAGGCGAAGATTTTAATCCCAACCTCTAACGGGCTAACTATGAAAATAGGCGCAACTAAACTATCGCTACCTACACTGGGGTTGGGAATATTCATCGTTATTTCCGCCGCCTTCATGACCCAACTTTGGACTCTGGCGAATAACTTATTTGGTGAGAGGCAAATCAGATTGGCCTGCATCGCAGGTATAGTTATAATCGGGTTAGGCGTGCTGCTATATATGAGCAGGCAAAGGTTCAAAATATCCAGGTTGATACTGGGAATTATCGTTTTGGGTCTAGGATTCTGGTACGCCTGGCGGCAGCCGTATTTTGTAAAGAGAATTCACACCCTGGAATATAGTATTTTAGGATTATTAGTCATCAGGGATTTAATAAAATCACCAGATTTATCTTTGTTAAGGAAGCTTCTTTACGCGGTTTTGCTGGTATTAGCCGTAGCCTGTCTGGATGAGGGCTTTCAGGGGTTGTTGCCCTATCGTTCCGGCGATATACCGGATATCATTACCGATCTTATTGGCGGCTTCGCCGGCATACTTACTTACATTATAATTAAAATACCAGGACATAATGTTATATGAAACTTTTTAGTTGGTCAGTATGTCTAAATATTAGATAAAGATAATTTTGTACTGCGTAATTATGGAGGTGCCCGTGAGTATTAATAAGATCGTAGCGATTTTACCTGCGGCGATAATCTTTTTGGCGGGGTGTGCCGTACCAATGGTTCCCAAGGAGGTTATGTCCACCGTGACTCAACCGGCTACGGCATTCAGGTCAGTACAAATAGACACAGATCATTATATAGGAACGACGGTTCTTTGGGGCGGGCAAATACTAGGGGTTATAAACAATAAGGAAGCTACTACCATACAAGTTTTGCAGGAACCGGTCGATTCTGACGGAAAGCCTACAAGCAGGGATGCCTCCCAGGGAAGGTTCTTGGCGGAAAGCCAAGAGTATCTTGACGCAGAAGTTTATGCGTCCGGTCGCCGGATAACGATAGTTGGCAAAATTAAGGGAAAAGTAGGACAACCTTTAGCGGAAGGCCAGCGCGAGTATGATTTCCCGGTAGTGTATATTGAGCATGTATATTTATGGCAAAAAGAGGTACCTGTATATCCGTATCCCTATTATTACTATTATGGACCGCCGGTCTGGTGGGGTCCTTACTGGGGAGTAGAATGGGATTGGCGTGCTGGCTGGGGGTATGACCGTTTTCACGGTCATGAGCGTTTCGGCCACGAACGTCATCGCTAGGTAAAAAGTTGTATTACCAAATGTTATAGGATGATCCCCAGCTGGTGTCATTGGGAGTTCCCGGCACCGTGTCTGTGGATTTGTAGTTAGCGCAGACGCTCCCGGTTTGCGAATTGTAAGCCCACCCGCCGCCACCGTTGATCTTTCCATCCCTATCAGTAGCCAGATCTGAGGAACTAAAGGCCACCGAAGCACTATAAGTAGTCCTCTTTTTATAAAAGGGGTCGATAGGCACCTTGTCTATAAAGGTCTTACTTAATACGTCAGGGTTAGTCCCTTTCCAAAGATCATCCAGTATAAGAGGATAGATGCTGGCCTGGGAATAGCTTTTATATATTTCCAGGGAAGAACGCAATGTCCGCAGGTCCCCCTTTAAACTGGCCTCTTTGGACTCCTTAGTGGCCCCCGCAAACCTGGCAATAACTATGGCCGATAAGATTCCCAGGATAACGATCACAATTAGTAACTCCACCAGCGTAAAACCCTTATTATTAGTCTTCATGGCTTTTACCTCCCTGCCAGCTCTCTCTGGCATCAAAAATAAAGGGTATTCTAAGTTTAGGCTGTAAAACCTCTGCTTAGAATACCCTTCTTATTCTAAGATAAAAGTACCCCCGTTTAGCACTTTTGTCAACCCATATATTTCGGTTGACAGGAGACAAAATAACCGTGTAAAATGTAACAGGAGGGAGATAATGAAAACACGAGCATGTCTGATAATGGCAAGTCTCTTTTTAATCCCTGCGTTACTTGGGGCTGAAGTAACCATGAAGGTCACGGGAGCGCGGCAATTAACCTTTTACCAGGATGGCAAAGAAGTAGCCAAACAGGTGGTGGATGAGCGAATGAAGGCCGCAAAAACTGACGGAGCTGTGCCAGACGGTATGGTTAAAGGGTATTTCCCCAGCGGCAAATTACAGGTAGAGGTAATATATAAGAAGAACGCCAAAGAAGGGGTGCTCAAGGCTTATTACGAGAATGGCAAATTGCAGGAGGAGACTTATTTTAAGAACGATCTCCGCGAAGGACCCAGCAAGATCTATTTTGTGAACGGCAAGCTGGCGCAAGATGTTGCCTATAAGAGCGGGAAATTATCCGGCATTTGCAAAACCTTTTTTGAGAGCGGCAAATTAAGACAGGAAGCCAACTACATAGAAGGGGATCCCGAGGGTTCGGCCAAAAAGTATTTTGAGGATGGGCAATTGCAGGAAGATATGACCTACCTTAAGGGAAACTTGATCAAATCAAAGAAATATAATATTAAAGGCGAATTAATTTACGAAAAGGGCGCGGCCGGAGAACAACAAAAATAAAACCGTCGGTTACTAATAGCAATTTTCCAAACTTCCGCTTTAGGCATCTGAGGCGGAAGTTTTTATTGATAATAAAGCCGCCTGGGGAAATAAGTCAATATAAAGGGGAAGCGAGCAATGTACAAGCTCCGATATATCCGGTAGAATTAGTCTAAAATACTTGACTCCATAGTCCTGGCGGTTTAAAATATAGCAACTTAAAAGGGGTTGGCAAATGAGCCGCAAAATACTGGTTATTGATGATGATACCGAGCTATGTGAAGAGATCGCGGAGATATTAAGGGATGAAGGCCATAGCGTTGATACGGCTTTTGACAGTACGCGTGGCGAAGAACTGGTAAAAACCAATAACTTTGACACCATTATCCTGGATTTTAAATTACCAGGTATGAACGGAGTGGAACTGCTTAAGAGAATTAAGTCTATCAATCCTAAAATTGCGGTTTTCCTGGTAACCGGGCGCCCTTTCATAGAAAGGCTGCTGGAGGAAGAGAAACTGGATTCGGTGGTAGCCGGGGTTATGAACAAGCCGTTTGATATAGGTTTATTGTTAGGGAAAATAAGAGCTCTGTAAGGGCGGGAGCTTAAAGAACAGAATTTAACAGGAGCGATGAGAAAATCATCGCTCTTTTTTATCGTGGAAAAAAGTCAGAACAAAGTGGAAGCAGCCAATTCACAAAAAAGAATCCATAAAATATAATAGGATGTGTAAGATAATCCAGGAGGATCTATGAGAAAGGTATTTCTGCTGCTGATGGTTATCGCTATACTAAGCAGTCTAAACGGCAGGCCGGCAGTGGCGGCCCCACCCCTTATACCTGACCGGATCATTCATCTAAAAGCGCAAAAATTCTTCTACACTCCTGATCATATTACTGTTAAGCAGGGCCAGAGGATAAGGATCGTCGCTACCAGCGCGGACGTAGTGCATGGTTTTGCCTTACCGGAGTATAAGATAAATACCAATATAGTGCCGGACCAGGAAACCATCATCGAGTTCACCGCGGATAAAGCAGGTGATTTTACCTTCTTCTGTTCAGTTTATTGCGGTCCCGGGCATTATAGCATGAAGGGCACGCTAACCGTGGAGGAAGAGTAGAGATAAAGACAGTTAAGCCAGGAAGAAATAAAAGGAGGTGAGAAAAAATGAAAGAGATGCACGGGGAATATAATCCGAAACTATTAACGGAAGCGGTGTGGAAAGCGGCTTACAGGGTCTATAAGAAAAGAGTGAGCAAAGCCGGTGACGAACTCGCTGACCGTTTAGAAGAATGGCTGGAAGACTGGCAGGAAGTGGATAAGGAGCTGAAACACAGTTTCAGCCAAAAATAGCCGTATATAGAAGTCAACTTAAATCCATTCTATTGGGGTGATCGGTAGTAATGGGTGGATAAAAGTCAATTAAAGACAGAAAATAATCATTTACATTTGCCATCAAAGGAGATAGAATCTAAACTAGTTAATCATTAATGGCAAGGGAGCAGGAGCATGTCGCAATTAATATAAAATCCAATAACCGGGTGAATAAGCCCGGTTATTGCTTTAACAGGGGGGGATCATGCCTGGCACAGTATTACTGGTGGATGACGATAAGGAATTCCGGGAAGAGTTTATCGATTGCTTTAACGAATATGAAATATTAGAGGCGGGTAACGGCAAGGACGCGCTGGATATACTGAAGAAGCCCAACGAGATCGATCTGGTGATATTAGACGTAAAAATGCCGGGCATGAACGGCTTTGAAGTGTTAAGCAAGATAAAAACACTGGATCCCGGAATAGGTATAATAATTTCCACCGGCTACAGCTCGAAAGACGCGGTGATAGAGGCCCTGCGCGGACAGGCAGACAATTACATCGAAAAACCGTTGGATATAGATAAAACCAAGGATATTATTAATCAGGTGTTGGATATTAAGAAGGGGTACAATGATGATTCTGCCAGTGACCTGAAGGGTAAAATAGAGAAAGTGAAATACTATGTGGAACGGAACTGTTTTAAGAAAGTCAAACTGGAAAATGCCGCAGCCGCTGTCTGCCTGAGTCCGAAATACCTGAGCCGGGTTTTCAGGGAATATACCGGCAAGGGTTTCAGCGATTACAAATTGCAAGTCAAGATGAGCAAAGCCAAAGAGCTATTGCGCCAGACCGGGTACAACATCAACCAGATCTCGGATAAAATGGGGTATGAAAATACCGAGTCCTTTATCCGCCAGTTCAAGAAATTCGCCAAGGCAACCCCGACTAAATACCGCAAAAAGAAAAAATAGCAGCAACAATTTCAGAGACTGATATTTTGGTAAGACCAACAGGGGGTAAATTAATTACCCCCTGTTTTTATTTTTCATCATCGTTGCGCGGCATAATTCATTAAGAGAGAAAAAGGTCAATAAAAAGTAGAACCAGCCAATTACAATTATCGCCGGGTTTTGGTATATTTTAACCATAAAATAATTCAGAGACAGAGGGAATCGTGGCTAAAAAAATTATGATCGTCGATGATGACCGGATATTTCTGGAAGAACTACAGGAAATATTGAATTCGAATGGGTATGAAGCAGAAGTGGTAAGCGATCCTATGAAAGCGGTGGCCAGGGCTAAAGAGTGTCACCCGGACTTGATCCTTCTGGACCTGAAAATGCCCGGGAAGAGCGGATTCCAGTTAGCCGATGAATTAAAACATAGATCGGAGGTTTCCAGCATACCGATCATAGCTATCAGCGGGTTTTTTACCGATACCGAGCATGCCCTGTTAATGAATCTGTGCGGGATTCGGCAGTGCATAAAAAAACCTTTTAGCCCGGCAGAAATGATCAGCCAGATAAACTTGGAATTGAACAAACAAAACGGGAGCGCAACATGCGTAAAAAGAAAATAATGATCGTTGATGATGATCGGGATTTTCTGTCAGAGTTGGAGCAAGCCTTGCTGTTAAGCGACTATGAACTTTTAGCCGTGAACGACAGCACGCTGGCTCTGTCTATGGCTCGGACAGCTAACCCTGACCTGATAGTTGTTGATCTTAAAATGCAGGGGTTGAATGGTTTCCAATTGGCTGACCGGTTAAAACAAAAAGCGGAAACAATGGATATCCCCGTTATAGCAATGACCGGTTATTTTACCAGGGAACAGCATTGGGATCTAATGAGCGCCTGTGGCATAAGAGACTGCCTTAAAAAGCCTTTTTACCCACAGGAACTTGTAACCCATATAGAAGTAATTTTACAAAAATAGTATAGGGAAGGAGAGTATTATGGCTAAGTATAAGAGTGGACAAAAATTAATGTGTGTGCCGTGTGGACGCGAAGTCGAAATTAACAGCTGCGGCCTGGCCAGTACCAGTATTTGGTGCTGCGGTAAGCCCATGAAAGAAAAGGGACAAAGCCGTTCGGCTCGCCCGGCTAGTAAGAAAAGCAAAAGCGGCAGTAGATAAATAGTATCTCCATGTGCCAGATGGACGACATGAAAATGAAAGAAAAAATGGAGAAAAAATAATTATACGGGGTAAAAATTGAGAGAAAAAAGGAATGAGGTACCTTAGTGCCGGGTGAATTGACCATAAAAATAGCCGGGGAAGCCGGACAGGGGATGCAGAGTGTCGGGACGGCTTTGGGCCAGGTTTTCCGCCAGGCGGGGTTAAATATTTTTGCCACCCAGGATTTTATGTCCAGGATCAGGGGTGGCAATAATTTTTTCCAGATTAGCATCTCCTCCACTCCGTTATTGGCCCCGCGGCAGAAGTGCGATATTTTAGTAGCCCTGGATAAGGGCAGCATCCCTTTGCACCGGGCTACCCTAACTGCCCGGGGGAAGTTGATCATGGACCAGAAAAAATTCGGGATCACTGAAGCCGCGGAAAACTACTTCGACGTTCCTTATTATGATCTGGCAGAAAAGATCGGTGGCGGAGAGCTATTCATCAATTCCGTGGCTTCCGGAGTTTTAGCCGGTATTACCCGGCTGAAATTTGATTTTGTCAGGCAAGCCTTAAAAAAGATATTTAATAATAAGAGCCAGGAAATTATTGATAAGAATTTGGCCGCTGCTNNAAAGCCGGTTATGACTTTGCTGTTGGTAATTATAAAACAGAGGAATTTGCCGTAAAGCAACTGCCGATTCAAGAGAGCCTGGTCATGAACGGTCACGATGCCCTGGCGCTGGGAGCTATCCGGGCCGGTTGCAAGTTCTATTCTGCCTATCCTATGTCCCCTTCTACCAGCATAATGGAAAACCTGGCCAGTTTGGGACGGGATTTTGGCATAGTGGTTGAACAGGCGGAAGATGAGATCGCTGCTATTAATATGGTCATCGGTGCGTCCTATACCGGAGTGCGGTCCATGGCCGCCACTGCCGGCGGCGGTTTTGCCCTGATGGTGGAGGGCTTCAGCCTGGCCGGTATGCTGGAGACGCCGATCGTGATAGTAGACGCGCAACGTCCGGCGCCGGCTACTGGGTTCCCTACCCGGACCGAACAGGCCGACCTGGAGTTTCTTATCCATGCCGGTCACGGCGAATTCGCCCGGGCGATCTTCGCCCCCGGAACCATTGAGCAAGCTTTTTATCTGACCGTTAAGGCTTTTAACCTGGCGGAAAAATACCAAATACCGGTACTGATTATGACTGATCAATATTTAGCTGATTCCTATCGCAATGTAGAGAAATTTGATCTGGGCCAGGCTATGGTAAAGCGTTACCGCCTCAGCAAGGAAGAATCAACTAAGATAACTAACTATAAAAGATACCAGCTAACAGATACTGGGGTATCGCCGCTGGCGGTGCCGTCATGGATTAACGATGTTGTCTACGCTGACAGCGATGAACACACGGAAGAGGGTCATATAACTGAAGACGGCGAAATACGGAAGCAGATGGTAGCCAAAAGATTATTTAAAAAAATGGCCGGGTTGTCCGCGGAAATAGAAAAACCGGAAGTTTTCAACGTGGCGGGAGCGGAAGTAGTTATGATCGGATTCGGCTCGACCTATGGGGTAATTAAAGAGGCGGCGGAAGCATTGGTCCAAAAAAGAATAGGCTTTATCCATTTATCCCAGGTTTGGCCATTCCCTGGTAAGGCGATGGAAGTCCTGCTTAAGGATGTTAAGAAGGTAGTCACCGTAGAGAACAACGCCAGCGCGCAGTTAGCCAATGTCCTGCGCCGTGAAACAGGGATCAAAGTAACCCGGTCAATCCTGAAATATGACGGCCGGCCCTTCGACCTGGATGAATTGATAACAGCGCTCCAAAAGGAATCGTAATGGTGGAAGCCAAGGATTTTTTAAGTAAAGATCCGGTCGCCTGGTGCCCTGGTTGCGGCGATTTCGGGATACATAACGCCGTTAAAAAAGCGCTGGTCAAATTAGGCAAGCGGCCGCAGGATATCTTACTGGTATCCGGCATAGGCCAGGCGGCGAAATTACCGCATTACGTTAAGGCCAATTGTTTTAACGGCTTGCATGGTCGCGCCTTACCACCGGCAGTAGCCGCTAAGATCGCCAACCGCGAGTTGACCGTGATCGTTACCACTGGCGACGGCGATTGTTATGGCGAGGGCGGCAATCATTTTATCCATAATATCAGAAGGAACGTGGATATTACCGTGGTAGTCCATGATAACCAGATATATGGCTTGACCAAGGGACAGGCTTCGCCGACTACCGGCCAGGGACAGGTGACTAAAGTCCAGGTGAACGGTGTGATACTGGAGCCGGTCCAGCCCCTGGCTTTGGCTATTGCTTTGGGTGCCGGGTTTGTCGCCCGGGGTTTTTCCGGCGACCCTGACCATCTGTCGACCCTAATAGTGGCGGGCGTGCAACATCGGGGATTTGCCCTGATCGATGTATTGCAACCTTGTGTTTCCTTTAATAAGGTAAATACCTATGATTGGTACAATAAAAGGGTATATAAAATTGACAGTGATAAAACTTATGATCCCGGCCAGCGCGTTGCTGCATTTCAAAAAGCCCTGGAGTGGGGTGACAAGATCCCCTTAGGTATTATCTATCAAACAGAAAAAGAAACCTACGAAGACAAGAGCGGCTTGAATAAGCGGCCGCCCCTAATACTGGAGGAAATAGAAAATATCGATATTAGCAAGATTTTGGCTGAGTTTACCTGATCTCCTGCGTATGGCACATATATGATAGTTCACGAAGCCCCTGAATAAGGGGCTTTGTGATTTTATATTCACATATTTACATTGACAATCTGGCTCAGAGGTGGTATTATGTGAATAGGAGTTCACATATGAAAAAAATGAAAACCAATATACGCCAAGCCCAGATTAAAGCCGCCGCTTTACAGGCTATCGGCCATGATGGTATTAAGGGATTCACCATTGCCCGTATTGCCCAGCAACTGGGCATGGCGGAAAGCAACCTGTACCGGCACTTCCGTAATAAGGAAGAATTAAAGGCTGAGCTGGTAAACGAGATGGGGGCCCAGATAGGGCAACTGGTCAGGGCTGCTCTAATACAGGAAAGGACCCCTGAAGCGCAGCTGAGAAACATCTTCTTTGGACATCTGGGGATCTTTAAACGCCAAAAAGGGGTTTTGCGTATGATTATGTCCACTGAATTGTCCGGTGGCGACAAACTCGTGGAAGCCCGGTTAAGGGAAAATATCTCCGGATATCTGGCGGTGATCAAAAATATATTAAAAACAGGGATTAAGAAGAGAGTATTTTCGCCGGGGCTGGATATAGAAGCCGCGGCGATGATGTTTATCGGGCTGATCCAGGCTACGGCCCTGCAATGGCTGATATTTGGCGATTATATCGCCCAGGGGATGAGAGGAGAAAGAGTATGGGAGATATACATAAAAGGATTAAAATAATAATTTTCCAGTTGCTGCTTTTAGGAACTACAGCCTTATGGGGACAGGAGCTGACGCTGCCGGACGCAGTGCGCGTGGCATTCGCCCATAACCGCGATATCCTGGCCCAGGAACAGGAGATTCTAAAAGCCCGGGCTCAGGTATTAGGAACCTGGAACGATTTTCTACCCAGGCTTAACTTGCTGGGCAGTTATACTTATAGGGACGGTTTACTGCCTCTGGCCTCATTTATTCCGCCAAGTATATCTACGCCAAAAGATATCGGTGTCTTTACCGGTTACCAGAACGAAAAGAAAGCGGCGCTGGCTGCGGACTGGTCATTATTTAACAGCGGTCGCGGCTTGGCCAACCGGCGGCAGGCAAAATATAATCTGCAGATCCAGGAAGAAACTCTGCGCGCCAGGAAACTCGCGATTGAGTTCGAAGTAAGAAGACTTTATTACGGACTGCAGCTGGCCAAAGAAACAGAGAGGATCGCGGGACAGCTGGTGGACCAGGCGCGGGCGCACCTGGATGAGGTGGATAAAAAATATAAGGAAGGAACAGTAGCACATTTCGATGTACTGCAGTCAAAACTGCAGGTATCCAAGGCCCTGCCGCAATTAGTCAAGGCCCAAAACGCCCGAGAACTGATAAAAACAGAATTGAAGAAGACACTGGGCATGAACTTGGATACCGAACTGGAATTGAAGGACGCTTTTGTTTTTGCCCACCAGGACCTAGATGAAAATAGTTTCCGGGAATATGCCCTGGCACATCGGCCGGATTTTGCCGTTAGGGCTTTGAGCCTGGCTGCCAGCCAGGAGAATATTACCGTAGCTAAAGCCACCGGCCGGCCGCAAATCACCGCCAATGCCAACTACAGCTATACTTCCGGGCAGGTCAACGATATGTTTAATGACCGGCATAATATTTGGAATGCCGGTGTTACTTTAGGTATCCCGATTTTTGACGGGTTTGCCGCTAAGTCCAGGGTGGACGAAGCGAAAGCCCGTTACGCCCAATTAGGCCTGCAAAAAGACGACCTGAATCTGCAAGTGGATTTAGAGATAAGGCAATCCTGCGAAGACCTGCGTAATTCAGAATCTATTATTGAAACCCAAAGAGACAGTATCGACATAGCTAAAGAAGCCTTGCAGATCGCTGAAGCAAGTTATCGGGTCGGCGAAGGGACCAATCTGGACATCCTGGACGCGCAAGTAACCTTGAGCCAAATCGACAATAACCTGTATGAAGCCATATATGAATATAATATAGCAACTGCCGCGCTGAACAAGGCCATTGGGCGCAGCGAAATAGAGGAGGCAAAAAGTGAAAAATAAAAAGAAGATCATAATTATCGCAGTTCTGGTCCTGTTACTGATCGCTGCCTATAAATTCCTGATAGTCGACCGGGGAAACAACAAAACCATCTACGTATCAGGAAGTATTGAGGCCACCGAGGTGCGCCTGTCTTTCCAGGTGCCCGGCAAAGTCGCAACCTTACTTGCTGATGAAGGCAACACTGTCAAGAAGGGTCAGAAGGTAGCTTCTCTGGCCAAGGAAGAACTGCAAAATATTAGGGACCAGGCCCAGGGTTCTTTTAAGGAGGCTGAGTTAAACTGGCGGAATCTGGAACAGGACTCCCAGCGCCTGGATAATTTATTTACTGCTGGTTCAGTCTCAGAACAGAAAAAGGACGCTGCCAAAACCGCCGCTGCTACGGCCCAGGCCAGGATGGAATCATGGCGCGCCGCGTTGGGACTGGCTGAGGTCAGGTTGAATTACGCCGATCTATACGCTCCTCTGGACGGTATGGTCCTGGTAAAAAGCGCGGAGAGCGGAGAATATATCCAACCGGGCGGCGTGATCTTTACCGTGGCCGACCTGCGCGCTGTCTGGTTGACCGGCTATGTAAGCGAAACAGATCTGGGTAAAGTAAAGTTGAACCAGGAGGTAAACGTTAAAACCGATACTTTTCCCAGCAAGGTTTATACGGGAAAGATAACCTTTATAGCGGCTGAAGCGGAGTTTACCCCCAAGCAGATCTTAACCAAGGAAGAGAGAGTGAAAAGGGTTTACCGCATTAAAATTAGTATTGACAATGAAACGCAGGAATTAAAGCCGGGCATGCCGGCTGAAGGATATATAAAGCTATCTTAGCAGGACACTTATTATGGACATGATCAGAACTAAGAAACTGGCCAGGAAATTTGACGCGGTAACCGCCGTGAACGGTCTGGATCTGCAGATCCCAGAAGGAGAGATATTCGGCCTGGTCGGTCCAGACGGCGCCGGAAAAACCACGACTATGCGGCTATTAGCGGGCATATTGGCTCCTACCAGCGGCGAAGCCTGGGTCGGGGACTACAATATAAGCAGCGAAGCTGAGAAGTTAAAAGCGATAATTGCCTATATGCCGCAAAAGTTCGGGTTATACGAAGAACTCACGGTCAGAGAAAACCTGGAGTTTTACGCCGATATTTATGGTGTAAAGACCGGTGAGCGTGCCGCCAACCTGAAAAAATTACTGGCTTTTACCAAACTGGAAGAATTCCAGCAGCGGTTGGCCGGAAATCTTTCCGGCGGCATGAAACAGAAACTGGCTCTGTCCTGCAGTCTTATTCACCGCCCGGTGATATTATTTCTTGATGAACCTACTACTGGGGTTGATCCTGTTTCTCGAAGAGATTTCTGGAAAATCTTATCTGGATTAATAAAAGAAGGGATGACAATTCTCATGTCAACACCTTATCTTGATGAAGCTGAAAGATGTAATCACGTGGCTTTAATAAATAAAGGCAGGATCATTGGATTGGATACCCCGCAGAATATTAAAAAATTAATCAATAGGGAGGTAATTGAAATTGTTCTTCCGGAATCAAGGAAAGCATATAAGATTATTAAATCAGAACCGGAATTTGAAGTACAGCTCTTCGGCGATAGAATTGAT
>PMCA01000029.1 GCA_003153935.1 Elusimicrobiota bacterium
GCGGTGTACGGCGGGAAGTTCTAGCCCGCAGGTTCCGCGAATTGATATTGCTCAAGACGTGGCCGCGCTCGCGAGGGCGCAGCCGCTCTTATACTTGTGGCTGGCATTTATCGGGCGGCCCGATAGCTTGATTGCTGGTTTATGACGCAACGGTTCAATTCCATCGAATCCGTGGTTGCCGATCTGCAGCGGGGCAGAATGGTGATCGTGGTGGACGATGCCGACCGGGAGAACGAAGGCGACCTGATCATGGCCGCTGATAAAGTAACGCCGCAGGCCATTAATTTCATGGCCAAATACGGCCGCGGACTGATCTGCCTGCCGATCGTCAGCAAAAGGCTGGAAGAGTTGGAGATCGCGCAGATGGTGCCGGAACCGGGTGATAGCCTGAAAACGGCTTTCACCATATCCGTTGACGGGAAGAAGGGCGTGACCACAGGCATATCCGCGCAGGACCGCGCCAATACGATTAAAACCATTCTCGATCCCAAAAGCAAACCGGAGGACCTGGTGAGGCCGGGACATATTTTCCCGCTCCGTTATAAAGAAGGCGGAGTGCTGGTACGCGCCGGGCATACCGAGGCTTCGGTGGACCTGGCCAAAATGGCCGGCTGCTATCCGGCGGGGATCATCTGCGAGATAATGCATGAAGACGGCACCATGGCCAGAGTGCCGGAGTTGAGAAGGTTTTGTCTAAAGCATCATTTGAAATTCATAACCATCGCGGACCTGATCAAGTACCGGTTGGATACCGAGAAGCTGGTGAATCGCGTTGTTACCACCGACCTGCCTACCCAGTTCGGATGTTTCCGCACCATAGCCTATGAAACATCACCAAATAAAGATTATCATCTGGCTCTGGTTATGGGAGATGTAGCGGGGCGCAAGAACGTCCTGGTGCGCGTGCATTCGTCCTGCCTGACCGGGGATGTTTTCCATTCGCGCCGCTGTGACTGCGGCGAGCAGCTGCTCAAGGCAATGGAATTAATTGCCAAAAAAGGTCGAGGTGTGCTATTATACATGAACCAGGAAGGGAGGGGAATAGGACTAATCAATAAGTTGCGCGCCTATGAACTACAGGACCAGGGTTTGGATACGGTGGAGGCCAATGTGGCTTTAGGATTCAAACCAGATCTCAGGGATTACGGTATCGGCGCGCAGATCTTAGCGGACTTAGGCTTAACCTCGATTGAACTTCTAACCAATAACCCTCGCAAGATAGTTGGAATCGCAGGATACGGTTTAAAAGTTGTCAAACGGGTTCCCCTGGAAGTAAAACCAAGCCCATGCAACATCAAATATCTTAAGACCAAGCGCCAGAAAATGGGTCATATACTCGAGATGGTATAAAGGAGGAGAAAATGAGTAAAACATATGCAGGCAAGTTACTAGCTAAAGGATTAAAGTTCGCCATAGTGGTATCACGGTTCAACGAATTCATCAGCGCCAAGCTGCTGGACGGCGCCCTGGACGCGCTGACGCGCCATGACGCTTCAGAGGACAATATTGAGATAGTCTGGGTCCCGGGTGCTTTTGAGATCCCATACGCTGCCAGCAAATTGGCCCAAAGCGACAAATATGACGCGGTGATCTGCCTGGGCGCGCTGATCCGCGGCGATACACCGCATTTTGATTACATCGCCTCTGAAGTGACCAAGGGCATCGCCCAAACTGGGATGAAGACCGGAGTTCCCACTATCTACGGCGTGATCACCACCGATACGCTGGAGCAGGCTATCGAACGCGCGGGCAGCAAAGCGGGCAATAAGGGAGCCGACGCCGCCAATTCGGCTATCGAAATGGCAAATTTGTTTAAACAAATAAAGTAATGTTACGAGTTTCGCGTTTCGAGTTATGAGTTTTGGTATTATTATTACCTTAACTCGTTAACCCGGAACCCGTTAACTCGCCAACTATTTTAGGAGCCTACATGGGTGTCAGAAGAAAAGCGCGTGAAATAGCTCTGCAGATAATTTATAGCACCGACACAAACAGCCAGGATGTCAAGGACACCCTGAACATGTATTGGGAGCAGAATCCTACTGAACATGAAGTAGTGGAGTTCACCAATATCCTGGTGGTCGGAGCCATTGACAATATGGCTAAGATCGATGAGCTCATCACCAAGTATACCAAGAACTGGAACCTTAGCCGTATGGCTAGTGTCGACCGCAATATCCTGCGGGTGGCTATTTATGAACTGGTGTTCTATAAAGAGACGCCGGTCAATGTGGTCATCAATGAAGCAGTGGAGCTGGCGAAGAAATTCTCCACCAATGAAAGCGGCGGTTTCGTCAACGGTATTTTGGATAAAGTCAAAGAAGTAAGGGACGAACAGGATGCCCAACCTTCCGGAGATAAAAAAAGAGATTGATAAATTTAGACAGGAGATCGATTACCACAATTACAAGTACTATGTGGAAGACAATCCTGTCCTGTCCGACGCCGAATATGACCGCTTAATGCGCAGATTATCGGCACTGGAAGAAGAATATCCCCAATTCATAACTCCCGACTCTCCCACCCAAAGGGTCGGAGCCAAACCCGCCAAGGAATTTGCCTCTGTAAGACATCTAACTCCCATGCTCAGCCTGGCCAACGCCTTTGACAATGAAGAACTCCTGGCCTTTGATAAAAGGGTCAAAAAGATTCTGGAACTGGTAGAAAACAAAGACTGTGAATATGTCGCCGAGCTTAAAATAGACGGCTTGGCCGTAAATCTTAATTATACCCGTGGTGTACTGACCCAGGCATCAACCCGCGGTGACGGCCTGGAAGGTGAGGATATAACCAATAACGTCAGAACTATTAAGAGCATCCCACTTAAATTACGAAAACCCGGCCAGGAAGACTTACCCCAGGTCATTGAGATCAGGGGTGAAGTATACCTGGATCATAAGGAATTCGCCCGCATAAACGAAGAACGAGAAAAACAGGATGGACCTGTGTTCGCCAACCCGCGCAACGCCGCCGCCGGTAGTGTGCGCCAGCTAGACCCGGCAGTGACTGCATCCAGGAAACTTAATATCTTTGTATACGGCGTGGGAGCGGTAACCGGAAAGAAATTTGAAACCCACTGGGAGACACTGCAGTATCTGAAATCCGTGGGGATCAAGGTAAATGAAGTAAAAAAACTCTGCCGGAATATCGGAGAAGCGATCGCCTTTTGTCATGAATGGGATAAGCAGAAAAAAAAGCTCCCCTACGAAGCCGACGGTATCGTGGTCAAGGTTAATGAGATAGTCCGGCAAAATATGCTGGGACAGGTGAGCCGCAGTCCCCGCTGGGCCATAGCTTATAAATTCGCGCCGGAACAGGCCGTAACCCGTATCACCGATATCATAGTAGGGGTGGGGCGCACCGGCGCGTTGACGCCGGTAGCGGTGATGGAACCGGTGGAAGTAAGCGGTGTAACTGTCACGCATGCTACCTTGCATAACGAGGATGAGGTCAGGCGCAAAGACGTGCGCGTGGGAGATACAGTAGTAGTACAACGAGCGGGTGAAGTGATCCCGGAAGTAGTTCGAGTACTTACTGAGAAACGCACCGGCCGCGAAAAAGAATTTATCATGCCCAAGAAATGTCCCGTGTGCGGCAGTGACGTATTCCGGGCTGAGGATGAAGCAGTAGCGCGCTGCACCGGAATTGCCTGCCCGGCGCAAGTTAAAGAGAGGATCATTCATTTCGCTTCCCGGAATGCTATGGATATAGAAGGTTTGGGCCAGGCTTGGGTAGATATCATGGTGGATAAAAAACTATTAGCCGACCCGGCCGACATTTATTACCTGGAAAAAGACAAATTGCTTGACTTGGAAAGAATGGGCGAGAAGTCAGCTGCTAACCTTATCGCCGCAATCAGCGAAAGTAAAAGCCGTAATCTTAGCAGGTTGATCTACGCCTTGGGTATCCGTCATGTGGGCGAACATATCGCCGAAGTACTGACAGAACATTTTCTTTCGCTGGAAGAACTGTCTAAGGCCGGCCAGGAAGAACTGGAAAAGATCCAGGAGATCGGCCCCGCCATAGCCGCCAGCATAGTGATATTCTTTAAACAGGATGAAACTAAAACCGTCCTGTCCAAGTTAAATCGATCCGGAGTAAAACTTAAACAGGAACGGAAACCTAAAGGCAAGCAGACTTTAGCAGGTAAAACATTTGTCCTGACCGGTGGATTAGAGTCAGTGACCCGCGACGAAGCCAGTCGTATGATCAAGGACCGGGGCGGACGGGTGACTGCCAGCGTCACCAAAAAAACTGATTTTGTCGTGGTCGGTACCGACCCAGGCAGTAAATATGACCAGGCCAAAAAATTGAACGTGAAAACTTTAAATGAAACGGAATTCAAGAAACTGATCGGAGAGAAGAGCTGATGGAAAAGACCCGGCAAGTATTTTTATCCGGCGATGAGGCCCTGGCCCAGGGCGCCTATGAAGCGGGCCTGAAGGTGGCCTGCTCTTATCCGGGAACTCCTGCCACCGAAATATTGGAATACCTGGCACAATTCCCGGAGGTCGACACGCAGTGGTCGGTTAACGAGAAGGTGGCTTTTGAGGTGGCGCTGGCCAGCGCTATAGCCGGCCTGAGATCGCTTTATTCCTCCAAGCACGTTGGTTTGAACGTAGCCATGGACCCGCTAATGACCTCCGCTTATACCGGAGTGAATGCAGGTTTCGTAGCCGTTACCGCGGACGATCCCGGACTACATTCATCCCAGAACGAGCAGGATAATCGTCTTCTGGCCAAAATAGCCAAGGTGCCTTTATTGGAGCCGGCCAGTCCCCGCGAAGCCTACGAATATATCAAGATCGCTTTCCAAATAAGCGAGGATTTCGACATTCCGGTACTAGTGCGTCTTACCACACGCGTGGCCCATACTAAGGAAAATGTGACTCTGGGAACCAGGACGGAGGTTGACCAAAAGAGTTTCAAGGTCGATATCCAGAAATATGTCATGGTGCCCGGGAACGCGTATAAAAAACACGTAGCGCTGGAGAAGAAACTCATACAGCTCCAAGAGTTGTCGGAGCGTTCACCTTTAAACCGCATGGAATTAAATGATCCCGCGCTGGGCATAATCTGCGATAGCGTCGCTTATTTATACGCCAAGGAGAATTTCCCGAATGCGTCATACCTGAAATTGGGCTTCACTTATCCTTTCCCGGAAAATAAGATCAGGGAGTTCGCCGGGAAAGTAAGAGAACTGGTCGTGATCGAAGAACTCGAACCTTTCATTGAAGAGGAAGTGGCCCGGCTGGGTCTCAAGGCCAAAGCCAAACATCCTTCTTTCCGGGTCGGGGAATTAAGGCCCGAATATATACCGGATCTGATAGCACAGAAAGAGAAAACAGACCAGCCCGCGGTAACCAGGCAGCCGGTATTGTGCCCTGGCTGTTCGCACCAGCCGGTATTCTCCGTGCTTAAAAAGCTGGGCCTGACCGTTACAGGCGACATCGGCTGCTATACCCTGGGAGCGCTGGCGCCTTTATCCAGCCTGCATACCTGTTTGTGCATGGGCAGCGGGATAACTTTCTTCGAAGGATTCAAAAAAGCTTTAAGCCAGAACGTAGTGGGAGTGATCGGCGACTCAACCTTTGTGCACACAGGCATACCGGGATTGATCAACCTGGCTTATAACCGGACCAAAGGCGTGATTATCATACTGGATAATGGAACCACCGCTATGACCGGCAGCCAGAATCACCCGGCCACCGGTTTAACTGTTAAGAAAGAACCCACCAGGAAGCTCAGCCTGGAAAGTATTTGCGCCAGCTGCGGCGCCGATAATGTTGACGTGATCAGCTCTTATAAGGTAAAAGAACTGGAAGAACTGGTAGCCAAAAGACTGGCCGAAGACGCTCTGACGGTAATCATCACGCGAGCCACCTGCCAGATAGTATTGAAAAGGGAAAAGAGGACCAATGGCTGACCAAGAGACCATAAATATATTATTCTGCGGCACGGGTGGACAGGGCATATTAACCGCCGCGGAGATCTGCGGCTGGGCGGCCATGCTGGACGGCTATCACGTAAAGAAATCGGAGGTCCACGGTATGGCGCAAAGAGGCGGATCAGTGGAATCACACCTGCGTTTCGGGACCGCCGTATATTCTCCATTGATCCCCAAGGGAGAAGTTGATTACCTTGTAGCTTTTGAGACCGGGGAGAACTCCCGACTGAAAAATTTCTTAAAACCCGGCGGCCAGGAGATGTTTAACGAGCTGGAAAAAGCGGTAAACAAAATTGAAGATAAGCGCTATATTAATACTTATATTATTGGCTTGCTCTCCGCTAAATTAAAGATAAATGAAGCCAGCTGGTTGCAGGCGATCGAGCTGGTGTTCCATAATAAACACGCCGAGGAAAATAAAAAAATATTCTTATTTGCAAGGAAACAGGGGGGAGAACTATGATTTGGAACGAGAAGATGGAATGCATGCAGCCGCAGGACCTGAAGAATATCCAGTCGGAACGACTGGGAGAAAGAGTGCGCTACATCTATAAGAACAGCCCTGTCTATAAAGAGAAGCTATCCAAAGCCGGAGTGGACCCGGACAGCGTTAAATCCATTGAAGACCTGAAAAAATTGCCGTTTACCATCAAGGAAGACCTGCGGGACAATTATCCTTTCGGACTGTTTTCACAGCCGTTAAATAAAATTTCCGAGATCCATGTTTCCAGCGGTACCACCGGCAATCCTACCGTAGTCGGTTATTCAGCCGACGACTTGAAACTTTGGGGAGAAGTAATGGCGCGGGTGCTGGCCTGCGCGGGCGCGGAACCAGGAGATATTCTGCAGAATGCCTACGGCTACGGATTGTTCACCGGCGGCCTGGGTTTTCATTATGGGGCCCTGACCATGGGGTTGACCGTTATCCCCACCTCCAGCGGACAGACTAAAAGACAATTAAAGATCATGAACGATTTCAAACCCCGGATACTGGGGTGTACTCCCAGCTATGCGCTCTATATGGCAGAAGAGGCCAGGGAGATGGGCCTGAATCCACGGGATTCCAGCTGGAAGATCGGCATTTTCGGCGCCGAACCATGGAGCGAAGCCATGCGCAAGGAAATAGAAGGGACCTGGAACATGTCCGCTACCGATGTTTACGGGCTATCAGAAATTATCGGGCCGGGCGTAGCCCAGGAGTGCCCGCACAAGAATGGCCTGCACATCTTCTCGGATGTGTTCTATCCCGAGATCATCGATACGCAGACCGGGCAGGCAGCGAAGCCTGGCCAGCCGGGAGAACTGGTCATTACCACTCTGACCAAGCAGGGAATCCCATTACTGCGCTACAAGACCAGGGATATTGTCAGCATTAACTACGAGCGGTGTTGCTGCGGACGCACCTCCCCCCGGATCAGCAAGATCCAGGGGCGGACGGACGATATGATCATCGTGCGCGGCATCAATGTGTTCCCGTCTCAGATCGAGCACGTGTTATTGGGCATCGAGGGAACCCAGCCGCATTACCAGTTGATCGTGGACCGCAAGATCGGCGAACTGGACGAACTGGAAGTCATGGTGGAAGTGGAAGAGAAGTTCTTCTCCGACGAGATCAAGCAACTGCACGCTTTTGAAGAGAAGATCAGGAGAGAAATAGAATCCACGCTGGGCGTGTCGGCTCGCGTCAAACTGGTGGAACCGAAAACTATCCAGCGCAGTGAAGGCAAGGCCAAGAGAGTTATCGATAAAAGGACTATTTAAAGGGGGGTACCATGAAGATAAGCCAGATCTCCATATTTTTAGAGAACAGAAAAGGACGCTTGTACGAAG
This sequence comes from Elusimicrobiota bacterium, assembly GCA_003153935.1. Classification (GTDB taxonomy): domain Bacteria; phylum CAYTYR01; class UBA6262; order UBA6262; family UBA6262; genus Fen-1174. The sequence goes on from PMCA01000029.1 coordinate 7,778, forward strand.
TATGCTCGGTCCTGGGGGCCAATAAGATCAACATCCGCGCCTTAACCATCGCCGAGACGGAAGAGTTCGGCATTTTAAGGATCGTAGTGGACAAAGCGCAGGAAGCGGTCAAAGTACTTAAAGACAACGGGTTCATTGCTCATCTAACTGATATCGTCGCCGTGGAAGTAAGCGATGAACCAGGTGGGTTGGCCAAGCTCCTGAAAACATTGAATGATAATGATATCAATGTAGAGTATATGTACGGTTTTGTCGAGAAGGCCACCGATAAGGCGTTAATGGTTTTTCGTTTTGACGACCCTGATAAAGCCATCGCTACTCTCAGCCAGAATGGCATCAGAATAATCAGCGTTAAAGATATAGAAGGGTTATAAATGGAAGTCCGTTTTTGGAATAAGGAGATAGAAACCCTGGACCGTCCTGCGCTGGAGCAACTGCAATTAAAACGCCTGCGGGAAACGGTGGGTTATGCCCTGCAAACCCATTTCTACAAGAATCGCCTGGCCAAGACCGGTATCACCTCGCCTGAAGACATAAAAACACTGGCCGACCTGAAAAAGATCCCATATACCACCAAAGACGATATGAGGGAGAGCTATCCCCGCGGACTGCTGGCGGTCAGCAGCGATGAAGTGGTGCGCATCCACACCTCCAGCGGGACCACCGGATTGCCCACGGTCATATATTACACCAGGGAAGACCTGGATAACTGGACCGAGAACCTGGCCAGGTGTATCATCGCCACCGGCGCGGGGCGGGCGGATGTATTCCAGAACATGATGTCCTACGGTATGTTCACCGGCGGACTGGGACTGCATTACGGCGCGGAAAAGGTGGGTATGACCGTGATCCCGATCGGCGGCGGCAACACCAAGCGCCAGATACAGTTAATGAAAGATTTCGGCACCACTGTCCTGCATATTACCCCCAGTTATCTTCTGCATATTCATGACAAACTGGCCGAAGTGGAAGTTAAACTCAGCGACCTGGCGCTAAAGAGGGCTTTTATCGGCGCCGAACCGCACTCGGAAAATACGCGTAAGAAGATAGAAGACCTGTTCCATATAGATGCCTACAATTCTTATGGTTTAAGCGAGATGAACGGTCCCGGGGTGGCTTTTGAATGCGAATATAAGAACGGCATGCATACCTGGGAAGACGGTTATATTATGGAGATCATCGATCCTAAAACCGGCGCTGTTCTTTCCGAAGAAATGGAAGGTGAGATAGTTTTCACTAATTTAATAAGGCGCGCCACGCCGCTGCTGCGCTACCGAACCCGGGACCTGGGTTATATTATTAAAGGCGCTTGCCCATGCGGGCGGACCCACCGGCGTCTTTCCCGCATCACCGGGCGTACCGACGATATGCTGATCGTTAACGGGGTCAACGTCTTTCCTTCCCAGATCGAGGAAGTGATCATGCGCATCCCACAGGTCGGGACCAACTACCAGATTCACCTGGAAAAAGACGGTGCCCTCGACAAATTGATCATTAAAGTGGAAATATATTCCAAGCTGTTCCATGGCGAAATGTCGGAACTGGATAACCTTAAACGGAAGATCAAAGAGGACCTGCGGGCGTCTATAATCATCAATCCCCAGGTGGAATTGCACGAACCGGGCAGCTTGCCGGTTTTCGAGGGCAAAGCCAAGCGGGTAGTGGATAACCGTCCCAAATTTTAGTGGCAGAAAAAAGGAGCTGTATATGCCCAAAGAACTGAGCGTCTTCCTCGAGAATAAACCCGGCCGGCTTGGATCGGTAGCCGGAATATTGGCGGAAAGCGAGATCAATGTCAGGACTATGACCCTACAGGACCGCGGCGAGTTCGGTTTGATGAAATTGATCGTGGATAAACCGGAAATAGCCGACCTGGCCCTGAAGGATAATGGCTTTGCTTCGGCGCTCAAGGATATCCTGGCGATACTGCTGGTGGATAAACCCGGGAGCTTTAACAAGCTGGCGGCGGCCTGCGATAAGCATAATATAAACATCATCGACGCTTACGGATTTGTGATCGAATCCAACAAACAGGCGGTCTTCTGTGTGGAAGTCAGCGAGCCGGACCGGATCAAGAAACTGCTGCAGCAGGAAGGATTTACCCTGCTGGAAGAGGAATTATATGAGTTTTAGGAGGACAAAATGTTTGATGAAACTCCCCAGGTCAAATGGTACTGGAAAACTTATACGCTGATCGTAGCTGTACTGTCGGTAGGCCCGCTGGCCTTACCTTTACTCTGGTTTAATCCCCGTTTTTCCCTGAAGAACAAGTGGATATGGACAGGTATAGTGCTCGTTGTTTCCTACGTGGCCATTAAAATTGCCGCCACCACCCTAAAACCGCTACTGCAAACTTACCAGGATTTGATGAAAGAACTTAATTAAATTACTTGCTTTCCCGGCGTTTTTGTAGTATAAGTACTTAACTGAATATTGTATTTTACCCTGATTGTGATTGGATAACCAAAGCAGTGGAATGTCACTGCTTTTTTTTATTTTAGGAAGGAGCTTAAGTGTTATGCTGAAATCGGGACGAAAAAGATTCGCGATCCTGTTATTAATACTGGCGTTTCTGCCAACGTTAAGACTTAACGCACCTGCTGAAGATACGGCGAAGGCCGAGGTCAACATGGATGAAGCCATCGCTAATTTGCGCAGCGAAGACTATTACCAGCAACTGGAAGCTGAACACAACCTGGTCAAGATCGGCGAAAAAGCGTTACCGCCCTTAATAGAACTGCTGGATGATCAGGATCCCCGGGTAAAGACACTGGCCGCTGAGACTCTGGGCAAGATCGGCGATGTCAAAGCTTTAAGGCCGCTCGTATCCTACCTGGATGATCAAGACGTGACTATGCGGGTTTACGTGGTGAACGCCCTGGGCTGTATTAAATCAGCCAGCGCGGTAAAACCACTGATAAAATGTTTGCAGGATGAAAATTGGGAAGTTCGTAAAAGCGCCGCCGAGGTTTTGGGCGGTATCGGGGACAGCCAAGCTATCAAGCCGCTGATAGCGGCCCTGGAGGATGAGAATGCGGGGGTAAGAGAAAACGCGGCAGTGGCCTTGCGCTTCATAACCAGCCAGGATTTCGGCCAGGATCATATTAAATGGCAACAATGGTCTTACGGCAAATGACGAACCAAATGGCAAACCCGATGAGAACAACAGCGCAAATCAATACTACCACCCGGTAAATCCTGTCTGAAAGATATCTTTTCCCCTTACTGATCATCAAAGAAACCATACTGTACCATCCCAAATCAGCCAGGATATGCCCGCAGAAGAAAATAATCACTGCCGCCAAACCCAGTTTCCGAGCAGCCAGGACCAGACCCAACCCGATACTTAACCACCAGATGGTCCAATAGGGATTGGCCAAGCTGGCCGATACGCCCAACCAGACCAGGTTACCGGGATGACCCGGGTGTCCTTCCAGGGATAAGGCCAGGTTCGGCAGGGAACGCAGCATATTCACGCCGAAATAGATCAATATCCCCGCTCCGGCGAAAGTGATGATATTTAAAACAATTATATTATTGACCCAGCGCGAAAAACCTAGTATGATAAAAGTTACCATTAGAACTTCTAACATGGCATGACCCAGGACGAACAGGGGTCCGGTCTTAAAGCCGTGCCTGGTGCTTTCATAGATCACCGCTGCCAGTAACGGGCCGGGCATTAGCGCACCGCTCAAAGCGACAGTAAAGGAAATCAGGAATATCGAAAAGTAGCTCATGAGATGATTCTACCAAATCTAAACAGGAGGGTACAATGAAAAAATCAGGGCTTTTGTTACTGCTCAGCGGTTTCATGCTGATGATCATGAGCGCGGCCGGACTGGCCAGCCAGGAATTCTCGGCCGATATGGTGTCCACTACCAAGCAAGGAACGGTAACCGGCAAGATCTATGTGTCCAAGGACAAAACCAGAACGGAAATGGGCTCCTCTATCAGTATATCCCGAATGGACAAGAAAGTAGTTTGGGTATTAATACCGGATAAAAAAATGTATATGGAAAACGAGCTGAAGCCGGAACAACTGCCGGCGATGCCTGAAAAGATGCCCGGCGAAGTGGAAAGAACCCTGATCGGTCCGGAAAAGCTAGACGGCCGTAATGTAGTGAAATATAAGGTCACCTATACTGAGAACAAGAAGAAAGTAGTGATCTGGCAGTGGATCCTGCCCGACACCAGCTTCCCGGTTAAGACTGCCAACGAAGACGGCAGCGTGACAACGGAGTTTAAAAATCTAAAGAGAAGCAAACAGCCGGATAGTTTATTCGAGATACCCGCAGGTTACCAGAAGATGTCGATGGGCGGCATGGGTAACATGCTCAAGAATATGTTTAAATAGAAGGTGGCCGTAATTGCTTATTTTTTTGTTGGCTTTTTTTTTGTATTCTGCTATAATGAAAAAAGTTAGATAAATAAAACCAAAGGCCGACATGACCAAATACCTGACCACTAAAAAAAACCAGCGTGGTTTTACTTTAATTGAAGTGGCAATTTCCACGGTTATATTATTAATAACGGTAGCCGGCATCACCAGGTTTTTTTCCACGCTCTTCCGGGAGATAGACTCCAACCGCGAGAGGCTGGTAATGTCAGCAGCGGCCTTGAGCCGTCTGGAAGAGTGGCGGTCCCATCCCTATAAGGATCTTGTACCTAACATGTCTTTCCGCTATTTCCGCCGGACCGTTGACCGCAGCGCCAATCAGATAGTTTTCAATACCGCTACGCGCACCATAGACTCTTTTCCCAAGATCAATCTAACCATCGATACCCGGACAGTTGAATCCGGGTACAATTATAGTGTTTTGTTACCGTCTGGACTGAACATGTCAGGCGGTGAAGACTTCGGTAATGACGTCTGGTACGATGGCCCAGATAATACCCCGGGTAATCACACGCCCGGCAGCATCAAATTCCAACTGACCTGCCCCAAGGGCGTCAGCGGTATCCTCACTATCGTGGTATTTGATTACAATGACAAAAAGCGGGAAGAGAAGATATTAGTAAACGGTTTAGTGATAAAAAAGTTCGCTGCCAGTTCGTTTGACACAGGAGTTTCACTGGCTAACCGTACTGTTTCCACAACTCTGACCCAGGAAAATACCAAGACCGGGGTAGTCAATATAGAGATCCGGCAAACCAACGATAGCAACCCACCCACATTCGGCAACCCCAAAAATCCTAACGCTGTAGTTTCCCAGATCAAATTTGACATACTGGGTGGATTCACCGAACACGACTCTTTTGACCCCTATATTATACAATCAGAAATAATCCCCACCTATGATACTCCGGCATTAGTACCGGGCTGGCAGATCATGGTAACCGTCAACAAGGAAGGCTTTAAACCGATATTTTTGGCCACTACTATAGCTCAATAATGAAAAGGACGACTGAAGTGAAAAAGCTAAACGCCAAAGGGTACACCCTGGTTGAAGTTGCCATAACCATGGCCATTTTTACGATCATATTCGGCCTGTTCATCAAAGCTTTCTCCGATCTTAACCGCAACATCAGTAAAACCCAGCAATTCTCTGAACTGCAACGGTTAGCCCAGCAAAGCCTTTCAGAAATATCCAGCCAGATCAGGCAGGCAGTTGATGTCAGAACCACGCAACCAGGAGATATATCTGATGGAGCACACTTCGTGTTGCAGAAGGGCGGCGGGAATCAGTTATGCATTTATGTTCCGAAATTATCCTTACCCGGAGACGACGCTTTAGCGGACAAAATAATTTACACACTCAACAATTATCAAGGTCGTCCCAACAGGCTGATGCAACAATTAACCACTTATAAAAGAAATCTGGCCGGGAATGTCGTGACCGACGTAGTTTATCCCGCCATACCCATTTTGACCAATATGGAAGCGTACCGTGGTAATCCTGCCGGAGTCTATGAATCTCCCCTGACCTATATTTATAATAATCCCCAGTATCAGTTTGAAAACGTGACTTTCTATTGGGACCATGATCCTGATCCATCCCATCCTCGCGGAGTGATGGCCATCGGGATGACCATGTCTGCCCATGCCGGAGGCAATGTCAGCAGATTTTTTACTAATACCGTTATAACCGCCAGGACCATATCAGGAGTGCCGCGATGAGACTAAAAGACAAAGCCGGGCAAGTGTTGATCATTATCAGCATTATCATCTCAGTGGTCTTTGCCAGTTTTTCCATGATATTATACTTCATGTCCCGGATAAATTCCAAAGTTACCTGGCACGATCGCCTGGCCTCGCGTGCTATTGAAGTTTGCGATGTTGGCATCAGCCAGCTGATCAGCGATATTCACCGCCATAACATAAACCTGGCTGTACTGCCTTATACCACTTATTATTCTATCGTCAAATACCCGGAAAACGGCGACACAGAAAGTGTTAAGGCGACTCTGTCAGAGGTTCCTGATATCAACGATGTAGATGGCGATGGCAACACCGCGGAACCAGAAACCGACCTGGAAGGGAACAATATTTACCAGATCGACTCAGTTTCCTGGGCCTCTGCCACCAGCGGTGAGAAGATCGTACGGCGGCACGTAGCGGCCAGGATCTCCATAGTTAATCTGGCTAAATTCAATTTATTCATGGTGCAAAATGACGTTTGGGCCAATAATTCTACTTTAAACAGCCAAACACCGATAATGCTGGATGGACCTTATCACACTAATGGCGACCTGGACCTGGGCGGCGTGATCTATTTTAATAATAAATTTCTGCCGGCCAATTCCCCCGTAAATAATATGCCAGGCGGAGTCATGAATCCGGCTTATAATACCAGTTATACTGTTATGTGCGCCCAGCAGATATTGCAGCGTGGCGGTTATCCAGCTAATGTCACTTACACCCAAAATAACCAATTAGGATTATTGAGCCCGAATATCGGGTTCAGCGTCGTTCCTAACGCCCAACAACCACGCGGTACCTGGTTTGACGGAGCCCACGGCGGTTACCAGATACATTTGGAGAGCCTGGATTTCAATAAATATATGTCTATGGCCCAGGTAATTATCGACCAGGATAACCTGCCTGCCTTTACCGTTAATGGGGCAAACTACAGCAGCAATAACTTATTGATCGATGACGGCAATGGCACCCAAATAATCGATATTGACTTATCTTATTTTGGCAGTTATACCGGCTCCGGCACGGACAAGGATGTTTGCGGGGGACTCAATAATTACCGCAACGCGCTAAACAGCCAGTATGGCTTGATAATATTCGCCAAAGGGCCCGTCGCTGTGCATGGGAAGTTGCCCAATTGCGCCGGGGCCAATAATAACAAAAAAGTCACCATTATAACTACCGGCACTTTTGACATTATCGGCGATGTCCTGAACTCCGGTGATCCCTATTTGCAGATACTTGATTCTTTCAGCGATGATCCTGATATAAACGCCTGGACCGTTAATGCCAATAATGCCAATGCCAATTTAGTCAGGGACGTAACTCCGGCCAACCCGCCTTTTAAGAGCGTCGACCCATCAGGACCCGTCGGTTCTTGCATGAAAGTTACCATGGTCAAGACCGGCGGCGTGCCCCAGGTCACGCTGAAAAGGCATTTTACGGTTGTTCCGCCTCCGGCCGGTATCAATAATAATAAATTCTTTGTTAACATAAAGGCCGCGGCTAACGGACCCGTGCAGGCCAGGCTGATCATGAGAGATTCCTTTAATAATATTATCGCCCAGAGTGGCCTGGTAAATTTAAATAACACCAACTGGAATCGCGTAGTGCTGGTCAATGGCGGCGGTTCAACCGTAAACCTGAGCGATATTAACACTTTCAACGCGAACGCTAATGAAAACCTGGAAATAGTTTTCACCGGCTTGGACTTCACCAGCAGGAATTTTTACATCGATGAGCTGGGTTTCGCTTTCGGCAAAAGTTATCCCGTGGACCCGGCCACCGCCAATCCTACCAATGACGGTATCGCCCTGATCTCCCAAGACAACATATTTGAGAACGCCCATTATACCTCTACCACTGACAGTTTTAAATACTTTGCCGTCAATGGCGAAGGGAGTTATCCTTTCCTGGACCTGCGCATCGACGGGTTCGAATATACCGCTCTTGATAACACCATGTTTACCGTACATACCAATGAATGGCTTGATATGTTTACCTGCTACGGGGCTATGGTTACCCATCTAGGGGGAACGGTAAGAGCCAATTCATTTAATAATACCTTTGATCCCAATATGGCCAACAATGTTTCCAAAGCCATTCCGGTAGGCACGGTTATCCATTCCTACCAGCAACTGCGAGATGTACAGTAATTCAATAAACCAAGAGGTGCCAGTAATGAGCAAACCAATTGACAAACGTAAAAAATACCTATTAAGGAAAGGTTTCCAGATCAAATACGTGATCCTGGGGATCATGCTGTTCCTGATCACCATCGCCATCGTCCAGGCTAATCTATACTACCAGATAATGAAAATGGCTATGCAGGATCCGGGACTGACCGGTTTTTCAGTGCTGATAAGCAAAATAAATATCGTCTTTATCGGCTGGTTCCTGGTCGGAGTTATTTTGATCGTGGTCGGCGGTATGTTCATCTCCCATCGTATCGTCGGACCGCTAAAAAGGCTGGAGCACCAGCTGCTGACCGTCGGCGAGGGACATATTTACACGGAGATGAAGACCAGAAAAAGGGATGAGTTTAAAGAGATCAACCTGGCCTATAACCAGATGATCCTGGGCCTGAGAACGCTTTTACTCGACGAAAAAAGGGCGGTCAGGGATGTGCACGATAACCTGCAGCAATTGCTGATCATGAGCCGGCAGGAATTAACTTCACCGGAAAAGCGGACCGAGTTTGAGAAGCAGTTCGGCCAGGTAATAAAGAAAGAAGAGAGATTGCTGAATTCCCTTAAGGTGGAGAACGAGCATTGGAGGTAACCAGTGAGCGCTAACGATAAATACCGCTGTATTCCCTACGGTTGGATATATGACCCGGTAGTTGGCGATCCTGATAACGGCATAGCGCCCGGAACTTCTTTCGCGGACATCCCGGAGGACTGGGTTTGCCCTCTGTGCGGAGCCGGCAAGGATATGTTCGAGAAAGCTTAGGAGGTCATCATCATGGTTCATAAAATAAAGATTTACGCCTTAAGCACCTGCATCTGGTGCAAAAAAACCATAGAATATTTCACTAAGAAAGAGGTGGAATTTGAGCATATTTATGTTGACCTGCTGGATGATAAAGAGCGGGCCAGGATCGATAAAGAACTGGAAGCCCTGAATACCGGCGGCAATTTCCCGACGGTGGTCATCAACGGTAAGGTGATAGTGGGTTACCAGGTTAAGGATTTTGACAGGGAGCTGGGCAAATGAAACCGGTGTCCGCCGTCACCGATGAGGAAGTGGCCAAATACCGGCAGGAGATACAGAAAATCCTGAACGGTCACGGTTATTATTTTAACCCGGATAACAGTTTTACCAATGATCTTTTGCGAGGCTTACTGGTCAATCGCCGGAGGTACGGGTACGAGTGCTGTCCCTGCCGGCTGGCATCTAAGGACAAAAACAAGGACCTGGACATTATTTGTCCCTGCAATTACCGGGACGATGATGTTTCTGAGTTCGGCACTTGTTACTGCGCCCTTTACGTGGCTAAAAAAGTTTATCTTAATAAAACCGAGGTTGCCGGCATACCGGAGAGAAGGGTAAAGCCCCAGCCGCAGCCCAGGAGAATAAAGATGGAAGAATTGGCTCTCAAGCATAAAGTCTGGCGCTGCAACGTCTGCGGCTATCTCTGCTCACGCGATACCGCCCCGGATACTTGCCCGATCTGCGGTGTCCCCAAGGAAAGATTTGAAGTTGTCGTCGAGGTAAAATAATTGCGCCAACCTAAAATAATTATCACGACCAGCCTGGTCCTCTTGTTATTCTACGCCATTGCCGGTGCTATCGGCATTGGCCTGCCCAATGCGATAAAGAAGAAAACCACGGAACTGGATAACAAGATAAAAGATCAGAAGGCTTCTGCCGCCTCAACCACGCCGGCAGTAAATCCGCCCCCGGTCACGCCTACAACAATTGATGAGAAAGTTGACGCGTTAATGGCGCAAATGACCCTGGATGAAAAAATAGGGCAGATGGCTCTGGTAGACAGCATGGCTCTATATCTACGCGAAGACGATACCAAAAACTATTTCCTGGGCGGAGTGCTTAGCGGCGGTGAATCAGACCCCAGCAACAACGAACCGGTTACCTGGGCTAACTTGTATGACCTGTTCCAGACCTACGCCCTGCAAACCCGTCTGGCCATCCCTATAATATACGGAATAGATGCGGTCCATGGGAATAGCAATATTGTCGGAGCTGTTATCTTCCCGCATAACATCGGCTTGGGTTGTACGGGGGACAAAGCCCTGGTTCAGCAGGCAGCCGAAGTGACAGCGGAGGAAGTTACCGGCACCGGGATTAATTGGGCCTACGCTCCGTGCATTGCCGTAGCCAAAGATATTCGCTGGGGCCGGACCTACGAAAGCTTCAGTGAGGACACTGACCTGGTAGCCAAGCTCGGTGTGGCAGCGATCAATGGGTTGCAGGGCACGGACCTTTCCAAAAGACCGAATGTTATAGCCTGCGCCAAGCACTTTGTAGGAGACGGCGGAACTACGGGAGGCGATGACCAGGGGGATACGGTCATGTCCGAGACCGCTCTCAGGAATATACATATGAAGGGGTATGTGGACGCGATCGCGGCGGGTGTGAAGACCATCATGGTCTCTTATTCCAGTTTTAACGGCACTAAAATGAGCGCCAACGAGCACCTGCTAACGGAAGTATTAAAGAACGAGCTGGGCTTTAAAGGGATCCTGGTCTCAGATTGGGATGCCATTAACCAGTTGTCCGGCCCACCTAGCCAACAGATCAAGACCGCTATCAACGCCGGCCTGGATATGGTCATGATGAGCACTAATTATATAAGTTTTCTCACCAACCTGAAAACTCTGGTCCAGAACGGGGATATTGCCCAATCCCGGATCGATGACGCAGTGAGAAGGATATTAAAAGTGAAATATGAAGCCGGGTTATTCGACCAAGCTCTGGCCGACCGGACTTTTACCTTGACCGTGGGCTCATCCGAGCACAGGGAGATCGCCCGGACCTGCGTGCAGGAATCGCTGGTTCTTTTAAGGAATTCTCCCAGTCTCAGCAGCACCTTACCGCTCAATGTAAGTCTGCCCAAGATATTTGTAGCCGGTAAGAACGCCGACGACATAGGCAACCAGTGCGGCGGCTGGACCATCAGCTGGCAGGGGAGCAGCGGCGCCACGACTACCGGGACCACTATCCTGCAGGCCATAAAAGACGCAGTTGATCCCAGCACTATTGTTACCTATAATAAAACCGGAACAGGAGCAACCGGCTATAACATAGGTATTGTGGTGATAGGAGAAACGCCGTATGCCGAAGGCGCTGGTGATAAAGCCGACTTAACGATCGATAATGACGATATAACTGCTATCGATAATGTCAAAAATGCGGGTGTACCTACGGTCGTGATAGTGGTATCGGGTCGGCCGCTGGTAATACCCACGGCGACGCTGAGCCATTGCGACTCCCTGATCGCCGCCTGGCTGCCGGGCACCGAAGGTGAAGGCGTGGCTGATTTATTATTTGGCGTCGATAATACTAAGTTCAGCGGCAAGCTTTCTTTCACCTGGCCCGCCGACAATAATCTTACGCCCCTCAATCCTTTTATTCTTGGGTATGGCTTAACCGACTAAATATCATTAGGGAGAGGTTGTTCTCAATGAAACGCAACGATCACAGATTACCGATCATGTTAACTGTCATATGTTTGTGGTGGGCCGCCCTTTCAGGGTGCGCCAAAGAAGCCCCCGAGAAAATGATCGAAGTTATCCCCGGCAAGAGTATTGCCGGAGTGGAAATAGGCATGAGCAAAGAACGGGTTATGTCTATTATGGGCAGTCCCCGTCTCTCCATGTCGGCCCGGGAACTGGCTAAGATAGGAAAAGAATTCTCATCTTTCCTGAACATCCCGGAGGAAGACCTGGGTACGACCAAAGTCTTCGTTTTTTCCTCTCCCCCGTTGTACGTCGCCATTAATAAGCAAAACAAGGTTATCCAGTTAAATCTGAGCCGCTGCGCCAACGTAGCGATCCAGGGATATCCTTTTGTCCGTTTTGATTATATTACCTTGGATGATCTGAACCGGCTGGGCAGCCCCAGGACCATCCTACGTAACGAGGATTTTGCCAACGCTATATTAACGACCTTGCCGAAGGGCGCCAACATCGACTATTTTGATTTTACTTACGATCGCCCCATGATCGCGTTGGGACTTATCTTCGACAAACACCGGCAGAAAGACAACCCGCGGTACATAAAACCGAACTGTATAAAAATAATCTACAAAAAATTGGCTTAGCACAATACCAGAAGAGGGGGAAATGATCATGACCGTTTTAGGGATCGATGACGCGGGCGTGTGGTTGGCTTATCTTTTGTGTATCTTAAGCACTGTCTACAGCATCTGGTACGGGATCGCCAACTGGAATAAGGGAGATGAGGAAGTCCTGCCCGAAGATAAAAAATGGGTCGAGGATGAGAAAAAGGCGGAGGAGGGACTATGAACAATCTAATGATGCTGACCGTTATAGTCGTCCTTTACCTCTTCGTTATCGCCTGGTTGGGGTGGTATGGTTATAAAAAGACCAAGAATACCCTGGATTACCTGGTGGCCGGGCGGGATACACACCCGTTCATCATGTCCTTGTCCTACGGGGCCACTTTTATCAGCACCTCGGCGATAGTCGGTTTCGGCGGAGCAGCCGCCTTGTTCGGTATGGGCCTGTTGTGGCTCACTTTCCTGAATATATTCGTGGGCATAATAATCGCCTTTATTGTTTTCGGCAAGCGGACCCGCAAGATGGGTCATAACCTCGATGCCCATACTTTTCCTGAATTGCTGGGACTGAGGTTCCAATCCCGGTTCATCCAGTGGTTCGCCGGCCTGATAATTTTCCTCTTCATGCCTTTATATTCGGCCGCAGTGTTGATCGGCGCCGCCCGCTTCATAGAAACTACATTTGCGCCGCAGGTTAATTTCAATGTGGCCCTTTTAATCTATACACTGATCATTTGCGCTTACGTTCTAGCCGGAGGTTTAAAGGGTGTCATGTACACGGATGCCCTGCAAGGCGCCATCATGTTCGTCGGTATGATCATATTATTGGCCTTTACCTATATCAAACTGGGTGGTATTACCGCCGCGCACCAGGCTCTGGCCAATATTTCCAACCTGGTACCGGCTAAACTGGTTGAGCAGGGACACCAGGGCTGGACGCACATGCCGGCCTTAGGATCGCCTTTATGGTGGTCCCTGATTTCCACCATAGTTATGGGAGTTGGTATCGGGGTACTGACCCAGCCGCAACTGGCGGTGCGCTTTATGACGGTTAAGAGTTCCAAGGAGATCAACCGCGCCGTGTCTATCGGCGGAATCTTTATCCTGTGCATGACCGGCGTCGCTTTCATAGTCGGCGCTCTCTCCAACGTCTACTTTGTAAATACTCTCGGTAAGATCTCTCTGGCGGTAGCCAAGGGCAATGTGGACGCCGTCATTCCCGCCTATATCAACGCCGCACTGCCTACCTGGTTCGTTTATCTGTTCATGTTGACGCTGTTAAGCGCCGCCATGAGCACTTCCAGCTCCCAGTTCCATGCTATGGGAACGGCGATCGGCCGCGATTTCTTTGAGAAGGGCATCTGGGAAGGCAAGAATACCAAATACACCGTATTATTGACTCGCCTGGGAATCGTATTCGGGGTGATCGTGACCGTGATACTGGGATTTAAGTTACCCGATAATATTATCGCCTTGGCGACTGCTATCTTCTTTGGCCTATGCGCCAGTACTTTTTTGCCCACTTATATAGGAGCATTATTCATCAAGGAAATGACCAAGGCCGGAGTGATAGCCAGCATGATGACCGGATTCTTCGGCACGGCCTTCTGGCTGCTATTCATTCACCAGAAGGAATCAGCCGCGCTAGGTCTCTGTAAATTCATTTTCGACCAGCCGACCCTGGCTTCCTATCCCTGGACCGTAGTTGACCCGATAGTGGTCATATTGCCGATTTCCTTGATCATAGCCGTTATCGTGAGTTTATTTACTTCCAAGCTAACCAAAGAGCATGTCAATGCCTGCTTCAAGCATTTTTAGCGCCAACGGGGAGAGAGAATGAAAAAACTACTGATCGTCGCGTTCATATTTTGTATTATGGGAGGTCTCAGTTTGTCTGAAGCCAAGGAAAAGAGCAAGCTCACGGCGGTAATAGAAACTGAATACGGCAAGATCGAGGCTGAGTTGCTGAGCGATGCCGCGCCGTTAACCGTAGCTAATTTTATTAAGCAGGCCCGGATGGGTGCTTTTGACGGAACCACCTTCCACCGGTTAGTGCCCGGTTTCGTTATCCAGGGCGGAGATCCTCTCTCCAAGGATGACGACCCTACTAATGACGGCTTCGGCGGCGGGCAGATGCCGGCGGAACCGAGAAAACTTTCCAACGCCCGCGGGACATTAGCCATGGCTTCATCTTCAAGGGCTAAACCCATAGATTCCCAGTCTGACTCCCAGTTCTTTATCAACCAGGGGAATAACGCTGCTTTGGACGCGTACGGCTTCATTCCCTTTGCCAAAGTGGTTAAGGGGATGGAAATAGTGGATAAGATCATCCAGCAGCCCCGGGACGGCGCCGACCGGCCCCTGAAAAACATAACCATGAAAGTGAAAGTGGTAATTAGCAAATAAATATTGCCGTCCTTAAGGAGCATAACTTTGGCCCCAGAAGATATCGGAAACCACGAAAATATCTGCAGCATGCTGATCGAATTCACCCAGGATATTATAGCGGTCGTCGACCGGAGCGGTCAGTTCCATTATGTCAACAAGTATGCCGCCGACCAGCTGAATAAAACCATGCAGGATATTATCGGCAAACATTTCTCCGATCTGTTCCCTGCTGCGGTAGCCCAGCGTATGCTGGCCAACGTGGAAAAAGTGTTTGCTTCCGGAGAACTCTCTTATACCGAGAACCCTCTGGTTTTGAATGACCAGGAGGTTTGGCAGGGCACCAAGATAATCCCGCTTCGCGATAAAGGCGCCAATTCTGGTTTTGATAGGATCCTGATCGTCTCCAGGGATATTACTACCAATAAACAGATCGAACAGTCATTAAAAGAAAATGAAGAGCAGTTCCGGCAGATCATACAGCAGATGCCTTTACCTATAGAGGTAGCCGACCCCTCCGGCACCGCCATTATGGTCAACAAAGCTTTCCTGGAACTTTTCCAACTCCCCTCCGCTAAATCCATTGTCGGTATTTTTAATTCCTTAAATGAACCGCTTATAAGGGAATTGGGCTTGCTGGATATAATTAAGGATGTCCGTAACGGGCATTCGGTTTTTATTCCCGAGGTGGCCTTACCCCTGGAAAAAATATCAGACCGTTATGCCGTCAAACGGATGGGCACTATTTATCTTGAGATAACCATATTCCCGGTGTTCATGTGTGCGAACGAATTATGGCGCGTGGTTTCAGTCTGGAAGGATATAACCGAACGCAAAAAAATGGAAGAGTCCCTGCGGCTATCGGAAGAGAAGTACCGTACCTTGCTGCAGGAAGCGACTGAGGTCATCATTTTAGCCGATCCCCTCGGCAACCTGCTGGAACTTAATAAGAAAGCCGAAATGCTTTTAGGTTATAACCGCGAAGAGATCGTCAGGATGAACTTCTGCAATATTCACCCCCCCAGTGAACATCTAAGGATAATTGAAACTTTCAAGGAAATAATCCTAAAAGGGTCGGCGCGTATTTACGATACGAGCGTCCTGACCAAGGACGGCAGGATAATTCCCATCGATATTTCCGGCAGCGTGGTGGAGTACGGCGGCAAAGAGGTGTGCCAGGGGATCTTCCGCGATATGACCGAAAGAAAAGCGGCGGAGTTGAAACTGTCTAAGGTTAATGAAGAGCTCAATGCCAGCAATAAGAAGCTAAAACAGATGGCGGTAAAAGATCCCCATACCGGGCTGTTTAACCATAAGTATTTGACTGATATTCTGGAACGGGAATTTGTCCGGGCCAAAAAGTACAACCATCCCTTATCATTGATCCTGGTAGATATAGATTATTTTAAGGCGATCAACGATACCTATGGCCACCACACCGGTGACCAGGTACTGAAGCAACTGGCTCACGTAATAAAACGATTGTCCAAAAAGGAACAGTCGGTCATCCGTTATGCCGGCGAAGAATTCCTGATCCTGGCCCCGGATACTAATAAGGAAGATGCTATAAACCAGGCGCAAAAGCTTTTAGATGAGATAAATATATTCAAGTTCGGCGACCGCAAACGGCCGCTGCGTTTGAGAGTCAGCATGGCGGTCTGCTCATATCCGGAAGACAAAGTTCTGCAAGGCATGGAACTCCTGGAAAAAGCTGACCTGCTAATCAGTAAGGCTAAAGAATGGGGCGGTAACCGCGTCTTATCATCCCTGGACCTGCATTTAAAGAAGATCATACCGCTGGTAAAGAATTCCCGTAAACTTAATGTCAAAGAACTCAAAAAGACTATGGCCAGGCTGAACAAGCGCTCCAACCAGAACGCCGTAGAAGCCATATTCGCCTTCGGCAAGGCCATTGAGCTAAAGGACCATTATACCGGCGACCACGTGGATAAAACGGTGCATTACGCTACGGAAATAGCCAAAGCCCTGAAATTATCCAGTGAAGATATTATGTTGATCAAACAAGCTTCCATGCTGCATGACTTGGGTAAGATCGGTATCAGTGACAATGTATTGCTTAAGCCCGCCAAGCTTACCAGCAAGGAATACATGGAGATCAAGAAACACCCGACCATCGGGGCGGATATTATCCGGCCCATCCACCTGCTGCATGGCATTATCCCGCATATACTGTATCATCATGAAAGATGGGACGGAAAGGGGTATCCCGCTAAATTGAAAGGGGAAAAGATCCCTCTGGGGGCGCGCATCATCGCCTTAGCCGATGTCTATCAGGCGCTAACCTCTAACCGTCCATACCGCAAAGCTTATGCCAAGGCGGCAGCGTTGAAGATAATAAAGAGAGAATCCGGTTCTCATTTCGATCCGCGCATCGTTAATGCTTTCCTGCAGGTGCTTAAAAAAATTAAATAACCGGGAGCATTCCTATGAGCCAGGTATTTTTTCTCCCCATAAAAGAAACCAAAAAGCTGGCCGAGTTGGCGCTTACCGCCGGTTTGGCTAAGATCCTGCGTCCCGATGACTTTGTTGCCGTTAAATTACACTTCGGTGAAGCAGGCAACATTGGTTTTATCAAACCGCCTCTGGTCAAGCCGGTGGTGGAACTGATCAAGAAGCAAAAAGCCGTCCCGTTCCTTACTGACGCTTCGACTATTTATAAAGGCCAGCGCTCCGACGCCGTTAATCATTCTCTGATCGCTGCGGAACACGGTTTCAACCTGGAGAATTGCGGCGCACCGGTCGTGATCGCCGACGGGTTACGCGGCAACAGTTTTATTCCCGTAGAAATAAAACAAAAACACTTCCAGGAAGTCAAGATCGCCCATGACATCCATTACGCGGACAGTATAGTCTGCCTTTCCCACTTCAAGGGGCACGAATTAAGCGGCTTTGGCGGCGCCCTGAAGAACCTGGGTATGGGCTGCGGAGCCAAGTCCGGTAAATATGAGATGCATAATAATGTACTGCCAGTCGTGGACCAGGATAAGTGCGAGGGCTGCGCGGCCTGTACCCGCTGGTGTCCGGCCGAAGCCATCGACCTGGCCAGCGGCAAGGCGGTGATCAACCCGGAGATCTGTATCGGCTGCGCCGATTGCATATTATCCTGTCCCTATCACGCCGTCAGCATTAAATGGAACGAATCTTTCACGAATGTGCAGGAGAAAATAGTAGAATATGCCGCCGGCGTCCTGACGAGCAAGAAAAACAAAAGCTTTTATCTGAATTACATTAATTTCATCACTCCGCAATGCGATTGTTATCCCACCGGCAACGCTAAACCCCTGATCAAGGATATAGGCATCACCGCTTCCCTGGACCCGGTCAGTATCGACCAGGCCAGTGTCGACCTGGTCAATAAAGAAGCGGGGCGGGACCTGTTCCGGGAAGTCTACCCGAATATTAACTGGGCCGATCAGCTTGGTTACGCCGAGAAACTTGGCCTGGGAGAAAGAAAATACGAACTGGTAAAAATGTAATATGAAACCCCGTCATATATTGTTGATCATAATATTGGCCATAGCCGGCTTGGCCGCAGCTCCTAAAGAGGCCATGTTCTACGAGAAACTGGACGGCCAGATGGTTCAATGCCACATCTGCCCCAGGAACTGCACCATTCCCGGCGGCGCATTGGGATTCTGCCGCGCCCGCCAGAATACCCATGGTACGCTGTACGCCTTAGGCTATGGAGCTCCTTGCGCCGTGCATATCGATCCCGTAGAGAAAAAACCTTTTTTTAATTTTTATCCCGGCAGTGAAGCTTTTTCCCTGGCCAGCGCCGGATGCAACCTGCGCTGCAAATTCTGCCAGAATTGGGAGATATCCCAGGTCTCCCCGCTGGACACTGAAAACTTCTCTTTATCACCACTGGATGTGGTCAATCAGGCGCTGAAGGAAAAATGCCCAATCATCGCCTACACCTATTCCGAACCGACCAATTTCTATGAGTACATGCTGGACATCTGCAAGTTGGCCAGGAAAAGGGGGTTAAAGAACGTTTACCACTCCAACGGCTATATTAACCCGGAGCCCCTGCAAAACCTCTGCCCATATCTGGATGCCGCCAACATTGACCTGAAAGGTTTCAGCGACAACTACTACCAGAAGATCTGCGGCGCGCATTTGCAGCCGGTCCTTGATACCCTGGTGATGCTCCATAAGAACGGGGTGTGGCTGGAGATCACCAACATGGTCCTGCCCGGTGAAAACGATAGCCCTGAAGAGATCAAGCAAATGTGCCAGTGGATAAAAAATAACCTGGGACCGGATGTGCCTTTGCACTTTTCCCGGTTCTATCCTACTTACCAGTTGAAAAACCTGCCGCCCACACCGATAGAGACGCTGGAAAAGGCCCGGGAAACCGCCTTGGCTGAAGGCTTGCACTATGTTTATATCGGCAACGTAGTGGGGCATCCCGCTGAGAATACCTATTGCCCTAATTGCCATAATGCCGTGGTAAAACGAACCGGCTATAACGTACTGGAAGTGCATATAACCAAAGGCCTCTGCGATTATTGCCATCACCCGATCGCCGGCCGGTGGAACAAATGAAACAAAAATATCTTCTTATTTTGGCAACGGCCATTACATTTTTGGCCTGTTATACGAACTATCTACCTGCTGAAACCCGTCCGCCCCAGGTAGCTGGGGCTTTTTATCCGGCCAGCCAGGCTGAACTTAGCCAAATGATAGACGGGTTCCTGGAACAGGTTCCTGAGCAAAAGATCGCCGGTAAACTTATCGCTTTGATAGTTCCGCACGCGGGCTACCAGTACAGCGGACAGGTAGCGGCTTATGCCTACAAACTGCTGCAGGGAAGGCGTTTTGACACGGTCATACTGATCGGTCCCAGTCATCACGCTTACATTAATGTGGCCAGCGTCTGGTGCGATGGAGACTGGGAAACGCCTCTTGGTAAGGTCCCGGTGGATACCGCCATGGCCAAGGCCATAGCCGGAGAAAATGAATTGTTTTCCTGCTCCGTAGAAGCCCATTGGCCGGAACACTCCCTGGAAGTGCAACTGCCGTTTTTACAAAAAACATTGAAAAGTTTCAAGATAGTACCCATTTTAGTAAGCGAGCCGACCCTCAAGAACTGCCGCTCCCTGGCCGGGGCGATAGTCCGGCAGATGAATTCGGGGAAAAGGGTCCTGCTGGTCATTTCCACCGATATGAGCCATTATTTCCCTTATGCCAAAGCCAGTGAAATGGATCATACGGCTCTGGCAGTACTGGCCAAACAGGATGCTAAAACTCTGGACGCGCTGATGGCCAAGGGCGCCTGCGAATTTTGCGGCAGCGGCGCCGTACTGACCGCGCTGGCCGTCGCTGACCTGCTGGCCCCGGTTAAGATCTCTGTGCTGAAATACGCCAACAGCGGGGACGTTACGGGTGACCGGGACCGGGTGGTCGGTTACTCGGCTACCGCGATTTACCAGGAAGAACCAACAACAAAAAAGGGGCAGAATATGTTATCCAAAACGCAGCAAAAGGAACTGTTAAAGATCGCACGCCAGACCGTCGAATCCTACGTACAGACAGGGACGGTTCCTGAATTCAAGGTCACCGATAAGGGCCTGCTGGAAAAAAGGGGAGTCTTCGTTACTTTGCACGAAAATGGGGAATTAAGAGGCTGTATCGGTTATATTATGCCGATAGAAGCCCTTTACCTGGCAGTCAGTAAAATGGCCGTGGAAGCCGCCACCGGTGACCCGCGTTTCAGCCCGGTAAAACCAGCCGAACTGCCACAGCTGGAAATTGAGATATCTGTCCTGAGCGTGCCGGTAAGTATCAATAACCCGGAAGAAATTGTCATGGGAACGCATGGCGTGATCGTCAGGAAAGGCGGGCGGGGCGGGGTATTCCTGCCTCAGGTAGCCACTGAAACCGGCTGGACCAGGGAGCAGTTCCTGGATGAACTCTGTTCGCAGAAAGCCGGTCTGCCGGCCGACGCCTGGAAAAATAAGGACTGTGAACTTTATACTTTCAGCGCCCAGGTATTCGGCGAAAAAGAATAATGACACCCCTGGCGCAGGAATCATTAAGAATATTGGCCACAGGGTTTACAGTGGGATTCGGTCCCTGCCTGGCCTTCTGCGCGCCGATAGTTCTGCCCATTATCGCCACCACGGCCGACAACCATCGTCAAGGATTAACAGCAGCCCTGGTCTTTTCACTGGGTAGGGCTCTATCTTATATTTTCCTGGGATTACTGGCCGGCTGGTCCATCCGGTTATTAGACCCGGTCTTGAATGAACCCGGATGGAAACTTTTCTTCTCCCTGGCCAGTGGCAGCTTACTACTCCTGTTCGGCGGGTTGATCCTGCTGGGTAAAGACACTTCTCTCCGGTATTGCCGGAATTTTCATAAATATTTTGTTGACAAAAGACAACCAAGTATGTTTATCTTAGGTATATTGATCGGCTTTACTCCCTGCCTGCCGTTGTTGGGGATCTTGACGTACATTGCCAACCGGGCCGCCAACGCCTGGCAAGGAGCGGTTATGGGAGCTAGTTTCGGTTTGGGAACTTTGGTCTCTCCTTTGCTGCTGGCGGGAATGCTGGCGGGAGCGGTACCCGGCAAGCTGGACCGGCTGGCCAGAATACAAAAACTGTTCAACCAATTATGCGCTTTGCTGTTGATCCTTTGGGGAATCCTTTTATTACTAAGAAGATAACAAACTGGAGGGAAAGGGAATCATGAGTGACAGGATAATCCTGAATGTGTGGTTTATTTCGAGCAACAACAGCTATATGAACGATGTTGTCACTTTGTTCGTTGACTTGTTCGAGAAGGACCACCCCCAGATAAAGATCAACCTGGAGCTGAAGAACTGGAACACCGTCTGGGAGGAATTGCTCGGGGTTAAGAGCAGTACCCACGCCCCGGACGTGGTGCAGATAGGTTCCACCTGGGTCGGGTACTTAGCGCAGCAGGGGTACCTCCTGGGCCTGAACGACAAGATCGCGGATGTAGGAGGCGCGGAAGCTTTCGACAATTCGATCCTCAAAACCTGTATCTCTCCCGAAAGCGGAGTGATCAGCGCCCTGCCCTGGTTTATCGACGCCCGCGGTATGTACTACCGGGAAGATATATTGCAGAAATGCAATTTATCCGTCAAGGATATCGCCACCTGGGATTCTTTCCTGCAGTCCAGCAAGATAATAAATAATGTGGAAGTTGGCGGCAAAAAAGTACCGGCCCTGGGCATGGGGGCGGGACTGAAAACGGGTGAACTTGTACACAACGTCATGCCTTTTGTCTGGGCCGCCGGCGGCGACATCTATCACGAGGCGACCAAGGAAGTGGTCATTAACAGCGAGGAATCGCTCAAGGGCCTGGAATTTTATTTCAGCCTTTTTAGCCAGGGATTGATCCCAGTGCATTGTGTCGGCCTGGACCCGGCCCAGCTCAGCGTGGAATATTTCCAAGGGGCCTACAGTATTTGCGTCAGTAACGTGATCGACGTCTTCAGCATGGCTTACACCGAATCATTCTACAATATCGATATCGCCAAGCACTGCCTGGCTACCAGATTCCCGGCGGGGCCCAAAGGCAGTTTTTCCTTTGCCGGGGGCAGCGCCTTAGGCATCATGCGCAACTCTATCTACCAGCGCGAAGCCTGGGAATTTCTGAAGTTCTTGAGCGGCGTGGAAGCGCAAATTTATTACGCCAAATCCTGCGGCACCATACCGGCGGTCAAGAAAGCTTTCCATACCCAGTATTTCCTGACCAATCCCCGGTTCGTGGCCTTTACCGAGATATTGAAAACGGTCCGGTATTACCCGGTGCTGAGCCAGTGGGGACGCATCGAAGAGACCCTGGTCAACCGCCTGTTTGAGATCTACATGGACATCGGCCAGAATGAGGGCAAGTGCGACCTTAACCTCCTGCGCAAACAGATGAACCGCGCTGCTGTGGAGATAAAAGAAATCCTATCGACCTGATGAAAAACAAGAGCCTGGTAAAATTCATCCTGGGGTTATTGCTGATACCCGCAGTATTAGCCTGCTTCCATTCTTTTCTCGCGCAATTGGGCGCTTTCACCATGAACAGTGGCAGCGTCCAATATTGTTTTTTCGGCGGTTTCCTGACCTACCTGGCTTTTCAGCTGGCTTTTTTCAAACCTATCCGCACTTATGTTTTCGGCCACGAATTGACTCATGCTCTCTGGGCCATGATGTTCGGCGGCCGAGTCAAGGATTTCACCGTGCGCGCCGCCAGCGGCCGCGTCGTCCTGACCAAGACAAATTTCCTGATCAACCTGGCCCCGTATTTCTTCCCTTTATACACTTTTCTGGTGGTACTGGTTTACTTTCTTCTTAAGGCTTTCGACCGGGCCGACCAGTTCTTTTTGTACATAATTTTTGCCATCGGTTTTACTTTTTCCTTCCACCTGGCGCTGCTCATTTACGCCTTCAGCCTGGGCCAATCGGACATCAAGAAAACAGGGCGTCTTTTTTCCTTGACTTTGATCATCCTTTTTAATATTATAGTTGCTACTTTGATACTTAAACTGATGGTACCGGAGATCATAGACCTGCGGTTATTTCTGCAGTCCAGCCTGGCCACCTGCGGGGCCATCTGGCTCTGGCTCTGGCAGATGACGATCGAATTCAAAGACCTCATTTTTAAAGACGTCCACCTATGGAAAATCTGAATAAAAAGGCCCTGAACTACTGCCTGTACCTGCTGAGCCGCCAAAGCTATTCCCGGAAGCAGCTGCGGGATAAGCTGGCCCTGAAGAAATACCCGGCCGGCCTGATCTCTGAAACCCTGGATAAACTGGGCCAATGGCATTACCTTGACGACGAGGCGTTCGCGGCTGCGTTCGCCGGTCAAAGACTGCGCTTCAAACCCCGCGGACAGAGATTGATCGAGCAGGAACTGCGGCTTAAGGGGATAGGGCACGAGCTGGCCCGTCAGGTAACTACCGGAGTCATGGCTAAGCTGGGACTGGATGAAGAAGCGCTGGCCCGGGCGGCCCTGGAGAAGAAATTGCGTACTTACCGGAAAGACAGCACGGAAAAGAGCATGGCCAAGACCAAAAACTACCTTGTAAGACAGGGCTTTTCCTACGAAATAGCGAATAAATTGATAAGAGAATATTGGGGCCAAAAAGACCTTTAAAAATACTCTTTTTTTTCCTTGACAATACTAGATATTGTGTGATAAAAGTAGAACACTCCTTTATATAGTGTTTTTCGGTTCTATACAGTATAGTTTGTGGAGCAGGAAAGAAGGATTCCCCTTGAAGTGCCCATTTTGCGGTTCACTTGAAGACAAGGTAATTGATTCCCGCCCGCTAGAAGAAGCTTCAATCATCCGAAGAAGACGCGAGTGCCTCTCTTGCCAGAAGCGCTTCACTACCTATGAGCGCCTGGAAGAAGTGCCTTTAATGGTCATTAAAAGCGATAACCGCCGGGAACCCTTCAGCCGCGAGAAATTACGCGGGGGACTGTTAAGAGCCTGCGAAAAAAGACCCATCAGCATCGACCGGATCGAGAAGATCATCAGCGAAATTGAATATGAACTGCATAATTATTACATCATGGAAGTGCCCTCGACATCCATCGGGCAAAAGATACTGAAGCGGCTCAAGGAAGTAGACGAGGTCGCCTATATCCGTTTCGCCAGCGTTTACCGCAACTTTAACGATATCAACACTTTCCTGCAGGAATTGAAAAAACTTAAAAAGGAAAAAGATAACCAGGAAGAGAATAAGGAGGAAAATAAAGAAAGTGATCAAAATTAAGATCTTTGGTAAAACCACTTGCGACGCCTGCAAAGCGACAAAAGACAAATTCAACTTCTTCTTAAATCACTGGGGCCTGAGCAGTAAGGCGGAGATCCAGTATTTCGACCTGGATACCGTCGACGGCCTCAGCCAGGGAGCCTATTTGGACGCCCTGGAATTCCCAACCACCATATTGGAAAAGGACGGACAGGAGCTGGCCCGCTGGAAAAAAACCGTACCCACCAGCCAGGAATTCCGGCAATTCTTCGAATAAGAGTAGAGACCCGTGGAAAAACTAACCGCTATTAAAACCAATACCGCCAGTCAATTAAAGATCAAGGGCTTCCTGGAGAACTCCCTGATCGACTGGGATGGCAAGATCAGCGCCGTCATCTTTATTTCCGGCTGCAATTTCGCCTGCCCGTTCTGCCATAATGGTGTTCTGGTAAAACAAAATAATGACATAGCGGAGATCTCCCAGGAGAAGATCCTCGCCCTGCTTAAGGCTAAACGCGCCTGGCTGGACGGGGTCGTGATCTCCGGGGGCGAACCCTGCATGTACCTGGAACTATTCGAGTTAATGAAAGAGATCAAAAAAATGGGTTTCCCGATCAAGATAGACACCAATGGGTCCCATCCCAAGCCGTTGGAGACCCTGATCAAATACGGATTGGTGGACTATGTCGCCATGGACATTAAAGCCCCGTTAAACGCTAACTACAAGAAATTAAGCGGCTCAAATATCAATATCGACCGGATCAAGCGCAGCATCGCGGTCTTGCGCGGGTCAGAAATAGAATATGAATTCCGCACTACTTTCGTACCGACCATGCTGGAGAAGAATGACCTGGTGGAGATCGCTTCTTTCCTGAAGGGTAGCAAACGTTTCTTCATCCAGCAGTTTAAACCGAAAGAAGCCATGGCGCCGGAGCTGCGTGAGCTGGCGCCGTATTCATCCAAGTACCTATTGGAGACCCTGCAGGAATGTCGTAAGTTCATTCCTAATTCGCGCCTGCGGGATTAATTAAAAAACAAAATACTGGGGAAGGGGGCAAGACGCTAAATGAAGAAGAAAAAAGGGGTTGTAGTCACTTTTAAAGTTCGCAAGCGTGAGCGGGTCACGGAAGCCTTCAGCAAGGAGAATATCGTCAACGGTATCTTCAAGGCGGCTAAGGAAGTAGGCGGCAAGAACAGGCGCATTTCCGATGTCCTGGCCGATGAAGTAATTGTTTACCTGCGGAAGAAATACCGCAACGAGAAGCTGCTCACCACCAAAATGATCGGCGACGCCGTCGAGAAGATCCTGATCGAAGAGGGACACGCCGCTACCGCCAAGGCCTTCATCCTGTACCGGCACAAACGCGCCCGCATGAGAAAGGTGTTAAAAGTACGTAAAGAAGTGGCCGCTAAGACCAACGCCACCGACCTGGCGCTCATGGTCACAACCCCGGCCCATGAGGAAATACTGCCCTGGAACAAGAGCGCCATCTGCGCCGCCCTGGTAAAAGAAGCCAACATTGACAAGAAACTGGCCGGTAAAATTGCCGACGCCGTGGAACAGAAGATACTGGCCAGCGGTTCCCGCCAGGTAACTACCTCCTTTATCCGTGAAATGGTAGATAACGAATTGTTCAACCTCGGTTACCGAAACGGCAAATTGAAACGGCAGAGAGCGCTAGGCATACCAATTTACGACCTGGAAGAACTGATCTTTTCCAAATCCAGCGAAAATTCCAATATTGCCGCCAATAGCCCGGAAGCCATTAACCTGGCTATTGCCGAGAATACTTTGAAACAATACGCGCTGGAAAAAATATTTTCC
Source organism: Elusimicrobiota bacterium (assembly GCA_003153935.1). Taxonomy (GTDB): domain Bacteria; phylum CAYTYR01; class UBA6262; order UBA6262; family UBA6262; genus Fen-1174. The sequence continues at coordinate 34,140 of PMCA01000029.1, forward strand.
GAAGAGGTTTCCAACGCCCATTTAAAGGGCGCGCTCCATTTGCACGATCTTGGTTATCCGACCCGGGTTTATTGCAGCAGCCATTCACTGGAATACATCAAGAAGTACGGCTTGCACCTGGAGAACCTGAATATCCGCTCGGTCCCGGCCAAACACGCCCGCACCCTGACCGGCCACCTGAACACCTTCCTGGCCAGCATGCAGGCTTATTACGCCGGCGCCCTGGGAGTGGCTTTCACCAATGTGTTATACGCGCCTTACCTGGTCGGCATGAGCGAGAAGGAAATGAAGCAGGAAGCCCAGTATCTGCTGTTCTCCTGCGCCCAGAACGCGTTCAGCCGCGGCGGGCAGACCTTATTCATCGACTTTAATATTCACCTGACCGTGCCCTCGTACCTGAAGAACATCGAAGCCATTGGGCCCGGAGGCAAGTACACCGGCAAGAAATATTCGGAATATGAAAAAGAGGTACAATCCTTTGCCAAAGCCATGATGGATGTCTGGCGGGCCGGCGACGCTCACGGGCATATGTTCGAGTTCCCGAAGATGGACCTGCATATCAACCAGTCGGCTTTTGACGATCCGGCCCAGTTCGAGCTGTTGAAACATGCTTGCCTGATCGCCAGCGAGAACGGTTCACCGTATTTCGTCTTTGACCGCGATGAAGTTACGCTATCGCAATGCTGCCGTTTGAAGACCACGCTGGACCTGAGCAAACCGGAAGACGCTTATATGATCAACCATCCGGAGAGCCTGCGTTTCTGCGGTTTTCAGAACGTGACCGTCAACCTGCCGCAATTGGCTTATAAATCCGGCAAGGGGAATATTGAAGGCACCCTGAACGAATTATCCAAGGTCCTGGACCTGTGCGTGGAAGCGCACCTGCAAAAACGCTCTTTCATTTCCAAGCTGATGAACCGGCGGGGCCTGCCGCTTTGGCAGGTCGGTAAACCGGCGGAAGACGGAAAACCGTATATAAACCTGGACAAGGCCAGCTATATAATCGGCATGAACGGCTTGAACGAATGCGTGCAGTACCTGACCGGCAAGCAGCTCCATGAAGACGAGGAAGTATATAAGCTGGGATTGAAGATCATTTCCCATATGTTCCTGCGGGTCAAGGAATACGAGAAGAAACACGGCATGAAATTCGTACTGGAAGAATCCCCGGCGGAATCAGCGGCCAGGCGTTTTGCCAAGATCGATATGAGGGAATACCCCGAATCCCGCTCGGTGATCAAGGGCAGCATCGAACAGGACCAGTATTATTACACCAACAGTATCCATCTGGCGGCTAACGCCCCGGTCAGCATGATCGACCGCATCATCAAGCAGAGCAAGTTCCACAGTATCATCGAGGCCGGCGCCATCAACCATGCTTTTATCGGCGAGCACAAACCCGATCCTGGCGCGGTCCTGAGCCTGGTGACCAAGTCCTGGTATAATACGTCGGCGGCCCAGATCACTATCTCGCCAGAGTTCACCATCTGCAACGCCTGCCAGAAGATGACCAGGGGCCTGAACGAAGTATGCCCCAGCTGCGATTCCAAGGATGTGTACGGTATTACCAGGATCGTCGGCTATTACAGCCGCACGGACAACTGGAACATGTCCAAGATCGGGGAGCTGCACGACCGGCACAAGCATATGCATAATTACGCTGACTTCAGCGTTAAGTCCGGAGAAGTAAAAGCCAAAGAACCGGAGAAGAGCGACCCGGCAGAAGTGGTGCAGGTCGGAGCATGATCAAGATCAAGGTAAAGAAACTCCGGCCGGATGTCCTGATGCCCCAGTACAGCCACCCCGGTGACGCCGGTATGGACATGTATAATATGGGCGACGATATAATGTTAAAACCCCTGACCAGGGCACTGCTGCCCACCGGTTTGAAAGTGGCCGTTCCTCTTGGCTATGAACTGCAGGTCCGGCCGCGCAGCGGTATGGCCTTGAAAAAGGGACTGACCGTACTAAATACGCCGGGGACCATCGATTCAGGTTACCGGGGTGAAGTGGGGATAATTATTTATAACTCTTCCGGCACCGAAGACGCGCTGATCAAAAAAGGGGACCGGATAGCGCAGATAGTCTTAAAAAAAGTGGAAGAAATAGAATGGCAGGAAGTGGAAGATCTGGACGATACCAGCCGCAGTGAAGGCGGTTTTGGCTCGACGGGACACCGCTAAACAAAAAAAATACAAAACATGGAGGAGAAAAGGAAATGTCATTTTTTATCGGCAGGGACAGGGAAGCAAGAAAAGCCTATGGCTTCGATGATGTGGCCTTAGTGCCCGGATTACTTACAATTAATCCCAATGAAGTCGATGTCAGCTGGAAAATACGGGACCTGAAATTCAGCATCCCCATCATCGCCAGCGCGATGGACGGGGTAGTCGACGTCAAGTTCGCTATCGAGATGGGCCGTTTGGGCGGCCTGGCGGTGCTGAATCTGGAAGGTATACAGACCCGTTATGAAAACCCGGACGAAATAGTAGAACAGATAGTTGGGGCGGCGCCCGGAGACGCGACCAAGATCATCCAGAGCATATACAAGGAACCGATCAAGGAAGAGTTGATCGCCAAGAGGATCAAAGAGATCAAGAAAGCCAAAGTTCCCTGCGCCGTATCGGCCATTCCCAAACGGGCGGAGCGCTTCGGCAAGATCGCCCAGGAAGCGGGCGCTGATCTTTTCGTGGTCCAGGCCACCGTGACCACGGTACACCATGTTTCCAGCGAATACCAGGAAGTCAATTTTGCCAAGATGTGCAAAGAGATGAAACTACCGGTGTTAATCGGTAATTGCGTAACCTACGATGTGGCCCTGGAACTGATGGAAACCGGCATCGAGGGCTTGCTGGTCGGCATCGGGCCGGGAGCGGCCTGCACTACCAGAGGCGTATTAGGCATCGGCGTTCCGCAGATAACTGCCACCGTTGATTGCGCGGCTGCGCGTGATTTCTTCTATAAAAAGACGGGTAAGTATGTTGCTATCATCACTGACGGCGGAATGAGCTACAGCGGCGATATCTGCAAGGCCTTTGCCGCCGGTACTGACGCAGTCATGATCGGCTCTTCACTGGCCAGGTCGATCGAAGCCCCGGGCAAAGGGTTCCATTGGGGCATGGCCACGCCGGACAGGTATTTACCGCGCGGCACCAGGATCCAGGTAGATACCTCAGGCACCCTACAGGAAATATTGCTGGGACCGGCCAAGATCGACAATGGCAGCCAAAACCTGGTCGGAGCTTTGCGCACCAGCATGGCTTCATTGGGCGCCAAGAATATTAAAGAAATGCAGCTGGTAGAGATAATCATCGCTCCTGATTTCAAACATGAAGGCAAGCAATTCCAAAAAGCCCAGAAAATAGGCATGGGCAAATAGGGGAATAAAGGAACATGATAATCATACTGGATTTCGGGTCGCAGTACACGCAACTGATCGCCCGGCGCGTCAGGGAGCAGAATGTCTATTGCGAGATCCTGCCTTTTAACACTCCCCTGATCGAGTTACGGGCTAAAGATCCCAAGGGTTTCATATTAAGCGGCGGCCCATCCAGCGTGTACGCCAAGGGCGCGCCTATTCCTGACAAACGGATCTTTGAGCTGGGTGTGCCGGTATTAGGTATCTGTTACGGCATGCAGCTTATCGCGCACCTCCTTGGTGGCAAAGTGGATAAATCCGCCCATCGTGAATACGGAGCGGCCCAGCTGTTCATCGACCGGCAGACTGACCTTTTTTACGGATTGGATAAGACCCAGAAGGTATGGATGAGCCACGGCGACCGGCTGGTGAAACTGCCTCCCAATTACATAGAGATAGCCCACACTGCCAACTCGCCAACGGCTACGGTTTACGACCCGCTTAACCGGATATTCGGAGTACAGTTCCATCCCGAAGTGGTGCATACNNTACGTATCTGCCATGAACTTCCGACTTGGACCATGCATTCCTTTATCAAAACCGAAGTAGAAAACATCAGGAACACGGTCGGTAAGAACAAGGTTATCCTGGGATTGAGCGGCGGAGTTGATTCCAGCGTCACCGCCGTATTGATCCACAAGGCTATCGGTAAACAACTTACCTGCGTATTCGTTAACAACGGCGTACTGCGGGCCCAGGAAGCAGAAAAGGTGCAAAAAGTATTTAAGAAGCACCTGGGCTTAAGCTTGCGTTATGTCGACGCGGAGAAACATTTTCTGAATAAGTTAAAAGGGGTGACCAGTCCAGAGACCAAACGCAAGATCATCGGGCATGAATT
>PMCA01000028.1 GCA_003153935.1 Elusimicrobiota bacterium
GGCGTAGTGTCAGAAATCATCGCGTAAAATAAAAAAGCAGTGTAAAGTTGAAAGTTATAAGTTAAAAGTATAGGTTATATATCCTAAACTTAACACTTAACACTTAAAACTTATAACTGTATTTCTAAGGAGTTCCAATGGCTAACCAAGATCTAAGTATTGTCACGCTTGCCTGCAGCAAGTGTAAAAGAAGGAATTATTCTTTAACCAAGAATAAAAAGAAACATCCGGATAAACTGGAAGTAAAGAAATTTTGCAAGTTCTGCCGTGAGCATACATTGCACAAGGAGACGAAATAGGCATTCAGGGGGTGTCCGTTAATGGCTAAACGACCGGTCTCCAAAACCGGAACTGTAGGTTCGACTCCTGCCACCCCCGCCATATGTAAGATACGCCCCGAAAATTCGGGGCGTTTTTCTTTATGGGCGCTGCAATAACGAAATAGCTTGACAAGTCCTGATTTTGTGTTATATTTTACTTGGATAAACAACCAATCAAGATATTCACATAAAAGCCAATAAGCCACGAGAGACTTTGAGGCCTTTTAACAAGTTTATCTTTCATAAGTTCTATTTCAGGTTAGATTTGTTTAAGGGGCTCATCCAAGGAGAAAATTGATGCGGCCACTTGGCTGGGACAACCACACGCAGTACCGGCAGAAAAAATTAGGGGAGATGCTGGTTGAGGCTTCCCTGATAAATGAAAACCAACTGCAAACGGCGTTAGTCAAACAGCAGCGCTCCAGTAAAAAAATAGGCGAGATTCTCATTAACCTGGGATTTACTAATGAGGAGCTCGTTCTTAATTTGTTAGGCAAACAGTTGAACGCTCCGTACGTTAAACTGGCGGAAACGGAAAAGATCGATAACCGGATCATCGGCAAAGTTCCCGAAAACATCGCCCAGAATAATCTGGTCCTGCCGCTGAAAATGGAAGGCGACACGCTCTGGGTAGCTATGAGCGACCCGGCCAACCAGTTTCTTAAAAATGTGCTCGGATTACTGACCGGCTATAACATAAAATCCTATATCGCCAGCCCCAAGGAGCTTAAGCAGGCCATATCCGCCTACTATTCCAAGGAAGGGCGATTCAAAACGGGCGTGGAAAGCCCGCAGACCCACAGTTATTTCCTGCCCTTAAAGCAACTCGGGTTCACCCCGCGCAGTCTGCAACTGTATGAAAAATACCTGGAAGCCCAAAAAGGCTGCATCCTGATCATCGGCCCGGAAAACAGCGGCAAGAAAACCACGGTTTACGCCAGTCTCAAGAAACTGAATTTCCCCGACAATGACATTGTCAGTGTAGAGAACAAACTGGATTATCATTTGGATAACGTCAACCAGATAGAAGTATCGCCGGAGATGGACATTAAGAACACCCTGGAATATGTCAACCAGTTCAATCCCAATATCCTGGCTGTGGAAAATATCCAGGGAGTTGGAGCCTGGAACCACCTGGGGCGCATGGCGGAAAAGGGGAACCTGGTGATCGGGACCATTACCAGTGACCAGACCCTGGCGGATTTCCTGGCGGGATTTGTAGCGGAAAGATCGGACCATTATTCCCTGATCGAGCACCTGGACCTGGTAGCGGAGCAACGGCTGGCCAAAGCGGTTTGCCCCTATTGCAAAGGCAGCATAGAGATTTCCCGGAAAACGGCGGCCGCGGCCGGGCTGAAAGCCAGCGGCAAGCAGGTAACGGTATACGAGGGAAAGGGCTGCAAGATATGTAATTTCACCGGAACTTACGGGTATACCGCCTGTTACGGCATATTGCCTATAACGAATAAAATAAAGGACATGATGATGCAAAAGGCCAATATAAGCAAATTCAAGAAAACCATCAACAAAGAATTCAAATACGAGCTGTCGGAAGTTCTGCAGGAGAAGCTGCTGAGGGGACAGATACCGCTGGAGGAATACCTGCTGCTGACCGGCCAGGATTTTTCCCGGTTCAAAGAGCTGAAGGGCCTGAAACTGGCGGAGATGTACTGGTCTCTGTTCGAGCGTTCGGGCTCGGTCAACGCCTACCTGGAATATCGCAAAAAGAACTAATATAGCAGTCAAAATAATTACTTGACAAACGCCTAAATTATGATATATTATTAGTAATCAAATTACACCTTGACAACTTAACCGAAAGGGCAAACCCCGCGTGAGCGGGGGACGCAAAGCCACGGGACCGTGGAATACCCATAAACAAGTGAGGTCAGCCGAGCTGCCGAAGTTAATGAACCAGGCATCTCGGATTTTTGTTTTACCGGACCCCCGGTAAACTTAAATACAAAGCCACGAAAGTCACGGATGTGCTTTTGGGGCAAATCAAAAAGGAGGAAGAGCACATGAAGAAAGCACTAGTATTAGTTCTAACAGTGTTAGCTTTCGCCGGCATTACTGCTGTGGCGCATGCTGACCTGGACGTGTTTCTGAATGGCTGGATCGGGTCCTACCCGTCTATGTGGATGGGCGAGCAACAGGCCACTTATGGCGTGACACCCACTAACCATTCCATTACTTATTCTACAGCCGTAGGGGCTGGAGTGGGCGGAGAACAGGCTGCCAAGTTCCTTTATGACTCATCGAAAGAATCTTGGGCCGGTGAAGTGGTACAGGCTGGCGGCAGCGGCACAGGAACTATGGATTTAAGCGCTTATACTTCTTTAACCTTCAAGCTGAGAAAAGAAACCGGCGGGCCAGACGTTAAGATCCAGAAAATTTTCATGACTGACGGCAACGGCGTAGAATATGACGCGAGCGGCAACACTGCCAACGATCCCTCTGGCAAGATGATCACTCTCACCGGCGGCATGGCCGACTGGTCTGACGCTCTGAGCGTCACCATTGCTCTGCCTACCAGCGCCAATCTGGCTGCTGTGAACCAACTGTGGGGATTTGTCATTACCGCTGCGGATAACGGCAGCACCGGCGGACAGTTTGCTTATTACGTGGACCAGGTAAAATATGCCGGCGGCGGCAAAGGTGAAGTCATCGTCAGGATCAACGGCGGCAAGAGAGGTATCTCTGTGGCCGGCGTTATCAACTTCGGTACCATTGCTCCTTCTGCTAACGTTTTCTCGCAGGACCTGTCAGCTTCCAGCACACCTCCCAGCGATTCACATTTCATTATCACCAACCTGGGCGACCAGAAAGACGAGATCTTAACGGTCGGGTTATCCAATCCGGCTGGTTGGACTGCGGTCAATCAACCTAACTTCGCTTTAATGACCGGGAATCAATATGTATTAGAAGCTATTTTGAACTCTGGCATTCCGACTAAATCCTTATTTGATTCCAATTTTGCTAATTTAGTCCTGGTTGGCGGAGCTTCCAAAGCTTGTAACGGCACTTTCTTTGCCGGTGACGAGACTGGGAATCCTATTGTGAAGAACAACGGCACAGCCAATATGTGGCTGAGATTCGTTGCTCCTCCCAGCACCTCTACCAGCGCGGAAATGCACTTGTTCGTGAACATCGGATTCGTACAGTAATATAACCTGTTGTCTCTCTCTCCCGCTAAAACGGGAGAGAGAGACAACTCAATTCAACGCTCAGTGAGGGAGAAAATGCAAAATTACAAAGTTGGCAAAGGGAGAAGGGGCTGGTATAAGTATCTAATTTTAGCTGCCATATTTTCATTAGGTCTTTTATCCAATTTATATGCTACCACTACTTGGACCACCACCTTTCCCGGCATTACCAATCTCCCGATGGGATTTGGGAGCCCGGTTATTATTAGTAATGTAACCTATACTAATACCGGCACTGAATCTCTGAATTTCACCCTGACAGCGGAAAAATTGATAGCGACACCTCCTACAGGTTATGTAGATGCTCCTGATGCCGCCTATTCGGCAACTACTCCCTGGATAACAGCAGCGCCCTCAACCTTTACGCTGGCAGGCGGCCAGGCGCAAACTGTAACTGTTACCGTTGAAGTTCCTTTTGATGTCACTTATTTATCCAAGAACTATGTCATCTACTTTAAGCAATCCGCTTCCGTTACAGGCGGCGGGGTAGGATTGGCATTATATTCCAAGATCGATACTATACTTGATTCACAGGCCATATTAGCCAGCTTTAACGATATATCACCGGTCACTAAAATAAGTATGCTGGGAGATAAACTGATCATTAAATCCAAGATCATTAGTGCCGGAGCTAACACCGTAACCTTGAATTACGGATCTTCCACGGCGGCTATTGCTGATTACACCAGTTTGTCAGCTAAGGACGTATCTGCTGTAACCGGTGAAGCTAACACTTACATTTATACTTTTGAAATACCTGCCAGCGCTATAGTCGCGCCGAGCTTAAAATACTTTATTAGATCGAAAGCGGGCGCCAGCATTGTCTATTACCCGTTTGCTACTACTTCGAACATTGTGACCTTTGATGGCGATCCTTACACCATAGACGTCACCCAGGTCACTAACGGCACTATTAGCGCTGGTTCAGTGTCCTCTATTATAGTTCCGGATGGCAACTCGGAAGACGGCGAGATGCAGTTAGTTGCGGTTAAAAATGCCGTAAGTTCCAATCTTAACGTTACCATTACCCAGAAAGATAGAGCCGCTACTCACACTGCTCCGCCGATGTCCCTGAGCGATACCCCGGCGGCGGTATTCGATTTTGCTCCGAGTGGCACCAGGTTTGCTAAAGCCATAGACCTGACCATGCTCTATTTTGATAACGACAATAACGGCAAGGTTGATTACATTGAAAATTCCGACGGCGTGGCAAACACCATAGACCCGATTACTCTTCGTGTTTTCTACTGGGATGGGTTTAACTGGCGCCTGGCGGCTATGCCTACTATCAACACGACCGATCACACCGTTACCTGTAAGATCGATCATTTCAGCGAATACGCTCTCTTCCCGGTGGCGACCCTGACCCCAGAGGACTACCGGCCGAAGATGAAGATAATCACCCCGAACGGTGACGGCGTGAATGATGAAGCTGATTTCAACTCCCTTACGGAAGAGATTAAGATATTTGATATCACCGGCAGGAAGATACGGTCAGTATCAGCCGGCACCGGCAAGTGGGACGGCAAGGATGATGGCGGCACTATCGTAGAAAGCGGAGTCTACATCTATCAATTCACAGTCGACGGAACTTTAGTCAGCGGCGTTATCGCCGTGGCGAAGTAGGGGGGATGACGATGAAAAAGTACACGCTGATCACTCTTACAATCATAGCGATGGCACTGACCATAAATACATTCACAGCGCAAGCTGCGTTCAAAGACACTGGTTGGGGAACCAGGCCTGCTGGCATGGGGGGAGCATTTGTTGCGGTAGCCAACGATAGTAATGCTCCCCTTTGGAACCCGGCGGGTATTGCCCAGATGAAGAACGCTGAAGGCAGCTTCATGTATTCAACCTACTATAACGGCTTGGATCTTAAAGCCGGTAATGACACGGTAAGCCTGGGATTCAACTACCTGTCATTTGTCTATCCTAAGTCCAGTATTGGCGCTTTTGGCGTCAGCTGGGCCAATTTTACCGCCTCTAACCTTTATAAGGAAGACACTTATGTGATAACGTACGCCAAGCGCTTAAACGATTGGTTCCCGGGATTGACGCCCAAGGTCTATGTTGGTGTTAACCTGAAATCTATGGGGCACGCTTACACCCTCGACGATTATGCTAAGGATGACCCGGTATTTGCCTCAGGCAACTCTAAGAGCGCTTTTTCTGCCGATATCGGTACCTTAATTAAGCCTTATGACAAGATCTGCATCGGCCTCGTGGCCAAGAACCTGACCCAGCCGGATGTGGGATTGAAAGATACGGATAAAGTTCCTATGGAAATACTGGCCGGCGTAGCTTATAGGAATATTAACCTGGGGAATACAATACTGACCCCGGCAGCCGATTTCAGTATGAGGGACGGTGTTTCCACTTATCATCTGGGATTAGAGAGCTGGTTATTTGGTAAGAGCCTGGGACTAAGAGCTGGCTTTAATTCTACGGAAGCGACATTTGGATTTTCCTTTGATGGCCTGCGCAGCCAGGCACTAGGTCTGAATATCGATTATTCATTCATTATGCCGTTGCAGATAGCAAGTTCATCGGGCAGTCATAGAGTATCATTGGGGATATGGTTCTAAAAAAGGAACATAATTAAATACCAACCTAAGGAGACTTCCCAAGAGGTCTCCTTATTGTTTTATTAAATCTCCTGCGAAGGGAAGAGAAAATGAAGAAGAGCAGTTTGGCGTCATTATGGTCAATTATATTTATTTTGTCCTTATCTATAAGTGCCTGGGGAGCGTCTTTTACCGTTAATTTTTCGGATATTGAACTGGACAACCTGAAGCCCGGCATGCCGGTCAGTCTGCTGCAGAAAGCCGCCTTTCCCCTGACCGTTACCAATACGGATAATAACAGTGAAAATATGCGTTTTGAAGTCGTACTGCCGGAAGCGGGCCAGCTAAAAGAAGGTTATGAACCCATACCAGATGTAACCTGGATCAAGTTCGAGAGGGATAATTTCTGGCTGAAACCTAACCAGTCTGAAGACGTGGATATGATCATTTATACTCCTTACGACCAGAAATTGTTCGGCAAGAAGTATGAAGCGATCTTGGTCACTTATACTTTGGAAGGTATGATGAAGGTCAATTTAAAGAGTAAGATGTTCATCGCCTTCAACAATGATCACTATCCACCCAGCGTGGTCAACGACCTGATCGCCGAAGATAGTATCAACAACACCTCATTATTGATGGCGCCGAAGTTGGTCAGCCTGGAGAAGGTCAAACTGAATAAGAACCTGCAAATGGCCAATCTGATGGTCACTAATACAGGCGCTCAGACCTTATCCCTAACATTTTACGCCGTGGGACTACAGAACGTCCCCGCGATAGTGGGGTTGGTAACGTTTAAGGATCAGGTTATGGAACTAAAGCCGAGGGAGACCAAATTATTGGCCATGACGGTCAATTTGCCGTTATTGCGGGCTAAAACCAGCGAACCGATGCGGATGCTGATTGGTGCCAAAGACACCAAAAAGACCACCCCTTTGGGCCAATTCATGGTGCTGGACCTTAATTTTCTCTAAGACGGAATCAGGTTGACAATTAACGGAAATATGCTATATTTATTATAACTGATATCAGAAGTCACGGGCTGGTTACAGGTTACTATGAGGTAGGATCTTCTGTAACCCTTTTGTTAAGCCTTAAGGAGTGAAAATAATGCAGATCACTAAGATGCTCAAAATTAATACTTGCCTGTTAAGTATTGTTTTGGGTATTTTTATTGCTTCCAATCTTAGGGCGGCAGAGTCCATTTTTACCTTTACCGAGCTATTTACCAATACCACTTACGAAGACTCCGGTACTACAGCCGATTGGGTGATCCCCGATATCAATACTTTTATGGGCATGGTCCGCTTGCCTAAAGATTCTACTCCCGGCAGCCCATCTAAGCAGGTTAATGGCAAGGTAATGTTGTCAGCCAGCGATGGCAACTTGTATTATGCCTGGGTGGATTTCCGCAGCGGTATTGGCGATGGCAAGGGTCATATTTATCTCCAGAAGTATAATACCAGCGGCGTTAAACAGTGGGGCAATGAGAAGCAAGTAGATTCAGCTGGAACCGGTACATATATAAATGATGATTTCCTGACTCCTGTTCCCGGATTGATGGAGGGTATCGACGGCTCCATATTTGTATACTGGGCGGTGGGAGGCAACTTATGGGTACAGAAATTTGATAATACAGGCGCCAAAAAGTGGGGCGGCGACACTGTAGTAAATACCGCCTCGGTAACTACCTACAACTTCGGTTACACTCCTGCAGTGGTTGATTCCGACGGTAAGCTGGTATTCTTTTGGAGCAGCGGCTCAGGGTTATATATGCAAAAGATAGACGGCAGCGGTGCCAGCGGCATCAAATCGGGCAGCCAGGTTTTGCTCCAGTCCGGCTATGTCAATAGGCCCATGGCCAGCCGGGATTCAACCAATCACTATTACGTGGCTTACACTTTATTTGATATCGGTTCCTTGCAAGATATCCTCTACCTGGACAAATTTAATACTGACGGGACCAGGGCCTGGGCCCAGCGTACCACGGTAGTCGCCTCTACCGGCATCAGTTCCGTTGATATCGCTACTGACGCTTCCGGCAATAGTTATGTTGTTTGGGACGACTATCGCAATATCCTGTCTACCGGCCGGGACGTATTTATACAGAAATTTGACTCCAGCGGTACCGCGTGGTGGGGCATGATGGGCAAGCAGATGAACACCGATACCGGCTATGCTGTCCAGCAGAACCCCAAAGTCAAGCTGGATGCAAACGGACTGCCCAATGTGATCTGGGAGGACCAGCGCTCCGGCACTAATGTCGATATTTACGCGCAGCATTACGATACCAACGGCAATAAGATATGGAGCAGCGGGGAAGTTAAGGTAAACAAGGGGACCAATAGTTCCGCTTACTCGGAATATTTCGTGGGAGTCGCTGATAGCTTCGTTATCAATACCCAGGCCGGAGGGGACCAGAATTCCCTCTATGTTGCCTGGTTTACTGACCGCAGTAATGATTTCAATATCTATAGCCAAAAGGTTACCAGCTCCGGTACGGTAAGTTTTGGCACTGACCTGCAAGTAACAACGGAGCTGGGCGGCGGAGGGTATTTAAGCTCCGCGCATGTACAATCCACTAAACTTAACATTACAGCTATGAATATAACCGGAGCCAGGGTGTATGGTATTTACCTGAACTACGGCCAGACCATCAATTTTTCCCTGTCCAACGATGGCGGCGCTACCTGGGTGCCGACCACCATGCTGGGAGCGAAGGTTAATTTTGCCAATTCCGGACACGATTTGCGCTGGAAAGCCGATTTTACCTCTACCGATCCCTTTCAAACCCCGGTTATTTACGGCCTGGTCATTGAGTATTTTATCCAGGGCGCAGGGGAGCCTTACCATAAAGTATTGCATATATATGATGATAATTGGGCCTATCCGCCAACGGGCTGGATGGCTGAAGGTAATAAGACCACTGCTATGACCATGGTGTCCAATAGCCCGGATACCCCGGCCCAGGGTAATGCCTGCGTTAAACTGACCTACAATCCCAATATTGCCTCCTGGGCTGGCTTTTTTGTGCAAGCCAGCGGTAAATGGCGGGCCAACGGAGGGACCGGCATAGACCTGAGCAAATATTCACAATTGGTCATCAAGGCCCGGTCGGGCGACGCCAATGCCCAGGCTATCCAGGTGCAATTCGGCATAGGGGAGTCCGGAGACAGCTTTAAGGGCACCACTCGCTGGACCGTGTTACCGACCACCTGGACCACTTATGTGATCGATCTGGCAGGGAGGGACCTGCATGATATAAACGGCCTGGTGATGATAAACATGCAGAGAGTGCAGAGAATAGACCCGGTTATTTATATTGACGATATTAAGTTCCTGGGCCCTGGTCCGGCGGCGATAAGTGACCTGATGCCTTCTCTGGGCGCTGCCCCAGGCACGATGAATTTATCCTGGACAGCTCCTGCCGGTGATTATACGAATACCAATTATATCGTGAAATATTCTACTTCCTATTTCAATAATGACACCGGATTTAACAACGCCACCACTTATAGCCAAACCTGGTCCGTGGACGCTCCGGGTACTATTGAGAATCATGTCCTGAGCGGTCTTACCCCGGGACAGGGATACTATATCGCCATAGAGACCAAGGACGATCACCTTAATCAGTCGGATATCTCCAATGTTATCTACTATCATGCCCGCAGTGCGGGATTAGGTATCAAAGTGGATGGCACAGCCATCGACCTGGGAGAAATGGCGCCCAACGAGAGCAAATCGGGAGGGCCGATCTCGGTTACTAATATCGGCGGTGTGCCTCTGACCGTCAGTTTAAGTATTATTAACCCGACGGGTTGGACTGCCGATGTCAGTAATTTAGCGCTGGATCATTATATGCTGATGGGGGCCTTTGCCACCGCTGTCGGCAATGTGAATTGGAACCCGGCCAGACATGCTATGCTGGCTACGCCAGCGGTGTGTACCGCCACGAAATTTGCCGGTGACAGTAACGGGGTCAATTTCGCCCTCGATGAGATGAGAAAACTGTTCATTAACTTTACGGCCCCGCTAACGATACGGCCGGGGACGGAAAGCCAGAAGATATATATCAATATAGACGCGGGTACCGTCAATTAAATTGCCCCGGATGACGGCAGCTTAGATAACCTTGCTTATAAAAGGTTATTTTTGTTTGTCAGGGCATAATAAAGCTTGACTTTTAGGTGGATATTAGATATACTAACTCTCTAATTTTAAGAAAGGAAAATCTTGATAATGAAGACGAGTATGGTAAAAAAAGAAGACGTTATAAAAAAATGGTATCTGGTGGATGCTAAAGGGCACGTATTGGGCCGTTTAGCTTCAGAGGTGGCCCAAGTATTAAGAGGTAAAGGCAAACCCTCGTTCGCTCCGCATATGGACCTGGGGGACAACGTGGTGATCATCAATTGTGAACACATAGTCCTGACCGGTAAGAAACTGGTGCAGAAGACCGATTTCCGTTATTCCGGCTATCCCGGGGGCCAGACTATCACTCCTTACGGCATTTTAATGAAAACCAAACCGGATAAAGTGGTTACCATGGCGATCAAGGGCATGCTGCCTCCCAATAAACTGAGAGACAAGATCATGAAGAGATTGAAGGTATTCAAGGGTGAGACCGTTCCGGCCTCGTACAAAAATAGCGAAAAATTAGAGATAAGGGGTTAAGTAAATGGCAGATACCGCACAGACAGTAGGCAGGAGAAAAAACTCGATCGCCCGGGTGAAACTCAGCTCCGGTAAAGGCGAGATAACCGTCAACGGCGAATTACTCGAAGACTATTTCAAAAAAGTTGAAACTCTGGTAGCCATAGTGATGGAACCGCTGAAGCTGGTGAAAGCCGCTGATAAGTATGATTTCGAAGTTATAACCAATGGCGGGGGTATTTACGGCCAGGCGCAGGCTATCAGACATGGCATCGCCAGGGCTTTAAATGAAGTAGACGAGAGTTTACATACCACATTGAAAAAAGCCGGTTTCCTGATGCGCGACCCACGCGTAGTGGAACGCAAGAAACCAGGCCGACCGAAAGCCAGGAAGAGATTCCAGTTCTCCAAGAGATAAAGACAGTAGACAGATGACAGTCCGTCCCGACTTGTCGGGACGCGCAGATAACAGAAAAAACCCCGTTAGTCAATCTAACGGGGTTTTTATTTTGGTGCTATTTATTTTACTGAGTAGCTTTTCAGGACTTTCAGGGTCTTTTTGGTCTCATATTTGACCTGGCCTATGCCGGCGGCGTACCAGCCATATTCGTCGCTGATCTCTTTATCGCGCTCCTGGTGTATATAGATCTTGACGCATTTGAAGGTGCCAGCCGGCACCTTAATCTCGTCATTTACGGAAACAACTTCGCAATGCATTTTAATATGCTTATTGATCCAGGCTATTTTTAAATTTCCTTCCCAATCCCATTTACTGCCTTGATTCAAAGGATAGATCATAATAGGTATTTCCGGGGTAAAGACGGAACTGGCCTCAGGGGTATAGGATTTGCTGGCTCCGATCTTTTTCCAGTAGATACCCTTGTCGTTGCTCAAGACGAAAGAGCGTACAATTCCTCTTTTGTCCTTTTGCTTTAAGATACTGTAAGTTGCTTTATCGTAGATCTCCGGTTTGTCAATAGTGACGGTTTCATCGAAAGTATCATCGTTGTCTTCGTGGTTGGTGATCGAGTAGGTCCAGGTGGAATCGGGGGTTAAGGGATAGTAGTTCTTTGGGTCGGCGGCCTGGGCCGCCAGGGCTGTCAATCCCAACACAGCGGTCAGTAGCAGGGTCTTGAGATAGAAATTTTTCATATAAGTTACCTCCTGGGTATATTTTTATCATTTTGACCCGGCGCCCGGCAAGAAAAATCTTTGACAAATGCCCGATTCTGGCGTATAATTCTAAGAATATTAGCTATGTAAAATGGAGGCATTTAATGATCAAAGTAGGCATCGTTGGCGCCAAAGGTTTCGCCGGTGAAGAGCTCATCAAATTATTACTAAAACATCCAAAAGTAGAGATCACCGCCCTGGCCGATAAAATGGACGGGGTGTCTCAGGATATTACCAGCATTTATCCCTATCTGGAAGGCAAGCTGGACCTGCCCTGCGAAGAACTGGATGTGGCTAAAGTAGCCGCTAAGTGCGACCTGGTATTTTTGGCCCTGCCGCATAAAATAAGTCAGGGTATAGCCGCCGATTTTATTAAGGCCGGCAAAAAGGTTATCGATCTCAGCGCGGATTACCGCATAAAAGACGCGAAAGTATATGAACAATGGTACGAAACTCCGCATAACCATCCGGAACTGCTGAAGGAAGCGGTATACGGTTTGCCTGAGATATATCGCGAACAGATCAAAAAGGCCCGCTTGATCGCCAATCCCGGGTGTTATCCTACCAGTATCATCCTGGGAGCGGCACCCCTGGTCAGGGAGCGCTTGGCCGGGACTGAATACATACTGGCCGATTCGAAGAGCGGGGTGACCGGAGCGGGGCGCGCGTTCGTACAGAAGTTTGTCAGCCAGAACGAGGGCACGGAAAACCTTAAGGCTTACAGTATTGGCATACATCGCCATACGCCGGAGATAGAGCAGGAACTGTCCAATCTGGCCGACAAACAGGTCATGATCCTGTTCACGCCGCATTTGATCCCGGTCATGCGTGGAATACTGTCATCAATTTACCTTTTACCAAGCAGCAATTTTAAAACTAACGAGTTGGTGGCGGTCTATAAGGAATTCTACGAGAAGTCGCCTTTTGTCCGCATCTTGGAGGAAGGTAAATTCCCTGAGACCAATGAAGTTTACAATACCAACTATTGCGATATTGGCATAAAAGTGGATGAACGCACCAAGAGGATAGTGATCGTCAGCGCCATTGACAACCTGATCAAGGGGGCCAGCGGCCAGGCGGTACAGAATATGAATCTGATGTCCGGTCTGGATGAACAGGAAGGTTTGATATGGGGCAAAACAAAATAAATATACCTGCCGGGTTTAAGCTGGCCGGTATTGCCTGCGGTATCGCGAAAAAGAAAGGCAAGCTGGACGTGGGATTGATCTACGCTTCCGCTCCTTGCACGGCGGCAGCGGTGTTTACCACCAACACCGTTAAAGCAGCCCCGGTTCTGGTCAGCGTGGAACATCTGGGATCAGGCCGTATTCAGGCGGTGATAGCCAATAGCGGTAATGCCAATGCTTGTACGGGCCAGCAGGGAGTTAAAGACACCCTGGAGAGCGCTGGGCAGGTAGCCGCCGGATTGGGCCTGGAACCGCATCAGGTTATCGTGGCTTCTACCGGTGTTATCGGCGTTCCTCTTCCCATGGAGAAAATGCGTCAGGGTATTAAACAGGTCATTTCTCGTATTAAACGACCAACGACCAACGACGAACGGCTAACGGAATTTAGTCAGGCCATCATGACCACCGACACGGTCCCCAAGATCGCGTCTTCTGCCTTTAAGGTCAACGGGAAACAAATAAAAATAATTGGCGTGGCCAAGGGATCGGGCATGATCCATCCTAATATGGCTACGATGCTGGCATTTATTATAACAGACGCGGCGGTAGCCGGGAATGTTTTAAGGTCCAGTTTGCGGGAGAGCGTCAATCGGTCCTTCAACATGCTGACCGTTGACGGCGATACCAGCACTAATGACATGGCCCTGTTGTTGGCCAGCGGGCAGGCCGGTAATAAAAAAATCAAGGGCGGCACTGAAGAGAAGTTGTTCCGGCTGCACCTGGACAAGATATGCCTGGACCTGGCCAAAATGATGGCGCGTGATGGCGAAGGCGCTACCAAATTCGTGGAAGTGGCGGTTAGCGGAGCCAAAACCTTGGCCTCCGCCAAGCAGGTGGCCATGTCCATAGCCAAAAGCAGCCTGGTGAAGACGGCGTTGTTCGGCAACGACCCGAATTGGGGACGGATCATCGCCGCGATAGGTTACAGCGGGGAAAAAATACAACCGGAAAAGATCAATATCAGCATCGCCGGCGGCGGACAAAAAATATTGATGTGCAAGAGTGGCCGGGATCCTGGATTCAGCGAAACCGCGGCCAAAAAGATACTTAAACATACGGATCTGAAGATCCTGATAGATCTAGGTTCGGGCCGGGCCTCAGCCGTGGTATTTACCTGCGATCTAACCCATGGCTATATTGATATTAATGCCAGCTACCGTACATGAAGCAGAAGAATCCCCATCAAACTCAAATAACTGAAGCCGGGCAGATAGTTAAAAAGGGCGGGGTGATCATTTTCCCGACAGATACTGTTTATGGCCTGGGTTGCGCTGCCGGGAATAAAAAAGCCATCGCCCGGATCTACCGTTTGAAAAGCCGCGCCGGGCATAAACCTTTACCGGTATTGATACCCTCGCTGGCCGCGGCGTTCCGGCTGGGCGCCAGTTTGAGCCTGCCGGGAAAAGTACTGGTCAAGAAATTTTGGCCCGGGCCTTTAACCTTGGTAGTGGGAACGAGAACAGGAAAAACCGTAGGATTAAGGATCCCCGAACATAAACTGACCTTGGCGTTATTAAGGAAGACCGGACCGCTGGCGACTACCAGCGTGAACCTGAGCGGACAGCCCAGCGCAAGGAGTATAGGGGAAATCCCCGCGGCGTTAATAAGAGCGGTGGACCTGGTCATTGACGGAGGAGACTGCCCGCTGAGGGTAGAATCCACGGTAGTGGACGCGACCGGGTCGGAGATAAAAATATTGCGTGAAGGATATATAAGTAAAAAAGAAATCGAGAAAATATTAAAAAATGTATAACAAAATACTATTTGTCTGTACGGGTAATGTGTGCCGCAGCGCTATGGCCGAGGCCCTTTTGAAAAAGATGCTGGCGGAAGCCGATATCAAGGATGTGCAGGTCTGGTCGCGCGGGACTGCCGGCACTAAAGCTTTCCAGATCCCTCCTCCGGTAGCCGCTTTGATGGAGGAAGAAAAAGTAACAATGGCTAAACATGTTTCCAAGCCTTTATTGGGCAGGGATGTCTTGAAGGCCGACCTGGTCCTGGTAATGGAGGAACATCACAAGGAGAGGATCAAAACATTCTATCCGGAAGTGTCGGGTAAAACTTATATCCTGAAGGAGTTTGTCGGCGCCGGCCACGGGGATATCGAGGACCCGATCGGCATGGAAGCCGAAGATTACACCGCTTGTAAAAAGGAGATCAAAGGGTACCTGGAAAAACTAATAAAAATAATCGAGCAGGAAAACCGGAAAGGAGACAAATAATGTCTTTCGTTAAAAAAACAGATCCAGAGCTTTATGACGCGTTGCTTAAAGAAACGGAAAGGGAAGCTTATACATTGGAGCTTATTCCCAGCGAGAACCTGGTCAGCGAAGCGGTGCTGGAAGCCCAGGGTGGGGTTATGACCAATAAGTACGCGGAAGGCTACCCTGGCAAGCGTTACTACGGCGGCTGCGAATTCGTGGACGTCGCTGAAAAATTGGCGCAGGACCGGGCCAGGCAGTTATTTAAATGCGAGCACGTGAATGTGCAGCCGCACTGCGGCACTTCGGCTAATATCGCCGTCTACCTGACCGTGCTCAATTTCGGTGACACTATTATGGGCATGGACCTGTCCTGCGGCGGACATTTATCCCACGGCAATCCGTTAAACTTCAGCGGCAAATTCTATAAGATCGTAGCCTACGGCGTTACCAAAGATAAGGAATTGATCGATTACGACCAGATGCGGCAATTGGCGCGGGAGCATAAACCCAAGATCATCGTTTCCGGCGCCAGCGCCTATCCCCGGATCATTGATTTCAAAAAGATCAAGGAGATCGCTGATGAGGTTGGCGCTTACCATATGGCCGATATCGCCCATATCGCCGGCATGGTAGCGACCGGTCAGCATCCTTCGCCGGTTCCCTATGCCGATTTTGTTACCACTACGACCCACAAGACCCTGCGCGGTCCACGGGGCGGCATGGTTATGTGCCAGGAGAAATACGCCAAAGACCTGGATCGGATCGTTTTCCCTGGTATACAAGGCGGGCCGTTAATGCATGTGATCGCGGCCAAAGCGGTCGCTTTCAAAGAAGCCTTATCTCCCGAGTTCAAAACTTACCAGGAACAGATAGTAAAAAATGCCAAAGCGCTGGCCCAGGAACTGCAGCAGCTGGGTTTGCGCCTGGTCAGCGGCGGCACGGACAATCATCTGATGCTGGTGGATCTGCGCTCGCGCAAGATCACCGGCAAAGAGGCCCAGATCGCCCTGGATAAGGCCGGCCTGACAGTTAATAAGAATACCATTCCTTATGATCCCGAGAAACCTTTTATCGCCAGCGGTATCCGGTTAGGCACGCCAGCGATAACCTCCCGGGGGATGAAAGAGAAGGAAATGATCCAGATCGCCCGGTGGATAGACCAGGTTCTGTCCGCGTCGCAGGACGAGGCCAAGTTAAACAAGATCCGCGCGGAAGTTAAAGCCCTGTGCATTAAATTCCCGATCTACCAAGAGAGGTTAGAGCAATAATAATGACCTGGAAAATGGGTTCGATAATATATTTTGCTTTTTTTGTAGCGCTGGCGCTCAGTCTGAGCGTCACTCCCTGGGTAAGGAAACTGGCCCTGCGCTACCGGGTCATAGACGAACCCGGCGGCCGCAAGATCCACAAGGTTGCCATCCCCCGGTGGGGTGGATTAGGGATATTTGTCGCGGTAACGGTTACGGCACTGCTGTGCCTGGTCTTTCCCTATTTCCGGAGCTTGCTCAAGTTCCATACCGAATTATTTTCCATGAAAGCGCAGTTCACCGGCATACTGGTGGGAGGGGCGATCCTGGTTCTCATCGGCACTCTGGACGATAAGTACGGTATGCCGGCCATCGCCAAGTTGTTCGGTCAGATAGTTGTGGCCTTGGTGCTGGTCAATTATGGCATCAAGATCAGCGGTTTCTCCCTGCCGTTTTTTGAATTTCTGCCTTTTAATTCCATTTTTATTACCCAGCTGGTTACAGTGTCCTGGTTTCTCATATTTATCAATAGCATCAACTTCAGTGACGGGGCGGACGGCCTGGCGTGTGGTATAGTCGCCATCTCCTCATTCACTTTCCTGGCTATTTCCGTGCTGCTCTGGGGCACGCAAAAACCGCTGATCATGCAGAACCTTAAACTGGCGGCGGTCCTTTCCGCTGCGCTGGCCGGGGCCTGCCTGGGCTTCTTGCGTTATAATTTTTTCCCTGCTAAAATATTCATGGGCGATACCGGTAGTATGTTCCTGGGTTATATGCTGGCGGTGATCACGACCATAGGCACCCTGAAGTCCAGTGCGGTGATCGCTTTGTTCATTCCGATGATCGCCTTGGGGTTGCCCATGATAGATATCGTAATCACGGTTTGGCGCCGCTGGCACCGCAAGGCTCCACTATTCGTTCCCGACCGGCAACATCTGCATCATCGGATGCTGGCCCGGGGCTGGACCCAGCGCGAGGTAGTGCTATTGAGCTACGTTTTAAGCGGGATTTTAGGCATATTCGCTATCTTGCTCACCATTTACAAGGGAGTATCCAAATGATCAAGGTTATTGCGGTATTCGGCACCCGCCCTGAGGCTATCAAAATGGCTCCGGTCGTCCATCAGCTCAAATCCCAAAAAAATAAATTTAAGACCATTGTTTGCGTGACCGCGCAACACCGTCATATGCTGGACCAGGTTTTAAAAATTTTCAATATCCGCAGTAATTATGATATGGATATCATGAGGAAGGCCCAGACTTTATACCAGATAACGACCAACGGGTTGCTGCAGCTGGAAGCTATATATAAGAAAGAAAAGCCGGACCTGGTCCTGGTTCACGGTGATACTACCACTACCCTGGTAGCCGCACTGGCGGCTTTCTATGAAAAGATCCCGGTGGGGCACGTGGAAGCCGGTCTCCGCTCTTTCGACAAATTCAATCCTTTCCCGGAGGAGATAAACAGGCGGATAGCCGATGTCCTGTCCGATCTTTATTTCGTGCCGACTGCTTTGGGAGCGCGGAATCTGAAGCGGGAGGGGATAAACAGCCGGCAGCTCTATGTGACCGGCAATACCGTAATTGACGCTCTGCACCTGGCGCTGAAACAGCCTTACCGTTTAAGAGATAAGGAGCTAAACAGGTTAGCCCCGGGCAAACGGATCATCCTGGTTACTGCTCACCGGCGTGAGAATTGGGGCCAGCCGCTGGCCAATATCTGCGCAGCCTTGAAACAAGTGGCCCAGGACTACCCCGATGTGCAGATCATCTACCCGGTGCATCTCAATCCCCAGGTAAAGAATATCGTCTATCCCGCCTTGGGCAAAATAAAGAATGTCATCCTGTGCCAGCCGCTGGATTATCTTGATTTTATCCATTTGATGAAAAAATCATACCTGGTGCTGACCGATTCCGGCGGATTGCAGGAAGAAGCCCCATCGTTAGGGAAACCGGTGCTGGTATTGCGCCGGGTTACGGAAAGGCCGGAAGGGGTTAAGGCCGGCACGGTAAAAGTGATCGGCACCGACCGCAAGGAGATTTACCGCCAGACTTCCAGGTTATTGACGGATAAGAAAGCCTACCTGAAAATGGCCAGCGCCGTGAACCCGTATGGCGACGGACAGGCCAGCCAAAGGATCGCGCGGGCCATCGGCCAATACTTCCGGCATAAATAAACAAAAAACCAAAATGAATAAAAAAGAAGACAACATAATTAAAGTGGAAGACGTATCCTGGTCGTATCGCCAAAGCGCCAGCCCGGCCCTCATGCATATTGACTGGACGGTAGCAGAAGGCGAAACGGTCGCCATCGCCGGGCCCACCGGGGCGGGGAAATCTACCTTATGCCTGGCCCTGAACGGCTTAATACCTCATTTTACCGTCGGTAAATTGACCGGTAAAGTAGTAATAGACGGGTGGGACACAGCCATACTGGAACCGAAGGAACTTTGTCCATTCATCGGCGTCGTATTCCAGAATTTCGAAACCCAGCTGTTTACCGGCAGCGCGGAGCTGGAGGTCGCCTTCGGTCCCGAAAACCTGTGCCTGCCTCCGGACGTGATCCGGCAGCGGGTGAAAGACTACCTGGAATTCGTCGGCTTGGGCGGACAGGAAAAGAAGGAACCGGCCCTGCTGTCGGGCGGTGAGAAGCAGCGCCTGGCGATAGCCGCGATACTGGCCATAGAACCGAAAATAATCTGCCTGGATGAGCCTACCACTGATCTGGATCCGCAGGGGAAAAGCGAAGTGATAGGGATCATACGGAAATTGCAGGCGGAGAAACACAGGACCATGATCCTGGTGGAGCATGAAACGGAAGAACTGTTATCCAGCGACAAACTGCTGCTCATACAGGACGGGCAGGTTAAAGCCTATGGGGCGCCGCGAGAACTTCTGCGCCAGGTAGATCTCCTGCGGGAATTAGGTATCAGGCCACTGGCCGTAACGGAGGCGTTTAGCGACGCCAAGCCCGCCGACCGGCCGCTGACGGTGGCTGAAGCCCAGGCTTACTTTAAGAAGAAGGGTTACACGCTTAGCCCGGAGAAGCACCAAAAACTAATACGACGGGATAAAGAGCGCCAGAAAAAATACGGTGAAACCCAGATAGAATTACGGAACGTGAATTTTGACTTTGGCTCCGGTCCCGTGCTTAATAACCTTAACCTTAGCGTTAAGAAGGGCGAATTCATAGCTATCCTGGGGCAAAATGGCAGCGGCAAGACCACATTGATCAAACAGTTGAATGGTCTGCTGGTACCCAAACAGGGAACGGCGGTAGTGAATGGCCGGGATACCAGTAAAGAAAGCGTTAAATCCTTAAGCCAGATAGTAGGATATGTTTTCCAGAATCCTGACCATCAGATCATAATGGAGACGGTTTATGATGATGTGGCTTTTGGCCCACGCTTTGCCAAGCTGGATGAAAAAGAAATAAAAAAGAGAGTCGATGAAGCCCTGGCTGCGGTCAAGCTGACCGGCCGGGAGAAAAGCGACCCTCTTACCTTAACGAAGGGGCAAAGACAAAAGGTGGCGGTGGCGGCGGTCCTGGCCAACAAACCGGATATCCTGGTACTGGATGAGCCTACCACGGGTCTGGATGATAACGAATTAAGAGGTATGATGGAGCTGATAAAAAGCCTCAATGACGACGGTCATACCATAATCATGGTTACCCATTGCATGTGGGTGGCCGCTGAATACGCGCACCGGGTGGTGGTGCTTAAACAGGGAGAAGTGCTGCTGGACGGACCCGCCAGGGAGGTCTTCGCTCAGGAGGAAAAATTAAGGGAATGCCATCTGAGGCCGCCGCAAATTACCGGCTGGTCCCGTCAATTGGGGCATACTTTATTGTCAGTGGCAGAGTTTAGAGAATGCTTGATACATTCGACAAGCTCAGTATAAGCCCTGAGCAGGGTCGAAAGGGCTTGATTTCCACAAAAAAAGGAGGTATAATCAATGACTGAAGAAAAGAAACCGGTAGAGAACCAGCTGCAAATTGACCTGGACGAGACTACGGCGCAGGGTGTCTACGCCAACCTGGCGTTTATTACCCATAATGAAACCGAATTTGTTCTGGATTTTATTTTTGTCCAGCCGCAGCAGCCCAAGGCAAAAGTAAGGGCGCGGGTTATCTCTTCCCCGGCTCATACCAAGAGATTCCTGGAAGCGCTGCAGGAGAATATCAAGAAATACGAGCAGAAATTCGGCCCGATCAAGGCTATGACCACACCGGATGACCGCAGCCGGATGGTACATTAAGAGGAGGATCCAATGAAAAGAATAGTGCTGGTACTGATTGCAGCGATCTTATTAACTGCGCAGTTCGCTTATGCCGCGCCCACGGAAGATGGTATTACCGATTTCCTGAGCCTGGTTAACCGCCCGCTGAACGGTGTGGTATCTACAGGTTTGGCCGGAGCTGAGCCATTGCCCGGTTTACCTAACTTTACCGTAGGCACGGGAGCGGCCGCTTATAAAGTTGATTACCATGACATTAACACCGGCGAGTCCAAAACGGCTTATTTCCCTACTATGTTTGTCACCGCCCGTTTAGGCCTGTTCGGCGGATTTGGGGTCCCGGGTATCAGCGGCTTGGGTTCGCTGGCTATCGGCGCCAAGTATGGCGTCATCCCTTCCGGGCCGCAGGACCAGGTGAGCTTTATGGGTGGTGAGGCTCGGATCGGCATCCTGAATGATTCCATCGCCACTCCGGGAGTGTGCGTTAGCGTTACCTATAATAAAGTATCCGACATTAAATTCGGCGCCGATACCGATGACGCCCAGGCCATTATCAAAGCTCATAATGTAGGGGCCATCGCCCTGGTGCAAAAGGAACTGCTGATAGTCACTCCTTACGCCGGCATAGGTATGGACAGGAATACCACTTCAGCTACTTACCGGATAACTTCCCTGGGAATAGATAAGACCTGGGATAAGGAAGAGACCGTTACCCGCTGGCTGGTAGGGTTGGAATTTTCACCATTGCCTTTCTTCCGTCTGGGAGTGGAGTATAACTCGGTCGGCGGCGATTCGGCTTACGCTTTGAGCCTGCGCTTTAAATTATAGAAAGTACTTGACAAATAAAGGGCATTAATATATATATATTAGATTAAATTGCGTAATAAACCTTAATGGATGGGTCATGGATATTAAAGCAGTGCAGGAAAAAATCAAATTATTCTTCCGTGAAGTAGTGGCGGAGGGGAAAAAAGTTTCCTGGTCCAATAAGCAGGAGTTTATCGGGGCAACGATAGTGGTGATCTTCTCGATACTGGTCCTGGCGTTCTTTATCGGCCTGGTGGATTTAACTCTTTCCCGGCTATTCGGTTTAATAATGTAAGGAAGGTAGTATGGCGAAACGCTGGTATGTTCTACACACTTATACGGGCCACGAGGACAGGGTTAAGGAAAATTTACAGAACCTGGTGGTCACCAAGGGCTTGCAGGATAAGATCTTCGGCGTCCTGGTCCCTACGGAAGAAGTGGTAGAGATCAAGAATAATAAGAAGAAGATCTACACCCGGAAGTTTTTCCCCGGATATGTGCTCGTAGAGATGGATATGGACGAGCAGGTCTGGGGCATAATACGTACTACGCCCGGTATTACGGGATTTCTGGGCGGGCATACTCCGGTACCCCTGCCAGACGAAGAGATCAAAAACATCCTGGATCTGACCAACAAAGAACACGCGGCCAAACCTAAGCCGGCGATCATATTTGAGAAGAACGAAAATATCCGTATTATTGAGGGGCCTTTCAGCAATTTTGCCGGTATAGTGGAAGAGGTTAATTTAGAGCGCGCCAAATTAAAAGTAATGGTGACGATCTTCGGACGGGCCACACCGGTGGAGCTGGATTTCCTGCAGGTAGAGAAAATATAAACATTAGCGATTGCAGCGGCAATCAAAAAAACACTGCAATCGTATTTTTATCGGTTCAACCATTAATTTAAGGAGTTTAGTAAATGGCTAAGAAAGTAAAAGCGGTAGTAAAACTGCAGATCCCCGCGGGATCAGCTACACCCGCGCCGCCGGTAGGACCGGCTTTAGGTCAGCAGGGCGTCAATATCATGGAATTCTGCAAACAGTTCAACGCCAAGACGGCCAGTCAAGAGCAGGGGATCATCATCCCGGTGATCATCACCGTATTTGAGGATCGCAGCTTCACCTTTATCACCAAGGTGCCTCCGGTAGCCATCCTGTTAAAAAAGGCGGCCGGCATTGCCGTCGCCAGCGGTGAGCCTAACCGTAAAAAGATCGGAAAAGTTTCCAAAGATAAGGTCAAAGAGATCGCTATCCAGAAGATGGCCGATCTGAATGCCAATGACGTGGCTGCCGCCATAAAGATGGTAGAGGGTACAGCCCGGTCCATGGGGATAGAAATAGAATAAATATAATAGGTGGGAGGTCCGATGTCCATCGGACCGCTAAGACCACCAGGGGGTAATCATGTTGCACGGAAAGAAATACAACAAAGTGGTAAAATTGATCGATAAACACAAAGCCTATGTTTTAAAAGAGGCCACCGAGCTGGTAAAAAGCGCGGCGACCGCTAAGTTCGACGAAAC
The DNA here is from genome assembly GCA_003153935.1 of Elusimicrobiota bacterium. Lineage (GTDB taxonomy): Bacteria > CAYTYR01 > UBA6262 > UBA6262 > UBA6262 > Fen-1174. Next base: position 23,125 of record PMCA01000028.1, read on the forward strand.
GGTGGAGATCACCATTTGTCTGGGTATCGATCCCAAGCAGGCCGAGCAATCCATCCGCGGCGCGGTGGTTATGCCGCATGGCACCGGGAAGAGCAAAAGGGTCCTGGTCATCGCCAAGGGTGAGAAGATAAAGGAAGCCGAAGAGGCTAAAGCCGATTTCGCCGGCGCTGAAGATATGATCGAAAAGGTCATGGGCGGCTGGCTGGATTTTGACGTGATCGTGGCTACGCCCGATGTCATGAAGGATCTTTCCAAGGCCGGCAAGATACTGGGGCCGAAAGGTTTGATGCCCAACCCCAAGGTCGGAACAGTTACTTTTGAAATAAGCAGGGCGGTAGGAGAGATCAAGAAGGGTAAAGTGGAATACCGGGCCGACGCCTCGGCGGTTATCCATAGTATCGTGGGCAAGGTCAGCTTCCCGGCTACCAGCTTGGAAGAGAACGCCAAGGCGCTGATCGAAGCCATAGTGAAAGCCCGGCCGGCTACGGCCAAAGGCCAGTATATCAAATCCATGTCGCTGTGCTCGACCATGGGCCCCGGCATCAAACTGGATAGCACCCAGATACTGAATTCGCTTAATAAATAGTTAAAAAAAGTTCTTGACAAATAAATAGGATTCTGTTATTATCTAAGAGTCGAAGAAAGCAAGGTATCCCGGTGCTTCTTATCGGGATTAATTCTTTTTATTATAGAGCCTGCCGAGACCAGAGAAGTAAAATGCTGTGAAAAACTTCCATCGGTAAGGGACGGAAGTTTTTTTTATTTTTATATGGGGTAGCGAGGGGAATCATGCCGAAAACAAAACTTATCAAAAAACAAGTAATGGAAAATCTTAAGGACAAGCTCCAGAAAGCTAACGGAGTCATTGTCACCGAATATCAGGGCCTGAACGTGGGCGACCTGAACGACCTGCGCTCGAAATTAAGAAAAGTTTCCTGTGAATACCATATTATCCAGAATACGCTACTGCATCTGGCCAGCCAGAACAGCGACTATACCGCGATCGATGACACCCTAAAGGGTCCGACCGCGGTTTGTTTTGTTTATGGCGACCCGGTAGCTCCGGCTAAGGTGATCATGGACTTCAAGAAGGACCATGAGAAGCTGAAAGTCAAGGCCGGATTAATAGAGAAAAAGGTGGTGAATGAGAAGGAACTGAAATCGTTGGCTAGTCTGCCTTCCCGGCAGGTATTACTATCCATGCTGGTTGGCAGGCTCCAGGCCCCGATCGCCAATCTGGTTTATGTCTTGAACGGGCCGATAAGCAAGATGGTTAACGTGTTAGACGGAGTGAAAAAGAAAAAAGCGCAAGCTGGCGCTTAATATAATGTAAGCGCAAATAACGAGGAGGTGCAGTAAATGACTGCAGTAAACAAGGATCAAATGATCGAGTCAATTGAGAAGATGACCGTACTGGAACTATCGGAGCTGGTCAAGGCTCTCGAAGAGAAGTTCGGCGTGAGCGCGGCCCCGCAAATGGTAGCCGCCGCCGGCGTCGCTGGAGCTGCCGCGGTAGCGGAAGAGAAGACCGATTTCACGGTCATGCTTACCGGTTTCGGAGCCAACAAGATCGGCGTGATCAAAGTGGTCAGAGAACTGACCGGCTTAGGTCTGAAGGAAGCCAAGGACCTGGTGGAGGGCGTACCTAAACCAGTCAAAGAGGGCTTGCCTAAAGATCAGGCTGCCGAGATGAAAAAGAAACTGGAAGATTCCGGCGCGACTGTCGAGTTAAAGTAATTAACCCCGACCCGTTCGGCGGAAAATTAACTAAATATTTGGTAAAAAAGTTTTTCTCTCTCTTTTTTATAGCAGAGAGTTAAACTTTTTATAATAAACTTGTTGTTAACGCGACAAATGAGGTAAAAATGAGCAAAAAGAAATTGAATTTTGCCCGCATTCCTGCCATCATGGAAGTTCCGGATCTTCTGGAAATACAGAAAAGATCATACAAGGAATTCCTGCAGCGGGAGCCCGCACCGGATAAAAGAAAATATATTGGCATTCAGGCTGCGTTCAAAGACACTTTCCCGATAACTAACTCTACCGGGACTTTGTCTTTAGAATACGTCAATTATATTCTCGACGAGCCCGTGTATTCGGAAGAAGAATGTATCGAAAAGGACATCACTTTCTCTTCTCCGCTTAAAGCCAAGATCCGCCTCATCATCAAAGACCCGGAAGCCAAAAATAAAGTCAAAGAAGTTACCGAGCAGGAGATCTTCATCTGTGAACTGCCGTTAATGACCACTACCGGCTCGTTCATCATCAACGGCGCCCAGCGTGTGGTGGTCAGCCAATTACACCGTTCGCCGGGAGTGATTTTTGAAGAAGATGAGAATAACGCGATCTCCTCTTACGGGAAAAAACTTTACACCGCGCGCATCATCCCTTACCGGGGCGCCTGGGTGGAGTTTGAATTTGACGTCAACAACGTGTTGTACGTGCGCATCAACAAGAAGCGTAAATTCCCAGCCACTACATTCCTGCGCGTGCTGGGTTATGAGACTGACGAAAAAGTACTCAACCTCTTTTACCAGAACCAGGAAGTTAAGGTAAAAGACAGCAAGGACAGCCAGGAAGCTCTGCTCGGAAAGTACCTGGCCAGCGACGTGATCAATCCGAAGACTGGCGAGATACTGGTAGACGCGGCCAAGGAGATCACCAAGGAAATATATGAGCTGCTGCTTAAAGAAAAAGCAGAAAAAGTAAAATTACTGGTGATCGATCCGCAGATCAATAACGTCGCCATTCTCAACACCATCAAGAAAGACCCCATTAAATCCAATCGCGAAGTGGCCCTGGAGATATTCAAGAAACTGCGGCCCTTCGATTTCCTGGGCACGGAAATGGCCCAGAATTACCTGCAGGAACTGCTGTTCACCAATCCCAAGAAATACGACCTGGGCAAGGTGGGCCGGTATAAACTGAATAAAAAATTGCATTTACAGGTCGCCGAAGCCAAGCGCACCCTGACCACCGATGATATCATCCAGACCATGAAGTATGTTATCGACCTGAACAACGGTATCAGCGAGATCAAGGACAACCACGGCAAGATCGTGGAACGCCGCATCATCGACGACATCGACCATCTTGGTAACCGGCGCGTCCGCTCGGTAGGGGAACTGCTGGAGAACCAGTTCCGCATCGGCCTGTCGCACATGGAGAGGCTGATCCGTGAAAAAATGAACATCAAGGACCTGGAGAACATTACTCCGCGCGACCTGATCAATACATCGCCGATCGTCGCGGTTATCCGGAAGTTCTTCGGTTCCAGCCAATTATCGCAATTCATGGACCAGACCAATCCGCTGGCGGAGCTGACCCACAAACGCCGGTTGAGCGCGCTCGGACCAGGCGGTTTGAACCGCAAAAGAGCGGGCTTCGAAGTCCGCGACGTGCANNGGAAGGACCGAACATCGGCCTGATCACCTCACTTTCGACTTATGCCAAAGTTAACGAATATGGTTTCCTGGAAACTCCTTATCGCCGGGTCAAAGACGGTAAGGCCACCTCGGACATAGTTTATTTTACCGCGGACGATGAAGATAATGAGATCGTTGCTCAGGCCAATACCAACATGGATGATAAAACAGGCAAGATCCTGGACGCCCATGTCTTGAGCCGGTACCGGGACTCATTCCCGTTGTTACCGCCGCATGAAGTCGCTTATATGGACGTTTCACCCAAGCAGTTGGTCAGTATCGCCGCCGCGTTGATCCCGTTCCTGGANNCGCGCCTTGATGGGCTCGAATATGCAACGCCAGGCCGTACCCCTGTTATTTCCGGAAAGACCGCTGGTGGGCACCGGGATCGAACAGAAAGTAGCCGTGGACAGCGGCGCGGTAGTGCTGGCCAAGAGAGAAGGCGTGGTTCGCTTCGCTGACAGTGAGAAAATAATAATTTGGGACGACAAGTACGTGAAGAAAAGCCGTACCGAAGCCGATAACGCCGACATCGATATCTATTACCTGAATAAATTCATTCGCACCAACCAGGATACCTGCGTCAACCAGCGCCCGATCGTGTATGTGGGCGACCGGGTCAGCAAGGGGACTATTATTGCCGATGGCGCCGCCACCGATGGCGGAGATCTGGCCCTGGGACGTAACCTGCTGGTAGGGTTCATGACCTGGGAAGGCTATAACTTCGAAGACGCCATTCTGCTGAATGAACGGTTGTTGAAGGAAGACTCGTTTACCAGCGTTCATATTACTGAATTTGAAATAGAAGCGCGCGACCTGAAGATCCGGGCCGAGGAAATTACCCGCGACATCCCGAACGTAGGCGAAGACACTCTGCGCAACCTGGATGACCATGGTATTATCCGCATCGGCGCCGAAGTCCGGCCGGGAGACATCCTGGTAGGCAAGGTAACGCCCAAAGGCGAGACCCAGGTTACGCCGGAAGAAAGACTGCTGAGAGTGATATTCGGTGAAAAAGCGGAAGAAGTGCGCGATGCCAGCTTATATGTGCCGCCGGGGGTCGAAGGCAAGGTCATCGGCGTAAAAGTATTCTCCCGCAAGGAAAAAGGACGGACGAAACTCCAGGAGAAAAAAGAGATCGAGAATATAAACAAGGAGTTCCAGGCCGAAGTTTCCAAGATCAAGAGCGAGGCCAGAAAAGAAGAGCAGAGGCTGAAGGAAGAGATCGCCAAGGCCGGCAAGAGCAAGAACAAGGATGCCGCCAAGGTCAAGGCCGATGCCAAGGAAAACCTGGCTTTCCTGAGCCGCATGACGCAGATCAGGATAGAAAGCGCTCGGCGCCAGAAGAACGTGGCCATCGACCGCTACAAGAAGGGCGATGAACTACCGGTAGAAGTTAATCGTTTAGTGAAGGTATATATCGCTTCCAAGAGGCGCATCTCGGTCGGCGACAAAGTAGCCGGACGTCACGGCAACAAAGGCGTCATTTCCAAGATCCTCCCGGCGGAAGAAATGCCGTACTTGCCGGATGGAACGCCCTTAGATATCATCCTGAACCCGCTGAGCGTACCTTCCCGTATGAATATCGGGCAGATACTAGAGGCGGAGCTGGGCTGGGCGGTAAAAGAGCTGAAAACTGAAGCGGTAACACCGGTATTTGACGGCGCCAGGGAATCCGAGATCAAGGAAATGCTGGTAAAAGCTAATTTACCGGCCGATTCGCGTCTCACCTTGTATGACGGCCGGACCGGAGAGCCATTCGCAGAAAAAGTGACCATAGGTTATGTTTATATATTGAAACTGGCACATTTAGTTGACGATAAAATGCACGCACGTTCGATAGGACCCTACGCTTTGATCACCCGGCAGCCACTGGGCGGCAAGGCGCAGTTCGGCGGACAACGTTTCGGTGAAATGGAAGTATGGGCCATCGAAGGTTATGGCGCGGCCTATACCTTGCAGGAATTCCTGACCGTGAAAAGCGATGACATTAACGGGCGGACCCGGATGTACGAAGCCATCATTAAGGGTGAAACACCACCGCCGCCAGGCACACCGGAATCGTTCAAGGTCCTGATCAAAGAATTACAGGGCCTGGGCCTTAATGTCGAACTTTTAAAGAAATAATTAGTCTCCCTGGGAACACCGGGAGATTTAAGGAGGACAACGTCCTTGTCTAAGAAAGATAAAGAACAAAAAGTTAAAAAAGTTTCCAATAAGAATGCCAGAGGCAAAGACCTTTTGCTTAATTATGATAATTTTGACGCCATGAAGGTCACGCTGGCTTCGCCGGACCAGATCCGCATGTGGAGTTTCGGTGAAGTTAAGAAGGCGGAGACAATCAATTACCGCACCTTTAAACCCGAGCGTGACGGTTTGTTCTGCGAAAAAATATTCGGGCCCGTACGCGACTGGGAATGCAGCTGCGGCAAGTATAAATGGGTCAAACATAAAGGGGTTATCTGCGACCGCTGCGGCGTGGAAGTGACCGAGTCCAAGGTCCGGCGCGAACGCATGGGCCACATCGAATTAGCCGTTCCCGTGGCGCACATCTGGTTCTCCCGGAGACTGCCCAGCCGCATGGGTTTACTGTTAAACATGCGGGTCGGCGAACTGGAACAGATCATTTATTACGTCAGCTATGTCGTGACCGATCCCGGTACGACACCGCTGCGCAAGAAACAATTGCTGAGCGAAGAAGAATACCAGAAATACAAACAGGAATATAAGGGCGCGTTCAAAGCCGGCATAGGCGCCAGCGCGGTCAAGGACCTGCTGCGGGACATCACTATCCAAAAGACCGCGGAAGAACTGCGCGAACGGATCAAGACCGAGCAGGCCGGGCCCAACAAGACCAAATTAATGAAACAATTGCGGATCATCGATTCCTTCCTCCATTCCGGCAACAAGACGGAGTGGATGGTCATGGACGTCATCCCCGTGATCCCGCCGGACCTGCGGCCGTTAGTGCCCCTGGAGAGCGGACGTTTCGCCACCAGCGACTTGAACGACCTGTACCGCCGCATCATCAACCGGAACAACCGCCTGAAACACATCCAGGAGCTGGGCGCGCCGGAGATCATGATCAATAACGAAAAAAGATTATTGCAGGAAGCAGTGGACGCCTTATTTGAGAACGGAGCGCGCGGTCGCGTAGTGACAGGCGCCGGCAATCGTCCGCTGAAATCCCTTAGCGACATATTAAAAGGCAAACAAGGCCGGTTCCGCCAGAACCTGCTGGGTAAACGCGTAGATTATTCCGGACGTTCCGTCATCGTGGTCGGTCCGGAACTCAAGCTGAACCAGTGCGGTCTGCCGAAATCCATGGCTTTGGAACTGTTCAAGCCGTTCATTATCAAAAATTTAATTGAAAAGAACGTGGCGCATACCGTTAAGAGCGCCAAGAGGATGATCGAGCAGCTGCGGCCGGAGATCTGGGATACGCTGGAAGAAGTCATCCAGAACCACCCGGTGCTCCTGAACCGCGCGCCGACCCTGCATAGATTGGGCATCCAGGCTTTCGAGCCGGTCCTGATCGAAGGCAAAGCGATCCGCATCCATCCGCTCGTCTGCTCAGCTTTCAACGCGGACTTCGACGGCGACCAGATGGCCGTCCATATTCCGCTGTCCATAGAAGCGCAGATGGAAGCCAGGGTGCTGATGCTTTCTTCCAATAACATATTATCCCCGGCCAGCGGGCGTCCGATCGTGACCCCCAGCCAGGACATGGTGCTGGGCTGCTGCTATTTGACCAAAGAGAAGATCGGCGATCTCGGCGAAGGGCACATTTTCGCCGATAGCGACGAGATCAATATCGCCCATGACAGCGGCAAAGTCGGTTTGCACGCTAAGATCAAGATCCGGATGAAGGGCCAGTTAGTGGAAACCACAGTAGGAAGAGTAATTTTTAACGAGATCCTCCCGGAAGAACTGCGGTTTATTAACAAAAATATCACGCGGCGTGAATTATCCACCTTGATCTATGATTCCTTCACCAAGCTGGGTAATTACCAGACCGTGCAAATGCTGGACAAGATCAAGAGGATCGGGTTCCGCTATGCCACTCTCAGCGGCATGACCATCAATATCGATGACATGAAGATCCCGGTGCAGAAGAAAGAACTCATTGGCAAAGCGCAAAAAGAAGTGACCGAAATTGAACGTCAGTATAAGAAGGGTATCATCACTGACGTCGAAAGATATAACAAGGTTATCGACATCTGGACCCATACCACGGACAACGTCGCGAACCTGCTGTTCGACGACCTGAAAGCGGCGGACGACATGCCGATCAGCCCGAATAACCCGAAGTTCAACTCCATCTATATGATGGCGGACTCCGGTGCGCGCGGCAGCCGTCAGCAGATCAGACAGCTGGCCGGTATGCGCGGTTTGATGGCCCGGCCGCAGAAGAAAGTTACCGGTGAGATCGGCGAGATCATCGAATCGCCTATTACTTCCAACTTCCGTGAAGGCCTGACGGTGCTGGAATACTTTATTTCCACTCACGGCGGCAGGAAAGGTCTGGCGGACACCGCTTTGAAAACGGCCGACGCCGGTTACCTGACCAGACGCTTGATCGACGTGGCGCATGACGTGATCGTGACCGAGGAAGATTGCGGCACGGTTAACGGCATCCGCATCGGCTCCCTGAAAGAAGGGGACGAGGTCATTGAAACCCTGCGTGAACGTATCGCCGGGAGAGTCAGCCTGGATAATGTGGTTAACCTGCTGACCGATGAGATCATTGTGCAAACCGGCGAGATGATCACGGAAGAGAAAGCTAAAGCGATCGAAGAAGCTGGTATCGAAAGGATCCGCATCCGCTCCGTGCTTACCTGCGAATCAAAAGTCGGCGTGTGCCGGCTCTGTTATGGTCGCGACCTGACCACCAGCAAAATGGCGGAATTGGGCGAACCGGTCGGCATCGTCGCCGCGCAGTCCATCGGCGANNTCGGCGAACCGGGCACCCAGCTGACCCTGCGTACCTTCCATATCGGCGGTACGGCCAGCCGTATTGTCAAGCAATCCGAGATCAAGGTCCGCAAAGAAGGCAAGATCAAATATTACAACCTGAAGACCCTGAAAAATAAGGACGGCCTGTTCGTGGTCATCAACCGCAACGGCGAGATAATCATCCGGGACGAAGACGGCAAGAAGAAAGAAAATTACCTGATCCCGTACGGCGCCCGCCTGCATATCAGCGACGGCAAGAAAGTGGAAGCCGGCGAGATCATCGCGGAATGGGACCCGTATTCAATGCCGATCATTACCGAGCAAAGCGGTACGGTGGAGTTCGGGGATATCGTTCCGGGTATTACCATCCATGAAGAACTGAATAAGAGCACCAATATAACCGAAAGAATAGTCATCGGGCACAAGGAAGAGAAGCATCCCCAGATCATCATCACCGGCTCGAACGGCAAAGCGCTGATAAATTACCCGCTGCCGATCGACGCGCATATCGTAGTCAACGAGGATGATAAGATCGAAGCCGGGGACGTTATCGCCAAGATCCCCCTGGAAGTATCCAAGACCAAAGATATCACCGGCGGTCTGCCGCGCGTAGCGGAGCTGTTCGAAGCCCGCAAGCCGCGCAGTTCGGCGATCATCTCGGAAATAGACGGAGTGATCAAGCTGGGCGAGCAGGTAAAGGGCGCGACCAAGATCATCGTGCAGAGCGAAACCGGCATGAAACGCGAGTACCTGATCCCTTACGGCAAGCATCTGAACGTGTATGAGGGTGACCGTGTATTATCAGGCGACCAGCTGACCGATGGGTCCACCAATCCGCATGATATCCTGCGCATCAAAGGAGACAAAGAAGTGCAGGAATACCTGGTCAACGAGATCCAGGAAGTCTATCGTCTGCAGGGCGTGTTCATCAATGACAAGCATATCGAGGTGATCGTGCGCCAGATGCTGCAAAACGTCATCATTGACACCTCCGGGGACACCGAGTTCCTGCCGGGCGAACAGATCAATAAATTCAAATTCAATGAACAAAATGAAAAAATGATAAAAGACGACAAAGAGCCGTCTACAGCCAAGCCGATCCTGCTGGGCATTACCCGGGCGTCCTTATCCAGCGAGAGCTTTATATCGGCGGCGAGCTTCCAGGAAACTACGCGGGTGCTGACCAATGCCAGCGTCAACGGAGAGACCGACAAGCTCTCCGGGCTGAAAGAGAACGTGATCATCGGTCATTTGATACCGGCGGGGACGGGCTTGCCTTCCCTGCAAAAAAGCTTGAATAAAAATACGTAATTCGCAGAGGAGATTATGCCTACAATCAACCAATTGATCAGGAACGGCAGGGAAAAACTTAAGAGAAAAGATAAGACTCCGGCCTTGGGCAGTTCACCGCAGAAACGCGGAGTATGCGTGCGCGTCTACACGACCACGCCGAAGAAACCCAATTCCGCTTTGCGTAAAGTAGCCAGGGTCAAGCTGACCAACGGCATGGAAGTAACCGCTTACATACCCGGTGTCGGGCACAACCTGCAGGAACACTCTATCGTCATGATCCGCGGCGGTCGCGTCAAGGACCTGCCGGGCGTGCGTTATCATATTATCCGCGGCACTTTAGACACCGCCGGAGTAGCTGATCGCAAGCAGAGCCGTTCCAAATATGGCGCCAAGAAACCGAAAGCAGCGCAAGCTTAATATTTTTACCGAAACTCGCAACTCGAAACTAGTCAACTCGAAACTTTTTAAGGAGCAAAAATGTCCAGGAAAAAGAGAGCCAGCAAAAGAGAAGTAATGCCCGATATCAAGCTCAATGATAAAAGGGTCACCATGTTCATCAATAAAATGATGTACTCCGGCGAGAAGAGCATTTCTCGTAACATTTTCTATGACACCCTGGATTTCATCAAAGAAAAAGTTAAGGAAGAGCCCATGAACGTATTCAACCGGGCGCTGGAAAATGTCCGGCCCCTGCTGGAAGTAAAATCCAGAAGGGTCGGTGGCGCGACCTACCAGGTACCGGTAGAAGTAAGGCCGGATCGCGGCACGTCTATTGCCATCAAGTGGCTCATCACTTACGCGCGGGAGCGTGGCGGCAAGAGCATGGTGGAGAAACTGGCTAATGAGATCATAGACGCCGCGAAGAGCGAAGGCGGTTCCATTAAGAAAAGAGAAGACACGCATAAAATGGCTGAAGCCAACAAGGCTTTCGCGCATTATCGCTGGTAGAGGAGTTATATAATTAATGGCTAGGGAATATCCGTTAGAACGAACCAGGAATATAGGAGTAATTGCGCATATAGACGCGGGCAAAACCACGACTACCGAGCGTTTGCTTTTCTACACCGGCAAGATCCATAAAATGGGCGAGGTGCACGAAGGCACGGCGGTCATGGACTGGATGGAGCAGGAGCGCGGTATCACCATAACCAGCGCGGCGACGACCTGTTTTTGGCGCAATAACCGCGTCAATATCATCGATACCCCCGGCCACGTGGATTTCACCGCGGAAGTGGAAAGATCCCTGCGCGTGCTTGACGGAGCGGTGGTGGTTTTCTGCGCGGTAGGCGGAGTGGAACCACAGTCGGAAACGGTCTGGCACCAGGCGGACCGCTACAAAGTGCCGCGCATTGTATTCATTAATAAGATGGACCGGACGGGCGCGAATTTTTCCCATGTTATCAGCCAGATGAAGAAAAGGCTGAAAACCAACGCCGTGCCCCTGTGTTACCCGATCGGCAGCGAAAGTGAATTTAAAGGAATTGTGGACCTGGTCCGCTTGAAAGAATATATCTGGGAAGACGATGAATCCACGGAATATACCACCAAGGACATCACTCCCGATGTGGAATCGCAAGTCCATAAATATTATCACCGCTTAGTGGAACAGGTGGCCGACGCGGACGAAAAAGTGCTGGAGAAATACCTGAATAATGAGAAGATCAGCACGGAAGAATTGATGATGGCCATCAGGAAAGCTACCATTTCTTTGAAGATAGTGCCGGTGCTGTGCGGCACCGCGTTCAAGAATAAAGGCGTACAGCCGCTGCTCGATGCCATCATCGACTACTTGCCGTCGCCCCTGGATGTCCCCCCGGTAATTGGTAAAAATCCTAATACCGGCAAAGAAGAAGCCCGGGAGTCCAGCGAGAGCGGTCCTTTCAGCGCCCTGGCTTTCAAACTTATGACCGATCCTTATGTCGGCAAGCTGACCTATTTCCGGGTCTATTCCGGCAAATTAAGCACCGGTTCGTACATTTACAACGTCAACAAGGACACGCGGGAACGGGTCAGCCGCGTCATTTACGTGCATGCTAACAAGCGCGAAGACGTCGAAGAGGTTTACGCGGGCGACATCGCCGCGGCGGTAGGGTTGAAATCAACCTTTACCGGTGATACCCTGACCAACGAACAAAACCCGTTGATCCTGGAATCGATGCATTTCCCAGAGCCGGTCATCAACCTGGCTATTGAACCCAAAACCAAAGCTGATGAGGAGAAAATGGGTGTGGCGCTTAATAAACTGGCTGAAGAAGACCCGACGTTCCGGGTGCGCAGCGATGAAGAAACCAACCAGACCGTTATTTACGGCATGGGTGAGCTGCATCTGGAGATCATTGTCGACCGCATGAAGCGGGAGTTTAACGTGGAAGCTAACGTCGGCAAACCCCAGGTCGCTTATCGCGAAACCGTCACTAAGAAGGTTAAGCAGGAAGCCAAGTTCATCAAGCAAAGCGGCGGCCGTGGTCAATATGGCCACGTGGTAGTGGAGATCGAGCCGAGCGGGGCCGCGGGCGGATACCAGTTCGTCAATAAGGTCGTGGGAGGATCCATCCCCCGTGAATTCATACCGGCCGTGGATAAAGGTATAAAAGAAGCGCTGGAAAGCGGCATTGTTGCCGGTTACCCGGTAGTGGACGTCAAAGTCACCCTGATCGACGGATCTTACCATGACGTGGATTCCAACGAAATGGCCTTTAAGATCGCGGGCTCCATGGCCCTGCATGAAGGCATGAAGAAAGCGCATTCGGTCCTGCTGGAGCCGATCATGAAAGTGGAAGTATATGTGCCGGAGGAATATATGGGCGAGATACTCGGCGACCTGAGTTCCCGCCGCGCGAAAATAGAACAAATGGAACCTCAAGGCGGAGTGCAGGTGGTCAAGGCGACGGTACCGTTAGCCACGATGTTCGGCTACGCGACCACGATGAGATCACTAACCCAGGGGCGAGCTAACTATAACATGGCCCCATCGCACTACGAAAAGGTTCCTGACAATATAGCCAAAGAGATAATTGAGAAAGTCCAAGGTTAATTTAACAAGGAGGATTTATGTCCAAAGCGAAATTTGAGCGCA
>PMCA01000020.1 GCA_003153935.1 Elusimicrobiota bacterium
CCTGGAACTTACTGGTTGACCGTTGCGCCTATCGGCGCTGGTTCGGGTAGGTCCTTTAATACTACAACGAATGGTCTATTCGCGGTTGGGGAACCGTCAGGCGATAATGATAATTCATTTTTCAATTCAAGTTACTATGGCAAAAATTTTACTCAAAATTATCTTGGCCAAGGGTCAAGTAATTTTTCGATGGGGATTGAAGGTTCAACAGGAACTGCTCCTGTTCCGGAACCAGGCAGTTTGATGCTGTTAGGTATGGGATTAATTGGTTTGGTAGGTTACGGTAAGGCGAGATTTTCAAAATAAGTTAAGAACTTAAGTTTTTAGAATTATAGAGGGCAGGGACATAATCCCTGCCTTTTATATTTGTATGGTTAAAAAGAGGAGCTGGGAGACTAGCTTCTCTTTTTTTATTTAAAAGGGACGGGTAGATTAAAGTCAGTAATTAGTGGAATCTTCCCCTTGTAAAAAAAGCTTGTATTTGTTAAAGTAAAGTGGTAAATAAAATACTAGACAAATATATAAGTAAAAGCGTTTAAGTTGGTTGACACGTAACCGTGAGATTAACATAAGTTAATCTCATATTTTTTTAATAAAGAGGGGGCAAGCATGAAGAATTTAATTAGAGCCTTACTGGTAGCGTTGATGTTGATATCAGCCAGTGTAGCCCATGCTTATGTCGTTGATGGCCTGATAGGTGACTGGGGAGTGGATCTCTCAGCGGCCGGCGCTTCAGCGAAAGGATACCTTGATACCCATCTACCCAGTGGCGGAAACGATATTGATTACATTACTGAAGACAATGCCGGCCCAGGTGTTGGCTGGCAGTATGTCGGCCCCGGCTATTCCTATTATGGTAATGACTTTGANNGAAGCCATCTATTTTGACAATAATGCCACTATGGCCTATCTGGCGGTAGTCACTGGCCTGCCGATAGGCGGCGCCACTGCTCCCGGCAATCCCTGGTACTATACTGGCGATATTGGCCTGGACCTGAATAATGACGGTGTCTATGAGTATGGCATTGATGTTCGCGAATATGACGCGGTCAACAAAAAAGCCAAACTATACAAAAACCTGACTGCCTCTAACTGGCAAGGCTGTTATTTATACCCTTCGTCCAATCCCTGGCAGATAAGCTCCGGTTCCACCTTTGACTGGGTGGATTTTGTCTATAGCGGCAACCAGAATACCCATTATGTGCTGGAAGCGGGTATCCCCTTATCCTCTCTTGGCCTGAATAGCAATTCCTCACAGAACCTGACCGTTCATTGGACCATGCAGTGCGGCAATGATGCCCTGAACCTGCCGGCTGATGTTAATCCAACTCCTCCTCCTCCGATACCCGAACCGGGCACGATGCTGCTGTTCGGCAGTGGTATCATAGGGTTGCTGGCTACTACCGTCAGGAGATTCTTTAAACAGATTAAAGGCGTATTTGACATAATTGGTTCTACGCTGTTCATTATTATTTCAGCTCCTCTGTTAGTGGTAATAGCCGCATTGGTGAAGCTGACTTCCCGCGGGCCGGTATTCTTAAAGCAGGAAAGAGTCGGCGAGAACAGGCGCAAGACTGAGCGTCGGGCCGAGAGAAGGAATGTAGGACGCAGGGCTGGTGAAAGTTATGGCCAGCCGTTTAACCTGTTTAAATTCCGTACGATGTATTTTGACGCGGAGAAACATAGCGGCCCGGTTTGGGCGGAGAAAAATGACCCAAGAATTACACCATTGGGCCGTTTCCTGCGCAAGACCCATCTGGATGAATTACCTCAGTTGATAAATGTGCTAAAGGGTGAAATGAGCATAATAGGCCCCAGGCCCGAAAGACCGATGTTCGTTAAGGCATTGCATGTAGAGATCAAGAAGTATCCTAACCGCTTAAAGGTCAAGCCCGGTATCACCGGACTGGCCCAGGTCAGGCAGCATTATGATACATCACTAAGGGATGTTAAGAAAAAAGTGCATTATGACCTGCTATATATAAGGAAGATGTGTTTATTGATGGACCTGCGGATAGTCTTCGGTACCATGAGGGTAATGTTAACAGGCAAAGGCGCACATTAAAATCGTTGATAGTACGCTGCGCTGATAGTTGATTGTTGATAGGCAAATCTTTAATCTGTGTAATCTTTCTTGTAATCAGTGTAATCATATTAAAAAGGTAAGTAAATCTATAAAAGGAAGGGGGTGAAAATATGAAAAAGATGATCTTAATAGTGATGTTTAGTTTGATGATGGCAACAACGGCTTTCGCAATTCCGTTGTTACCAGGCACTTTTGGAGTGGTTCCGACTGGAGTTGCCCCACTAAGTGGTACATTAGTAGCTTCTGTTATTAATGCCCCATTTACTGGCGTAGATGCAAATGGCATAGTTAAGTTCACTGGGTTTCTAACTCAGAAGGTGTATTCCACCTCAGCAGGTATGTTATTTACATATCTGTTTAGTAGTGGTTCTGGGTCGGCAAATGTTATTGAACGACTGTCCACTACTGATTTTACCGGTTGGACAACCGATGTGAATGCACTTCTGACTCCTGGAAACCCTCCTGGTACCTTCGAGAGAAGTTCCGATGGTTCAACGGTGAGTGGCGCGCATTTTGCAATAGGAGCGGGTCAAACCAGTAGCTTATTATGGATACAGACCAATGCTACAAGTTATAAAATAGGGAGTACTTCACTGATTGATGGTGGAATAGCAAACATCAGTACCTATGCTCCGTCAGCCCCAGTACCAGAACCAGGTAGTTTAGCACTGCTGGGAATGGGTTTATTGGGAATGATCGGCTATGGCAAGGCAAGATTCGGCAAGAAATCGTAAGTTAGTAAGTTAGTTGATGCGCATAAATCAACTTGAAAAATGTCCTAGCGGTGTCAGGGACCAAAATCCCTGATACCGCGTGGATACAAAATTCGGACGGGATATGGAACATTTCCCCGGAGTGAAAATGAGAATTCTAAAGCTGCAAAAGACTAAGGTCTTTCTGCGGCTTTTTTTGTTTATAAAAGTTGCTAACCTATAAGGAGTTCATTTATGAGAATTAAACGGTTTTGGCAAATGTTCGTGGCGCTCGGTTTATTAATATTATTGCCCGGTTTGTGCCAGGCCTATACCTATACTGTTGATTTTACCGCCGGAGATATTAAAAGCCATATCACCGACCCCCTAAGCAATAATGAACATGCCTGGGGCATCTGGGCGCTGGTGGCCTATCCTGACCTGGCGAATTACAGTATCACCGGGTTATCTACTAACCAGGATGAATGGTATGTGACCCATGATTCCGAATTCGTGGATACGAACGGCGCTTGCTTTAGGGCCGTGCCGGGCGCGGAACTGCCGGGGAATCCGCCTCATCCGCTGCATATGATAAGTGACCAGCCGGACCCGTTATCAGATCACCTGATGAGTTATTTTGGCGATACTACTACGAATATAACCAATGGCACTTTGTTCAGCTTTACTTTTACTTCTGATTCTATTTGGGGTGGTTGCTGGCATTTCCTGCTGGATGGCTCCCGCTATAATAAACAGGCTAATGGTCCCGCCACCTGGGATGAAGATTTCTGGGGCGGCAGGAATAACGGAGAACCTTTCTGGCTCACCCGCGATTCTGGCGGCGGTTTAGCGGGAAATATAGACGGTTATATGGTGTGTCGTCCCGTACCGGAACCGGGTAGCTTGTGGATGCTGGGGATGGGATTGTTAGGCTTGATCGGCTATGGCAAGGCCAGATTAATGGTAAAGGGAGGGAAGTAGCGTGAAAAAGCTTTTTTTGTTGGCGGTTATATCGCTCTTAGTCTTTGGTTTGGCCGGCTCGGCAAATGCTACTTATGTAAATATTTACAACCTGGGGTTGGTATATTCTCCTGATTCCACGAGCAAAACCAATCCCGCAAATATTAATTCTTTAACAGATGTGGCAGTGAACACTGGGGGCTCAGTTTTTATCGGTGCGAAAGATGACAATGTTATATGGCCTGATAATGCTAGTCAACCAGTCGGTATTTTTGGTGTAGGCGCTCCCCTGGCTTCGTTAGGAACGACGCCCGGTTTTTATAATATAAAATTTGACAGTCATTTCCGTACCTTTGATAGCACGGGATTTGATGATTTCCTGGCAGTAATTACACAGGGGAACTATTTATGGGCGGGCGGCAGCTTGATAGGCGGCTATGATTGGGGCGGGACAGATGAAGATGCAGCCCTGGCAACAAGCGATATTTCTCCGGCTATAAAGATGGCCACTGTTATTGTGAATCCTGCATCAAATTACTATCTTAATATGGTCCTGAAGACCACTGGGGATGATACTTTTCCGTCTTGGGGCAGGTTCAGTGATGTTGGGGTGGAGTACAATGAATGCAGTCCCGTACCTGAACCGGGCAGTTTAATGCTAATGGGTATGGGGTTGTTGGGACTGCTGGGACTGAGGATGAAAATACGTTAGCCGAAAGATAGTGTTAAGTTAAAAGTGTTAAGTGTTAAATTATTGTGGAATACCTTAACTTAAAACTTAAAACTTATAACTTTAAACTGCTTTAAAAGTAATCTTTGTAATTGTTTTAATGTGTATATGTAGAGGGCGGGAGATTAAATCTCCTGCCCTCTATGTTTTAGGTGGAAATAAGTCTATTATACCTCAGTACAATTGACTATCTTTTGGTTTAAGCCCATACTTATAATATGAAGAAGAAGTACATACAATAAAGGGAAGGGGGTGAAAATTATGAAAAGGATTATTTTAGTGGCGATATTTAGTTTAATGATGGCATCAACGGCTTTTGCCTTTTCGTTGGTACCGGGATCTAGCGTTACGCCTGATGGGACAGCCTCACTTGGCGGAACATTAGTCGCTTCTATTGTCAATACCCCATTCAGCAATGTTTGGTTTAATGGCACACTGACGCAGAATGTTTATTCCAACGCAATTGGTATGTTATTTGAATACCAGATCACCAATTCAGAATCATCAATCAATAAAATTGCAAGGTTGTCAACGACCGATTTTACCGGTTGGACAACTGATGTAAACTCACTGCTAGGCGGTAGCTTAGTCAATCCATTGTCAATCGTTAGAGATTCTTCTGGTTCGACTTTAAGTTTTAACTATGTCAGCCCTACTGGGGTTGGCGATCTTGGCCAGGGACAGACAACGAATATTGGATGGATACAGACTAACGCTACAGGTTTTACGTGGGGAACTTCAGCAGTGATCGATGGCGGCATATCACAGGTCCGTACCTATGCTCCTACTTCGGCGGTTCCTGAGCCGGGCAGCTTTATGCTGATGGGCGCGGGATTACTGGGATTGATCGGCTACGGCAAGGCCAGGTTCGGCAAGAAAGCGTAAGGTAATACAAGCTCTTGGATTTTTTCATGATTGCTGTGCGGTATTAGGGAGACAAGGTACCCTGGTACCGTACAGGAACGAAAAGAAGAGGCGGGGGGAATGAAAAAAGTTATATTTCTAATCTTCATATTGCTATTATTATCTATGCCCTCTATCGGTCTCGCGGGAGGCCTAAGCATTGGCTTAGGTTATCCTTATGTTTCTATTAAGTATGATTTCCCGGTTATGGCTATTGAAGGAAGGTTTGTCACTGAATCAGGAGTCAAGGCGTATTCCGGCCGGGGCTACTGGAATTACTACTCGAGCGATCAACTAAAGGGTTTTACCGGATTGGAAGGCGGGTATATCAACTTTGATACCCTGGAAACCAAAGGGACCGGTTACGAAGGGGCGGTATTTTTAGGCGGAGAATATTTTATGAATAAGTGGCTTTCGGTGCTATTAGACTTGGCCCCCACATATATGTCTTTAAAACATGACGCTGATTCCAGCGTTAGTGTCCAAGGTTTTGACTTAGTGGTAAATATTGCCCTTTATGTCCATTTTGGCGGCAATACAGAAGGAGATAAAAAGAATGAGTGAGCCAATCAGGAAATATTATAAAATCATCCCGGCAGCGCTAATTGCCGTGATATTAATATCTGGCTTTTCTTTTAATTCTTTTGCCGGAACTTATATGGGACTTGCCTCCGCGGTTAAATCCAGGGTCCAGCAGTTAAAAGATGAGAAAGAAAAACAGCAGGAAGAAAGCATAGCTATTACTGCCACCGATGGCACTGATGTTACCAATCATCCGCCGGTAATTGCATCTTTAACGGCAAATCCTGCGAGTATCCCCGTCGCCATAAACACAACCATTACCTGCAGCGCTTCGGATCCTGATAATAACCCCCTGGCCTATGGCTGGAGCGCGGCCCAAGGGATAATAACCGGAACTGGCTCAATTATTATCTGGACAGCCCCCGCCACCAGCGGTTCATATATGATTTCCTGTACAGTATCAGATGGGAAGGGCGGAACTGCCCAGCAAAGCGTGACTGTAACAGCGACCGCTGTCGCGCCTCCTGCGCCTATTGTGCCTGCAAATTGGACCAAACAATTTGGCACAATATTTGATGACGAGGGGTTGGCAGTGGCCACAGATACCTCCGGCAATATTTATATTACCGGGTGGACCGATGGCGATTTAGACGGTAATACCAATAAAGGCTCTCATGACATATTCCTGATTAAGTATGATATCACTGGAACCAAGATCTGGACAAAGCTGCTTGGCACATCTGTCGCGGATGAGGGTTTAGGGGTGGCTGTAGATCCATCAGGTAATGTTTATGTCACTGGCTATACCTTTGGCGATCTGGACGGCAATACCAATCAGGGCGGACAGGATGTGTTTTTAACGAAGTANNAAGTATAATACCAGCGGGGTCAGGCTCTGGACCAGGCAATTTGGCACCAGCGCTGATGAGGCGGGCATGGGAGTGGCAACAGACTCATCAGGGAATATTTATGTCACCGGGTGGACGACGGGCGACCTTAATGGCAATACTAATCAAGGCGGGTATGATATATTTATAACCAAGTATGACACTAATGGAACCAGCCTCTGGACCAAGCTATTGGGCACCAGCGCGATCGATGAGGGTTTGGGGGTGGCGGTAGATCATTCAGATAACATTTATGTCACTGGATATACCTTTGGCAACCTGGATGGCAATACCAATAAGGGCGGTAAGGATGTATTTTTAGCTAAGTTCAATACTAGCGGGTCCAAGCTCTGGACAAAACAATTTGGTTCAAGTGTTGATGATGAGAGCCATGGAGTGGCCACAGACGCATCAGGGAATATTTACATTACCGGGTTGACTTCCGGCAATCTTGACGGCAATACCAGTCAAGGCGGCGAGGATATATTTTTAACTAAGTTTGACGCCAGCGGGGCCAAGCTCTGGACCAAACAATATGGCACCAGCGCTGATGATGCTGGTTTGGGAGTGGCGGTAAATGCATCCGGGAATATTTATGTTACCGGGTTGACAGCGGGTGGTCTGGACGGCAATGTCAATCAAGGCGGATATGATATATTTTTAACTAAGTTTGACTCCAGCGGGTCCAGGCTCTGGACCAAACAATACGGCACCAGCGCTGATGACGCGGGTTTAGGAGTGGCCTTAGATTCCTCAGGGAATATTGACGCCACCGGCTGGACCAAAGGTGGGCTTAACGCTAATGCCAATCAAGGTTCTATTGATATGTTTTTAATAAGACTGGCTCCATAGGGTCAGGATACGCTATAGCGCCAATCTGGTAAGAGGCGGGAATAACATTTCCTGCCTTTTATATTTGACACTACCTGTGTTTGATGTTATAATAAAAAATAAGAGGTAATATGCCAATTTTAAAAAGCTTAGACATTTATGGTTCGGTAATGGGATTGACGTTCAAGAACCTGCGTAAGTTCCCGGGATTGCTGCTGCCCTTGTTCTATTTGGCGCTGATAGAGCTGGTTGGCCTGGCTATCATCTATTATTCGGTCCAGTGGCCGCTGAACCTGGTGCTGGCCCAGCCGATCAAGGCGTTTTACGGGGAGATCAGCCTGCATTATCCATTTAACCTGGTGGCGCTACTGCAGATATTCAATAAGTGGGAGTCGTTCACGGAGGTTGTTTTTGGCTCACTGCTGGCCGGCATGACCATATCCATGTATAACCAGATGACCAGGAATATGACCATCCGGTTCGGCAAAAATTTTAATATCGTTTTTAATCGGTACCTGCGGTTATTGGGCTATAGTTTGCTCATATTTGTGCTGGTGTATGGTTTCTCCAGTTCTACCGAGTATTTCCGCACTGAAATACTGAAGAAGAATAACGGCTATTTCTGGCACATGGGGGTTCTCAAGTGGAGCCTGGTCGTGGCCGTGCTGAATTATATTTTTTACATAGCCGTCCAGACCGTGTTCCTTTATTTGCCGATGGGCATAATAGTGGAAAATACTGGTTTATGGCGGTCAGCCAGGGAATCAATTAAGATAATGAAAAAGTATTTCCTGGTCTCTGTTTTGCTCGTGGCTATCCCGTTCCTATTGTACCTGGCCAACGTGGTCTTAGACGCTTTTTCCGGCAAGCTCATGACGAGCATAACCCCGGAAATAAGCATCGCTTTAGCGGTTTTGACGATAATAATTGTTTTTATTATCAATGTTATAATCAATATTTCAGCTACCATACTCTATCTCAACGTTAAACAGCAACAGGTGCCGAGACAAGGACAAGCCAATGCTTAGAAATACGATTACACAGATATTTAAGGCTGATTACACTGATAAAGCTAAAGCGTTGGTTTTATTGATAGTATGTGTAGTAATGCTAACGGGGTGCTCGCAGCAGTATTCCGCGGAGAGGGCTTTCTACCAGGCCAGTAAATACAGCTCCGATATATTCAAGGATCCCAAGAATATCCCGCCCTATAAATTCGGCAAAGCCATAGAAATTTTTCAGTCAGTGATCAATAAATATCCCCAGACCGATCAGGCGGTCGAGTCTTACTTTAAGATAGGTGACCTTTACGTCTTGGAGGAAAAATACCCTGAAGCCCTGGTCCAGTTTAGGAAAATACTGGGCCAGTATCCCGACAAAAGGGATGTTTTGGCGCGGGCGATCATGTCCGTGGGGGGCTGCTACGAAAAGCAGGGTGATTGGGATAATACCTACAAATACATGCGCGAGGCTTTTGACAAGTTTCCTGACGTTCCCGGCACCTTGTCCATACCGGAAGGTATCCTGACCTATTACATGAATAAGAAGGACAAAGCCGGCCAGGAAAAAGCCTATGCTCAGGCCATCAAGGATTACCAGGGATTGATCGCTAAATATCCTGCTTCACAGTTAGCTTATTCGGCCACCAATATGCTGGCGGAAGTGTATATGCGCGGCGAAGATTGGGCTGATGTCCTGGCTACCATCAACGGGCTGGTCAAAAATTATCCACAATCCCCGGATGCGCCGACCTGGCTGATGACCATGGCCGCGACCTATGAAGTGAAACTGAATGATAAGGTAAAAGCTCGCGAGTACTACCAGATGGTTAAGGATAAATACAGCTCCAGCCCCTGGGCCAAGGAAGCGGATAAGCGGCTGGAGTCCCTGGGGCTGGCAAAATAATCCCTTCGACCAATAAATTGCTTGACTAAAAATTACTATTTGTACTATTATATGCTTGTGGTTGTTTGAAAACTTGTTACGGAGGTTGAAAATTAAGTCCCCCAGGGTTTTAGAAAATAAGATCAGGGAATTGGAACTCGAATTAGAGAAAAGCCGCCTGGAACAAGATACGTTGGCCGTCGAATTAGACGAAGCTTATCAGAAATTATATGAACTCTGTCCTCATATATATAAAGGGATTATCTCCAAAGAAAGAAAAGAAGTCCTGCACTAGCTGTTGTAGACCTTACCTAAAGGACCACAATGCTTAGACGTAGAAAATTCCTGGTTAAGACGACTTTCCAATTCAAATACGCAGGTTTGCTGATCTTCGCCATATTGTTCGTAGTGGCGGTGGTCGGTTGGAACCTTTATTACGAAGCAGGGTCTATCCTGCTGGATAAAACCAGGTCCGGTGATATAGTTGACCTGGTTTCGGCTTATAACCATATGCTGCTGCGCGGCTTGCCGATGATCCTGCTGGTCATAGTGGTGGTCAGTATTTTTATCTCGCACGAAGTCGCGGGACCGCTGGTGCACCTGGAAAAAAGCATGGCCAGAATAGGACAGGGGGACCTGACCGAAAAGATAACATTGCGCAAAGGTGACGAATTTAAGGAAATTGCCTTGTTATTCAATGATATGACCGGGGGCATCAAGCAGATAGTCATTAAGGACCGGGAACACCTCCAGCGGATAATTTTCAAAATGGAAGACCTTAAAAACAAAATAGGTCAGGGCGTAGCTAAGCCCGAAGAGATAGAAGAGCTGGTCAAAGAATTAAAAGCAGTCGGCATGGATTATAAAGTTTAGAAGCAGATTACACAGATTTTTAAAACTGATTACACAGATTAGAACATGAAGGAGCCTGAAGAGGCTCCTATTTTTTTATTATATGGGGGATTAGTTGCGGCCTTTAGTAACAATTACCTGTGCCTACATAGTTATTATCATGCTGGTCTCCTGCTGGTGGCCGCCGATCAAGCCGGTGGGGACTACTCCGCCTATTGGCGGCTGGTCGCAGAAGATAGAACAGAGCCTGTCGCGGAACATGAGCTATGGCCTGCCGGCGGAAACTTCCGCTTTGCTCAGGGGTATAATGCTCGGCGAAAAAACGGAGATATCCCGCGAAGTTAAGGATATGTTCTCCAATACCGGGGTGATGCACATCCTGGCGGTCAGCGGCATGAATGTGGGCATGGTCGCGGCGATATTCTTTTTCATTTTCACCAAAATGTTCAGGCTGACCAGGAAATACGCGTCGTTCCTGCTGATCTTCATAGTAATAATTTTCGGGCAGATAACCGGGTCGCAGTCCAGCGTCAACCGCGCCGTGGTCATGGCCATAGTCGGATTGGTGGCCGTCATGCTGGAGCGGGAAAAGGATATGCTTAATACCCTGGCCCTGGCGGCTCTGGTGCTGCTGGTATGGGAGCCGCGTAACCTGTTCGATGTGGGCTTCCAGCTGTCCTTTGCCGCCACGCTGGGCATTGTCCTACTGGCGCCAAGATTAACCGCTTGGCTGAAACCAGCTGGCCGTCTGGTGGGTACTTCCCTGGCCGTCTCCCTGGCGGCGCAGATAACCGTCACTCCTTTCATCATTTACTATTTTCACAAGTTCTCCCTGGTATCTCCCCTGGCTAACCTGGCGGTTGTGCCGCTGGTCGGCGTTATCACTATCCTGGGATTCTCTTCGTTTTTCGGCCGTCTGCTTTTCGCGCCGGTAGGTAATCTGCTGATACAACTGAACCATTATTTACTGTTGCTGCTCCTGGCGATAGTGAAATTCTTTGACCATCTGCCATTGGCGTTCATTTACCTGGCCATGCCGGGAATGTTATTCATGCCCAAACCGCTGGAGGTCTCGTATATCAATGTCGGCCAGGGAGACAGCATCCTGGTCAGCCTGCCGGACCGGAGAGCGGTCCTGATAGACGGCGGCGGGGGGATGAATCGGGATTACAACGTTGGAGACAGGCGAGTGGCGCCTTATTTGTGGTCGCAGGGGATAAACAGGATCGATACCGTAATCCTGACCCACGCTCATTACAACCATTTACAGGGCCTTCTGCCCATTCTGGACAAGTTCAAGGTCAGGCAGGTGATCATGCCAGCGTTCACCTTGGAGGCCGGCAGCCAGGACTATATGCGGGAGTTCCTGGAGAAGATCAAGGAGAAAAAGATATACCTGGTGGAGTGGTCGGGAGGGGAACGCATTAATTGGTCCAGGGACCTGGCCCTGCGTAATATAGCGGCGCAGGACTGCCTGGCTTTCAGGCTATCCTATAAAGGCAAAACATTCCTGTTCACCAGCGACTCATCCATAAAGTCACCAGTAACCGCCTCAGTATGCCAATTACCGAATCATGGCAAAATGGCCGGCAATCCGCTCCCTAAGGCGGAATACCTGGTTGTAAGCGGCAAAACCATGCCCGTGGATGAAAGGATATGGTCCACCGCCAGGGATGGGAACATCAAGTTCATATGTGACGGGGAATCTATTAAGGTCAAAACCAGTAAGTAAAAGAAGTGTCATACCCTTTGATACTCATTATTGACACTCTTTGTATATCTGTGCTATAATAAATCCAGCCCGCTTTGCAGGTGCGCGGGTTTTATTGCTTATATAAGGATTTTCATGTCTAAGACCATTGTAATTAAATTCGGGGGAAGTATCGCTACTGACCCCAAAATAAAGAAGGGTTTCTACCGGGATATAGCTACTCTGCATAAGCAGGGCTATAAGGTCGTTATTTGCCATGGCGGCGGCCCGGAGATCAATAATTTCCTGTTAAAACTCGGTCTAAAGCCGAAATTCGTTAACGGCCTGCGCGTCACCGACAAAGAAACCATGGAGATCGTGGAGATGGTGCTCTGCGGCAAGGTCAATAAAGAGATAGTCGGAGCATTAAGTATTAATGGCGCTCCGTCGGTGGGCATCAGCGGCAAAGACGCGAGTTTACTGATAGCCAAAAAGATGAAGACCACGCCGGACCTGGGTTTTGTCGGCGAGATCACTAAAGTGAATACCAAAGTCTTGAACGACCTGCTTAAGGATTACGTGGTGGTTGTCTCCTCACTGGGGATAGACGCTAAAGAGCAGACCTATAATATTAACGCCGATACCGTGGCGACGAAGATCGCACAGGCGCTGAAGGCCGACAAGCTGGTGCTGTTGACCAATGTCAAAGGTGTGTTGGCTGATGCGACTGATGAATTCTCGACGATAATGAAGATCAAGACCAGCCAGATAGCCGGGTTGATCAAGAACAACGTGGTTAGCGGCGGCATGATACCAAAAATGCTGGCTTGCCGTGAGGCGCTGGCCAGAGGAGTCAAAGAGATAGATATAATCGACGGCCGCAAACCGCACGCGGTCCTGCAAGCTATGAAGAATACCAAAAATTTAGGAACATGCTTTGTGAAAGGATAGGAGACTTAGATGGATTATAAACAAGCTAAAGCTATAGACGAACAATATATAATAGGCACATATAAGCGCCAGCCATTGCTGTTGGTGAAAGGCAAGGGCGCGCAGGTTTGGGACTCAACCGGCAAGAAGTACCTGGATTTTTTCAGCGGACTGGCGGTAAATAACCTGGGTAACAGCCATCCGGCGGTGGTTAAGGCCATTAAACTGCAGGTCGGAACGATCATGCATACCTCCAACATCTATTTGACCGAACCGATGCTGGGAGTGGCCAAAATACTGGGTGAATATTTCGGCGGCAAAGCGTTTTTCTGTAACAGCGGCGCGGAAGCCAACGAAGCGGCCATCAAACTGGCACGCCGTTGGGGGAGCAAGAACGGCGGTAAATATGAGATCATAACCATGTACAATTCGTTTCACGGTCGCACGGTTACTACTATTACCGCTACCGGGCAGCTCAAATACCAAAAAGGATTCGAACCTCTGACGCCGGGTTTCAAGTATGGCCAATTCAATGACCTGGGCTCGATCCAGAAATTAGTCACTAAGAAAACCTGCGCCATAATGGTGGAAGCGATCCAGGGCGAGGGCGGCGTCAATATCGGCGAGATATCCTTTATCAAGGGTTTGCAGGAGATATGCGACGATAACAACATATTGCTGATATTCGACGAAGTGCAAACCGGCATCGGGCGCACCGGCAAGATGTTCGCCTACGAACATTATGACGTTAAACCAGATATCATGACCCTGGCCAAGGCCTTGGGCGGTGGGTTACCCATCGGGGTAATGATGGCCACCAATGAATTCGCCAGGTTCTTCGAGCCGGGAAACCATGCCTCCACTTTTGGCGGCAATCCGGTAACCTGCGCAGCCGCTAAAGCGGTGTTGGATACCATAAAGAAGGACAAGTTGCTGGCCAACGCATCGGCCATGGGAGAGCTGTTACTGGAGAAACTGACTGATTTCGAAACCAAATACAGTTTTGTCAAGGATGTGCGCGGTAAGGGCGTAATGATCGGCATCGAACTGGAGATCGAAGGCGCCAAGATAGTGGAAATGGCCCGTGAAGAGGGTCTGCTGCTCAATTGCACCGCCGATAAAGTCATACGTTTGTTGCCGCCTTTGACCATTACCTCAAAAGAAGTTAACGCATGCGTTAAAATACTGGACCGTATATTCGGCCAGGTAAAAAGGAGTATTAAGTGAGTCCACTTGAATTGAAAGCGGAAGTAAGCAAACCGGAGGGCTGCAAGGTAAGCGTCGAGATCGAGATCCCGGTAAAGGAAGTAAAGCAACGGGCGGATATGATCTTCGCGCAAATACAAAAATCAGCGGTCCTGGACGGGTTTCGCCAGGGGAAAGTCCCGGCGGAGATGGTACGCAAGAATTTCGCCAATATCGCTCGCGATGAAATGCTGCAAAAACTCATACCGGAAGCCGTTGAACAGGTGGCCCATGAGCACAACCTGAGAGCTATCGGCGAGACCGAAGTCGACGCTCTGGATTTTGATTTCGACAAGGAATTGAAATTCAAGGCCTCTTTTGAAGTGAAGCCGGAGATCACCCTGAAGGAATACAAGAATCTGTCCCTGGAAAAAGAGATACTGGAAGTGGGGGACAAGGAAGTTAACCTGGCGCTGGAGCACCTGCGGGAGCGGGCCGCCCAGCTGGTAGTAGCCGGGCATGACACAGTTAAAAAAGACGATTTCGTGGTCGTGGATTATGAAATATTCAGCGAAGGCAAGCCGGTCCCGGAGGGCAAGGTGCAGGACCAGGTGGCCTTAGTAAAGGATGATCAGCTTTTACCCAAATTCGCCGAACAACTGGTCGGCTTAAAAAAGGGCGAGGCCAAAGACATCGTCGTTCAAATGCCGGCTGATTTCAATAAGAAAGAATTAGCGGGCAAGGAAGCTATATTCAAACTGGTACTGAAAGAGATCAAGGAAAAGAAATTGCCGGAACTCAATGACGATTTTGTCAAGGAGATCGGCGAGAATATCACCCTGCAGGAACTTAAGGATAAGATCAAGAAAAATATTGAGGCCCAGGAAGAATCCAGGATCAAACGCGAAGTGGAAGCGCAGATCGTGGACAAACTGGTGGCCGGTCATGATTTCTGCCTGCCCAACGTGCTGGTGGAGAGACAGATCGAATACCTGGTAGACAAACAGAAAGAATTTATCGAACGCCAGGGCAGCACTACTGAAGCGCTCGGATTGACGGATGAGATCATGCGCGCCAAGGTGAAGCATGACGCCGAGAGGCAGGTCAAAGCCTATCTTTTGCTGGAGGCTATCGGCAAACAGGAAAAATTGGCTGTCAGCGATGAAGATTTAAAGGCGGAGATGGGCAAGACCATGGCCCAGTCCAAACAGCCTGCTGAGCAGGTGCAGGAATTCTTTACCAAGTACCACGACCAGATCGTCAGCCAGATGGAAGAGGATAAGGCATATAAGTTCCTGCTGGATAACGCCAAGGTCAAAGAAGTCAAAGCAAGCAAAAAGCATAAAGAGCACGATCACGCACATGACCATAACGTGGAAGTAGTAAAGTAGAGAGGTGAAAAATATGAGCTTAATCCCGATCGTAGTCGAACAATCCCAGCGCGGGGAGCGGTCCTATGACATTTATTCCCGCCTGCTCAAGGACCGGATCATTTTTGTCGGCACTCCTATTGACGACGAGATTTCCAACCTGATCATCGCCCAGTTATTGTTCCTGGCGGCAGAAGACACGGAGAAAGACATTTCCCTTTACATCAATTCGCCTGGCGGGATAGTGACCGCCGGCATGGCCATCTACGATACCATCCAGTTCATTAATCCCGATGTATCCACGATCTGCATGGGGCAGGCTTCCAGTATGGCCGCGGTATTGCTGACCGCGGGGACCAAGGGCAAGAGGTTCGCCCTGCCGAACGCGCGCATCATGATCCACCAGCCTATGGGCGGCGTACAGGGGCAGGCCACCGACATAGATATCCAGGCCAAAGAGATACTGAGGATGAGAGAGAAGATCAATGAGTTGATCGCTCTGCATACCGGCCAGTCGCTGGAAAGGGTCAAGAAAGACACCGACCGCGATTTCTTCATGTCGAGTGATGAAGCCAAGCAGTACGGACTTATTGATGAAGTAATTAAGGAAAGAAAGTAGGTTATAGTATGGCGGAAATAGGCGCGAAAAAAGACATAGAAATACCTGAAATATTACCGTTATTACCCGTCCGGGATATAGTGGTTTTCCCGTATATGGTAGTGCCGCTGTCGGTGGGCCGGCAGAAATCAATTAAAGCCCTGGATGAAGCCATGGCCAAGGGCCGGCTGATATTGCTGGCCACGCAGAAGCAGGCCGCCCTGGAAGAGCCGCAGATCAATGATATTTTTGAAATGGGCACGGTCGCCGAAATACTGCAGCTGATGAAGATGGGCGACGGCACCATTAAGCTGTTCGTGGAAGGCATCGCCCGGGCCAAGGTGGCTCAGTACCTGACCAACCCGGAATATTTTGAAGTCAAGATCGAGAAGATCATCCCCTCAAAAACCAAAACTCCCGAAATGGAAGCGTTGATGCGCAATATCGTCAACCAGTTCGATCAGTATGTCAAGCTGAACAAGCGCCTGCCGATCGAGATCTCCATGTCGGTCAACGCTATCGAAGACCCCAATATGCTGGTAGACATCATGTGCGCGCACCTGAACGTGAAAATTAAGGAAAAGCAGGAACTGCTGACCCTCACGGAAACCATGCCGCGTCTGGAAAAACTGCTGATGATCCTGAACTCGGAGAACGAGATCCTGGGGATCGAGCGCAAGATACAGGGCCGCGTGCGCCAGCAGATAGAAAAAACCCAAAAAGAATATTATTTAAGCGAACAGCTCAAGGCCATCCAGAAGGAACTGAAACAGAAGGATGAGTACGCCAAGGAGCTGGACGAGCTGATCAAGAAAATAAAAGAAGCCAAGATGAGCAAGGAAGCCGAGGAAAAGGCGCGGGAAGAGTTCGACCGGCTGGAAAAAATGATGCCGTTCTCACCCGAAGCCACCGTCGTGCGCACTTATCTCGACTGGTTGGTCAGCCTGCCCTGGTCCATTAAGACCAAGGACAATATGGACATTAACCACGCCGAAAAGATCATGAATAATGAACACTATGGCCTGGAAAAAGCCAAAGACAGGATAACGGAATACCTGGCGGTCTGCAAACTGGCCGGCAAGATCAAGGGCCCGATCCTTTGTTTCGCGGGACCTCCGGGCACCGGCAAGACCTCCCTCGGCCGTTCCATCGCTCACGCCATGGGGCGCAAGTTCATCAGGATATCGCTCGGCGGGGTCAGGGACGAAGCGGAAATACGCGGACATCGCCGGACCTATATCGGCTCGTTACCCGGACGCATCATCCAATCTATCCGCAAGTCCAAGAGTAAAAATCCGGTGTTCCTGCTGGATGAAGTTGACAAGATCGGCCTGGATTTCCGCGGCGATCCGGCGGCGGCACTGCTGGAAGTGCTGGACCCGGAACAGAATCATACCTTTAACGATCATTACCTGGAAGTGGATTTTGACCTCTCGGACGTTTTATTTATCACGACGGCTAATTCCCTGTATTCCATTCCCCCGGCCCTGCTGGACCGGATGGAAGTGATCAATTTCCCGGGTTATACCACCGAAGAAAAAATAATGATCGCCAATCAGTTCATTACGCCTAAACAGATCAAGGAAAACGGCCTGAAAGAAAAATCATTCAAATTGAATGATGAGACTATCAGGGCCATAATCATGGAATATACGCGTGAGGCCGGGGTTCGCAATCTGGAGCGGGAAATTGCCAGCCTGTGCCGCAAGGTGGCTAAAAAGATCGTGAAAGACAAAGTCTCTAAGACTCTGGACATCACCAAAGAAAATATACATAAATACCTGGGCATACCCAAGTTCCATCCCGATTACCTGGAAGAGAACGAAGTAGGGGTGGCTACCGGTTTGGCCTGGACTGAAGTCGGCGGCGACACGCTGGCCATAGAAGTTTCCATTATGAAGGGCAAGGGCAAGCTGACTCTGACCGGCAAACTGGGCGAAGTGATGCAGGAATCGGCGCAAGCGGCGCTGAGTTATATCCGCTCCAACGCCAAGAAGTTCAAGCTGAAAGAGGATTTCCTGAAGGATAAAGAGATCCACGTGCACGTGCCGGAAGGGGCCATACCCAAGGACGGCCCCAGCGCTGGCATTACCATGGCTACCGCGATCCTGTCGGCCCTGACCAATAAACCGGTGAAGAAGAACGTGGCCATGACCGGTGAGATAACTCTGCGCGGCCATGTCCTGCCGATCGGCGGGTTGAAGGAAAAAGTGCTGGCGGCCTACCGTTCGGGCATAAAAACCGTGCTGATACCGCATGACAACAAGAAGGACCTGGAAGAGATCCCGGCCTACGTGCAAAAGAAAATTAAATTCGTGACCGTGAAACATATCGACGCCGTGTTCAAAGAAGCCATAATAAACTAACGGAGATATTTTCTATGGTGAAAATAGCGGGGTTCAGGGGACTGTTGTACAATCAGAGCAAGGTCGGCAGTATGTCCGACGTTATCACGCCTCCGTATGACGTGATCTCACCGCAGGAACAAAAACAGTTCCGGCTGCGCAGCGAATATAACATTATCCGGCTGATCCTGGGCAAAGCCGAAAATCACTATGAAGAACCGGCAAAACTCTTTCGCGTTTGGCAGGGTGACCGGGTCCTGCTCAGGGATGGCGACAACATCATCTACGTTTACCAGCAGGAGTTCAAGCTGAAGGGTAAGATCCTGCAGCGGACCGGGTTTATCGCTACCTCGCAGCTGGAGGAGTTTGGCGACAAATCCGGAGTACACGCCCATGAATATACTTTAACCAAGCCTAAAGAAGACCGGCTGAACCTGATGCGCGCCTGCGGCGCCAATTTCAGCCCGATCTTTTACCTCTATAACGATGAGGATAAGAAAATAGCGGCGATATTGAAAGTGATAGGCAGGGAGTTGCCGGCGGTTAATGTGCTGGATGACAAGGGTATCCGCCATAAGTTATGGCGCCTGCCCGGTTCCATGACCAGCCGTCTGATCAAGGCTATGGCGGAAAAACAGGTCTTTATTGCCGATGGGCATCATCGCTATGAGGCGGCCCTGAAGTACAAACGGGAAAAGGATAAGGAAAATCCGGAAAAGACCGGCAGCAAACTGTACGATTATGTGATGGCTATGTTCGTCGCGGCGGATGACCCCGGACTGGTAATTTTCCCTACCCACCGGGTCCTGAAGGTCCCGAATCTCGACCAGGGTGAGTTTCTGGGCAAAATGAGCCGGATATTCGATCTGGAGGAATCCGGTAACTTGAAAGAAATGCTGGCGAAGATGGACGCGAATCAGGACCATAATGCCTTTGGCGCCTATTGCGGCGGGGAATACTATGTCTTCGTGATGAAGAAGGGCAGCGACATCGATAAGCTGATCAAAGAGAAAAAATCCCGGGTATGGAAGACCCTGGATGTGACCATACTGCAAAAAGTGATCATTGAGAAGGTCCTGGGCGTTCCGGAAGAGGCCATCGCTAATGAGCAGGGCTTTGGGTACACCAGGGATGAGGAAATAGCCGTCAAGATGGTTGATGAAGGGCAGTACAATATAGCCTTTTTCCTTAACGCCACTAAGATAAACCAGGTGACCGAAGTGGCCGGGTCCGGCGAAAGAATGCCGCAGAAATCCACCTATTTTTACCCTAAACTTATAACGGGTTTAGTTATCAATAAATTGAGTTGACAAAACAGCTGTTTTAATGTATTTTATATAGTCTTAGTACCCAAAGGACCCAAATTTTGCTCGAGTCAGTTTCGGGCCGGTAGCTCAGCTGGTAGAGCACTGCCCTTTTAAGGCAGGTGTCGCGAGTTCGAATCTCGCCCGGCTCATAAAGTGTCCTTTCTGCCAAATATCTTTAGATTTGCTGGAAGGATTTTGACCAGAGACAAGGCGCGAGGAGCGCCGCGTACCCACTGTGGTACGCAAGTGACGAGCAACGCAGTATATGGGCAAAAGACTCCAGCCCTCCGGGAAAGTCATCTTTGGCCGACTTCTGCGTCACTCCTCCTCGACGTATCACAGAGGATACGACTTCGTCGTCGTTCCTTGAATTCGACTCAAATATGACTTTCAAATGTAAAGATATTTGACAGAAAGGACACTAAGGCCTCATCGTCTAACGGTTAGGACACGTCTCTTTCAAGGACGCGATAGGGGTTCAATTCCCCTTGAGGCCGTATTTATACGGGCAGTTAGCTTAGCTGGGAGAGCGCCGCCCTTACAAGGCGGAGGTCATAGGTTCAAATCCTATACTGCCCACCATTTGAAATACAGTTTTAAGTTATAAGTGTTAAGTTTTGAATTGTGGTATAATGCTTTTAATACTTATTTTCGTTGAATTGGGGATGTGGTGTAGTCTGGTTTAACACGCTGCCCTGTCAAGGCAGAGATCGCGGGTTCGAATCCCGTCGTCCCCGTTTTTTTAAAGCAAGTTTTAAGTGATAAGTTTTAAGGTATAAGTTAATGTATTGTACCAAAACTTAACACTTAACACTTTTAACTTATAACTGTCTTTGAGGTATAATGTGCCAATATTTGAATTTGTCTGCAAAGATTGTAGCGAACAATTTGAAACTCTGGTGTACACCGGAGATATACCCGAATGCCCCAAATGCCGGTCCAAGGTGCTTACCAAATGTATCTCCCGGGTAAGCTTGGGGTCAGGCACCGGTTCTACCGGCGGTGGCAAATGTCATTCCTGCTCCAGCGGACACTGTTCGCATTGTTGAAAACGGTGAGTCTGTCGAACCGTTAGGAGGATAAGAAATGAATATCTATCTGAACATTTTACTGGTAGTGGTAAGCCTGGCGGTAATTTTCCTCATTGTTTACCTGGTCCAAGTCCTGACCCAATTAAGAAAAACCCTTAAAAGCGTAGATGACCTGACCCAGCAGATCAACACCGAGGTCGTTAAGGTTGACGAGGCTATCGAAAATATTAAATCAACTTCCGATAACGTAAAGAATATTACCGGGAAGGTCGCCGGTTTTTCATTTTTAAAAGGCATCGGCGTAGTAGGCAGTATCCTTAAAGGCATTAATTTTGTCAGAGGCGCAAGAGCCAGGAAGAAAAAGAGAGAACAAGATTCGGAAAAGTAGGTCATAGTTAATGCCTCGGTAGCTCAGGTGGTAGAGCGCAGCNNGGCTGGCGTCGGCGGTTCAACTCCGTCCCGAGGCATATTTTTTCGTCCTCATTCATAAGATTCATTCTCGCTGCAATTTCAGCTCTTTGGCTGCAATAGATAATTTCTCACCCTACATATTGCTGCGAATATGCCGGATTCGGAATGATCTATTTCGCTCAAAGATCAGAAATTTCGCTTAAGAAGCAATCTTATTCATGAGGACTTTTACTTTGTAGCGAGGGTTTTTATGGCGAAGAAGATATTGATCATTGAAGATGAGGAACCTATAGTCAGGATGTTGACTATTCGGCTGGAAGCCAGCGGCTACCAGGTGATCTCCGCCAATGACGGGCAAAAAGGCCTTAATCTGGCGCGGGAAGAGCAGCCGGCCCTGATCATCATGGATATTATGCTGCCATCGCTGAACGGCTATCATATAATGCGGATACTTAAGTTCGATAACCGGTATAAAAGCATTCCCATAATCGTTTTAACGGCTAAGGGGCTTGAGGAAGATAAGAAACTCGGTATGGACCTGGGCGCCGACGCGTATTTTGGCAAGCCC
The DNA here is from genome assembly GCA_003153935.1 of Elusimicrobiota bacterium. Classification (GTDB taxonomy): domain Bacteria; phylum CAYTYR01; class UBA6262; order UBA6262; family UBA6262; genus Fen-1174. The sequence goes on from PMCA01000020.1 coordinate 21,783, forward strand.
TTTGATTCGGATAAGCTTGTAGAGAAGATAAATGAATTTCTCCCTGACTGACAAAAAATTTGTCCCTGTAGCTCAGGTGGATAGAGCATCTGCCTTCTAAGCAGAGGGTCGCGTGTTCGAATCACGCCAGGGACGCTTAAAATTTGAAAAATCCAAATTTAGTTCATTGTTCATAGTTGATAGTTCATAGAAAAAGCAAGAGTACTTTCAATCAACTATCAACAATCAACTATAAACTGTAATTCTATGGTGGGCGTAGCTCAATTGGTTAGAGCGCTAGGCTGTGGCCCTGGAGGCTGCGGGTTCAAGTCCCGTCGCTCACCCCAATAAATTTTTCTTAGTACAAATTTAGTTCCGGCCTAATAAAAGGCATTGAATCCTGAGGAAACACAGGATGAGCATCGGTAAATATTTCCTATATAATCTGCTAATTGTTAGTTGTCTTTTTTCCCCTGGCATGTCCTGCGCGGCGGATATCCAACCCTTGTCCGAATTTACCCCAACAGACCGTATTCTCATTTTAGCTCCGCATCCCGATGATGAAGCCATCGGTACGGCCGGAGTGATCCAAAAAGCATTAAGGGCCGGCGCCGCTCTTAAAGTTGTCCTGTTCACCAATGGCGATCATAACGAGTGGGCCTTCATAGTATATGAAAAAAGACTCACCCTGCGCAAAAAAGAATTTATCCATATGGGAGAGTTGAGAAGGCAGGAATCCCTTAAGGCCTTGGAGCTTTTAGGCGTGAAACGGGAGCAGATAGTTTTCCTGGGGTATCCTGATTCCGGCACCCTGGAGATAATTACCAAGCATTGGGGGAAAACTCCGCCTTTTAAGGATTTCCTGACGCGGATAAACAAGGTCCCTTATCAGGACAGCTTTTCGCTGAATGCGCCGTATGTCGGCGAAAGTATCTTGTCCGACCTGGAAAAAGTGATAGGGGAATTCAAGCCTACTAAAATATTTGTTTCCCATCCGGTTGACGCCAACCGCGACCATCAAAGCCTGTATTTATACACACGGGTAGCCCTTTGGGATTTAGCCGATAAGATCCCTTTACCGCAAATTTATCCCTATTTGGTGCATATAGCGGGTTGGCCCATACCCCGGAGATATCATCCCGATAAGGACCTGGGAATACCCGAGCACTTAAAAAATATCGAAATAAATTGGGTGAAATTAGATCTATCCCCGGAGGAAGTGCAGAATAAATACCGGGCCATTAATTTCTACCGTACCCAGATCGAATACGAACCGTCTTATTTGATCTCTTACGCGCGCCGGAATGAACTTTTCGGGGATTATCCGGTGATCAAGCTCAAGATGGGCCAGGGAAATAATATCAACTGGGTGGATGTGGAAACGCACGGAATCGACCAACCCGCCGATGAAAAGGAAGTCATAATTTCCAGATTATCATACGCCTTTGATGGAGAGGTCCTATTTATCAAAGTCACCTTAAAACATAAAGTAGACGCTTCGTTCGGGATTTCTTCATTTTTGTTGGGGTATAGCAAAAAAACTGCTTTTCCGGAAATGCCTAAAATACTCTTAAAAGTGGGGATAAACGGCTTAGAGATCAGTGATAGATCGCGGATAGTCTTCAAGATGGAGAAAGCCGGTTTGCAATTTAAAGGGAAAGACCTGATTTTGCAAATCCCGATTTTTATTCTTGGTTATCCCGACTATATTTTAGCCAGTGCCAGGAGCCACGCCGGGGATCTGCCCCTGGGCAACACCGGCTGGCGGGTAATTGAGTTGATAAAATGAGCGATATATTGATCAGACCTTATATAGCGGCGGACCGCGAGAGCGTCAGGCAGATCGCCTGCGACACGGCTTTCCGGGGTGAGCCGGCGGAGAAGTTCTTCCAGGATCGGGAGTTGTTGGCTGATCTCTTAACTTTATATTTTACTGATTATGAGCCGGAATCATCACTGGTGGCGGAAACTGACGGCCAAGTCATAGGCTACCTGACCGGAACAAAAAACGAAACCCGGTCACTTAAGGTGATCATTTATAATATTCTGCCGCGGCTAGCTATTAAGGCTATCTTCCGGGGAACTTTTTTAAAAGGGAAGAACCTGAAATTTTTGTTTAATCTGGCAGGGAGTTTCTTCAAAGGAGAGCTTAAGTCTCCTGATTGTTCCCGGCAGTATCCCGCGGCACTGCACCTGAATATAAAAGACGGCTACCGGGCAGGTGGTACCGGTCGTAAACTTATAGAGAAGTATCTAGATTATTTGCAAGAAAATAAGGTCAGAGGCGTGCATTTTGGCACTATTTCCGATAAGGCCGCGGGATTTTTTACTAAATTGGGATTTGAGGTATTGTTCCGGAATACCCGCTCGTATCATCTCGATATTTTAGGTCAGGTAGTAAATTATTACATTTTTGGCAAGAAACTGTTATAATACAACAATTATGAAAAGGGGAGTGCAAATTTAGATGGCAGAGCAAATGCCCGGCCCGATCATCAAGATGACCCTGCTGGAACGCCTGAAATGCCTGGTTTTCGGCAAAGCTTGCGACGTGGAAGACAAAACTGTTTTTCATCGCCTATCCCTAATCGCTCTCCTGGCCTGGGTGGGTCTGGGCGCTGACGGTTTATCGTCTTCCTGTTACGGCCCTCAGGAAGCGTTCTTGGCGTTGGGATCACACACTTTCTTGAGTATCTTTGTAGCCTTAGGCACGGTTATCACAATTTTTATAGTTAGCGCCAGTTATTCCCAGATCATCGAGCTCTTTCCGACTGGCGGCGGCGGTTACCTGGTCGCCAGCAAGCTGCTATCGCCAAAAATAGGTATGGTTAGCGGATGCGCATTGTTGATCGATTATGTACTGACTATTACCGTTTCTGTGGCCAGCGGAGCTGACGCGGTCTTCAGCCTATTGCCAATGCAATGGTATCCATTTCGTTTAGGTTTTGCTATTCTCATAGTATTTATTTTGATCTGGTTGAATATGAGGGGAGTCAAGGAATCGGTTTTGCCGCTGGTGCCGATCTTCCTAATGTTCTTACTAACTCACGTATTTATTATCCTGTATGTGATTTTTAAGCACCTGTCTAACGCGCCGGAGCTTGTAGCTTCAACTACCGCTGATATACACGGATCATTATCCTCCCTGGGCTTCTGGGGCATGATCTTCCTGGTCGTGCGCGCCTACAGTATGGGCGCCGGAACTTTCACCGGCATTGAAGCGGTCAGTAACAGTATCCCGGTCCTACGCGAACCTAAAGTGCAAACTGCCAAGAAGACCATGATGTACATGGCTGCTTCCCTTTCTTTTGTGGTATTAGGATTAATGGTCGCTTATCTGCTTTTCAGCGTCACCTTAACCCCCGGGAAAACCCTTAACGCCGTTTTATTTGAATACGCTACCGCTGGCTGGGGGAAAAGCACTGGTTTCGGGTTTATTTTATTGGCATTATTCTCCGAAGCCACCTTGCTATTTGTCGCGGCGCAGGCCGGGTTTATCGATGGCCCCAGGGTGATGGCGTATATGGCATTGGACCGCTGGTTCCCGACTCGGTTTTCTACCTTGAGCGACCGGTTAGTGATACAGAATGGCATCCTGATCATGGGCGGTCTGGCTTTGGGTCTCATGGTCTTGACCGGGGGCTCGGTGCGTTTGCTGGTCGTACTTTATAGTATAAACGTATTCATCACATTTTGTCTTTCACAATCAGGCATGGTTAGGCACTGGTGGCAGAACCGCCGGGTGGAAAAAAAATGGAAAAAGAAATTGCTGATCAACGGTGTTGGCCTGCTGTTATGCCTGTCCATTTTAATTTTCATGATCATTTTCAAATTCTTTGAAGGCGGCTGGATCACCTTATTCATCACTGCGGCGTTGGTCGCCATCGCTCTGGGCGTGAGGCGGCATTATAACGGCACCATGCAATTACTTAACCGCCTGGATAGTCTGGTGAAAGCCGTGGAAGCTGAAATACCTTCGGCTGGCCCGAAGATCGAGGCGCCTGATCCGAAGGGCAAGACCGCGGTTATCATGGTCAACGGTTTTAACGGTATCGGACTGCACACCGTCTTTGGTGTGATCCAATTGTTCGGCACTACCTTTAAGAATTTTGTTTTTGTCCAGGTCGGCACGGTTGACGCCGGCAATTTCAAGGGGACCAGCGAGATGGAAAACCTGCAAGCCAAAGTTAGGCAGGACCTGGACCGTTATGTGGACTTCATGAAGAAGCGCGGTTACTATTCCGAAGGCGTGATGGCGGTGGGGGTGGACGTACCAGATGAGATCGCGCAACTGGCTCCCGGCATCCTGAAAAAATTCCGTAACGCTGTTTTCTTCGGAGGCCAGCTTGTTTTCCACGATGAATCATTCCTCTCGCGGTTGTTCCATAACCACACCGTTTTCGGCCTGCAGGCCCGTCTTTATCACCAGGGAATCCCATTCGTTATTCTTCCTATCAGGGTTTAATTTATGCGCATACTAGTCATTGAAGATGAGAAAAAGATAGCGGAATTCGTCAGGCGGGGCCTGCGCGAAGAGGGCTACGCCGTGGATATTGCCGCGGACGGCGAAGAGGGCCATTACCTGGCGACTAGCAACGAATATGACCTGATCATACTGGACCTGATGATCCCGAAAATTGACGGCTTAACCCTGTGCCGTACCTTGAGGAAAGAAAAAATAAACATTCCGATAATCATGGTGACGGCTAAGAACACGGTGCAGGATAAGGTCACCGGGTTGGATACCGGGGCCAATGATTACCTGACCAAGCCGTTCGCTTTCGAGGAATTATTGGCCAGGGTCAGGGCTTTGCTGCGGCATAAGGAAGCGGGCTCGGCCACTAAACTTAAGGCCGGTGATCTGGCAGCGGATCTGCTTACCCATAAAGTAACCCGCGGCGGCAAAGAAATAGAACTGACGGCCAAAGAATTCGCTCTGCTGGAATATTTGATGCGCAACGCCGGGGCGGTGATCACCAGGACCATGATCTCCGAGCATGTTTGGGATATTAATTTCGACACTGATACCAATATAATCGACGTATACATTAATTACCTGCGGCGCAAAATAGACGACGGGTTCAAGAAGAAACTGATCCAGACTATCCGGGGCCGCGGTTACTCCATTAGGGACTAATTAGAGACTATAATGATTTTTAAAAGTATTCGTTCCAAGATCATTCTCTGGTATATGCTGGTCCTGGCGTTGACCCTCTTCGTCTTCAGCCTGGTCCTTTATCATAATCTCAATAAGAGCTTGTATCGCAACATCGATGACCTGCTGCGTTCCCGGGCGGAGGGCGTGATCAGCTCGATCGACACATACTGGGAGACGGAAAAGCTGGAGATCGCCAAAGACGGCGGCAAAGAAGCGGTCTACAGCAAAATAAATAACGAGCATTTTGCCCAGCTGGCGCAGGATTGGGTAGACGAAAAATCCACCGACCCCGCGCTGGTTAATATTACCGTCCAGATATATGACATTAATGGCCGCAACATCGCTTCTTCACAGAATATCCCTGAATCCCCCAATTTTAAGAAAAATATAGCCGATCTGCTCCTCACCAGGAAAGCGCACTATGATACTTTTGACATTGCCCTGCCGGATGCCAAACCCTTAAGGCTGAGGACTATGACCATGCCGGAATTTGAGAATGGCCGGATCGCATACCTGGTACAGGTGGGCAGCCCTTTGACCAGTATCAGCGCCTCCTTGAATCGCCTGCAGGCCATCTTGTTCATCTTATTGCCTTTGACAGTGTTCCTGACGGGTATAGTCGGAGCGTTCCTGGCTAAGAAAACCCTGAGCCCGGTTGATGAGATGATCGCCACCATACACCAGATCACGGCGGAGAATCTAAAGCAGAAGATCGGGATTCCCCGGACCAATGATGAAATACAACGGCTGGCCGAAACCTTTAACGATATGCTGGACCGTCTGGCGGACTCATTTACCACCCAGCAGCAGTTCATCCAGGACCTTTCCCACGAATTAAAGACGCCCCTGACTGTTATAAAGGGAGAGCTGGAAGTGACCTTGAAGAAACTCCGCTCGCCGGCGGATTATGAAACGGTGTTGATCAGCAGCTTGGAGGAGATAGACAAGTTAACGCGCTTGACTGAGAACCTCCTGATGCTGGCGCGTATGGAAAATAAGGAAATAGTTTTGGAGAAAAAGCCTGTGGATCTGAACGTGTTGATCGCCGGGATAGCGGATGACCTCAGGATCCTGGCCGAGCAAAAGCAGGTCAGGCTTGAATATGAGCCCAGGCCGCAAGTCAATATCATGGCTGATCCGGCGCAGTTGCGGCGCGTTTTCCTGAACCTGCTGGACAATGCTATAAAATATACTCCCTCCGGGGGCCGGGTGTGCATCAACCTCGAACCGGTGCCAGACAGGGTCAGGATCGCTGTCAGCGACACAGGGGTAGGTATCCCGGCAAATGAGTTAAAGAATATATTCCATCGTTTTTACCGCAGCGAGAAAACCGGCTCCGATATCGGTTTTGGTTTAGGTTTAAGTATCGCCAATTCCATTATCCTGGCTCTCCATGGTTCGATAGAAGTCAATAGCGCCGTAGGTAAAGGGTCAACTTTTACCGTGATCCTGCCTTTATCTTCCCAACTTTAAGCCTGATCATTCTCCCCAACAGATTAAAATGTTCTAATTTTCTTTTAATAATGGATTAATTATTAATATGCTATTATTAGGCCAGAAGAAAGCAATAGATATATTCTTGTAATGGAAGGGGGTGAAGATAATGAAAAAATTAGTGACCATGATCCTGGCCTTTTTGTTCTTGAGCGTAGGTTTAGTGTTCGCGGCTGAGCCAGCGCCAGTAACGACTACAACTGTAACCGCGGCTCCGGCAGCGGCAGAAGCGACACCGGCCAAACCGTTGAAGAAGAAACACAAAAAGAATAAAAAAGATAAAAAAGTTACAACGACAACGACAACGACAACGCAAGAAACTGTCCCAGCGAAGTAATCAACAGCAACACAAACACAACCGGTCGAAACCCCTTACCGGTTGTGTTTTTTTTATTGCATAACGATTAAAATATGTGATATAAGTAAATCAGCTACAATTATTCAACCAGACGAGGAGAATATAATTGTCCAGCCTGTTTACTAATTATGATGAATTGCCGATTTTGGCGCGGGCCAAGAGTCGGCTTTTTTTTATTGCTAACTGAAGTAAAAGCAAATTATTTATGGTGAGGTGTCAATGTCATTAAAAACAATTTTACGGATCTTTTTGATTTCAAGTGTTTTACTGATAATTTGTTTTAATCCACTGCGAGCCGCGGACCGGGTGGTCGTCTCCGTTATTTATTCCGCGGATATCGAGCCTTATCAATTATGCTGGGAAGGTTTTAAAACATTTTTAGGCGGAAAAAACGTGGCGATCTGGGTCTCCAAATATAATTTGAAGGAACAGACCCCGGAAAAGATAATCCCGCAGATCAGCGGGGAGAAACCGCAGTTGATCTTCTGCCTCGGTACCAAGGCGGCCAGTCTGGCCAGGTTAACCTTTAAGGAGATACCGATAATTTATGCCCTGGTCCTGGAACCGGATGAGGTAAAAGATTCGAATATGACCGGCGTGCTGATGGATATTCCGGCCAAAATGAAAATGGAAGAAATAAAAAGGATCCTGCCGGGCCGCCACAGCATGGGGATCATATATTCGGAAGCCGCCGGTACTCAGGCGGTGGAACTGGTGCAAACCTGCATGGGATTAGGGTTGAAAGCCGTGGCTAAACGGGTGTCATCGGAAAAAGACCTGCCCGAAGCCGTGCAATCTATGAACGATAAGATAGATTGTTTCCTGATGGTGCCTGATCCCAAGATATATTTCCCGCAATCGGTAAAATACCTGCTGGCGGAAAGCATGAAGGATAAAATTCCCGTGGTTGGCCTGTCCAGGTATTACACCAAAGATGGAGCCTTACTGTCCTTTGACTGCGATTATCAGGACCTGGGCAGCCAGGCCGGGGAGATCGCTCTGAAGGTGCTGGACGGCGCCAAACCCAAGGATATAACCCCGGTACTGCCACGCAAATTGAATTATTCATTAAATACCTCAGTGGCGGATAAATTAGGTATCAAAATGGACCCGGAAATAGTAAAGGGAGCGACTTACATATATGATGAAAATAGCAAATAAAAAAGGAGGTATGCAGAATGGCCAAGAAGTCATTAATTTTTTTGTTAGCGTTGATAACCGGCTTGACTGTTAGCACGATGGTGCTGGCTCAGCCAGCGGCAGAACAAACCGAAGAGGAGCTGTTGTTCACCGATAACGTTACCGGCGTGACCAAGAGGCTGGAAAAAACTTATGAAGCGGCGGCTAATGTAACCGTTATTCCCGGAAAATTTCTGGAAAGATATGCCATCAGGAACATCAATGACCTGTTCGAAGTGATCGAGGGTGGTTGGCATACATACAAAGGACAGGATGAAGTCTTGGTATTGAGAGGCGTTTCCGGCTATGCCAATGACAAGATCTTGTTCCTGTATGATGGCATGCTTTTCCCGACATTTTTGGGGTTAGGCGAGAACAACTGGCCGAACACGTTTGATGATGTTGAAAGGATCGAGGTCATCAAGGGTCCTAATACCTCAATTTGGGGCGGTCAGGGAACTCAAGGCACCATCAACATCGTGCACAAAGGCGCCGAGCAGTTCCAGGGCCTGGCTACCAGCTTAGTGGTTGGTAAGAATGCCATGGCTCGCTACAACATCAACTACGCGCAAATGCCGTCCCCCGACTTAAGTTATCAATTCTTGGTGAACTCCACCTACTACGAGGGTGCGACAAAATATATAGAAGAATGGGGTGGGTATAGCTTCAGGAAACTGGATGGGCATACCGCGGCTAATCCCTTGCCTGATTACCAGGTATTCGCCAACATGACCTACAAGGATTTCACCGTTGCCTACCGGCGTTTGGAATCCAGGACGGACCGTCATAATATCAGCGCGCAAGATTCTATAATCCGCGTGGAAAACTATTGCGACGACCTGAACATCCTGATAAAGAAACCGGAATATTGGAAGAATATCGATTGGAACACTACAGTCAGGTTCAATAATTTTTACCAGATGTATGATGTATTTAATCCCGATGCCGCGGGTGGCGGTTATGAAATGAAAACCGAGAAAAGATATGAAGTTGATAGCAATGTGGATATGAAGCCGATCGAACCGTTGGACATCGTGCTCGGCACTCAGGCTGGGGTATGGAGCCCTCAAGGTTCCGGGCCTACCGGTTCGTGGGATCCAGCGACCAGGAATTGGGACCCTAATGTCCCGGGTTCAGGTAATTTTGTTGATCCGCCGGAATTCCTTCCCACCTTCACTGAAATGGGTAATGACATTGCCGCGATTGAAGGTTACATAGACGCGAAATACCAACTGCTCGATAACCTCAGCGTAACCGGCGGCGGACGTTATGTCGGCGAGTTCAATCCCGGCGATCAGCACCGTGACGCTCGTGAGAAACTGCATCAGTTCTTCCCGAAATTAGCCGTGGTGTACAAACCGGTGGGGAATCTTTATATAAAAGGTATCTATCAGCAAGGGTTTACCAGGCTGAACACTTTTGAAAGATATTCGGAATGGAACAACATTGACTTGAGAGGCACCCAAAAGGCCACCACGGCTGAATCTACGGAATTCGTGGTTGACTACCGGCCGATCAAGAATATGAAAGTGCTGGCCAGCTATTACCAGGAGATACTGTATGATTTTGTCAACTTTGTGTACACCAGCCCTGCTGGCGTAGGGTGGCCAACGCTGGCTCCTGGATATTTACGCGGTTTCTTCAACGTGGGTGACCACCAGGCGCATGGTATCGAGGCTAATGTTTCCTATGATTGGAGAAATATGGGCGGATTCATTTCCGGCAGCCAACTGCTGAAGAACCGCATTGCCAATGCCCCGGCCAGTCTGTTAGGCGGTTCAGGCGTGATCGATACCGAGACTGACGCCAATTTCAACAAAGCGGCTGTGCCCAGATGGAACATGTCTCTCGGCGGATACTATGATATCACCAGTAACTACAGCGTATCCGGTATCTATAAGATGCACGGTAAACTGCAGAACCGCGGCAGCGATGATCCTAATGAACCGGGTTGGAGCGGATATACCTGGGTAACCGGCGGAGAACTGGATGTATCAGCTACAGCCAGGAACGTCGGCATCCGTAACCTGAACCTGACCGCGCTGGTTAAGAACTTGAATAACGCGGTTTATTATACCGGTAGCTCGATGGACCCGGGACATGCTGAACAAGTTAATCCTCAGTATTACGAAGTAAAGGCCAGTTATCTCTGGTAACCGAAAAGATTGAGCGGTGAAATGAAGATAAGGGTCATTCTTCTAAGTTGTATTATAGCGTTAATAACCTGGAACCAGTGCCTGGCAGCAGACCGGGCACTGGTTTCCGTTATTTACTCTTCTGACATTGAGCCATATCAGCAGGCCTGGTATGGCTTTAAGGCGTATTTTGACGGTAAGAAGACAGCGTTGTGGTCAACCAAATACGTCTTAAAGGAACAAACCCCGGAAATCATCGTTGCCAAGATCAAGGCGGAAAAGCCTGACTTGATCTACGCTTTGGGAACCCGGGCCGCAAACCTGGCCCAAGAATCCCTCCGGAATTTCCCCGTAGTCTATGCCCTGGTGCTTAATCCGGAAAAAATGGAAGGGGACAATATTACCGGTGTCCTGCTGGACATACCGGCCATGACCGAACTGGAATCGATCCAGCGCATCTTCCCCGAGATCAGGAAGATCGGCGCCATTTACTCGCCCGAATCCACGGTCAGGGTGGAGGAAATATCGCAGGCCTGCAAAGAACTGGGCTTGCAGTTGATCAAGAAAAAAATAGATGACGAACGCCAGTTAACCGCGGCACTCTCCGATCTGACCTGGCAGATAAACTGCCTGTTAATGATACCGGACACCAAGATCTACTTCCCGCAGACAGTTAAATATCTGCTTTTAGAAAGCTTGAGACAGAAGTTCCCGGTGATAGGATTATCCAAACTGCATACCAAAGCCGGGGCGTTACTGTCGATCGATTGCGACTATAACGACCTGGGACGGCAGGCGGGCGAGCTGGCCGTCAGGATCATTAATGGTGAAAAACCTTCGTCGTTGACTCCTCTCCACCCGCGCAAAATAAATTATTCGCTTAATCTTAACACGGCCAGTCGTCTGGGCATCAATTTCTCTCCACAAGTCATCAAAGGAACCGAAGAAATCTTCGGCGAGACGGAAAAATGAGATTTGGCATCGACAAAAAAATTATAACACTGGTGACCCTGGCCATAGTTTTGCTGGGTGTTTCCTTTAGTTATTATTTCATTAGCCAGGAAAAGAAAGCCCTGCTGCTGGAGCTGGACGAGCGGGCCAACACTTTGCTGAAAAGCATGATCACCAGCTGTGAATATCCCGTGCTGATCAACGACCTCGATTCGTTGTCCAAAATAGCCAACGGCACCATGCAACAGAAGGACCTGGTCTCCTGTGATATTGAGAATAAATATGGAAAAGAACTGTTTAAAGCGGGCGACATGAAGAGCGTCGATTCCAGGATTTACACTGGATCGATCCTGACGGAGAAACAAAAAACCGGCGGAGGAGAAGACCTGATCCTGGGTACCGGGCCACAGGAAAAGGAGACCGAAAGCATCGGTAGTATCCGTATCGCGCTCAGCCTGGTAAGCCTGGATAATAAACTGGTCCAGGCCAGAAGGACCATAATTATTATCGGGCTGATAGGCATTCTCCTGGTTTCATTGGCCAGTTCCTGGCTCATCCGCTACGTGCTAGGCCGGCCGATAGACGAACTGGTTCTGGGTATTCGTAACATTTCCAGCGGTAACCTGGGTTATAAAGTGCCGATAAATACCAATGACGAGATAGGCCTGCTGGCTGATTCTTTTAATAAAATGGCCACTGACCTGGAGAAGGGCACAGTCTCCCGCAAATACCTGGAATTACAGGTGGATGAAAGGACCTTTGAGTTAAGGAACAGCATCCTGAAAATGCGTAAAGTGATGGACGGCATCACCCATGCCATGGCGATGACCCTGGAAATGAGGGATGCCTACACGGCTGGACATCAGCGGCGGGTCGCCAATCTGGGTTGCGCCATTGCCAAGGAGATGAATTTAGGCGAGGACCAGATCGAGCAGATCCGTATTGCCGGTATTCTACATGACATCGGCAAGATCTCGGTACCGGCGGAGATACTGAGCAAACCTTCAAAGCTGGATAAAAATGAGTTTAATCTCATGAAAACCCATTCCCGTACGGGCTATGATATATTGAAAAACATAGATTTTGAATGGCCGATAGCCGAGATCGTCCTGGAACATCATGAGAGGATCAACGGGTCCGGCTATCCCAATGGCCTGAAGGGTGAGAAGATACTGATCGAAGCCAAGATCCTGGGAGTAGCCGACGTGGTAGAGGCTATGGCCAGCGATCGTCCCTATCGCCCGGCTTTAACCCTTAAGGAAACGCTTGATCACATCGCTCAAAACAAGGGGATACTCTATGATTCCCAGGTAGTGGACGCCTGCCTGAAAATAGTCTCCCAACCCGGCTTCAAGTTCGAATAATCCTCCACAGTAAATAATGCTGTTTTATCCTCCTAAAAAGGCTTGCCAAAATACCCTAATTATGTTATAAGTAATAGATAATTCCCGAAGGGTAGTCCACAGTGACTTTCCCAGTTTGCCCGTGGGTTTCCGGAAACTTCCCATGGGGTAATAGTGAGCCGGCGCATTGATTTCTGTCCAGGAAATCAGCCGAGCGAACGCAATAGGGGCGGGAGCCCCTTTGAGTAGGATATGGGAAGTTTATATGCGCCTGTAGCTCAATTGGATAGAGCGCTAGCCTCCGGAGCTAGATGTCCGGGTTCAAGTCCCAGCAGGCGCGCGTGGGCCGTTAGCTCAATGGTAGAGCAGATCCCTCTTAAGGATAAGGTTGGAGGTTCGAGTCCTCTACGGCCCACTTTTTACCTAGTACCTATGCCGCGGTGGTGGAATTGGCAGACACGCATGGCTTAGGACCATGTGTCCGCAAGGACTTGGGGGTTCAAATCCCTTCCGCGGCAATTTAACTCTTTCCTGACACACTGATACTAAATTAGGAGTTACAAATGACTGAGCAAATAAAGAAGGTAGTGCTGGCCTACTCCGGTGGGCTGGACACCTCGATCATTATCCATTGGCTGAAGAAGAACTATCACTGCGAAGTGATCGCTTTCGCCGCTAACGTGGGCCAGAACGAAGAGCTGAGCGGCCTGAAGCAGAAAGCTCTTAAAACCGGCGCCAGTAAGATCTACATTTTGGACCTGCGTAAAGAATTCGTCGAGGAATACCTCTGGCCGATGTTAAAGGCCGGGGCTATTTACGAAGATAAATACCTGTTGGGCACCAGCATCGCCCGTCCCCTGATCGCCAAAGCGCAAATGGAGATCGCCAAGAAGGAGAAAGCCGACGCAGTGGCCCATGGCTGCACGGGTAAGGGTAACGACCAGCTGCGTTTTGAGCTGACCTTTAAAGCCATCGATCCTAAAGTGAAGATCATTGCCCCCTGGCGCATCTGGGACCTGAAATCCCGTGAAGACGAGATCAAGTACGCTAACAAGCACGGTATTCCCGTGCCCGTCACCAAAAAGAAACCGTATTCCAGCGATCGTAATCTCTGGCATATCAGCTTCGAAGGCGGCATTTTGGAAGATCCCTGGCGTGAACCTACCGAGGATATGTTCCTGTTGAGCGTGGCTCCGGAGAAAGCGCCGAATAAGCCGACCTATGTAGAGATCGGGTTCGTTAAAGGTATACCGGTCAGTATCAACGGGACCAAATATGACGGAGTGGAATTGATAGAAAAGCTGAACAAGATTGGCGGCGCCAATGGGATCGGCCGCGTGGATATAGTGGAAAACCGCGTGGTCGGAATGAAGTCGCGCGGCGTTTACGAGACACCGGGCGGGACCATATTAATGACCGCGCACCAGGCCTTGGAGTCGATCTGCCTGGACCGCCAGACTACCGTCTGGAAAAAGATGGTCAGCGAGAAATACGCCGAGCTGGTCTACGCGGGATTCTGGTTCACGCCTTTACGCGAGGCCCTGGACGCTTTTATCGATAAGACCCAGGTTAACGTGACCGGCAAGGTGCGCATCAAGCTTTATAAGGGGAACTGCCAGGTAGCCGGGCGCCAGGCGGAGAAGTCGCTGTACCAGCCGGACCTGGCCACTTTTGAGGAAGACGCGGTTTATGACCAGAAAGACGCCACCGGGTTCATCAATCTCCTGGGGCTGCCGCTGAAAGTACAGGCACTGATAAATAAAAAGAAGTGAGAAGTTAACTTAACACTTAAAACTGTTCTAAATAGAGGGTTTATATGAAAAAGTTATGGTCCGGGCGCTTTAGCCAGGAAACCAGCAAACAATGCGAAGATTTCACCGCTTCGATCCAGGTGGATAAGCGTCTTTACGCTTATGACATCCAGGGCAGCCTGGCGCACGCCAAGATGCTGGCGGCCTGTCATATCATTTCCCGGCAGGACGCGGCCAAGATCAGCGCCGGACTCAAACAGATACTAAAGGAGATCGAGCAGGGGAAGTTTAATTTTAAGCAATCCGACGAAGACATACATATGGCTATCGAGAAGAAACTGATCGCCAAGACCGGCGCCGTGGGTGAGAAACTCCATACCGCCCGTTCTCGTAACGACCAGGTTCTCCTGGACGTGCGCCTTTACCTGCGCGCGGAGACCGCGACCATCATCGGGTTGGTCACTGATTTCCAAAAAGTCATCCTGCGCGTAGCGGAAAAAAATATGGGCGTGATTATGCCCGGCTTTACCCATTTACAGCACGCCCAGCCGCTGTTATTCAGCCATTATTTGCTGGCTTACTACTTTATGCTGAAGCGTGACAAAGAACGCCTCACCGAGTGTCTGGAACGCATCAATGTCCTGCCACTGGGAGTAGGGGCTTTGTCCGGCGTCAATTATCCGGTCAAGCGTGAGCTGACGGCTAAGTTACTGGGTTTCCCGCGGGTCAGTGATAATAGCGTGGACACGGTGAGCGACCGCGATTTTATCATTGAATTCCTGAGTAATTCCGCCTTGCTGGTCATGCATTTATCCCGCCTGGCCGAAGAGCTGGTGCTCTGGAGCTCAAGTGAATTTGAGTTCGTGGAACTATCCGACGAATACTGCACTGGCTCTTCCATCATGCCGCAAAAGAA
>PMCA01000010.1 GCA_003153935.1 Elusimicrobiota bacterium
GGACAATTACTCCGCTGCGCCGCCCCAGACGAGATCAAAAAAGAAAGAAAGGTCGAATCCCTGGAAGAAGCTTTCGTGAGCATAATCAATGAATATGAAAAAACCGGAAGATAATATCACTGTCATAGTGACGGACCTGGAAAAGAAATTTGGCGATTTCATGGCCGTGAACCGCATTAGCTTCCAGGTAAAGCGCGGCGAGATTTTCGGCTTTCTCGGACCCAACGGAGCCGGGAAATCCACTACGATCAGGATGTTGTGCGGCATAGTGGAGCCTACTTCCGGTTCCGGACTAGTGAACGGTCTGGACATACTTACCCAGCAGGAGCAGATCAAACAGAGCATAGGCTATATGTCGCAAAGATTTTCGCTTTATGAAGATCTAAGCGTAGAAGAAAATATAAACTTTTATGCCGGGATTTACCGGTTATCAGCGGCCAAAAAAAAGGAACGCAAGGAATGGGTAATAAAAATGGCCGGGCTGAAAGATCTACGCGGCAGCCTGACTGGTATCCTGTCGGTTGGCTGGAAGCAGAGGCTGGCTTTAGGCTGCGCCATTATTCATGAGCCGGAGATACTTTTTCTGGATGAGCCAACTTCCGGAGTTGACCCGATCTCCCGGGGGAATTTTTGGCAGCTGATCAAGGAAATGGCCCGCCGGGGTGTGACCGTATTTGTTACGACCCATTACATGGATGAGGCCGAGAATTGCGACCGCCTGGCCCTGATCTTCCAGGGAGACATTATTGCCTTGGGTACACCGGAAGAATTAAAAACCAGGGATATGAAGAAAGATGTCCTGCAGATAAATTTGCCGCAGCCGGAAGATTGGATCGAATCATTATCCAAAGTTCCCGGGATAAGGGAAACAGCCTTGTTCGGTACCAGCTTGCACGCCGTGGTCGATAACGCGGCGGCGGCGAGCGGAAAACTTAAAAGCCTTTTTGCTTCCCGTGGTTTAAAAGATTACAGTTTGCGCCAGATAGTGCCCTCGTTGGAAGATGTTTTTGTCGCCTTGATAGAAGCCCATAGCCGGCCGGAAGCGGTGCCTAAATGAACCCTATAAGAATTAAGGCGATCATTAAAAAAGAATTTGTCCAGATTAGGCGGGATGCGCGCAGCCTGGCCCTGGCTATCGCCCTGCCGATGTTATTGCTGGTCCTATTTGGTTTTGCCCTGAGCCTGGATGTGGACAAAGTACCGATGGTCGTTTGGGACCAAAGCCAAACGCCGCTTTCCCGTGCTTACCTCCTTAATTTCCAGAATTCGCGATACTTTAAAATCACCGGATACGCCGGCAGCTACNNCCCAGATCGAAAATAATATTGACCGGGATATAAGTATGATGGCACTGGTCATCCCGTATGATTTTTCCCGCCAGCTTGAAGCCGGGAAGCCCAGTCCCGTCCAGTTGCTGGTCAACGGCAGTGATTCCAACACCGCCGCCATTGCCCTTGGCTATGTCAGCGCCGTTACCCAATCTTATAACAGGAAGATGGTAGAAACAGAACTGGCGAAAAGCGGCCGGAAGCTACTGCTGCCTGTGGACCTGCGGCCGCGGGTCTGGTTCAATCCGGAGCTGAAAAGCCGTAATTATATTATCCCGGGACTGATCGCGGTGATCATGATGATAATCGCCGCTTTGCTTACTTCCCAAACCATCGCCCGTGAATGGGAGCGGGGC
This sequence comes from Elusimicrobiota bacterium, assembly GCA_003153935.1. Lineage (GTDB taxonomy): Bacteria > CAYTYR01 > UBA6262 > UBA6262 > UBA6262 > Fen-1174. The sequence goes on from PMCA01000010.1 coordinate 1,685, forward strand.
ACCATGGAACAGCTGATCTCCACCCCGGTCAGCGTACCGGAACTGATCCTGGGCAAGCTGGTGCCGTATTTTGTTATCGCCCTGCTGGATATATCGATAGCGGTGGCTATGGGTGAATTTGTTTTTGCCGTGCCCTTGCGTGGCAGCATCTTGTTGTTATTCACGATATCGTCTATTTTCCTGATCGGCGTATTAGGTCTGGGGATATTGATCTCCGTGGTGACCAAAACCCAGCTCCTGGCCAGCCAGCTGGCGCTGTTGGCGACCTTTCTGCCCACCTTTATCCTAAGCGGATTCATTTATCCTATCGCTAATATGCCGGTGGCTATTCAGTTAATCACTTACCTGATCCCAGCCCGGTACTTTATCAGCATATTAAAAAGTCTTTATTTAAAAGGCGGGGGAATACGTTTCTTCTGGCTGGATATTATCTACCTGTTGCTGTTTATGGTGTTGATGATAGGATTGGCCAACCGTAAATTTACCAAAAGGATTGCCTAATGTCCTATTCCTGGGAACGCATAAAAAACATACTGATCAAGGAATTTATCCAGGTGCTGCGTAACCCGCGGTTGCGCTTACTCCTGTTCTTGCCGCCTCTTTTCCAGACGCTGGTCTTTGGTTATGCCGTAACCTCGGATGTCAGGAATATTTCCATCGCTCTTTATGACCTGGATAATACTCCGGCGAGCCGGGAGTTGGTCAGAGATTTTACTTATTCAAAATATTTTACCGTAAAAAAAGTCATATATACCGATAGGGAAGAGAAGGATCTGATCGATCATGCTGAGGTTAACGCCGTGTTGAACATTGAACGCGGATTTGGCCGGGCGCTGGTGGCGGGCAGGACCGCCCCCGTGCAATTGATAATCGACGGTACCGATTCCAACACCGCCGCCATCATCCTGAATTACGCCGGCCAGGTTATTGAAGAATATTCCATGCGGACAGCTCCGCTGGAGCTAAAAAAATTTCCGCAGTTGGACCTGCGGCCGCGGGTTTGGTTCAACGAAAACCTTGAATCCAGGAATTTTTATATCCCCGGCGTTATTGCCCTAATAGTTACTTTAATAACTTTGCTATTAAGTAGCCTGTCCATAGTCCGGGAAAAGGAGATAGGCACTATCGAGCAGTTAATAGTCAGCCCGATCAGGCCGGCGGAGCTGATACTGGGAAAGCTTCTGCCTTTCGTGTTGATCAGCCTGTTTGAAGTCATCCTGGTTACGGTAGTGGCCGTATTCTGGTTTAACATTCCTCTCAGGGGGAGCTTGCTGCTGCTTTTTGGCGCTACGCTGGTTTATGTTCTGACCACTCTGGGGGTGGGCTTATTTATTTCTACCATTGCCAAAACCCAGCAGGAGGCAATGATGTCCGTCTTCCTGTTCATTTTCCCGGCTATGCTATTGAGCGGATTTGTTTACCCCATCGCCAATATGCCAGTCTGGGTGCAATATATTACCTATCTCAATCCCTTGCGGTATTTTCTGGTGATTTTGCGCGGTATTTTCCTCAAGGGGACCGGCATTAATATTCTCTGGCCGCCCTTATTGGTATTGTTGGTGCTGGGATTAAGCATTCTCTACCTGAGTTCTTTGCGGTTCAAGAAAACCCTGGGGTAGAAGGGGAATATTAGAGGTTTTTCAATTTCTTGCGGGAATAGATGGTGTGGGTGACCTTAACGGCGATAATTATCAGGATAATACAGAAAACAATCAGTAAAGTCGGTTTGGTGTACTTAACTATGGAATTGCCGAACCAGGCCAGCAGGAATATCCTGGGGATTACGCCCAGTAAAGTATAAGTCATGAATGGGAACACCGGGATCTTGGTAAAACCAGCCGCTATGGAGAAAACCTTAAAAGGAACGATAGGCAAAAGACGACCGATCAGCACGCTCCACACCCCGTATTTTTTGGCAAAAGCTTCGGCTTTATATATATGATGAGGTTTGATAAAGACGTATTTGCCGAATTTCAATATCACCGGCATGGCGCCATACCGTCCTAAAGAATATCCTACCACCCCGCCTAAAGTTGACCCCAACGAGCCAAAAATAATAATAGAGAGCAAGGGTAATCCCAAAGCCCCAGCCCCGAGTATAACGACTTCGGAAGGTATCGGCACCACACTGGATTCCAGGAACATGGCGATAAATACGCCCAGGTCGCCGTACTGAGTCATTAGTTGAGTCAATTGTTGTTGCAGGGCCTGAGTATCCATTAAATATTTTCCCTATTCCTCTTTATTGTCGGTTTCGCGGATCTGAACGCGCCGGATCTTGCCGCTGATAGTCTTGGGCAGTTCCTTAACGAACTCAATTATCCGCGGATATTTATAGGGCGCGGTAACTTTTTTGACGTGCTCCTGTAATTCGGTTACTAAATCCGGTCCCGGTTGGTAATCCTTGGTCAGGACCACCGTAGCTTTGACGATCTGGCCGCGTTCCGGATCGGGAACCGCGGTGATCGCGCATTCCAGTACCGCCGGATGCTCCAGCAAGGCGCTCTCAACTTCAAAGGGGCCAATACGGTACCCGGAACTTTTAAAAACGTCATCCGCCCTGCCGACAAACCAGAAATAACCGTCTTCATCACGGTAGGCCATATCTCCGGTGTAATATGTATCATCGTGCCAAACTTTTTTGGTAAGTTCCGGGTCGCGATAATAACCGTCAAACATGCCGAGAGGCTTGCCTTTACCGGTTTTAATGACCAGCTGTCCTTCTTCGCCTACCTCGCAGGAATTGCCTTTTTCATCCAGCAGGTCAATATCATAGCCGGCTATCGGTTTGCCCATGGACCCCGGTTTGGGGGTCATCCAGGGGAATGTGCCGACTTGCACTACGGTTTCGGTCTGCCCGTAACCCTCCATGAGCTTTAACCCGGTCATTTTCAGGAATTGATTATAGACTTCCGGATTCAAAGGCTCACCGGCCACCACGCAATACTTCAATTTGCGGAAATCGTATTTGCTCAGGTCTTCCTTGATCAGGTAGCGGAATATAGTGGGGGGCGCGCAAAAACTGGTTAACCCGTATTTCGTAATTACTTCCAGCATATTCTTGGGTATGAATTTGTCATAGTCATAAACGAAAATAGCGGCCTCCGCCAGCCATTGGCCGTAGATTTTGCCCCAGGCTGCTTTCGCCCAGCCGGTATCAGCGACAGTAAGGTGCAGACTGTTCTCCCGCAGATTCTGCCAGAATACGGCCGTGAGGATGTGACCCAGCGGATAGGTATAATTGTGCAGGACCATTTTCGGCATGCCGGTGGTTCCGGAAGTGAAATACAGAAGGAACTTATCGCTATTGGTCGTGGCTTCATCGCCGGCAGGACGGGGAAAATCCGCCGGGGCTTTATCTATTTCTCCGTTGAAGTTCAACCAACCCTTTTTATCCAGGTTCAGAGCGGCCTTGAGCTTCAAGGTCGGTGATTCTTTTTGGGCATCTTCGATGTGCTCCAGTACATTCGGTTCATTGACCGCGATGATCATCTTAATATCCGCGGCGTTATTGCGATAGATAATATCTTTAGTGGTCAGTAAATGGGTGGCGGGAATGCAGATCGCGCCCAGTTTATGCAGGGCCAGGGAGGCGAACCAGAATTCATAGCGCCGTTTCAATATTAGCATGACCGGGTCGCCTTTTTTAATGCCCAGGTTTTTCAGGAAGCTGGCGGTCTGATCCGAATATTTCTTCAATTCGCCAAAAGTAAAGTTCCGCGCTTCGCCTTTATCATCGCACCAGACCAGGGCGGTCTTGCCGGGGTCGGCCGCGGCGATCTCATCCACCACGTCAAAAGCAAAATTGAAGTTGGGCGGCACCTTGATCCGGCAGCGCTTAATAAAGTCTTCGTAGGATTTGTAATCCGTTTCCACGAATTTATTTAACAAATTGGCTTTAGTCATCAGTGGCCTCTTTTTATAATATAACTGCCAGGAACTTTACGGGTTTATCTCCCACGGCTTGTACGGCATGTTTTTTGCCGGAATCAAAATAAAAAGCATCGCCTTCCTGCAAGGTTATTTCATGGCCATCTAAGAGTACTTTAAGCACACCTTCCAGCACATAAGAGAATTCCTGGCCGGGATGGGCATAATAATGCGGTTCGGCATTGCCCGGTTCAGCCGTGACCAGGAATATTTCCGCTTTTTTATGTTTGAAATTATAGGCCAGGTCATTATACTTATATTCCTGGCGCCGTTCAACATTAATGCCTTTGCCTTTGCGAACCAGGCTGTATCCCTCCAGGCGCGGTTCTTCCCCGGTCAGCAGGGCGGTTAATTCCACTTTGAACTTATTGGCCACTTCCAAGAGAAAACTTACCGGTATATCGCTTAGGCCATTCTCGTAATTCTGGTATTCGGTCGTGGTTATCTTCAGGTCCTGGGCCAGGCTTTCGACCGATAATCCGGATATTTCGCGCAGTTCTTTAAGACGCCGGGCTATTTGTTTTATTTTTTCCGACATAAAGTCCCCTTTAAAAATAATTTTAATCATAATACCATAAAATCCTGAAAACCTTAAGTATAAAATAAACGGAAAATGAAAATAAAGTGTTGAGGCTCCCGTGATTTTGTGCTATTATTTCCCCAGAGTGTTATTCAGCTTTTTAAAGGGGGTTATATGCGGAAAATATGGTTTATATTGATGGCCGTTGTGGCTTTTTCACTAATCGGTGCGGCGGTCAGTATGGCTGAAGAAAAGGCTGATGCGGAATGGAGCCCGAATTCCGTAGGCCCAGTCACCGCTTGGGTAGCTCCTTTGTGTGACGCTAAAACCGGATACGTTATCCCGCGTTTTTATTTCACCAATTTCAGGAAACAATATGATAATAGCGGTAACAAGGAAAGTATTGGCGACGATACCAAGCAGGCTCAGCAGCAGCAAATGATCTTTGCGGCGTACGGCCTGACCAGCAAACTGGAGTTGGACGCGCAAATATCTTTGGTGGAGAATCACGCTACCATCGGTGACCAATCGGCTAGTTCCACCGGTTGGGCTGATTCTTATTTGTACCTACGTTACTGTCTGGCACCCGAGCAGGATAACACGCCTTGTATTACCGGAATGCTGCAACTAAAACTGCCTACCGGTAAATATCAGGATGCCGCCGCCGATAAATTAGGTACGGATATAATCGGTACCGGCTCGACCGATCTGGGAGTGGGAATAGTGGCTACCAAAAAAATCAAGCCGGTAATCTTGCATGGTGACCTATCGGTATTTCACCCTTTTAAGGCGACTGTGGACAGCGTAAAAATCCAATATGGGAATTATGTGAATTATGACTTGGCGGCTGAATATTTTCTAAATAATGGCATTAATTTTATGGCCGAGCTGAATGGTTTATGGCAAGGCAAGGAAGAGGATGACGGGGTCACGATAGATGAGACAGACGTCACTTACTTGCAGTTGGCGCCGGGAATAGGATATGGCAATGAAAAATTTGCCGCGTTACTGGCTTACCAATTACCCTTATCGGGAAAGAACACTGTAATTAATGAAACCTGGGTTTTGAATTTCCTTTTTTCCTTCTAAAGGCGGATCCTAGTAAGTAAATATGTGAACTAAAACCCTCCCGCTGATAGCTGGGAGGGTTTTGGCGTAATAATACCATCAAGAGGGAAGTCATGCATATACCAGATGGATATTTGGGACCGGCCACCTGCGGTTTTTTTTACGCGGTGATGCTGCCAATTTGGGCTCTAGCTTCGAAGATCGTCAAAAAGACACTAAAAGCCAAGCAAGTCCCATTATTAGCGATCGGCTCGGCCTTTAGTTTCGTTATCATGATGTTTAATGTGCCTATTCCCGGCGGCTCGACTGGCCACGCGGTGGGCGGAGTGTTAGTAGCGATACTATTAGGCCCCTGGGCTGCCACTATAGCCATAACCGTGGCTTTAGTAGTCCAAGCTCTGTTGTTTGGCGATGGCGGGATAACCGCGATAGGAGCTAATTGTTTTAATATGGCGTTTGTGCTTCCGTTTGTCGGTTATTACGTGTACCGGCTAATCAGTGCCGGCAGTACGGTTGGCTCCAGCCGGCGTGTTGTCGCTGCCGGCATAGGGGCGTACCTGGGTATCAATATGGCCGCACTGTGCGCCGGTATCGAGTTCGGTTTACAGCCGCTATTTCATCATACAGCCATCGGACAGGCGTTATACTGCCCTTACGGTCTTAATGTGGCGGTACCAGCCATGTTGGGAGGACATTTATTGGTATTCGGCTGGGTTGAAGTTTTGGTTACCGCTTTGGTAGTCAAGTATTTACAGAAGCAATCCCCGGAACTTCTGCAGTCACAGGAGGCCGCCCAATGAAGCTTAATACAAAACTATGGATAGGTGTCGCGGTATTAATAGTTTTGAGTCCTTTAGGGTTAATAATACCGGATCATTTTAGAGCCGGCAGTGCCTGGGGCGAGTGGGGCGCTGATGAAATGCAAAAATTGGTAGGATATATTCCCAGGGGACTGGAGAAACTCTCGGATCTCTGGAAATCCCCAATGCCGGATTATGCTTTTAAAGGGTGGGAAGAAAAAGGATTAGCGCATCTCAGCCTGGCTTATATAGTATCCGCTGTCATAGGGATACTATTGATCATAATTTTGATAATGATCATAGGAAAAATACTGGTAAGGAAAGATCAGGATGCCAAATAATAATTTTATTGAGCGTTCGATCCTTGAGACCTTGTCTTTTTTCCGGGAATCGGTCTTTGCCGATGAATACGCGGCCAGGGATGGCTTCCTACAGCGGCGGAACGCGCGCCAGAAAACGATCGCCTCTCTGCTGCTATTAACTGGGGTGCTTTTTGCCAGGAATCTTTACCTGCTCTCAGCCATATATATTTTTGTTTTGGGTTTGGCGGTCCTGTCCCGGATAAATTTGTGGTTTTTCCTGAAACGGACCTGGATTTTTATTCCCTTGTTCTCTTTATTTATCGCCCTGCCGGCGTTATTCAGCTTCTTCAGTCCGGGAGAACCGGTTCTTATTCTGCCAATAGGCCAGATAAAGCTGGTTATGACCAAGCCGGGTCTAATGGCGGCAGGTTTTTTTGTTGCCCGGGTTGTAACTTCTGTATCTATCACCGTTTTATTAGCATTAACTACCCGGCATAATGAGTTACTGAAAGGACTGCGGGTCTTGCGTGTCCCACAGATGTTTGTCATGATCCTAGGCATGTGCTATAGATACATCTACCTGTTCGCCGAAGTAGTGGAAAATACTTACTTAGCCATAAAAAGCAGGGTTGGAGGACATGTGCGCCAGCGCGCCGGACGAAAGATCGTGGCCTGGAGCATAGCCAGCTTGTGGCAAAGGTCTTACGCCCTCAATACACAAGTGTATAACGCAATGCTTTCCAGGGGATACAGGGGAGAACCAAAGGTCCTTGAAGAGGAGTCTAAATGAGCGAGATTATTTTTGAACTGAAGGAAGTCTTTTATTCTTACTTATCCAGGTTTCCCGCTCTATGTGGCATAGACCTGCAGATCAGGAAAGGGGAAAAAATAGCGGTTATCGGTGCCAACGGCACCGGCAAATCCACCCTGCTGCAGCTGCTGGACGGTCTGATATTCCCCGATAAGGGAGTTATTAAGGCCTTTGGCGTTGAATTGAGCGAAAAAGCTTTCGAGGATGAGGCTTTTTCCCTGGATTTCCGCAAAAAAGTCGGCTTTGTGTTCCAAAATCCGGAAGTGCAGTTGTTCTGTCCCAGTGTAAAAGAAGATATCATCTTTGGTCCGTTGCAATTAGGGGTCAGTCCGGAACTGATCAAGACCCGGTTGGCAGCCATAGCCGCCGAACTGGATATTAGCGAACTATTGGAGCGTGCTCCGCACCACTTGAGTATCGGGGAAAAGAGAAAAGTAGCTATTGCTTCAGTATTGGCCATTGAACCGGAAGTTATAATCCTGGATGAACCTACCGCGGGTTTGGACCCGTTAACCTCCAGGCATATCATCGATATAATATTGCGGGCCAATAAAGCCGGCAAAACCATAATAATTTCCACCCATGACCTGCATATTGTGGAAGAAATTGCCGATAAAGTATATGTATTCAGTCATGAAAAAAAGATAGTAAAATGCGGCGCCCCAGCGGAGATCCTGGCGGACGTTCCATTGCTGCAGTCCAATAACCTTGTCCATATCCACGCCCACCAGCATAACAATATGATACATACCCATCAGCATGGGTCCTTAGGACATCATCCCGAGGATTGATCCCCGAGTACATTTTTGCTGCAAATTTACCTGTTTTTTAAATCCCAGTCATGCTAAAATANNAACATAACAATAATAGGCGCAGGAGTAATAGGGCTGAGTGTCGCGGCAGAACTTGCCCGTCAAAACCAGGATATAGTTGTCGTGGAAAAGTACCCTTCTTTTGGCCAGGAAACCAGCTCCCGGAACAGCGAAGTGATACACGCTGGTATTTATTACCCGTTGGACTCTCTCAAATTAAAAACCTGCCTGGAAGGTAACCGTCTCCTATATGAATTTTGCCAGGCGCATAACATTCTCTTTAAGCGGACAGGTAAATTGATAATAGCGATCAATAAAGAAGAGGAAAAAGACCTGGAACAATTGTTTAAACGCGGCCGGGAAAATGGGGTAAAAGATCTGGAGCAGCTGCCCATTGCCAAGCTGCATACCGTGGAACCGCATATTAAAGCGACCGCCGCTCTTTTTTCTCCCTCTACCGGCATATTTGATACCCACAGTTATATGAAACAATTAGCCGCTTCTTTTAAAAAAGACGGGGGACAGATCGCCTATAACACAGAATTAACTAAGATCACCAAAATAAACAATGGTTATGAACTCAGTGTTATTGATAACGGGAAAGAGAGTTTCACTTTTGACAGCAGGATAGTAATAAATTGCGGCGGATTGCATGCTGATAAGGTAGCAGTCACGGCTGGCTTGGCCCTGGAAGAATACCGTCTTAAATACTGTAAAGGGGACTATTTCCGTCTGGCCCCGGCCAAGGCTTCCCTGATAAAACATTTAGTTTATCCGGTACCGAAGCCCAGCAGCGGCGGACTGGGGATACATCTCACCCCGGACCTGAGTGGTTCTGTCAGGCTTGGCCCTGATGATGAATATGTGAAAGAAATAGATTATAATATTAATGCCGCCAAGGCCGCGGCTTTTTGTGAAAGTGTTAATGGGTTTTTCCCCAAGGTGACCCTGGAAGATATTACCCCGGATACATCCGGAATAAGACCCAAGTTGCAAGGGCCGGGGGAAGGATTCAGGGATTTTATTATCAGAAATGAAGAAGACAGAGGATTACCGGGATTAATTAATCTTATTGGGATCGAATCTCCTGGTTTGACCGCCTCTTTATCTATTGCCAGGTTGGTAGCGGGGTTAGTTAAGCCTATATTATAAAAGGCTTGATAGTGTCAACAATTTACTTGAAATTTACCCGTTTTTAAGGTATATTTAAAAGGACTCTCTAGGCTCATGCCTGGGAGGGTCCTTTTTATTTTCCGACAGGAGATAATGATATGGTAAGCGCTTTTCTTAAAACTGAAGATGAAGTCAAATACCAATTGCTGGAAGACGGCACCTTCGCTATTGATAATTACAATATGGCCCGGCCCTTTTCCAGCTTTTTCCCGGGTATTGCGGGATTAAGAGGGATACCCATGTGGGTTTTCTACGTGAACCGCGGCCAAGGCATCGCCTCCTTTGGCCTCAGGGGCAAAAACAACTCGATCATGGAATTCCAGCCAGCCAACAAAGCCTATAATGACGTACCCTATATTGGTTTTCGTACTTTCATAAAGGTCAAAAAAGGCAACCAGATTATATTCTACGAACCCTTCCAGAATAGCACGGCTAATAATGCTTTTGTCACCAGGCAAAAAATGCTGGTGCGCCCGGAGGAACTGCAGCTGGAGGAATTAAACGAAACCCTGGGATTAAAGATAACGGTCAGGTACTTTACCCTGCCCCAGGAACCGATCGCCGCTTTGGTGCGTGTAGTGGAGCTGGAGAATATAGGCCAGGAAGAACTGCCGCTGGAAGTGATCGACGGCCTGCCCAAGATCATACCCAACTGGATGAGCAATGACGTGCTGAAATATATGAGCCACACTGCTCAGGCCTGGATCAAGGTCACTAATTTCGCCGCTACCGGAGTACCCTTTTATAAGCTGAAAGTAGCCATCATGGATAAGCCGGAAGTGCAGGAGCTAAAGGAAGGTAATTTTTATTTTGGCCTAAGCGGACAAGAAGGGGAATTGGCCCAGGCCCGCAGTATCATCGACCCCGAACTGATATTCGGCGAGGTTACCGATTATAATTACCCGGCTGCTTTCCTGCGGGAACGGGATTTCACTTTGCCAACTGAGCAATTTGGCAATAATAAATACCCGGCGGCCATGAGTTTTCTGCCCTTTTCCTTAAAAGCCGGAGCCAAACAATCTCTCTATTCGCTCATCGGCCATGTGGACAGCGAATCGCAGCTCAATGAATATTTTAATAAAGTGAAAACTCGTGAATTCTTTGACCGTAAGCGCGCCGAAAACAGCGCTTTGATCCAGGAGATAACCGCGCCCTTCAACACCCGATCCTCACGCCGGGAATTTGACTTATACTGCCGGCAAACTTACCTGGATAATGTCCTGCGGGGCGGCCAGCCAGTCGACCTGCCCGCCGGTGAAGATAAAATAACTTTTAACGTCTATTCGCGCAAACACGGGGATTTGGAGCGCGATTATAATAATTACCAGATCTCGCCCACCTATTATTCGCAGGGCGACGGTAATTTCCGCGATATCAACCAGAACAAGCGCTGTGACGTGTTCTTCAACCCCAAGGCCCGGGACCTGAACGTGTTGACCTTTTATAATCTGGTGCAGCTGGACGGTTATAACCCCTTGCTGGTCAAGGGTACTTACTTTATATTCAAAGCCGGCACTATGGCCAATAAAAAGTTACTGCAGCAATTAACAGATAAAAAAGGCGCGGACCTTTTGAACGGATTTTTCGCCCATAATTTTGAACCTGGTAGCCTGCTGCTATTCCTGGAAAAGAAGCGGGTTAAGCTTAAGGTAACAGAAGAAAAATTCTTGCGGGAGATCTTTGGCCGGGCCCAGCGCCTGAAAGAGGCGGAGCACGGAGAAGGTTTCTGGACGGACCACTGGACCTATAACCTGGACCTGGTCGATACCTTCCTCGCGGTTTACCCTGACCGCAAGACCGCCCTGCTCTTTGAGGATGCCACCTTGCCCTTCTACGACAGCCCTCTCGGCGTTCGGCCGCGCGCCGAAAAGTATGTGCTAGCCGACGGCCAGCCGCGCCAGTTCAACGCCGTGGCCGAAGATGAAGAGAAGGTTGCCCTGCTGGCAGCGCGCACCGAAGATCGCCATTGGCTGCGCGTCGCGCATGGGCGCGGGGCCATCTACCGCACCACGCTCTTTGCCAAGTTAGCCGCGCTCGCCCTTTTGAAATTTGCTACTCTGGATCCATGGGGCATGGGCCTGGAAATGGAAGCCGGGCGGCCGGGCTGGTACGACGCCCTCANNTGGCCCACCACCTGGTACGCTTCGCCGAAAAGCTTCAGTTCGGCCTGCGGCGCGCCCTCGACCTCAACCACCAGTTTCCGCCCACCTATTTCACTTACCAAGTGGAAGACTACACTCTCCGGTGTGATAGCCGAGGGC
>PMCA01000017.1 GCA_003153935.1 Elusimicrobiota bacterium
CCTAGTACGAGAGGACCGGAATGGACTGACCGCTGGTGTACCAGCTGTTCCGCCAGGAGCATTGGCTGGGTAGCTACGTCGGGATGAGATAAACGCTGAAAGCATCTAAGCGTGAAACTCGCCTCAAGATTAGATATCCCTGGAACGCGAGTTCCCTAAAGACCCCTAGAAGACTACTAGGTTGATAGGTTAGCAGTGTAAGGCCAGTAATGGCTTAAGCTTACTAATACTAATAGGTCGTGAGGCTTGACCATATTATTTGATTTTGTTTCAAATAATGATTTAAACGAATTAAGATCGTTCTTTCAATGGATAACCCTGTATTTTTAATTTGAAGCCACGATATACCAAAAGCCATGGTATTAGCTGGTAAATGATTTCTTGGTGATTATAGCGGAGGGGCCACACCCGTTCCCATCCCGAACACGGCCGTTAAGCCCTCCAGCCCCGATGGTATCATATGGGTAACTGTATGGGAGAGTAGGACATCGCCAGGTTTAATTTTTCAAAAGGGGTTGATTCTTATGGAACATAAAGTAGTAGCGCATTTTTTGGACAAAGGCATTAAAAAAGGCGTAGCCTACGATTTTTCCAGTGAATCTCCAATGCTGCATCTGGTAGCTGAAGATGCCCCGGGGCAGAAACAGGTACACAAGATCAATCTTAACCTGGTCAAAGCTATTTTCTTCGTTAAAGATCATGACGGAAATAGCATTTATAAGGAGAAGAATGACTTTGAACCAGGTAAAACTGTCTACGGGAAAAAAGTGGAGATTGAGTTCGATGACGGGGAAAAGATCGTCGGTTACTCTATCACTAATCCGGTGATGAAAAAGAAATTTTTCCTGATCCCGGCTGACCCCAATAGTAACAACGCGAAAATATTTATCAATACCGACACCATCAAGGACTTAAAATACCTATGATTGTCGCTGGTGCTCAAACAAAAAATTAAAGTAAAGGCATTGTTGTGAAAACAACAATGCCTTTTTTCATTTATAGGGGGTAAACCATGAAAAAGTATGAGGCAGGTCAGATCCGCAACATTGCTTTGGTGGGACACGGTACGACCGGCAAGACTTCTTTGAATGAAGCTATACTTTTCGACGCGAAAATGACGGACCGTCTGGGCAAGGTGGCGGAGGGTAATACCGTCAGCGATTATCACGACGAGGAACTGAACAGGAAAATATCGGTTAATCTCTCACTGTCTTATTGTGAATGGAAAGACTGTAAGGTGAATATACTGGACACCCCGGGTTATTCGGACTTCTTTGGCGAAGTGACCGCGGCTTTAAGGGTAGCCGAAGCAGCGGTAGTGGTGGTGGACGGTATTACCGGCAGCGATGTCGGGACCAGCAAGGTTTGGCAGGCCGCGGATTCTTACAAGCTTCCCAAGATAGTTTTCGTCAATAAGATGGACAAGGAAAATGCTTCCATCGATAAGGTCATGGAGAGCCTGGCTAATAAGTTAGAAAGCAATTTTGTACTGGTCCAGCTGCCCATCGGAGCCAATGCCGCTTTCAGCGGAATTGTCGACCTAATATCCATGAAGGCATATAAAGGGGGACAGGAGACGGAAATCCCCGCCGACATGAAAGACAAGGCCCAGCAATATCACGAAAAACTGCAGGAAGCTATCGCCTCCATGGACGAAAAAATGATCGAGGAATTCCTGGAAGGTAAAGAACTGACCAAAGAAGAGGTTATTACCGGGATGCACAAGGCGATCAAGGAAGGCCAATTCATACCGGTCCTGCTGGGTTCGGCCACTAATAATATCGGGGTTTCTAACCTGCTTGATTTTACGACTACTTACTTACCATCGCCTCAGGAAGACACAGAAGTAAAAGTCGCTGATCCTGTTTCCCTGCTTGTATTTAAGACCAGTGTTGAACCGCATATGGGTGAGATCTTCTATTTCAAGGTTTTTTCCGGTGCGATCACTACCGGTATGGACCTGTTGAATAACAGCAAAAGAGTCAGCGAAAGGCTGGGACAGCTCTCAGTGGTCCTGGGCAAGAACCGTAAAGATATTGATGGGTTTTTGGCGGGAGATATCGGCGCCACGGTTAAGCTTAAGAATACGTCGACCAATGATACCCTGTGCGATACCAAGCACCCGGTAACAATCCCGCCGATCAAATTTCCCGATACTCTGATAGATATGGCGGTGTTCGGTAAGAGTAAGGAAGAAGCGGAGAAGATCGGCAATGCTATCCATATCCTGATGAAAGAGGACCCTACCCTAAAATATGCGCTGAACCCGGAAACTCACGAAAATATCTTGTCGGGTGTCGGCAGCTTGCAACTGGAGGTTTTGGGCGGACGGTTAAAAAGCCGCTATGGCGTGGCCATGGAATTGAAAAAACCGAAAGTACCTTACCGGGAAACTGTCCGCAGCAAAGTTGAGGTCCAGGGCAAGCACAAGAAACAATCCGGCGGGCATGGACAGTATGGCGATGTTTGGGTCAGGGTGGAGCCGATCGAACGGAGCAAAGGGTTTGAATTCGTTAATAAGATCGTCGGCGGAGCTATCCCCCGGAATTATATCCCCGCGGTCGAAAAAGGCATCAAAGAGACCATGGATATGGGGATCCTGGCTGGGTACCCGGTAGTGGACCTGCGAGCTACTTTGTTTGACGGGTCTTATCATGACGTGGATTCCAGCGATATGGCTTTTAAGATCGCCGGCTCGCTGGCCATCCGCAAAGCGGTAGAGGATGCCAGACCTTATCTTCTGGAACCGATCATGCACGCGGAAATATTTACCCCGGAAGAATATATGGGCACCATTATGGGCGACTTGAACAGCCGCCGCGGCCGGGTGCTGGGCATGGACAAGGCCGGCCATGACAGCGTCATCAAGGCGCTGGTACCGTTGTCCGAAATGCACGAATACGCCACCAGCTTAAGATCCTTTACCCATGGTGCCGGTACGTTTAAAATGGTCTTCGATCATTACGAGGAATTACCCTCCCAGCTGGCTACCCCGTTAATAGAGACCTATAAGAAACACCGCGAAGAAGGAAGCAGATAATAATCGTTCGCCGTTAGCGGTTCGCGGTTGACAGTTTGAAATCAAAAACAGATAGGAGCCCCGATAAATCGGGACTCCTATTTTGCTTTACATTAGGCAAAAATTGTGGTATAATTTTCAATTGCACAACTATAATCTATAAAGGAGAACAAACCAATGTCAGGCCATTCAAAATGGGCCAGTATCAAGCATAAAAAAGCTGCTACTGATGCCAAAAAGGGTAAGGTATTTACGCGGATTATAAGGGAGCTCACCATGGCGGCTAAAGCCGGCGGTGGCGATCCCGCTGGTAACGCCAGTTTGCGCAAGGCGATCGATGACGCCAAAGCGGCCAACATGCCGCAGGATAATATCAAGAAAGCTATCCAGAGAGGCACCGGCGAGTTGCCGGGAGTGATCTATGAAGAAGTAGTTTATGAAGGATACGGGCCGGGTGGAGTAGCGGTCATTGTGGAAGCTACCACCGATAATAAGAACCGGACTTCCAATGAGATAAGGAAGATCTTCAGCCAGCATGCCGGGAATATGGGAGAAGGCGGCTGCGTCGGCTGGATGTTCAATAAAAAGGGTATTATCGAAGTGCCTAAAGCCAAATACAAAGAAGAAGAATTAATGGACATCGCCCTGGAAGCCGGGGCTGACGATATCGACAGCGAAGATGAGGATATTTACACCATCAGCACCGATCCCGCCAAATTCAACGCGGTCAAAGCCAAACTTGACGAGAAGAAAATCACACTAAATTTCGCGGAAGTTACCCTGGTGCCACAGACCTATATAAAGCTGGCTGGCAAGGAAGCGGAACAGATGATGGCGCTTGTGGAAGAGATGGAAGAACATGACGATACAAAGAATGTTCATTCCAATGTTGATATAGCCAAAGAAGAAATGGATAGGATCGCGGGGCTTTCATGATAGTACTTGGCGTCGATCCAGGAACGGCCATTACAGGATGGGGAGTGGTCGAGACTATCAGGGACTCGGAATTCATCGTGCGCGGTTATGGCGCTATCATAACTAAAAGCACCACGCCTTTTCCCGAGAGACTGAAAATAATCCACCATGAGCTGAGAAAGATCATCCACACCCATAGGCCCGAGGAAGCGGCGGTTGAAGAACTGTTCTTCGCCAAGAACGTGAAAACAGCATTAACGGTCGGACAGGCCCGGGGAGTAGTGATGCTCACCGCTATCGAAGAAGACCTGGATGTTTACGAATATACCCCGCTGCAGATAAAACAAGCAGTAGTCGGCTATGGCCGGGCTGATAAAATGCAAATGCAAAAAATGGTCAAGGTACTATTGCACCTGCCGGAGATCCCCAAGCCTGATGATGTAGCTGACGCTCTGGCGGTAGCTTTCACCCATATTAACTGCGGTAATTACCAGAAGAGAGTTGGACACAGGTGATCTCTTACATTAAAGGGACTCTGATCGACAAAAACACGGATGAGGTTGTTGTTGAAGCTGGCGGGATCGGTTATGAAATAAATATACCGGTCAGCACCTTTGAAAAACTGCCGGCGGCAGGCAATACCGTTACCCTGCATATTTGTGAATCAACCGGGATGTACGCTTCCGGTACCTCTCTCTATGGTTTCTTTACCGGGGAAGAAAAAAAAGTATTCCTGCTTTTAAAAAGCATTTCTAAGATCGGGGCCAAGGGCGCCTTGGAGATATTATCGAAAGTAAGCAAATCATTTAACCTGTTTAATAAAGCCATCCGGGAGCGCGACGCCAAAACCCTGGTAGGCGTTTTCAACTTGACCAAGAAGACCGCTGATAAGCTGATCCTCGGCTTAAAGGATAAAGTGGCCGAGATCGCCGGCGTCACGCCGGAGCAGGATAAATCGCATCTGCAGAACATGCAGGATGTAAATGATGCCGTGGCCGGGCTGATGGCCCTGGGATTCAGCCAGAATAAATCCCGGGAAGCCGTGGAACAGGCCGCCCAGGACCTGGGAATTTATCAGACCGCCGAATTGATCAAACATTCATTGAAGATATTAAGGGGCTAAAGTGCCGGAAAAAATTACCTCCCCGGAAAATATGAACGACGACTTGAAACTGGATGTAACCCTGCGGCCCAAACAATTGTCGGAGTTTGTCGGCCAAGATAAATTGAAAGAGAACCTGAAGATATTTATAACCGCGGCCAAACAGCGCAAAGAACCCCTGGACCATTGCCTCTTTTACAGTCCGCCGGGCCTGGGCAAGACCACGCTATCGCATATCATCGCTAATGAAATGGGCGTCAATATACGGGCGACCAGCGGACCGGTCCTGGAGCGCGTCGGCGACCTGGCAGCGCTATTAACCGATATGAAGGACGGGGATGTATTTTTTATTGATGAGATCCATCGGCTGAACCGCCTGGTGGAAGAAGCACTTTATCCGGCCATGGAAGAGTTTAAGCTGGACATTGTTATAGGTGAGGGCCCCAGCGCCAAGTCTATAAAGCTGGACCTGCCGCATTTTACTTTGGTAGGAGCCACAACCCGGGCCGGCCTGCTGACCAGTCCCTTGCGCGATCGTTTCGGCATCATCGGTCATTTGGATTTCTATACCACAGAAGAATTGGAAAAGATAGTTTTCCGTTCCGCGAAAATATTGAATATTGATATTGACCAGGGTGGAGCGAAAGAGTTAGCCAGGCGTTCCCGCGGCACGCCGCGTATTATTAACCGCCTGCTCAAACGGGTGAGGGATTTTGCCCAGGTCAAGGGCCAGGGCGTCATTACCCAGGCTATCGCTAACCACTCTTTGGACATGCTGGCAATAGACGGCGCGGGCTTGGATGAAATGGACCGTCGCATCCTGGAGACGATCATCGGCAAGTTCTCCGGCGGGCCGGTGGGAATAGAAACCATCGCGATCGCGGTTAACGAGGAAGTGGATACCATAACCGACGTATACGAACCATTCCTGATACAGGCCGGGTTCCTATCTCGTACTGCGCGCGGCCGGATGGTGACGGAAAACACTTATAAACACTTAAATATAACTCCCAAAACAAATAATAAACAGGAAGAGCTGATATAAATGAAAAAAATATTTCTAATATTATTAGTAGTACTATTAACGGCGAGTGGCGCCTGGGCGGGGTCGCCGATCATCCGGGTGGGTCTCTTGAAGAATGTGACCGCTGCGGAAATATCCGGGGCCGGAGTCTTTGAGGTCAGCTTCTCTAAAAGCGACCAGACCAGCTATTTCAACCACCCGATCGCCATCAAGATCAAAGACAAAGCGCTGTTTGTGGAAACGAAAAAGATATCCAGTGATAAAGTGACGGTCCGCACCGACAACAGCGTAGTATTGGTGAATAAGAGAAATTACCGCGGGTTCATAGAAATAATTAATAACGCGCCACAATCCTTTACCGTGGTAGAGATAGTTCCCATGGACCAGTATGTTTACGGCATTATTAAACATGAAATATCCCCGACCTGGCCGCCGGAGGCGATCAAGGCCCAGATAATTGTGGCCCGTACCTATGCCTTAAAGAATATGGGCAAACACGCCAAAGACGGATTTGATATGTGCACTACCACTGATTGCCAGGTTTACGGCGGAATGGATAGCGAAGACCCGGTCTCCAACAAACTAGTGGATGAAACGCCTGGCGAGATTTTGACTTATAAAGGCGAATTAATCTCCACTCCTTATCACGGTTTTTGCGGCGGCTATACCGAGGAAGCACGCTATGTCTGGGAAGGGTCCATTAAAGTCCCATACCTGGTCAGTAAGCGTTGTAAGTTCTGCAAAAACGCTCCTCATTTCAACTGGCAAGCCAGGTATGAAAGAAGCAAAATTGAATCCATCTTACAGGCTAATGGCTACGACATTGGCAAAATCATTAACATTAAAGTAAATGAACGCAGTCCTTCGGGACGGGCCATGGAAATGAAAATTAGCCATAAGAATGGCAAGCTGCTTCTGCAGGCGAATAAATTCCGTTTATTGATGGGTTCTGATATTATCCGCAGCGCCTTATTCAAGATAAGAAAAGATAAAGACGCCTATATTTTTGAAGGGACCGGCTGGGGACATGGCGTAGGGATGTGCCAGGAAGGCGCCAAGGGCATGGCGGAAAAAGGCTACGACTACAGTAAGATCCTGAAATTTTATTACCCCGGAACACAGATCACTCAATGGGACTACTAAACCTATCCGATTTCGACTATGAACTCCCGCGTGAACTCATCGCGCAAACTCCCGCCAAAGAACGAGACCAATCCAGGCTGCTTATACTGGATAAAGACTCCAGAAAGATCGCCCACGGCAAATTCTCCCAGATAATAGATAACCTTTCCCCGGATGATATACTGGTCATTAACAACGCCAAAGTCATACCGGCCCGGTTGTTCGGGCATAAAAAAACCGGCGGTAAAGTAGAGATACTGCTGTTAAGAAAAATAGGCGCCAACGCCCGTATCTGGGAAGCGCTGATCACCGACGCCCGCAAATTCAAACCCAAAGACATAGTGTATTTTAAAGACGAGCTCCTGGAAGCGGAGATCAAGGAAAAAGGGACTGAAGGCAAAGTGATTCTGTCCTTCAACACGCCCGATTTTGAAAAAGTCTTGCCTCGTGTGGGTAAGATGCCCCTGCCACCATACATCAAACGCATGGCTGAAGAAGAAGATTGCGACCGGTACCAGACCATATACGCGCAGAAGGAAGGGGCGGTAGCGGCTCCGACCGCCGGCCTGCATTTCACCCCGGCCCTGCTGGAAGCGATCAAGGCCAAAGGGGTAAAGATAGTGCCGCTGACCCTTTATGTCGGCATGGGGACTTTCATGCCGGTGCGGGAAGAAGACATCACCAAGCACAAGATGGAAACGGAATTTTATGAGATACCGGAAGAAACAGCGAGGGAAATAAACTTGGCGCTGAAAGCGGGCAAGAATATAGTTTCCGTTGGAACCACTGCGGTAAGGGCGCTGGAGAGTTCGGCCGAACAGACGGCCGATGGCTGGCAGCTGAAATCTGAATGCAAGGGCACGGATATTTTTATCTATCCGGGCTATGAGTTCAAGATAGTCAAAAACCTGATAACCAATTTCCATTTGCCGAAATCAACGCTATTGATGCTGGTCTCGGCTTTCGCTGGCCAGGAAACCATCAAGAGCGCCTATGAAGAGGCGATCGTGGAGAGATACCGCTTCTTCTCCTACGGCGACGCCATGTTTATTAAATAAAGGAAAATTCTATGGACCAGATTGATATAAACGAATTTATGAAAAGCCTGGTGGAGAAATCTGACGAGGGCATAGTAGAAATGGCCAAGTTGGGTCGGGGAGCCTATATTGAGGGCCTTTATGATTGTATTATGGGAGAATTTAACCGGAGACGGTTGGATCCAAATCTTCTGAAAGAAAATGTTGAAGAAGAGGAAGCAGGGACAGAAGATATAGCTACGGAGGATACCGAAGATTTTGAAACTATCGCCTTCTTTGATGTGCCTGGACTGGTGAGCGTCTATCAGCAGGCACTTGAACAAGAGGGCATAAAAACTTTCGTACCGAATGATTACGCTCCTTATGACGGGCAGTTTTATCGCCAAATTAATCTGACTGGCAAGGGGATCATGCTCCAGGTGCATGAAAAAGATGTAAAAAAGGCGATAGAGTTACTTAGTGAAGACCTCGCCTGCCAAAAATATATTGTTTATCCGGATGAGGATTAAGTGCCCTTTAAATTAATTA
This sequence comes from Elusimicrobiota bacterium, assembly GCA_003153935.1. Taxonomy (GTDB): domain Bacteria; phylum CAYTYR01; class UBA6262; order UBA6262; family UBA6262; genus Fen-1174. The sequence goes on from PMCA01000017.1 coordinate 8,748, forward strand.
AAACCGAAAAAAATACGCAAGCCAGGCTGGGAGAGCTGACGACTCCGCACGGGGTAGTTAAGACGCCGGTATTTATGCCGGTGGGAACGCAGGCCTCCGTCAAGACCCTGTCCAGCGAAGAAGTGCTGGAAATGGGGTCGGAGATCATACTGGGTAACGCCTACCATTTGTATCTGCGTCCTGGTGAAGAGATAATCAAGAAAGCTGGCGGGCTGGGCAAATTCATGAATTGGCACGGACCGATCCTGACCGATAGCGGCGGCTATCAGATATTCAGCCTGACCGGGTTGCGCAAAATTACCAGGGAAGGGGTGAAATTCCAATCGCATCTGGACGGGTCCAGCCATTTCCTGACCCCGGAACGGGTGATAGAGATACAAAACAACCTGGGCTCCGACATCATGATGCCTTTGGATGAATGCCTATCCTACCCGACTGATTATATATTGACTAAAGAATCCCTGGATCTGACCATTGACTGGCTCAAGCGCTCGATAGAACGGCATAAGGAATTTAACAAGATATCTGACGTGACCGGGAAAGAGCAGATGTTGTTTGGCATAGTGCAGGGAAGCTTCTATAAGGACTTGAGGAAAGAAAGCGCGGAAAGGACAAGAGAACTGGAACTGGACGGGCTCGCTATAGGCGGCATCAGCGTGGGTGAGCCAAAGGACCTTTCGGCGGAGATGCTGGATGTAACCCTGCCTCTGCTGCCCCAGGACAAGCCCCGATACCTGATGGGCATAGGCTTGCCCGAGGACCTGTGGTCCTACGTGGAAAAAGGGGTGGATATGTTCGATTGCGTGGTCCCGACCAGGAACGCACGCAACGGCCAGGTATTTACTTCTACGGGTAAGAAAGTGATCACCCATGCCGCTTATAAGGATGATTTCGCGCCGCTGGATGAGAATTGTGATTGCTTCACCTGCCGCCATTACACCCGGGCTTACATGCATCATTTATTCCGGGGGAATGAGCTCCTGGGATTGAGATTAAATTCTTTACATAACGTGCACTTTATGCTAAACTTAATAAATAATATCAGACAGGCGATAGCCGAGGACAAATACCCCGCGGCTAAAGCTGAATTTATGAAGAATTATATGGGATCTAACTAATACAGGAGGTTTTATGCAAGCTAATCCGCAATTGAATATGCTAATTTCGATCATTATGGTTTTTGCCATTTTTTATTTCCTGATGATCAGGCCCCAGAACCAGGAGAGAAAAAAACTGCAAAAACAGCTGGACGCCCTGAAAAAAGGCGACGAAGTCATAACCAACGGCGGTTTGCACGGGACGGTGGCCAATGTGCGGGGTACCCTGGTAGATATCAAAGTTTATGAAGAAATAAAGTTAGTCTTTTCCAAGAGCGCCATAGCCTATGTGAAAAAACCGCAGGACCTGGAGCTGGAAAAGAAGGAAGCAAATAAGGTAGAGGTGATCAAATAAATGCCCAGTACCGCTACTCTAAATGAGGTAAAGAAGCATCCCCTGGTGATATCGCTCCTGGAAGGAGCCAATCGTTACCTGGGGGTGATCGGTTTTACTGAGCATGGGCATCGACACGCCAGCCTCGTTTCCAATATCGCTCAGAACGTCCTGACTCATCTTAAATACACCGAAAGACTGGCCGAGTTGGCTGCGATTGCCGGGTACCTGCACGATATCGGTAACGTGATCAGCCGGATGGATCATGGCATCTCAGCATCCAATATATCGATAATGATCTTGCGTGATCTTAATGTCGATCCCGATGAGATCACGGAAATAGTTGGGGCCGTTGGCAATCACGAAGAAGAATTCGGGGATCCGGTGAGCGCCGTTGCCGCCGCTTTGATACTGGCGGATAAGAGCGATGTACATCGCAGTCGCGTGCGCAACCCGAACATGGTGCTATTCGACATTCATGACCGGGTGAATTACGCGGCGGAAAAGTCATTCTTGCGCGTGGATGCAGAAAAGCGCAGTATCACCCTGGAACTTACCATCGATACTTCTATCTCCCAGGTTATGGAATACTTTGAAATATTCCTATCCCGTATGGTGATCTCGCGCCGTGCAGCCAAATTCTTGGAATGCAATTTCTCTTTGGTCATCAATGATAATAAACTGCTATAACAATCTGAAAGGAGATCACGGACTAGCATGAACGCTAAACAGATCAAATGGATCATAACATTAGCTCTACTGGGGGCGGCGGTCTATTTTATGATCCCGACTATCCAATGGTACAGGCTCTCTCCTGAAACCAGGGAGGAGAAAGAAAAGAGTGGGGATACGATCCTGGGTAAGATCATCAACCTGGGATTGGACTTAAGAGGCGGCATGCACCTGGTTTTGGAAGTAGACACTTCAAAACTGGCTGCCGGAGTGACCAAGGTTGACGCGGTGGACCGGGCGATCGAGATCCTGCGTAACCGTATAGACCAGTTCGGGGTCAGCGAACCTTTGATCCAGAAGCAAGGCGATAATTTGATCATCGTACAGTTGCCGGGCGTGAAGGATCCGCAGCGGGCGATAGACTTGATCGGCCGCACAGCTCTACTGGAATTCCGGCTGGTAGATGATACCAATAAACTCAGCGAAGCCCTGCAAGGCAAGGTCCCCGCGGGTTATGAATTGTTAAAAGACAAAAATGGCGAAGCTCTTTTACTGCAAAGCTCCGCCACGGTTACCGGCGCCTCCCTTTCTAACGCTAAGGTGAAGATCGGCGGGCAATATAACCAGCCCTATGTGGCCATTGATTTTACCGAGCAGGGAGCCAAGGATTTTGCCAAACTAACGGGGGAAAATATCAACCGGAGATTGGCCATTGTCCTGGACGGCGTTGTGCAATCGGCCCCGGTGGTCAGGTCTAAAATTCCGGACGGCCATGCAATTATAGAGGGTAATTTCACCATGGAAGAATCAAGCGAATTAGCCATTGTGCTCCGGGCGGGCGCTCTGCCAGCTCCGGTTAATATTATCGAGAACAGGACTATCGGACCATCTTTGGGACAGGATTCTATCAAGAGCGGTGTCCGGGCTTGCCTGATCGGCTTGGCGGCAATCGTCATATTTATGTTCATTTATTACGGCATGTCGGGTTTGATCGCGGACGTGGCATTGATCGGTAATTTTGTCGTCTTGCTGGGAGCTATGGCGGCGTTCCATTTTACTCTGACTTTGCCGGGTATCGCCGGTATCATTCTCAGCTTGGCGATGGCCGTGGATGCCAACGTGCTGATCTTTGAAAGGATCAGGGAAGAGTTGAATAACGGGAAAACGATCAGGGTAGCGATCGATACCGGTTATGAAAGGGCCACGGTAACCATCGTGGACTGTAACTTAACCAACCTGCTTGCGGCTTTGTGCCTGTTCAATTTCGGCACCGGCCCGGTGAAAGGGTTCGCGGTGACATTATTTCTGGGTATACTGATCAGTATGTTCACGGCCATTATTGTGACCCATCTGATCTTCGACTATACTTTGCAGGGTAAAGACATTAAGAAACTCAGCATATAAAGGGGAGATTCGCAAAAATGAGATTAATCGGCAAAACCAACATTGATTTTGTAGGAAAAAGGTGGATTGGGTACACGCTCAGCCTCCTGATATTATCCTTTGGTATATTTTCATTGATATCCAAAGGCGGACCCCGTCTGGGTATCGATTTTACCGGCGGTATTCTGATGCAAGTTAAATTCGTTCAGAATGTCCCGGCGGAGGATATCCGCACGGAACTGGAATCTATCGGTTATAAGGACGCAGAGATCCAGGATATTACGAACTCTAATTCCGTGATCATCAGGTTCCCTAAGTCCAATCTGGCTGTGACTGAAGAAGTAAAGAAAATAACCGATGCCCTGAACAGCAAGTGGAGCGGACAGGGGATATCGATCGAGCGTACGGAAATGGTCGGGCCTAAAGTGGGCGCGGCTTTGAGCCAACAGGCGTTCTATGCGTTGCTATATTCCTGGGTAATGATCATCATTTATATAGCCTTCCGCTTCAAATCCATGGTAAACGGCGTAGCCGGAGTGGTCGCGCTGATACATGATGTCCTGGTAGTATTGGGTATTTTCTCTATCATGAACAAGGAGATCACCCTGACGGTCATCGCCTCATTCCTGACCATTGTCGGTTATTCGATCCATGATACTATAGTCGTTTATGACCGTATTCGCGAGAATAAACGAATATTACGGGATAAATCATTTTACGATGTTATTAATATAAGCATCAATGACACCCTCAGCCGTACTATTATCACTTCCCTGACTGTCTTCATGGCCCTGGTGGCTTTGTTCTTCTGGGGCGGGCCGGTAATACATGATTTCGCGCTGGCACTGCTGATCGGCGTCATCGTGGGTACTTATTCGTCTATCGCGGTTGCCAGCCCGATGGTCTATGACTGGGTAACCAGGCAAGAGAAGAAGCGGGCGCTTATAAGACAAAATGGTAAAGCTTAATATAGATATACGTGAAAAAGAAGTATTAAGATATTTAAGATTTGATCCGGCCCGGACCAAACTGGACGATAAAATTGGCCAGCTGGTAAGAGAGACCATCCTGCTGGGCAAAAGAAGAGTCCGTCCCCGGTTCGCCTACCAGGTGCTGAATATCCTGGAGAATAACGGTCGCAAGGTCCGGGTAAAAGGGTTCATTATAGAAAGTAAAAATGTGGCCAAAATACTGCGCCACGCCACTGCGGTGGTTCTGTTTGTCACCAGCATAGGCCTGGACCTGGAGAAGGAAATCGACCGGCTGTTCCGGCTGGGTGAACCATCTAAAGCGGTCATATTGGACGCAGTCGGCTCTGAAGCCGAAGAAGCGCTGACAGACTCGTTGCAGCAGCAGCTTATGAGCGAATATAGCGATTTTAAAGCAACGCCTCGCTTCAGTCCCGGTTATGGTGACTGGGATCTCAAAGCTAATAAAGGAATTTTAAAACTTCTGGACGCAAAAAAAATAGGAGTGAAAGTATCCCCGGCCCTGATGTTGCTCCCGCAAAAGACCGTGACCGGCGTCTGGGGACTATCAAGAGGTAAATGAACTTCAAAAATCTTCTTAAAGGCCATAAAACCATTATCTTCGACGGGGCGATGGGGACCATGCTCCAAAAAGAAACTCTCCCTCAAGGAGTGTGCCCTGAGTCCTATAATCTCTCTCATCCCGGAATAATCACCAAAATACATGAAGCCTATATCGCGGCCGGCGCCCAGGTAATAACCACCAATACTTTTGGCGCGAACCGGCTTAAGCTGGCGACCTATCACCTGGAAAATGAACAGGCCAAGTTGATCCAGGCGGCAGTTAAAGCCGCGCGACAAGCTATTAAGAACCAAAAAGTTTTAATAGCCGGCGATATCGGACCCTTGGGCGAGCTGGTTGAGCCATTAGGCAAAATCGCCTTTGAGCTGGCGGTAGATGTTTTTACCGAACAGGCCAAGTATTTAAAAAAAGCCGGGTGTGATTGTCTTATCCTGGAAACATTTACTGATCTGCAGGAAATGAGAGCGGCGCTCGTTGCCGCTAAAGGTGTAGGCTTGCCGGTTATCGCTACAATGACTTTTGAACAAGGTCTAAGAACAGTCACCGGTTCGGATCCGCGCACCGTCGCGGTCGTAATGCAATCTCTGGGAGCCGATATTATCGGCGCCAATTGCAGCAGCGGACCGCAGGAATTACTGGCTGTGGCCAGGGAAATGGCTGCGGTAGCGCAGGTACCGGTATTAATACAGCCAAATGCCGGCTTGCCTAAACTGGAAAACGGGCGGACGGTTTTTCCTTTATCCGCCGAAGCGTTTGCCGGTTGTACTGATGAATTCCTAAGGATCGGAGTGTCTTGCCTGGGTGGTTGCTGCGGAACTACGCCGGAACATATAAAACAGTTGGCAGATGGCAGTCGGCGGATGGCAGTAAAAAACAAAACAAAAAATAAAGTTTCGAAAACATATTTAAGCTCTAGGACAAAAGTGGTAGAGATTGGGGAATATCCGGTTATCATCGGCGAGAGAATCAATCCAACCGCCAGGAAATTACTGGCCGAAGCTATCAGAAACAAAAATTATACTCTTATCCTGGATGAAGCCCGGGCTCAGATCGCGGCCGGCTGTGACCTGCTGGATGTCAACGTGAGCGTTCCGGGCACTGAGGAAAAAGAGACCATCAAGAAGCTGGTTCTCGACCTGAGCACCATAACCGAGAAACCCCTGGTGCTGGATTCGCCTGACGCACAGGTTTTGGCGGCGGGATTAAGGAATTTTCCCGGCAAAGCGTTAGTGAATTCCGTGACCGGCGAAAAAGAAAAACTTAAAGCACTCCTGCCTTTGGTAAAACAATACGGGGCGGCGGTGGTTGGTTTATGCATAGATGAGAGCGGTATACCCAAAACCTGGCAAAAACGCGTGGAAATAGCCGGTAAGATAGTTAAAGCCGCTGACCAGGCCGGTATCCCGCGGACAGATATCTTTATCGACTGCCTGACCCTGGCGGTTTCCGCCGAACCGGAGGGAGTAGCCGGTACTTTACGGGCTATCAGCGAAGTAAAGAAAAAGCTGGGAGTGAGGACGGTACTGGGGGTAAGCAACATCTCCCATGGTTTGCCGAACCGCGTCCTGGTAAACGCCAGCTTCCTGAGCATGGCCATCGCGGCCGGGTTGGACGCGATCATCATGAATCCGTTGGATGAAAAAATGCAGGAAACTGTTTCAGCGGCGGCGTATTTAGCGGGCCGCGACCCAAACGGGAAAAGATATCTGGCTAAATTTAGCGCTCAATCATTAAGTACTACGCCGGCTGCCGGATCCCAGGATGTGCCAGCCAGTTTAAAACAAAGAATTATCAGTGGCGATAAAGACGGCATCCAAGTTCTGACCGAACAGCTTTTGGCCAAGGAAAAGCCGCTGGATATTATAAACGGGCAGATCATACCGGCGCTGGAAGAGGTGGGCGCCAGGTATGAAGCCAAAACATATTTCTTGCCGCAACTGATCCTGTCGGCGGAATGCGCGCAGGTAGCCATGAAGCTTCTGCGGCAGGAGATCGCCAAAGATAAGACCGTACCTGCCGTTAAGCCTGCCACCTTGGTATTCGCCACGGTAGCCGGCGACGTGCATGATATCGGCAAGAATATATTGATCGCGGTCCTGCAAAATTACGGCTACCATATCGTGGACCTGGGCAAAGACGTGCCCTTGAAAAAAATAGTCGCGGCGGCTAAAAAGTACCGGGCCGAAATAGTGGCGCTTTCCGCCCTAATGACCACGACAGTAATAGAAATGCCGAAAGTGATACAGGCCCTGCGGAAAGAAAAATTAGGGACCAGGGTAATTGTAGGTGGAGCCGTAGTCACTCCTGAATACGCCGGGCAGATCGGCGCCGATGGCTATGGCAAGGACGCCATTGAAACGGTGCGGGTCATAAAAAATCTCGTTAGCCGTTGACCGTTAGTCGTTAGCCGAAAAGGATGAAATGATAATAACTAAGCAAAAAGAGTTAGATAAAATATTGGAAAAGCTGAAAAACCGGAAGAATATTTTTATCGTGGGCTGCGCGGCCTGCGCCACCAAGTGCGCGACCGGCGGTGAGGACCAGGTCCAGGCCCTGTCGGTAGAGATGTCCAAGCACGGACTGGCTATACTCGGCTCGATGGTCCTGGATACGCCCTGCGATATCCGGGTGGTGAAAAAGGACCTGGCGCGCGACGATAAGGCCCAAAAAGCCGAAAGCCTGGTGTTACTGACTTGCGGCGCTGGGGTGCAGGCCATTTCCTCGGTGCTGGAAGATAAGGAACTGGTGCCGGCCCTGGATACCATGTTCCTGGGGACGATCGAGCGCTTAGGTAACTTCCACCAGTTCTGTTCCCTTTGCGGCGATTGTATCATTGACGAGACAGGGGGCATCTGCCCGGTTACGCGCTGCGCCAAGTCGCTGGTCAACGGGCCCTGCGGAGGTGCGCTCAAAGGAAAATGCGAAGTTAACAGCGAGAACGACTGTGCCTGGATAACCATCTATGATAAATTGAAGAAAAATAAAACCGGTATCAAAAAATATCATAACATCAAGAATAATGCGGCGGTCAATAAACCGCAAAAAGTTAAAACCCGGTAGGGAAAGAGCTTAAAATGACTTTTACTGAAACTTTACAAACCAAAAAATTTATCGTAACCGCGGAACTTTTCCCGCCTAAAGGCACCAACCTCAAACCACTGCTGGAAAAAGCGGAGTTGCTGAGGGGGCGTATTGACGGGTTTAATGTTACCGACAACCAGCGCGCGGTCATGCGCCTGGGTTCGCTGGCGATCTGCAGTATCCTGCAGAAACAGGGCCTGGAGCCGATCATGCAGATGACCTGCCGCGACCGGAATCGGATCGCCCTGGAATCGGACCTACTGAGCGCTGCCGCCCTAGGTATTGAGAATATCCTGATCCTGAGCGGTGACCATCCTTCGCAGGGAGACCATAAAGAGGCCAAGGTTGTCTATGACCTGGATCCGGTGCAACTGTTAAAAACCGCCCGGACACTGGAAACCGGAGTCGACCTGGCCGGAAAGAAACTGGACGGCTCGCCTAAATTCTGCCTGGGAGCAGTAGTTAACCCGATGGCCGAACAGCTGGACCTGCAATTAGCCATGGTGGAGAAGAAAATAGAGGCCGGGGCGCAATTTTTCCAGACCCAGCCGGTATTCGAGAAAAAGTTGCTGGAATTATTCCTGTGCAAAACTAAAGATCTGCCGGTAAAGTTCCTGATCGGCGTCTTCCTGCTTAAGAACTCCCAAATAGCTATGTTTATGAAAGAAAAATTAGGCATCAATATCCCGGACGAGTATATTAAACGCCTGGCGACCGCTGCCAGTCCGCTTGACGAAGGAATTAAGATTGCTGCCGAATTGATCTCGGCCATGAAACCGCAGGTCCAGGGAGTGCATATTATGGCTCTGGGGCTGGAAGAACACATCCCGGAGATATTAAATAAAGTGAAGTGAACAGCAGGAGGCTCATGTGCTGGAAGCTGAGGACATCAGAAGTGTCTTGAAAGAGATCCTTGATCCGGAGTTGAATGTCAGTATCGTTGACCAAGGTATGATTAAGGACATCAATATCAACGGCGGACAGGTTACGATCGTGGCGTCTTCCTCCTACGTCGGCACGCCCATGGCCGAATACCTGAGTGATGTTATTAAACAAAAGATCGGGGCTTTACCCGAAGTTGATGCGGTAACTGTGGAGTTTACAGGAAAATAAGGAGGCGGCAGAGTGCGCATAAAAAGGATCTTGCTGTTAATAGTCATTTCGCAAATATGGTTTAGTGTTTTAGCCCGGGCCGAAAAAGCGCCGCTCACTTTTGACGCTTTTGACGGTCAGCCCGTAGGCGCCAGGGCTATTTCCCTGGGCGAAGCCTTCACCGGTTTGGCCAACGATGCCAACGCTCCTTACTGGAACCCGGCCGGCATGGCCCTGATGGGCAGCAATTCCTTTACCGCCTGTTCCTATCTGCAAAGAGCCAGCGACGCCAAGTTTACTGATGTGATCAGCAGCGATCCGCTCCGCGGCGGTAAGCTGGTTTTTTTAAGTTTTGCCTCGCCTAACGGCGGATTGTCTTTGCGTCCGCTTTCCAAGATCTCCCTGAGCAGCCATACCAATGAAAATGGCGTGGAAAAATGGGTGGACCAGAGCATAAATATTAACGAAATATCGTTCACCGCCGCCAGAAAGTACCAGGATAATTTATATACCGGGGTGAGCTTGAACTATATTAACAGCAACCTGGCCCTGTCACAGCGCACCAAAGACGCAATCAGCGACATTACCGAAGTACACGCCGACACTGGCAATGGCTGGAGCATAGACGCGGGGATTTTGTATGTGGCCAGCGAATACCTGACTTTCGGCATCACCGCCCGGAACGCAATCGGGTATCTTTACTGGAGTGATTTTGATAAGAATAAACTGCCGCTGACCTGGCGCGGCGGTATGGCTTTAAGCCTGCCGCAAAAAATGACCTTTACCTATGATTACGCCAAGGCTTATTATCCCGATCATGATGATATAGCGACCAAACACGTTGGTCTGGAGCAGATATTGTTTAATACATTTGTTTTTCGGGCTGGGATCAGCGGGGAGGATTGGAACGATCCTTTGAAAGTGACTTATACCTTTGGACTGGGTTTTGACGATAAGGGTTATGGGTTGGATATGGCCATGAAACAGAACAAGATCCGGGACTCGGTTGACCCCGACATCCTGGACCAGGTGCTTACTTACATTGTTTCAATAAATTTACCTTTTGGCCAGTCTAATTGATACTTCGAGGGCCTCAGTACGGGTCAGCTGGCTTTGATGACTTTGCCGCTGCGGATACAGCTGGTGCAGACATAGGCTTTGTCGTTCTTACCGTTCAAGACGATCCTGAGTTTCTGTAAATTGGCATGGAAGCGTCTCTTACTGGCCCGGTGCGAGTGGCTGATCTTATTACCGGACGCCGATTTTTTCCCGCAAATTACGCATTTAGTTAACATTTGTCACCTCAATAGAAAAATTAAAACCCCGCCGCATTTGTTTCGGCGGGCTGGGTTTAATGAAATATAGCATATTTAGAGAAAGTTGGCAAGAGAAAATTTTATGGATCTGCAAAAGGACGTCCGCTATCTGAAGGGAGTGGGGCCGGCTCGCCAGCGTCTCTTGGCGGATATCGGTATCCGCACGGTCTATGAACTGTTGACCTATTACCCCCGCGACCACGTTGACCGCAGCCATCTAAAACTGATCGCCCAGCTCCAGGACCAGGAAACCACCACTATCCAGGCCACGGTCGTGGCTCACCACCCCATATATACCCGGAGCCGGAAGAAGTTATTGAAGATCGACTTGAGCGACGGCACCGGAACGGCCACGCTGGTTTGCTTCAACCAGTTTTACCTTAAAGATACCTTGCCCCAGGGACGCACCATAATAGTTAACGGCAAATTCGAGAAAAAAACCAGCCCGGCGAACGCTTTCGAGGTTACCAATTTCACCTACGAGGTTCTTTCGGGGGATCATGAAGACCTGATCCACACCGGCCGGATCGTGCCTGTTTACAGCGTCACCCAACATTTAAACCTGCGATTCTTGCGTTCCCTGATAAGGCAGGCCCTGGATGAATACCGGCCCGCCTTGGCAGAATTTTTACCGCCGGAGATCATCAGCGGCCAATCCTGGCTGGACTGGCCTCGGGCCATAGAATACATTCATTTCCCGCCGTCCTTCACTGAGCTGGAACTGGCCAAGCGCCGTTTGGCTTTTACGGAATTTTTTATCCTGGAAATGGTCTTGGCAGTGAAGCACTTTAAGGAACAGCGCCTGGTTAAAGGTAACTCTTACCAGCTGAAGAAGAATTTACTGACCCCGTTCAAGCAATTACTGCCGTTTGAGTTCACGGCCGAACAGAAGAAGGTCATCAGGGAGATCTTTGAGGATATGCAGTCCGTCCATCCTTTGAACCGTTTGCTCCAGGGTGACGTGGGCAGCGGCAAAACCGTCGTCAGCCTGTGCGCCATGCTGCTGGCGGTGGAGAACGGTTACCAGGCGGCGATAATGGCGCCGACCGAGATCCTGGCCGAGCAGCATTTTCTTTACCTGGAACGGTACTTGCATGATCTGGGCGTCAAGACGGCGCTGCTGACCAGCGGGATGGACAAGAAAGAATACCGTCAAGTAAAGACGGATATTGCCTCCGGCCAGGTCCAGGTGGCGGTCGGCACCCAGGCCTTGCTGGAAAAAGATGTATCATTTAAGCGGTTGGGTCTGGTGGTCATAGATGAACAGCATAAATTCGGCGTCAGGCAGAGACTTTCCCTGCGCGGTAAAGGTAGTCAGGCCGATGTCCTGGTCATGACGGCCACGCCGATCCCGCGTTCCCTGGCCCTGACTTTGTACGGGGACCTGGATGTATCGACCATCGGCCAGTTGCCGCCTGGACGTCTGCCGATAAAAACATATAAACTGACCGAACAAGAGGCCTATGATTTCGTGAAAGGCCAGGTTAGCCAGGGCCGCCAGGCTTTTATCGTTTATCCGTTGATAGAGGAATCCCCAAATTTTACCCTGAAAGCCGCCCGCCGCATGGCGACGGACCTGCAGGAAAAGGTTTTCCCCGAGTACAAGGTTGGTTTGATGCACGGCCGTTTAAAAGTAGAGGAAAAAGAGCGGATCATGGCCGACTTCAAAAATAAGAAGATCGATATCCTGGTAGCCACTACGGTGATAGAAGTGGGGATCGATATCGCCAACGCGACAGTGATGCTGATCGAACACGCCGAACGGTTCGGTCTGGCTACCCTGCATCAGTTACGCGGACGCGTCGGGAGGGGAAGCGATCAATCTTATTGCCTGCTGGTGGGGGAAGCGAGAACGCCGGAGGCCCGGAGCCGGATCGCTGCCATGCTGGCTAGCACGGACGGGTTCAAGATCGCCGAACAGGACCTGCAGATCCGCGGTCCCGGCGAATTCTTCGGCACCCGTCAGAGCGGCCTGCCGGAATTCAAAATAGCCGATGTGGTCAATGACTTCGCCCTCTTGTCCCAAGCCAGGGAAATGGCTTTTGCCCTGGTGCAGGCAGATCCTTACCTGCGGCAGCAGCAGCATGCGCCGCTGAAAAAATTCATGATCGAGGCTTACGGGAATTCCCTGAACTTGATACAAGTAGGTTGAAATGCCCGGGGCGGAAGTGGTATACTAAGAATGCAGCTGAAAATTGAGGAGGGAAAATGACCAAGATAGCGGTTTATCCGGGAAGTTTTGATCCCATCACTTACGGACATCTGGATATTATCAAAAGGGGCCTGCAAATCTTCGACGGATTGACCATCGCCGTGTTGAATAATCCCAGCAAGAAAACCCTGTTCAGTACCGCCGACCGGGTAAAAATGCTAAAAGCCGTAGTCGCTAGCATGCCCAGGGTGGAGGTCACCTCTTTCGACGGGTTGCTGGTAGATTTCGTGATCGCGCAAAAAGCCAAAGTGATCATCAGGGGACTACGCGCGGTCAGCGATTTCGAATACGAGCTGCAGATGGCGCTGATGAACCGGAAACTGGCCAAGACCGTGGACACTATTTTCCTGATGCCGGCCGAACCTTATACCTATTTATCCTCCAGCCTGGTGAAGGAAATCGTGGCGCGCGGCGGCCGGGCGGCCAAATTCGTGCCGCCGCTGGTAGAGCAGGAATTGAGGCGAAAGTTTTCATTGACAAAAAAGTAGTAATGTGATAATTTAAATTAATAGTATTAATTAATTTCCGACGGAGAAGGCATGAACGTTGTGGAAGATATAAGAAGGCGCGCCCGCCAGAATAATCGCCAGATTATCCTAGCGGAGGGAGAGGAAGAGCGCACGATCGAAGCCGCTGAAATCATTCACAGGGAAAAGATCGCCCGGACCATCCTGGTAGGAAATATTGAAGTCATCAAAAGTAAAGCCCAGCGGTTGAAAGTGGATCTGTCCGGTATCAATTTAGTGGACCAGCGCCAACATCCCCGCCGTCAAGAATATATAGAACAATATTTTCAGTTACGCAAGCATAAAGGCATCACGACAGAAGAAGCCGCTAAGCAGATGGATAATCCTTTGTATTACGGCTGTATGATGCTGCGCAACGGCGAAGGTGACGGAGTGGTCGGCGGAGCCCTCAATACTACGGCGGAAACGGCCCGGGCGTCTCTACATTGCGTCGGGCTGGCCGAAGGTAATTCCACTCTTTCCAGTTTTTTCCTGATGATCGTGCCGGATTGCCCATATGGCGCCAACGGGGTCTTTATGTACGCCGACTGCGGTGTCGTGCCGGATCCTTCGCCAAGGCAGCTGTGCAATATAACCCTGGCTACCGCCAAAAACACCAAAGCGCTGTTGGGAATAGAGCCGATAGTCGCGTTATTAGCGTTCTCGACTAAAGGCAGCGCTCAGCACCAGGTTTTGGAGAAAATTACCAAAGCCCTGGAGCTGGTCAAGGAAAAAGACCCGCTGCTACTGGTGGACGGAGAATTGCAGGGAGACGCGGCGCTGGTGCCAGAGGTCGGGGAAAAGAAGGCTCCCGGCAGCAAAGTAGCCGGCAAAGCCAATGTTTTGATCTTCCCTGATCTGAATTCTGGTAATATTTGTTATAAATTAACGCAGCGGTTAGCGAAAGCCGAAGCTTATGGTCCGATCTTCCAGGGTTTGGCCAAGCCGGTAAATGACTTATCGCGCGGTTGCAGCGCCATGGATATCGTCAATGTCACTGCCATAACCGCCACACAATAAAACACAGTTGACGAGTTAGCGGGTTGCGGGTTAACGAGTTAAGGAATAATAAACAATAACTCGAAACTCGGAACTTCTTAGGGGTTGTAAAGCATGGTTTTGTTAAAGAAGACGGGAACTCATAAAAGGCTGGGAGAAATGCTGGTGGAGACCGGCATTATTACCAGCGAACAGCTGTCAGAAGCTTTGGAAGAGCAGAAAAAAAGCGGCGGACGGCTGGGACAGAACTTAATGGCCCTGGGATATATTACCGAAGACGTCATGGCGGCCTTTGTCGGCAAACAGCTGGGCATTTCTTATGTCTCGCTCAGCGAATACGGAGATATACCGGCCGAGGTCATCAAGATCGTGCCGGAGAACATTTCCCGGCACCAGACCCTGGTGCCTATCTCGCTGGAAGATAATATCCTGACCATCGCCATGGCTGATCCGTTGAACGTATTTACCGTGGACGACCTGCGGGTCATGACCGGTTACGAGATCAAAGTGGTGATCTCCTCAGAAGCGGAGATCAAGCAAACTATCGAGAAATATTACGGCAATAAGGGCTCCATGGAAGATATCCTGAAAACCATGGATGATACTAAAGGGGGCGGCGGTACCCTGGAAGTAGTGCAGGAGCACGAAGAACAGGTAGACATCGCCTCCCTGGAAGCCATGGGTGAAGAAGCCCCCGTGGTCAAGATCGTCAACCTGGTCCTGACCGGCGCCGTCAAATCCGGGGCTAGCGACGTCCATATCGAACCCTTTGAGAAAACACTACGCACCCGCTATCGCATCGACGGCGTGCTGCATGAGATCTCTTCACCGCCCAAGCGCCTGACCGCGGCGATCGTTTCCCGTATCAAAATCATGGCCAACCTGGACATCGCTGAAAGGCGTTTGCCCCAGGACGGCAGAATTAAAGTCAAGGTGCTGGGCAAGGAAGTTGACCTGCGCGTTTCCATCCTGCCGACTGCGTTCGGCGAAAAAGTCGTGATGCGTATTTTGGACGCATCCTCCCTGTGCCTGGACCTGACCAAGTTAGGATTTGACCCGGACGTCCTGCCGATCTACCAGAAGAACATCGACGTGCCTTACGGCATAGTCCTGGTAACCGGCCCAACCGGCAGCGGTAAATCAACCACTCTTTATTCTTCCCTAAGCACCCTGAATTATCCCGATCGCAATATCATGACCATAGAAGACCCGGTGGAGTATGTGCTGGAAGGCATCAACCAAGTGCAGGCCAAGCCGGATATCGGCCTGACCTTTGCGGCCGGATTGCGTTCCTTCCTGCGCCAGGACCCGGACATCATCATGGTCGGCGAAATTCGCGACGCGGAAACGGCGGAGATCGCCATCAACGCGGCCCTGACCGGCCACTTGGTGTTCTCCACCCTGCATACCAACGACGCCTCCGGCGCCGTCACCCGTCTCACGAACATGGGTATTGAACCGTTCTTAACCGCTTCGACCGTGGTTATGGTCATTGCCCAAAGACTGGTGCGCAAAATTTGCGATCACTGTAAAGAAGATTACCAGGTTCCGGCTTCGTTTATCCGTGACCTGGGGCAGAAATATGAAGATGATAAACCAGTGTTGTTATACCGCGGCAAAGGTTGCGATCATTGCTCCAATACCGGCTATCGCGGTCGTCTGGCCTGTTATGAAATAATGACCGTGGCCGATGAGATCAGGGACCTGATCCTGGAAAGAGCCTCCACCCATCTGGTCAAACAAAAGGCCCGGGAGCTGGGCATGATCACCCTGCGTGAAGCGGCTTTTCGCAAAGTTTTGAACGGCACGACTACCGTGGAAGAAATGATGAGAGTAACTTTCGCTGACGCAGGCTGAAGTAGATGTTGATAGTTGATCGTTGTCAGTTGATAGAAAAAGCCAAAAAATTGGAGACAAACGCATGGTAACGATGGACGAGCTGTTACGCCTGATGTACAAAAAGGGAGCCAGCGACCTGCATATTACCGTAGGTTCTCCGCCGCAGCTCCGCATCGACGGCGAGTTGATAAAGCTGGATTTTGAAGAAATTACCCCGGAAGTCTGCCAGCGCCTGATCTACAGCATCCTCAGCGATAACCAGAAAGAAAAATTCGAAAAATTCAACGAACTTGACCTGTCCATAGGCATCAAGGAAGTCGGCCGGGTCAGAATGAACGTATTCCGCCAGCGCGGACAAGTGGGCGCGGCCATTCGTTCGATCCCGAACAAAATATTGGGGTTTGAAGAACTGCGCCTGCCGGATGTAGTTAGGGATTTCGTCAAATTGCCTAAAGGCCTGGTGCTGGTCACCGGCGCCACCGGCAGCGGCAAAACCACCACCCTGGCGTCCATCATTGATTTTATTAACGAGAACCGCCACAATCATATCGTCACCATTGAAGATCCTATCGAATACGTACACGGGCATAAGAATTGCATCGTCAACCAGAGAGAAGTGGGCGGCGATACTCATTCCTTTGCCCAGGCGCTCAAATATGTACTGCGCCAGGACCCCGATGTCGTGCTGGTCGGCGAAATGCGCGACCTGGAAACGATCGGGGCGGCCCTGTCCATCGCGGAAACAGGCCACCTGGTATTTGCCACTCTGCACACTACGGACGCGCCGCAATCCATCAACCGTATCATCGATGTGTTCCCGCCTTACCAGCAGACGCAGATACGGGCGCAATTGTCTTTCGTATTGCAGGGGGTATTGTGCCAGCAGTTGATACCCAAAGCTTCCGGTTCGGGGCGGGTAATGTGCTGCGAAGTACTGGTAGTAACCCCGGCGGTCAGGAACCTGGTCCGCGAACAAAAGACCCAGCAGATCCCGTTAGCGATGCAAACCGGCGGCAAATACGGCATGCAGACGATGAATTACGGGCTATATGAACTTTATTCCAAACATATTATTACTTATGCAGAAGCTATGGCTCACACTCTGGACGCTGAAGACCTGCAAAGGTTGTGTAAGGAAACATTTTAGACTGAGTAAAAGGAGGCAAGATAAATGCCGAAGTATTCCTATCGAGTCCGCGCCGCCCAAGGCGGTGAAATGACCGGTGTCATGGAAGGTAAAACGCAGCGTGACGTTTCCGACAAACTGCGCAGCCAGAAATTCACCATCCTGTCGATAGAGGAAGAAAAAAAGAGCTACGTCAATATGTTGATCGAGTCTTTGCCTTTTATGAAAAAGGGGACGGGTAAACGGGTAAAGACCAAACACTTGGTGTTGTTCAGCCGCCAGTTGTCCACCCTGGTCAGCGCCGGCGTTCCTATCGTCCAAGGGCTCAATATTCTGATCGAGCAGATCGAAAACAAGAATTTTAAAATGGTAGTGGAATCGGTCAAGAATGACATTGAAGGTGGTTTATCTATCGCCGATTCCATGGCCAAATACCCGTGGGTTTTTGATGAACTTTACGTCGGCATGATTCGCAGCGGTGAAACCGGCGGCGTGCTGGATATTATCCTGGAGCGGTTATCAACCTACCTGGAAACTTCCGAGAAATTAAAAGGGAAAGTTAAAGGTGCTATGGTTTACCCGGCTATCGTGACCACGGTGGCGGTCTCCATCACGATCTTCCTGCTGGTGGTGGTCATCCCCACGTTTAAGCAGGTCTTCTCCGCGTTCGGCGGAGAGTTACCGTTACCTACCCAGGTCCTGATCAATATCAGCGAGATTTTAAAGAAATATTTTATCTGGGGAATATTACTGATAATTATCGGGCTGTTCCTGGGCAGGCAATGGAGTAAGACGGAGAAGGGCAGCCGGATCTGGCACAAGATATTACTGAAGATCCCTGTCTTCGGTCCGCTGCTGCGGAAAGTTGCCATAGCCAAATTCTCCCGGACCCTGGGTACGCTGGTGAAGAGCGGCGTGCCCATCCTGGACGCTATCGGCACCACCGGCAAAACCTCCGGGAACAAGATAGTGGAAGACGCGGTAATGAACGCCCGGGAAAATATCCGCGAAGGCGAAAGAATAGCCAGCCCTTTAAAGGAAAGCGGCGTATTCCCGCCGATGGTCATCCAGATGATATCGGTAGGAGAAGAAACCGGCGCCCTGGACAATATGCTCAACAAGATCGCCGATTTCTACGAGCAGGAAGTTGATGTGGCGGTCGGCGGCCTGACCAGCATGATCGAGCCGCTGATCATGGTAGTCATGGGCGTAGTCATCGGCGCCATTGTTATAGCCATGTTCATGCCGATCTTCAACCTGGGAGAAGTTGTCAGCAAAGCGGGTTAAAAAAACTTGACAATAACAACGCAGTGTGGTATTTTTATAAGGGAGCATTACAACTTCAAAACAAAAGGGGGTGAGATTAATGATGAGGTTTTTAAGAAGCAAAAAGGGCTTTACATTGGTTGAATTGATGATCGTGGTCGCTATTATCGGTATTTTAGCCGGTATTGCTATTCCGCGTTATATGAATTTCGTGAGAAGGTCCAGAGAAGGTGCTACCAAGGGTAACTTAGGGACAATTCGTTCTGCATTAAATATTTATTACAGTGATAACGACGGTATTTTCCCGGCTGGTTCAGCAGCCGCTCTTACTGGTGTCCCATTTGTCGGCACAACCGCTAACAATTATCTTGATGCCCTGCCGTCCGCGAATGAAGATTGCGGAAACGTTGCCCACAAGAACAATGGCAGCGTGCGCGCGGGTATTGCCTTTGCCACGGCGTCTAACAATGCCGGTGGCTGGCAGTATGAAACAGCCGGTGGCGTAGCCGTATCCACTTCGGCGGCGAGAATTTTGATCAACTGCACGGCGAACGATACCAAGGGTACCGTAATCTCTACTTGGTAAAGCTTTTCGGCTAATAGTAAACACATGAATGGGTTGGGGATCTCCTCAACCCATTCATGGTTTCTGCCTTTCTGTGGAGGAAAGTATTTTTATTAGCGAAGCGATAATTGTTTTCATATTCGGAATGCTTTTTGGTAGTTTTGCTAATGTCTGCGTTTACCGTATCCCGCGTAAAGAATCCATTGTTTTCCCGGCATCCCATTGCCCCGCCTGTAATTCCGCCATTGCCTGGTATGATAACATTCCCGTATTTAGTTTCCTGAACTTGAGAGCCAAATGCCGTTCCTGCCAAGAGCCCATATCCTGGCGTTATCCGGCTGTGGAGCTGTTGACCGGACTGGCTGCGGCGGCTTTATACTGGCGTTTCCAGTTATCACACTTTTTTTGGCTCTACGCCTTATTAACCCTGGTGCTGATAATAGTATCGGTAATTGACCTGAGAGAGCAGATAATCCCCGACGAATTGAGCTACGGGCTCGTTATTGCCGGGGTTTTATATAGTTTTTTTAATTCAGAGCTATTCCTGAAATGGCTTTTTTATTTCCCCCAGTTCCTGAACCGTTTTGTAGCCAGTTATCTGGGCCTGTTGGCTGGCGGCGGCGCCTTGTACCTGATCGGCTGGCTCAGCGGAGTTATTTTAAAGAGGGAGACAATGGGGGGCGGGGATATAAAGTTGGCCGCTGGCATTGGTACCTTCCTGGGTTGGGAGAATGTTTTGATCATGCTTTATATAGCTTTTATCTTGGGTGGGACGGTCGGTTTGACCTTGTTGCTTATAAACCGGAGCAAGAAGAAAGACCTGATACCTTTTGGGCCTTTTATTGCATTGGCTACCTTTATAGTTATACTGTTCGAGCCGCAAATTTATGCGCTGCTAAGCTCATATTTCACTTTTTACTGATAAGCTTGATGATTTCCTTGACATTTAAGCGTATTTATACTATTTTTATATAAGATTGACTATATTCGCACATTAATATTTGGAGAAAGCATGTTACTGCGCTTCAATAAAATAAAAAAAGACGCCCGTGGAGTTACACTGGTAGAGCTTATGCTGGCCCTGGCCATCATATTATTGGTGATAGCTCCGTTGGTCAAGGCTTTGTACCAGGGTATGAAAGGGTCAGTCAGGTTCGGCGATACGAACAAGGCCATCCAGCTGGCGCAAGAGCTGACGGAAGAAATTAAACAGAAAAAATGGGACGAAACAACGCCCATCGGTGGAGGAGCTACCACCACACCGTCGGCTATCGGTATTGATGGCGGGGAAACCGCCGGAAATAAGACCACCTATGACGATATCGATGATTATAATGGTTTAGTCGAGCATCCGCCCAAGGATATAAATAATGTGGAGATCCCAAACACTTCGCATTTTACCAGGTGGGTTGCAGTGCAGTATGTAAACATCCCTATGGCTAATTCGCCAGCGGTAAACCTGGTGCAGGCAGTTGCCGGGCCAACTGACTACAAGCTTGTAACCGTAACCGTAACCTGGGATGGGTATACGACTCCTGTGGTCCTGAAAACAGTGGTAGCGAATATAAAGAAATTTTGAGTGATATCGGAGACCTGTGCAGATGAATTTACCAAAGATCAGGAATGAAAAGGGCAGTACCCTAATAGTCGCAGTGATGCTCTTAATTATCTTGGGGGTGGTAGTTGGCTCGTTCGCTTTCTGGCTGGCCGTTCAGTCGCGGGGACTGGCCCATAAAAAAGCTATTTCCCGGGCGGAATACTACGGTGAGACCGGGGTGCAAAGAGCTCTGCGGTATATCCAGGACAATCCTTCTGTACAGCAGGCGCTATTGACCAACAATGCTACTAACTATCATTTTTTGGTTGGCGTGGACACCGGCACTGTCGCAGATGTCAAGATTAAGGTGTTGCAGTGAGCTCCCGTCGCGGCATAACCCTGGTCGAATTAATGATCGTCGTAGCCATAGTCAGCATCATCGGCGTCGGCTTGGTCAATTTGATAAGGATCAGCATGAATATCTGGTGGGCCGGCGGCGTCAAGGTCGAATTACAGCACTATGCCCAGGAAGCGATGTTCTGGATCAGTAAGGACCTGAGAAGCGCCAAAGCCTCCAGCGTCGGCAATGTCGGTTATAACTCCGGGTTTGAGATACCCCTGGACAGTAATCTGCCGTCCGGCGATCCTTACGGCTGGCAGAGCCCCTTACCGGCGGGAGTAGCGCGCATCAGCTCCAATGATCCCAACCTGAAAAGCGGTTTTTACGGCATGAAATTAACCAACAGCGGCGCCACCGTTAATTATGAAAGCGAGGTGGCCACATTCTCAATGACCGGCACTTATACTTTGTCCTGCTGGATAAAATCGGACGGTCCGGCGGAAGTTCGCTTGCTGCAGGATACCGGGTTTGATTTCATACCGGCCGTATCGACGGGTTGCGCTACCGGTTCTTTATACTGGCAGCATCTTTCCATCACCACCAGCAAGGCCGCCGGGACCAAGTTCAAGATCCGGCTCACTAACGCCAATGCCGGCGGCACGAGCTATTTTGACGATGTCGGCATCGCTCCTTTGAAAGTCGAGTTTAACCCGAGTGATCCTCCCGGGTATTTTACTTACGAAAAATATACGGGGCTGAAAATAAACGCCTGGCGCTTGTATTATGATCCGGCCACGCGGAATTTGTACCGGCAGGTCTTCGACGGCTTGACCTGGGTCACCCAGTCTCCTGACCCGTTATGCCAGGATGTCCAAGCGGTCGTAATTTCCAATAATGAACAAACTAATTTCATGGTTAGCCTGACCCTGTCCAAGCCGGTCAGGGCTGGGAAGATCGAAGAATACCGGGTGGATAACAGCATTACGCCCCTGGTGCCTTAGCAACCTCATTTCGCTTAAAGGACGCCAAAGATGATCAACCTGCGCAAAAAGGGAACGACGCTGGTAGAGCTTATGATGGTAATTGCGATCGTTTCCATTGTTTTTACCGGTATAATCATGCTCATACAGAAAGTAAGCAAAGGTACCTGGCTGCAATCAGGCGCCCTGGACCTGACCCGTAATGCCAATGACGCCATGTACTGGATCGAGCATGACTTCATCAATGCCAAAGCCTCCTCCATGGGGAACCAGGCTCAGAATCCTGGTTTTGAAGACCCCCTCATCTCCTGGCAAGATCCCTACTGCTGGAATGCTTTATCGACAGCCAATGCTATTAAGTTAGGACCGGGCGGGGATAGGATAAAATCAGGCTTCTACTCCGTCGGTGTGCCGCCCGCAAACAATTATGAAAGCCTGGTCGGCACTACCACTTATACCACGGCAGCAGCGGGGACCAGGAACTATATCCTGTCAGGCTGGGTTAAGAACGAGAACCGCGGTCTCGGCGAATTAAGGATGGTGACGCAGGCGGGAGCTGATTTTGCCCCGGCGGTTTTTGTTTCTTCCACAACTACTTCTAACCCCGGCTGGGATCATATTACTACCACTACGAACCAACTTGTAAACATTAATTTTAAATTCAGGCTGACCCACACCGGGGGTGATTTCTGGAGCAAGATCATGACCAACGCCATCGGCAGCGGCGGCCGGGATTACGGTTACAACTATGGTTACAATGGCGGCACAGGTACGGGAACATTAGGCGCATACAAGGGATTCCTGTATGAAGCCATGACTGATCCGGGAGCTTCAAGTTATGCCGTTTATTATGACGGGGCGATATGGAATACCGCTCAAACCAGCGGCTTGGGAGCGGAAACTCCAAACTATATTTATAATATGGCGCCGGGAATGAAGGCGGAATATAATGGCATGATTTATGCGTTCCGGAATCCCGGTTTAGCGGGGAATGTCTATGCGCTCAAGTGTTTTAACGGGTCAAACTGGAGTACCGTAAACAGTTTAGCTTTCTATCAGGGAACTGCATTGGAACAGTCCAGCAGTGTAAACTGTTACGCGGTTTTCCAGGGTAATCTTTATATGGGAGGTTGGTGGAAGGGCACCCCAGAACAGGCCATCTGGCAGTATGACGGGACCAATGTCAACCGGGTTTACTACGTGGCTGGAGGCGGTACCAGGGTTACCGATCTGTGTGTTTATGGCACTCGTATCTATGCCTTGACTAACTGGATACCTGGCAGTCAGGTAATTGCCAGCGTTGACGGGCTCAACTGGGTGCCAGATGCCAATTTTACTCTTTTGTGCGTTGGGACTTTTGCAGCAGGATCCTGGGCTACCAAAATGGTGTCATATAATGGCAAGCTTTATGTCGGCGTAAACGGCGTGTACCCTGGTTTTATGTCGAGACTGTTCGTATATGACGGGGTTTCCTGGTCTGCGCCAGCCGCCGCCGTATTAAGTGAAGATGCGAATATTACCGCTTTGTATGTGGATAATGGTATTCTTTATATTGGCACCAGCGGCCAGGATGGCGGCAGGATCTATACTTGGAACGGCGCGGCGATTAACCCAAGTTATACTCTGTTTGGTTCTTCTTTTTTTAAGACGATAAATTCCATAATATCCTATAACAGTTTACTGTTGGCTAATTACAACCAGTGGAATCCCGGACCGGTGGGGGAAACCGGTATTTTACAGTGGGGCGGTTATACCTTGTTTGACGACGTCTCTCTTTCCCCGGCGCAGGTAGTCTTCTCCAGCAGTACCGCGGTAAGCACCGATACCACTTACGAATATTATACAAATTACGGAACTTCAGAAACAGACCTGAATAAATACAGGAAATACCGCTTGCGTTATGACCGGCCCAACCGGAAGCTATACCGCGAACGCTGGACGGGACCCAATCCGACAGATTATGCTCTGGACGGTCCAGACCCGTTGTGCGCTAATGTCGTCAATTTGACGATAATTAACCGGAACCAGGAGTCATTTTTAGTGAGATTGGTTTTGGAGAAGCCGGTCGGCGAAGGCAAGACAAAGCTTTACCGGGTTGAAAATGAATGTGCCCCCAGGGTGCCTTAAGTCAGGATACTCCCAGGAGATATTAATGAAGATAACTTTTGATTTTACCAAGACCTTAGCGTTAACGGCATTATTTATGACTGTTGTTTTCGTGAACGGCTGTCACAAGAAGGATAAATTCGCTGAGCCGGACCTGACGCCTCCAACCCTGTCAAATATAACTGCCAGCTCGGTGACTGACTCGACGATCACCATCACCTGGAGCACGGATGAATCGGCCCTGGTTACCGTGGAATATGGGACGACCACCAGTTACGGGTTAAGCGAGGTTTCTACCGCCACCGGTATGTCGGGCAGTTTCGGCCTGACCGGATTAACGCCTGACACTACTTATCATTATCGTATCAAGGCTGTAGACGACAGCGGCAATGTTACCTACAGCGCCGATGACAGTTTTACCACCAACGGGCCCCTGGCCACCATCCAGGTTACCCCGACGACGGTTGACATGGTAACGGAGGAAGTAAGATTATTCACTGCTACCGGGAAAGACGCGCACGGCAAGGCGGCGGCGGTCGTTCCCAACTGGAGCGTTACCAACGGCATAGGCACTCTATCAGCCAGTATGGGCTTAACCGTAGCTTTAACCGCCGCGGATGCCAATGCGGCGACATCGGGTACAATAACGGCCACTTACGGCGGCATCACCGGCTCCGCTACCGTAAATATTACCGGGGGATTTTTCCCGGCTCCACCGGAAGACGGGGCCATATACAAGATAATTACTCCCAATGCCAGCAGCGAAATATTGGCTGAATATTATATGGGCGTAAATACCTTAGAAGGTGAAACAAGCTGGCTAAACGATAATGATCCTACCTGGACCGCCAGCCACGACTATATGAAGTTAGCTTACCCCGGTTCTTCTAGCTGGGGCGCAGCNNATTTTATCCTGGTCAAGCCGGTTGAAGACTTTGCCCATTATACTTCGCGCAACGCCTATAATTTCAGCGCTTTCACCAAGATACATTTACAGCTTAAGGGGGCAGCCGGCGGCGAGACAGTCAAGATCGGCGTCAAGGATTTTAACGATCCGGATGATGGTTTGGAGAAGAAATACACCATTGATACCATCACCAATAACTGGCAGACCTTTGAAATACCCCTGTCGGAATTCCCTTCGGGGGACCGTTCCAACCTGAAGAAACTTTATGTGGTACTGGAGTTTGTCTGGGATTCAACCGGTATGGACCCGCAGAAGAAGGAAACCATATACGTTAAGGATATCCAATACATACACTAAGGCCATAAAAAGCCGCTTGACATAGGGCGTATTTGTGATATTTTTATGATAGGGGAATAGGGGAGAACGCATGCAGATCAACCGGATAAAAAATGGGGTATTGATAGGTTTATGCGTTTTGCTGTTCGCGCTTGCCTTATACGGAATTAATAAATACTGGAACTGGCATAACCAGAAAATAGAATTTGAAGCCAGCCAGGTTTTTAATTTGGCCGAACAGCTGCGCCTGGAACAGAAATGGGCCGGCGCCCTTGATCAATATAAATTAATTCTAACCAAATACCCCCGTTACACCGGCAAACTGGAAGCGGAATTCAAGATCGCCAACATCTACCTGCATAGTCTCTTCGATCTGCAAGAAGCCACCAAATACTATACTGAAATCATCAAGCAAAAGGACCGCTACAACGGTGAGAAAAGGGTCGCCGATACCATGATAGAACTGGCGGATATTTACCGGGCCCAGGGACAACCCAGGGAAGCCATCGGGTTTCTTGAGGAAGTCCAGGCCGAATATCCCATCCAAATAAATAAACAATACGTCTACTCGCAACTGGTCGCGCTTTACGGTCAGGTTGGGGACCAACAAAAACTGGCTGACGTGCTCCAGAAGCAACGGGGGGGACTATGAAAAAAATACTATTAACTATTATCATAATGATCTCATTGGCCGGTGTGGCGCAGGCCGCGGTGGTATTGGACAATTATGAAGGCACCATGGGCAAGTCTTACGGTGTTCCGGGTTGGGGACAGACCGGAACCACTAACGGCGTAATGCTGCAGGGAGGTACCTTCAAGGAAGGCGCGGCGGCTCTGCGAATACAATACACCTTCCCTGACGCGGCCGGCAGATGGTGCCCGGTGTTGTGCACTTGGAATGGAACTATCAGTCCAATAGACTTGAGAGGTTGCAAGGCATTGTCTATTTGGGTAAAAGGCGACGGCACCGGCAATTCCATGCATATTGAACTGGGTGAAAGCAATGATAACGTCAACGGTATCGACGGTGAAGTATATAAGCATGACCAGTACGAGGATAACCCGACCACTATCTCCCTGAACTATACGGGTTGGAGAAAATTCATATTGCCGTTGTCTCAAACCAGCAATAATTGGGATGACATCGGACAGTGGTACGCCGGGGCCTTCTTCGGCTCGGGTTGGGGAACAGGTAACGGCGGTTCGGGCGGCGGATTTAAGAACGGCAATCGTATCCTGGCCCCCAAAATAAGTGAATACCGCCTGATCATTCACGGCAAAACACCTGCTGCCGGAAATTTTATTTATGTGGATACATTGCAGGGCATATATAACGATGTTCCCAGCCAAACTATTATTGAGAACTTTGAACGCCAGCCGGATAGCGCGGCCAATGATCCTTACCAGTATTCCATTACCATGCGCAACGAAAACGGGGAAAGGTCTTTTAACGGCACCATGCCGGGTGGGTCGATCTTAAATCCGACGATAGTGCAGAACGGATTCGGTCCCCCTGCCGAGGGCGTAGAATACCTGGATGTCCCTTATACTTTGGCCGCGGGAGCCAATTCGCAAGCCACCTGGATCATGCTGCAAGGCGGAGGTAATGTCGGCGCGGCTACAGGCTTCCGGCTTGGACCGGACTGGCGGAGTTATGACGGGATCAGGTTCTGGTATGGCAGCACCGGGTCCGGTGGGCCCAATCCGATCACCAATCCCAATGTGAATATTTTAAAAGTAAGAGTGGACGCGCGCGGGCAATATACCGGGGACGGCAACTGGTGGGGGCCTGATACGGCCAATCAATATCCTTTCGAAACATCCGTGCCTATAGAATACAACGGTAACTGGTGGAAGCAGCGCTACATACCGTTCAGCATGCTTGGCTGCTGGGCCTGCAACACCGATCCTTTTCATTACCCGACGGCCGCCGACCTGAAATCGGTAAAATTGCTGGCTTTTTCTCTCAAGAACGATGACGGAAAGTCTGCGGATACCACGGCTAGTCATTTTTATATGGACGGTATAGAATTATATAATAAAACCGCCGCTTCCGAAATCAAAGTATATGCAGGCGTCAAGGCGATGAGTGACCACATATCCAGTAGCATAATGCCGATGACTTTTGACGACAAGGTGGAGAGCCATACTTACGATAACGCCTTGGCAGCAATGACCTTCATATTGCATGGTGACCAGGCGAGGGCGCAACAGCTTTTCAGTATTTACAAAACTATACACGATGCAAACTGGGGCGCGGAGCCTGGTTTTTACTACGCTTACTTCCCTTGGGGCGCTAAGATGCAGGCGGATGCCGCCGGTGCTTTGGGACGCGGCGCCGGTCCCAACGCTTATATGCTGCTGGCTTTGCTTTATTACAAAAAGGTCTTCCCTGGCGATAATACTTATAATGCCATGATCGATGACCTGGGTATCTGGATCGCCAGCCTGCAGCAGCCGGACGGTCATGTTAATTGGGGTTACACTTACGCCGGCGTGGTACGCGGTGAGGGCAGTACGGAAGTTAATGCCGATTGTTACGCCGCTTTATGGAACTATGGTGCCTATAAGGTCAATCCGCTTTACCAGACTAAAGCCGATGCGATCAAGACCTGGATTAATACCATGTGGATACCCGCGGAGAAGCGCTTCAAGGTCGGCGATTCCGTGGCGGCTATAGATAAATCCCTGGACTGCTATAGTGTGCCGGTGGCGGCGTTGACCCATAGATGGAAAGCGGGTGACCCCGCTTACTGGAGCTGTTTAACTGACGCCACTAACGGCGCTGTCGTCATGTTCAAGAATACTCAGTATTGCTTATACAGCGGCCAGATGATGGACGGATTCGATTTCGGCGGCGCATATGGCGTTAATCCTGACAAGGACGGTATCTGGTTTGAAGGCAGCGGACAGATGGTAGTCGCTTTTAATGCCAGCACCGATACAATCAATGCGCCCCTTTATCTGGCTCAGCTGGATAAGGGCGTTACCGATATGTGCGGCCCCGGAGCCCAGGCGCTTACTTATTCCACTCCTTTCCATCCGGCGACAGGCAAGGGACCGACGGCTTATGGCGCCTGGCCGATGCCGGTAACTGATGCTCATATGGCTTCAATGTGCTGGTATATATTTGCCAAGAACGGCTTCAATCCTTTCTGGACTGACCCCTCTGTGTCTGTGGGAGTACAGAAAATGGAACACCGGACGACCGGCGGCGGGGGCTGGAATGCCCTGGCTAACGGCGGTTCTGTTTATAATGATGAATCGGTCAGGATGTACTGCCAGGTAACTAATACCGGCACTCCGGCCATCAGATTTTATTATACTATTAATGGAGCTGCGCCGGTCACTATTTTGGATAATTCTAATACCGACGGGCCTACCGGTCCCCACCCGCAGGGAACCAGCTCTTTTGCGGACGGGATAGATAACGGGGTCGTCGGCGGTTATCGTGAATTTTACGGCCCGACGGAGAACTTGAGCAACGATATTAATAACTGCGGCAATATAATACAATGGACCCCCGTAGCCGGCACGGATAACGGCACTACATATCCATTGACAGGGAACTTGTGGAGTTATCTGGTTAATTCGGCGGGCAGTTCACCCGGCGACCGGGATCAAAATGTTGTAGTAGGCGCGGGCAACCCTACCATGCCCAATGCCAAACCATATCCTTTGACCCGGAATACCACCGGCGAGTTCACCACGACAATAGAAGACAGCTATTCTCCATTGCGGCATACTCCTCTGCCTGTTTCCAGATTATTGCCGGCTGCGACGCAACTGATGATAAACCCTCCGACCACCGGTTTTTATTACTTCATGCCGGGTGGCGTTATTGGCGCAGACTATTGTGCTTTAGACGCATCCCATTTCACCGTGAATATCTCCGATGGATACAACGATATTTTCTATGGCGAATATCCGTTGATGTACGTGCGCACTTCTTACAGGGATGTCCTGGACTGCAATAATACTACCACCAACAGCACCATTCAATTCGGTTACGATGCCCCGGGCCATGTCGGTCCGCCTGTAGGGAATTTTCAGGCGGGTAAACTGAATTTCTATGACCATGACCCGGGCGGGAATCTTATCACCTGGATTGAAACGGCAGCTCCGAATGTAGCCGGTTACACCGAAGCGCAAAAACGCAGGAACGCGGTCTCGATGCGCTACGATTTCCTGATGCCCGATACCAGCGCTTATATGCAAATGGCCGGATTGCCTGAAGAGGCCACGGCTTATTACGCGTTTATTTTACGGGATGAGAACGATGTTGGTACTAGTTGGCGTAAACAATTAAATGCCAATGGCGTTTATCAGTGGAACGAGGCCGGACAGCCGTATTTCTCCTACAGCATGCTCCAGGATGACCGTACTCGTCCCTATGTACAGTATACTTCGACACCCACAGCGGATGCTTCCGCCCTGAGACCGCTGAATCCGCGTGATTCGGGCAACGGTTCCTGGGTCAATCAATATGTGGTGCGGGCTGAATTGTGGGACCTGAACGACGGCAAATATTCCTTCAGCCCGCTGACATTCTGCAATGTCATTTCAGGCCGCGGGGACAGCAGCGGCATCTATCACAACGGTAACGCCAGCGCGACCGGTGCGGCCAATAATCCGGTGCATGACACCCGGGTTTATTACCGGATAAGCGGCTCTGATCCAACTACCCTGGGTGGGTATACTGGTCCTCTTACTTCGGGAGGCGACAAATATTTGACCGCGAATGCGGCTAATGGTTACTATTATATCCCGGATAACGCGCCGGAAGGCAACGCCTATGATTTGAATGACGCCAACAACGACGGCCTGGGATATGCGCAGATGATCGGTTCTTCCGGAGGTGGCACCTGGTCAGGATTGATACCCTTAAGGCAGACGCAGGTCGGGCAGTATTTGTATTACCGCATTTTCGCCTGCAATAACGACGCGGACCCGCAAGGGTACCGGGATCCGTCGGATAACCATATCACCACTGGCTCACCGCCGGTGGAAACTATCGGCGCGAACGATACCGCCCGTCTCCATAACGATCACGGCGCGACCAGCATTTCCTTCGCCGATCCTTACCTTACGGCCAATTGCGATACGGACCGGGACCATGGTTGGGTTATGCAGACCCGTTACGGCGGGCAGATAACCGGTCCGCGACTGGTGGAGATCCGGGCCAGCGTGACGGTCGGCGGCATAACCAAGGACGTCGTCACTTATGTCAATGCCGAGGGCGGCGTGATCGGCAACGTTATCTCGACGGAAATGGGCAAGACGCCGTAAAGAAATAGCGGAATATTAAATATATTTCTTGACAATAAACGAGCAATTATGTTATTTTAAAAAAAAAGAAAGGTGGTTGAAAAGGGGAGAAAACAAATATGAAAAATTTGAAACCGAGCATCGATGCTGTTGGAATAGATATTGGTACTCATTCAATCAAGGTTGCCTATCTTAAAGGTGACAGCCTCACGAAGCTAGCCATAGCAGAAATAAGCCCGGACACCCCGCTTTCCAGCATTCCCGCCGAAGAAAGAGACAAGTTATTAGCCAACGTTCTCAAGAAAGCAATAGATGACAGCCAAATAGGCACCAAGAAAGCCGTTGTTTCCATCAGCGGTGACGCGGTCATAGTGCGTTATATCATTTTGCCGAAAATGACCCAGAAGGAACTCGAAGCCACCATCAAGTTCGAGGCCGAACCCTACATCTCTTTCCCGATCGACCAGGCCATACTGGATTTCCAGATCCTGGGCGATAACGACGAGGAAGACACCAAGAGGATGGATGTTCTGCTGGTCGCCGGTAAAAAGGACCTGATCGACCGGCAGGTGAACATTCTGCGGAGCGTTAACCTGCGGCCGGTCCTGATCGACGTTGACGCGTTCGCCCTGGAAAATGTTTACGACTATAACATGGGCGAGCAGGAAAAGAACACCGGCAGCGTGGTGCTGCTGAACATCGGCGCCACCTTCACCAACATTAATATTATAGAGAACGGAGTTTCCCGTTTTACCCGCGACGTGTCTATTGCGGGTAATAATTTTAGCAAGGCCCTGCAACGGGACCTGCGTCTCGACTATCGCAAGGCGGAGGACGTGAAGAAAGCCAAAGGCATTCTCCTGACCGAAGAAGAGGAGAACGCGTTCGGGGATAAGGAAGCCATCCAGATCTCGGATGTGCTGAAACCCGTGTTCCATGAGCTGTTTGGCGAGATCCGGCGGTCCCTGGATTATTACCAGGCCCAATCCAGCGAGCGCTCGCTCAAGAAGATCATCCTGAGCGGCGGTTCTTCCAAGATCAGGAACATCGAGAAGCTGATCGCCCAGGAAACGAAATTACAGGTTGAGAAGAGCAATCCCTTTGCCAGCGTTAAATTAAATCTTAAATCTCCTGCGCCAGAGGAGCTGCCGGAAATGCAGCCGCTCTTCCCCGTTGCTATGGGGTTGGCTCTGCGCGTAAGAAGTTAAAACAAAGAAGGTGAGAAGCCATCTATGATTAAAATAAACTTATTGCCGCGAGATCTAAAAAAGGAAGAAGGCGCCAGGTACCAGATACAGTTCTCTATTGCGGGTATAATTATTCTCATCATCCTGTTGCTGGTGCTGTACGTAAGTAAGATGCTGACCTTTGTGAACCTGAATAAGCAGATGGTGCAAAAGAACTCGGATTTGGAAAAGGTTAGCGCGCTGGTGGCGGTAGTGGACCAGGAGAAACAGCAGAAAGCCATCCTGGACCGCAAATGGGGCATTATCGAGAGATTGTTGCAGGGACGGTTCAAATGGGCCATGCTGATGGACGAGTTGAGCTCGTGTCTCCCTAAATCCATCTGGCTGACCGGTTTAAACAGCACCAGGACGGAAGGCGGGAATGTGCTTTCTATTAACGGTATAGCCTTTGATAATTTCGCCATTGCCGATTTTGTCACTACTCTGGAAGATAACCAGTATTTTGATAATGTGGAGCTTATTGCCATAACTGAAGGCGGAACTACCGGGAAAGGCAACCGGTCGACGCTTACCTTCAGTATTACTTTATCCAGCAAGTTATAAAA
Source organism: Elusimicrobiota bacterium (assembly GCA_003153935.1). Taxonomy (GTDB): domain Bacteria; phylum CAYTYR01; class UBA6262; order UBA6262; family UBA6262; genus Fen-1174. Next base: position 41,053 of record PMCA01000017.1, read on the forward strand.
GGGAATTGTCGGTCAAAGGAGGTCGGATAGCGTGGCTAAAACAGGAGATAAACAAAAATCACAAAACCAGGCAGTGATCGTAGCCGTAATAATGGGCGTACTTATTATCGTCTTATTCTGGAATCTCGCCTACAGCCCTCTGACGGAGCGCATCGCCAAATTGAATACGGACATCGCCGCGGTGCAGGTCAAATTGGATGAGGCCAACGGTATCGCCGGGCAGCAAACCCAGGTGGAAAGAGAATTGGCCACGGTACAACGGAACCTGACGATGATGAGCGAAATGCTGCCGCAAAAGAAAGATATACCAAAGATGCTTAAGCTCATTACCCAGAGAGGTAATGAGAACAGCATAAAATTCAATAATTTCCGTCCCACCGCACTTATCCCGCGCGAATTCTATAATGAAGTCCCTATCGAAATGAGCGTCAAGGCTAATTTTAATAATCTGGGGCAGTTCTTTACCAAGCTCGGCAACCTGAACCGTATCGTAAATATAGAGAATGTCCAGATCTCTCCGGGCACCGCGGATAACGCCCGGGAAAGCATCAGCGCCAGTTTCGTCATTAAGACATTTACTTACGCAGAAGGTGGTGGAATCTAGTGAAAAAGAAAAAAAATATTTTCATCTGGTTTTTATGGCTGCTAATAATTGCCATGATTTTCAGCTTGACCGCCTGCACCAGCCAACCCAAAGCGCCAAAAGTAAGGGGACACAAAACAGCCGCGGACAGCGGTTCATCTATGGAAGGTATGACACCGCCACCGGCGCCAGCGCCAGCACCGGCCCCGGCCCCGGCTCCTGCTCCAGCGGCGACTGCTGCAGTTACCCCGGCAACGGCAGCCGGAGCAACTTCAGTCCCGGCGCAGCAGGATATCGTCGGCTATGTTTATAAAAGCGGCGGCCTGAGGGATCCTTTTGTCCCATTGTTGGGTCAGATCGAGGCGGGCAGTGGCACCACCGGCACAGCTGCCTCGGGAAGCGGCAAAGCGGCAGAAGTGAACATCACCCTGTTGACGCTAAAGGGCTATGTTTTCAGCCAGCAGCGTAAACATGCTTTGTTCAAGTCTGTTGACGGCAGCACTTATGTCCTGGACAAGGGGAAACTCCTGGATGACCGCGGACGGATAGTTCCGGGAGTAGCCGGAATCGTTAAAGCCGATAAAGTTATTTTGATCACCAAGAAAAACGTAATGAAAGAGTTTAAATTAAGAGAGGAGAGTGAATAGTCTAATGAAAAACGTAATTAAATTTGGCCTAATTCTGAGTTTCCTGTTATGCACCTTAAATATCGCTTCTTTAACGGCCGTGGCCGCGGATAGCGCCGCCATACCGGCTATCACCGGCATCAAAGTCAGCAACCTGGATTCCCCGCAAGCGGAAATCCTTATTACGGGTGATGCGAATTTTGAGTTTAAGGATTTTAAGGTCGCCAAACCACCGATGATCGTCATAGATATTGCTAACGCGGTTCATAAGGTGGCCAACAAAAGCCAGGTCATCGATACAGGAGTAATTAAGACTATCCGGTCCAGCCAGTTCAAGGTGAAACCGGCCAATAGCGTCAGGATCGTGATCGATCTTAAAGAGATGACCACTTATGAAGTGACCAAGGGTGAAAAACAAATAATAGTCAAGATCGATCAACCCAATGTCGCAGCAGGAAAGACTGAGCCAGCGGCAGAAGAAGCTAAACCGGCAGAACCCACTGCTCCGGCAATGGAAGCAGCGGCTCCGGCACCGGTTCCAGTTCCAGTTCCTGTTCCGGCCCCGGTTGTAGAAGCTCCGGCACCAGCACCTGCTCCGGCACCGGCACCAGCGCCTGCCCCTGTAGTTGAAGCGGCGCCAGCGGCACCGGCACCTGAAGCGGAAGTAAAAGAAGAGGCCGCTCCGGCTGCGAGCAAGGACCAGACTATCTCTCTGGACTTTAAGGACGCTGATATACATGACGTCCTGAAGATCCTTTCCGTTAAAAGCGGCATCAATATGGTTTACGGCGATGACGTTAAGGGTGAGATCACTATCCATTTGGATAAGGTAACTTTCCAGGACGGTCTGAATATAATTTTAAGACTGACCGGGCTGGTATATGATTACATCGCGCCCAATGTGATGAGGATATCTACTCCTACCAAGATCAAAGAAGAGCAGAACCTTTTCGTGACGCAGACCGGCGTATTTGGCGTTAATTACGCGAAGGCGGATAATTTGGCGCCGGTTTTGACCTCCTTGTTGAGCGCACAGGGTAAGATACAGACGGACGCCAGGACCAACAGCGTTATCGTCACCGATATACCTGATAATATCAAGAAAGTTGTGGATATGCTGAAGATCCTGGATGTGCCGACTCCTCAGGTAATGATCGAAGCGCAGATCGTTTCGGTCAATAAGAACGCCTTAAGAGAGATCGGCGTGACCTGGAACTTTACCAAAACCTGGAACGCTACTGGAGCCAAACCGTTTTTAGATCCTGCTGGAACAGCTACAGTAGAAGGTAAAACTGGTACTGTTGACACCACGCCTTTGAATAACGTGGCAGGCGGTGGATTATTGACCTTAGGTAAAGTGTCCAATAAGGGCGGCGAATGGACTAGCTTACAGGCTACCCTGAGCGCCATTGAAACCAAGGGCAAAGGGAAGGTCCTGTCCAGCCCTAAGATCGCCACCCTGAATAATCAGGACGCGACCATCCTTTCCGGGCAAAAAGTGGCTTATACCAGCACCACGACCCAAGCCGCTGGCGGTACCGCTACGACCAACACTTCATTTGTCGATGTTGGTATTAAATTGACGGTAAACCCGAGTATAAACCTGGATAAGAAGATAACCATGAAGATCCACGCGGAAGTGAGCTCTTTGGGCACGCTGCCTCCTGGGTCTAACGCGCCTTTACCGCCGATCGAAACTCGTTCGGCTGATACCAATGTGCTGGCCGCGGATGGTGAAACCCTGGTAATCGGTGGATTGATCGATGAACAAACCACGGAGTCTCTCTCCAGGATACCGTTCATCGGCGAGATCCCCATCATCGGTGAATTGTTCACCCACCGGCAGAAAAATAATATCAAGACCGAATTGCTGGTGTTCATTACCCCGCACATAATGTAGTTTAAGGTTATTGGTTAACGGCATTAAAAGCGCGAGTTTAGGTTTTGAAACCTAAATTCGCGCTTTTTAAACTGAGGTAAATCATGGATGATAAAATAAAAGCCCTATATGATACCGCCCTGGAACACTACCGGAATAATTTCCTCGACTTGAGCATCAAGGAATTTAAGACCGTACTAACCGCCGAACCCAAAAATGTGCCGGCGCGCATACAGCTTTGTCAGGCCCTGGAAAAGAAGGGTACGGTGGACCAGGAAAGGGCGTTTTATATTTTAGCGCTTAACGAAGCCAAGCTGGCGCTGAAAATGTCAACGGGCCTCAACAAACAACTCCATCAGCAAATGATAAATCTTTATGATAAATGCGGGCAACTGGACATAGCCATCAGGGAATATAAGAAAATGCTCCAGGATGAACCCGACAATGCCTTTTACCAGGAATGCCTTAAACAAATAATGGCCATTTCCGCTCTAAAAGTCATACCCGTAGCTTCGGAAGAGAAGATCGGTAGAAGCAAACTGATAATGTGGATCTTGATCGTCTTTGTCGGCGGAGAGATCCTGTTGGGTATATTTATTAAAAACAAGGTGCATATCTTTATCGGCGCCGCGATCTTAGTCATTTATCTTATCTATCGGGCGCTTGATTATCTCCAGTCCAAGCCGGATAAATGGTAATAATTGACCATGTACTGATATGGTTGTTCTATCTGCTGGCAGCATTACCGCCGCTATTCAGCGGCAGTTGGGACCTGTGGACGCTCTGCCTGATCCATTTCCTGACCTTGCTGCTGGTATTTTTTTTCTGCTGGCTACGGGTGCGCCGGCATGACCGTATTTCCCTGACTTATACCGCCAGTGATCCATATTTCCTGGTTTTTCTCGCTATCTGCTTCCTTTCTTATTTATTTTCACCCAACCGTTTCAACAGCCGTAACGAACTGTTTAACCAGATAAATTACTATTTGCTATTTTACCTGGCTTTGAACCTGCTGGATTCTGATTTCCGCCGGACCGGTTTCCGTTATCTCCTTTACCCTATAAGTGCTTTTATCGGCTTGTTAGCGGTCAAACAAGCCTGGGCTCACCAGATGGCTGTTGGCACATTGCTTAACCCTAATATTCTCGCCGGATATATAATAGCGATTGTTCCTCTGCTCCTGGCCGATCTGCAGGCGGGCGAGGCAGGAACAGGGCGGGAGCGGGTTATTTATGCCGGGAAGGCGGGCTTGCTTGTGTTGTTGCTGGTGGTCTTAGCGCTGACCCATTCCTTTGGCGGATGGTTAAGCTTATTCCTGGCCTTAATATTTTTCCTGTGGTTGCAAGATAAGTACGCGTTGACGGAGACCTCGGCTGGTTACCGGTTGGCAACTTATGCCGGATTGGGAGTCATAGGCGCTGCTCTTTTGTATTTCGCCGTGATGAAAATGAATGAACCCGGGGTCCTGAATCGCCTGGATTGGTGGGCCGGCGCCTGGAAGATCGTAAAGCAATATCCCATTCTGGGTGTCGGGTTAGGCAATTTTGATACGCTCTATCTCCGGTATAAGACCGGCGAGCTAAATTCCCTATACGCCCATAATCACTTCCTGCAATTATGGTGCGAAGTCGGCCTAATAGGCGTAGTGGCGTTGCTGGGCGGTATCTATCAATCATTAAAGGGTTTTATGGCAAATTTGACGGGTTTGCCGCGTTCTGGTAAGATTCTAACGATAGGAGTGGCCTGCAGTTTAACGGCTATGCTGCTTAATTCCCTGGTTGATTACAGCTTGTACATCCCGGCGGTGGCTATCCTGTTCTGGATCTTGCTGGGTTACGGCCAGTCCGCCTTGCCCCGGCGTACGATCACGCTGAAAAGAAACTGGGGACTGTTGATCGCTTTTTCCGCCCTGATGGTCTGGGCCGGGATAAGTTTCGTGAATACTTTCTGGGCCAGCCAAAGGTACATGGCAGGTACGGATTATTTGCATAACGGCCAATTAACCCTGGCGGAAGCCAATCTGCTGGAGTCCATTAAGCTTGATCCTCTCAACGCGCAAACTTACGCTTTTTTATCCGAGGTATATAAACAAGAACGGCAACCGGGTACGGCGGTGCATTACTTGCAGGAAGCGATAAAACTTAACCCTAACTATGGTCCTTTCCATCACAATCTGGCCTGGCTTTACTCACAACAGGGCGACCCGCCGGGGGCTATCAGGGAAGCTCAATCCGCCGTTGCTTGCCATCCCCATAAGGCGCTTTACCACTACTCATTGGGAATTTTCTATAAGGAAAACGGTTTGACACAGCCCGCGCAAAAGGAATTCCAGGAAGCACAGGATCTGGCCCAGAATGTCTATAATAAATAATCTTTTTCTATTCATATTTTTATATTTGCCGCTGGTTAACGGCGGCAAAGGGTTCGGCGCGTTTGCCGCCACTACCTTCCTGGTGACGGGAGTCTGTCTGCTGGTCTTTTGGCGTCGGACAGCGGATACCGGAGTGGTGATCCCGAAAATTAAAACCCTGCATTATTTGGTGGCGGGGTTTCTGCTGTGGGCCCTGGTCAGTTTATCCGGGACCATTTACCTCCATGGTTCCCTCATCGAATTATTCAGGCTGTTAAGTTACGCGGTATTTTTTTATTTATTATTGTTTTCGGCGGGAACCAGTCAGGAAAAGTTCGCAGTTTTTATTAAGCAGGCCGCCGGCCTGTTGGCGATAATGGCGACGGTGGAAGCTATCGTCGTCTGGACACAGTATTTTCTGGCGGTGCCGCGTTTTGGCACTGTTCCCAATCAAAACCTGGCGGCGGCGTATATTTTGCTGGGCTTCACCGCCGGACTGGGTTATTTCCTGTTCGCTCCCCGGAACAGGCATCTGCCGAACTGGTTGATCCCCGGCTGGCTGTCCTTAATGACCGCCACAATATTTGTCTCTCATTCCCGCGGGGTGGTCCTGGCGCTGATCCTGGTAGCGGCGCTCATGCTGGGCTTGAAATACGGGAAAAAGGGCTGGTTAGTGGTGATCGCGGGGGGGGTCGTGCTTTTACTAATGCTGCCACCAGGTAAGCTTGATGACCTGATAAAACTCAGCACCCAGGATGGTTACCGTCGAATATATATTTGGCAAAGTGCCTGGAATATGATCAATGCCCGGCCCTGGTTCGGCTGGGGAATGGGAAATTTCGGCCTGGTTTATCCCCGTTATAATTTGCCCAGTATGGAAACAATTTTGCATTTCGGCAAGGTGACTCGTTTTGCGCATAATGAAATACTACAGGTGAACGCGGAAATGGGTTGGCCCGCCGGCATTTTGTTCGTGGCGATTATTATTTTCGTTCTCCGCCAGGGACAAGGTATATTCCGGGAAAAGACGGTGGTATGGTACCGGGTGGTAAGTTTTACCGCACTGGCCGGTATTATCTTACACAGCCTGGTGGATTTTAACCTGCATTTACCGGCTATTGCCCTGCCAGCTCTTTTCTTCGCCGCAGTTCTGATCATCACTAATCCGCGCACCCGCTACACAACCATAACCTATCCGCGCTACCTGAAAGTCACCATCAGTACAGTCTGCCTGGCCATACTACTGGCCGTTTGTTCGTTTTTCTCCGCCTTCCTGCTCAACCAGTGGGCGGACCGGATGAACAACGCCCGGCCGGCGCGCAAAGCCGAGGTCATCGCCGCCTATAAAAAGGCTATTAAGCTTAATCCCTTTGACAGTTATTACCACCAGAAATTGGCCAGGATCTATGCGCATGATTATAACCAGGAGGGAAATGTTTACGCCGGCGCCCTGGCTATACTGGAATACCAAAGAGGCATTCTTTTAAACCCGGAAGAGCAGGATTTTTATGAGGAGCTTTTTTATTTGTTCTACCAGATGGGTTATCCCCTGGCCAAGATCGAGGAATATTATTTTATGGCCAGGCGTTGTAACCCCTATGACGTTAAAATGATGACTAATATGGCCTTGATTTATTTTAACCACGGTAAACTGCCTGGAGCTGCCGCGCTTTTGGAGAAAGCCATAGGAATTGAGCCCAATTACCTGCCGGCTTATTACTATCTGGGATTGACCAAAGAGACCCTCGGACAAAAGCAGGGGGCGGAAATAATCTACCGGAAGTTAGTCGAAATAAATGACCTGGGATTGGCCAAGTTCGCCCAAAGTGATTATGAATTGAAAGCGCTGGAAGTCCCGCTGGCGGAAGTCTATCAGAAGCTGGGAACTATATATATCGGCGAGAAGAAGTACGAGGCGGCCGTAGCCAGCTTCAGCCAGGCCGTAAAACTGAATCCCCTCAATGCCACCCTGCATAACAGCCTGGCCGGCGCGTATTTCAGCCTGGGCCAGTACCAGCCGGCCCTGCGGGAGGCGCAAACCGCGTTAAAGCTGGATCCGCAAAACAAAGGCGTACAAAAAAACCTGGCCCTATGCCTGGCCGCTATGAAAATATCAGAATAATAACCTCTCCTCCCGCGACTCCAAACAACCGGATATTAAGGCGAATTTTAGGCCTAATAATTTCTTGCTATTTGGGGTTTAAGTCGTATATAATAAAATGATAAGTTATCAAAAATATGGGGAAAATATGGCAGAAAAACCGGCGGCTTGCCAGCTCTGTTCTTCCTTGGACCTGGTAGACATGTTCCTGATCGACCAGATACAGCTAAAACGGTGCCGTCATTGCGGGCTGGTTTTTGTTTTTCCCTTGCCTGCCGACGAAGAATTGCGGACCGGCTACCAGCAAAAATATTTCCAGAGCGGGGACCCGTTGCATTGGGGTTATGAGAATTACCTGGCTATGGACGGGGAAAACCGGCAAACGGCGGAGCGGCGCCTGGGTATCCTTACTGGTTTTTTACGGGGCGGCAGCTTGTTAGAAGTGGGTTGCGCCACGGGGCTTTTTATGCAGGCGGCCCAAGCCAAAGGATTCGCGGCCAAAGGGGTAGAGATATCCGATTTTGCCGCCGCGCACGGACGGGAAAATTATAAACTGGATATCTTTACCGGGATATTGCGCGACGCTCGTTTCGCCGACGCCAGTTTTGACGCTGTGGCGATGTGGGACGTTTTGGAACACGTTCCGGCTCCTTTGCGTGATTTGGAAGAAGTGGCCCGTGTCCTTAAGTCGGGCGGTTATCTTTTCCTGACCGTTCCGAATATAAATTCTTTCTGGGCCAGGATCATGGGGAAAAACTGGTTCGGTTTCACCAAGATCCGGGAACATCTTTTTTATTATAATCGCCGTACTATAACCCAGGCCCTGTCGCAAAGCGGGTTCAATGTGGTCCGGATCAAATCCAGCCCGTTCCTGGTGACGCTTAAGTTCCTCAGCGATAAAATGGGCCGGTATAGCCGGTTGCTTTCCGGCTGGTCGGGGAAAGTACTGAAAGTCTGCCGTTTAGAGAACAAAAAAGTTAATTTCCAATACATCGACATGTTGGTAGTGGCGCGCAAGCGCTAAGAATTGATGGGAATATGAACAATACCAGACTGATCATGCTGATCGCCAGGTTCCACCCCGTCGTGGGTGGTACGGAGAAACAGGCTTTAGCCCTGGCCGGGCAGCTGCAGGAGAACGGTCTGGGCGTCCAGGTGCTGACCGCTCGCTTAAAAGGGTTGCCGAAGCAAGAAACAATTAAGGGCGTCCAGGTCAGGCGTTTGTTTTCCGCGGGAGCGGGATTCCTGGGAACCTGGACCTTCATGATAAGTTCTTTTCTTTATCTGACCCTCAACCGAAAGAATTATGACCTGATACAGGTTTTCCTGGCCGGATCGCCGGCCATCAGCGCGAAGTTTGCCTGGAAGATGATCGGAAAAAAAGTTGTCCTGAAGCTGGGCGGCGCGGGTCCCACCGGCGATGTCGGCACTGCGGTCAGGACCGGATGGGGTAAGCGTAAATTAAATTATTTACGGACGGGGATCGCGGCCTATGTGGTACCGACCCGGGAGATCGCCAGGGAGATTACCGATTACGGTTTCCCCGAGAACAAGATCCGGCACATTGCCAACGGCGTGGATGCCGATCGTTTCCGTCCGGTAAGTTTAGAGGAAAAAGTTGAACTGCGGCGGCAGTTAAAGCTGCCGTGGCGAAAAATAGTCGCCTGCTCCGGACGATTGGAGCCGGGTAAGGGCATGGAAATCCTGCTGACTGGCTGGGAGAATGTTTATCGGCAATTCCCGGAAGCCCATTTATTGATCCTGGGTGAGGGTCGCTTAAAACAGGACCTGGCGTGGCGGGTGGCCGGCAGTGAGCTAAGGGAAATTGTTCATTTCCTGGGCCTGATCGAGGAACCGGAAAAGTATCTGCAATGCTCCGACCTGTTTGTCCTGCCGTCACTGGCGGAGGGTCTGTCCAACGCCTTACTGGAGGCTATGTCCTGTGGGTTACCCGTAGTGGCAACGGAGCTGGCAGGTACGAAAGAAGTTATTAACGCTCCCGTGAACGGCTTACTAGCGCGCGCCGGGGACCCGGGAGACCTGGGTGAAAAGATCTGCACGCTGTTAGACGTTAAAACCGACGGCTCCGCTATGGGCGCAGCAGCCCGGGCCACGGTTCAGTCAGGATATGCAATTAAGTTGATCGCGCAAAAATACGAGACTCTTTATCAAAATTTATTGAAAGAGGTATAAAATGATAAAATTGGCGGTTGTGGGATTGGGATACTGGGGCCCGAATTTGCTGCGGGCTTTTAACCAGTTGCCGGACGCCCAGGTGGTGACCATCTGCGACGCGTCAGAGAAACAGCTGCGAAAATTCGCTGCTATTTATCCCGCGGCCAAGAACACCGCTAATTACGCCGATGTTTTGAATGACCCCGAAATTGCCGCCGTGGTAATAGCCGTACCGGCGCCGCTGCATTACCAGCTGGTCAAAGAGGCTTTGGGGGCGGGCAAGCATGTTTTTGTGGAAAAACCCCTGGCCTTGAACCTGCCGGAAGCCGAAGAGCTGGTCACCCTCTCCGCGAAAAAGCAGCGGATCCTGATGGTGGGACATCTGCTTAAATATCACCCGGCCGTGGCCAAGATAAAAGAATATATCGATAATAAAGAGATCGGCGATGTCTTTTACATGTATTCCACCCGGGTGAACCTGGGACGTATCCGGGTCCAGGAAAACGCTCTCTGGAGCCTGGCGGTCCATGATATCGCCGTGATCCTGCATTTAATGAATAATGTCCTGCCCCTGGAAGTCGCCGCCCAGGGAGGCGCTTACCTGACCAAGGAAGTGGAAGACGTGGTTTTCCTTAATATGTATTTCCCCAATAAGGTACTAGCTTCGGTGCACGCCAGCTGGCTAGACCCGCATAAGATCAGGCAGTTGACCGTCGTCGGCTCGAAAAAGATGGCGGTGTTCAATGACATGGACGGGTCGGAAAAGATCCGCCTGTACGATAAGGGAGTGGATTTTCTCCCCAGTTTCCAGACCTATAGCGAATATCTGACTATACGCGACGGCGATATCCATATCCCCAAGATCCAGATGAAGGAACCCTTGCAAATTGAATGCGGTCATTTCCTGCAATGCATCGCCGCTAATAAGACCCCGCTGACCGACGGAGTGGACGCGCTGCGGGTGCTGAAGGTGCTGGCCGCGGCGCAGGAGTCGCTTAAAAATAAAGGACGTCAAGTGGAGGTTTGAGGTGGAAGAAAAAAAGGCTTTTGTGCATCCTACCAGTTTTGTGGACGAAGGTGTCGAGATCGGGCCGGGTACGCAGATCTGGCATTTTTGCCATATTTCCCCGGATGCGAAGATCGGGCGGGACTGCAAGATCGGCCAGAATGTTTTCGTGGATAAGGGAGTGGTGATAGGCAACACCGTAAAGATCCAGAACAATGTTTCGGTTTACCGGGACGTGACGCTGGAGGATTATGTCTTTTGCGGACCGTCGATGGTCTTTACTAATGTTTTCAATCCTCGTTCCGCTTACGTCAGGCAGGAGAGCGAATACCGTAAAACCCTGGTTAAAAAAGGGGCGAGCATCGGGGCCAACGCGACCATTGTCTGCGGCAACACTATCGGCAGCTGGGCCTTCGTGGGCGCCGGTTCGGTGGTGACCAGGGACGTGCCTGATTACGCTCTGGTATACGGTAATCCCGCCCAGGTCAAGGGATGGTTCTGCGAATGCGGCGAAAAACTTAAATTCACCGGTGGTAAGGCGACCTGCCGGAAATGCGGACTGAAATACGTTAAGAAAAATAATTTAGTGGAAAGGGCGGGCAAGTGATCCCTATAATTGATCTTAAAGGACAGTACCAATCCATCAAGAAGGAAATCGACGAAGCAGTAGCCAGGGTTATCGCCAGCGGCGGTTATATCCTGGGGCCGGAAGTGGAGTCACTGGAAAAAGAGATCGCCACGTTTACCGGGGCGAAATACGCGATTGCGGTTAATTCCGGGACCGATGCGTTACTCCTGGCTTTGAAAGCAGCGGGAATCGGTCCGGGCGATGAAGTAATAACCACTGCATTCAGTTTCATCGCGACCGCGGAAGTTATCTCTTTCCTGGGAGCTAAGCCGGTTTTTGTCGACATTGATCCGGCCGACTATAACCTGGTCGTTAGCCAGGTGGAACGGAAAATAACCTCCAGGACCAAAGCGGTAATACCCGTGCATCTCTATGGCCAGCCGGCGGAAATGGACGCGCTGATGGCATTGGCCGGAGCCAAGGGCCTGAAGGTGATCGAAGATTGTGCCCAGTCACTGGGAGCTACTTATAAGGGACGGGTGACCGGAACTATCGGTGACGCGGGCTGCATCAGCTTCTTCCCGACCAAGAACCTGGGCGCTTTCGGTGACGGAGGGATGATCATAACCAACGACGAAAAAATGGCTAACCTGCTGAAGAAATTGCATGTCCACGGAGCGGGTGAAAAATATGTGCACGAAGTATTGGGTATGAACAGCCGGCTGGACGCATTGCAGGCGGCGATATTAAGAGTGAAACTCAAATATCTGCCGGGATGGTCAAAGCAGCGAAATGAGAACACCTCTTTCTATAACCGGAGCCTCAAAGGCCTGCCGCTGACCTTGCCCGTGCCCAAAGCGGACGTTTACCACGTCTATAACCAGTATACGATAGCGACGGAAAAAAGGGATGAGTTGCAGAAACACCTGAAAGAAAAGGGAATAGGCACCGCTATCCATTATCCGATCGCCCTGCCGTTCCAGCAGGCATTTTCTTATCTGAATTTGGACCTAACGGAATACCCCGCGGCCAAAAAAGCGGCGCAATCCGTTCTTTCCCTGCCGGCCTTCCCGGAAATGACCCCGGCCCAAAAGGATGAAGTAGTAGCCGCTATCAAAAGTTTCTTTGCCTAAAAAGGAGAGTTTCATGGGACTGTTCAAAAGTATCTTCAACCGTTATTTTTCCCGCGCTCACCACATCCCCGCCAATCCCTATAATCCGCATGCCTGGATAATCGGGGAGCCGAATTTAGGCAAGGGGTGCTGGATCGGGCCTTTTACCGTGATTGACGGTTCGGGCGGACTGGAAATAGGAGAGAATACAACCATCTCCAGCGGCACCCATATCTATACTCATAGCGCGGTGGCCAGGAATGTCTCCAAACGGGAACATCCCGAGCTCGACCGCCGGGCGGTGAAGATCGGTTGCTGCTGCCATATCGGTCCGAACAGCACTGTCCTAATGGGCGTCAAGATCGGTAATAATGTGGTGATTGGCGCCGGCTCAGTGATACTGGAAAACACGGAAATCCCGGATAATGCAGTCATGGCGGGTAATCCGGCCAAGTTGATAAGCAACAATTCCGGCAAGCTTTGGAAGGAAAAATGTGCGGAATAACGGGCTTTTACAGTTTTAAAGAAGGATCGACCATTGTCGCCCCGGTGCTGAAGGAAATGATGGATATCATTTCCCACCGTGGACCGGATGACTCTGGTTCCTGGTTCGGTTTTCCGTTTCAGGACCGGCCACGGGTAGGGCTGGGGCATCGCCGGCTTTCCATCATCGACCTGGCTAAAGGCCAGCAGCCGATGACCAATGAGGACGGTTCCTGCCGGGTCATTTACAACGGCGAGATATATAATTATAAAAAACTGCGCGGTGAACTTGAAGCGAAAGGACATAAGTTCTCCACTGCCAGCGATACTGAAGTGATCCTGCATTTGTACGAGGAATACGGGAAAATGGCGCCGGAACTTTTAAATGGCATGTTCGCTTTCGCCCTGTGGGACGAGCGCCGCAAAAGGATGCTGCTGGCTCGCGACCGCACCGGCACCAAATCTCTTTATTACTGGAACGACGGCAATATACTGCTTTTCGGCTCGGAGATAAAATCCCTGCTCAAGAGCGGCCTGTTCCATACGGAACTGGACCAGGAGGCGATGCGCGAATATTTTACCTTTCAGAACATTATCAGCGACCGAACTTTGTTCAGGAATGTGCGTATGCTTAAGCCCGGCTGGCGGATGATGATCGAGGATAATAAACTAACGAGTGAAGAATACTGGGATTTCCGTTATACGGAGAGGCCGGACCGCGGCGAACAGTATTATGTTGACCGCCTGCGCGAATTATTGCCGGAAGTGGTCAAGAACCAGCTGGTCAGCGACGTGCCGCTGGGCAGTTTCCTGAGCGGCGGTATAGATTCAAGCACCTTGGTGGTGCTGGCCAACCGGTTCCTGTCCCCGTTAAACACATTTACCGTCGGGTTCAATATGGACTCGGTCAGCGGCCTGGAAACCAGTTTTGACGAGAGAAAAGAAGTAGAAGAACTCATTAACACCCTGCATGTCCGTCATCATGACGTGGTCCTGCATTCCGGGGACATGCAAAGTATCTTCCCCAAGCTGGTCTGGCACCTGGAGGATCTCAAGCTCGGTATCAGCCACCCGAATTATTACGCCTGTAACCTGGCCAGTAAATTCGTCAAAGTGGTTCTCTCCGGAGCGGGCGGGGATGAAATATTCGCCGGTTATCCCTGGCGTTACCAGCTGGGGCTGGAAGCGTCTGAAAAAGATTTCAGCGACATTTATTTTAATTACTGGCAAAGACTGGTCAAGATCAATGAACAGAAGGACTTCTTCTCGGCGCAGACTTTCACGCGGGTAAGAGATTATGATCTGAAAGGTATGTTCACGGGGGTGCTGGGTGCTTGCTCAAGCCCAGACCGGCTGGATAAGATCCTTTACTTCGAGAGCAAGACTTTCCTGGCAGGCCTGTTGACCGTTGATGACAAGCTGGGCATGGCCAACTCAGTCGAAGTAAGGGTGCCGTTCCTGGACAATGACCTGATCGATTTTATGGAAACGGTGCCGGCCATTTATAAATACAGGCAAGGCTCTTCAAAATACCTGCTGAAAAAAGCGCTGGCAGGCATCCTGCCGGAATTCGTGCTTAAGCGCAAGAAACAGGGGTTCGCCTCACCGGAGCAGTCCTGGTACAAGGGCCCGTCCATGGGTTATGTGCGCGAGATACTGCTCAATGACCGGACCCTGGGCCGTGGTTATTTTAACGCTGACTATATCAAGAAGTCCATAGATGAACACATCTCCGGCCAGGTTAATCAGCGGCTGCTGATCTGGTCACTGCTTAGCTTTGAATGGTGGTGCCGGATATTCCTGGACGGGATGAGCCTGGACGAAATAAGGAAAGATTAAATGAAAATAGGTTTCCTGGGAAATTTAGCCGGTAACGCCTGGCAGATGGCCAAGAACTTCCGCGCCGCGGGGCTGGATACCGAGTATATAAACGATCTTGATCATTATCATCTGTTCTGTTTCCCGGACTGGTACGAACAATACCTGAAGATCGGTATGGATAAAGTTGAGGAGACCAGGCAGGCCTGGCTCGCTAAACTGGCGAGCCCAGGCGGCAAGCCCCGGGGTAAAACATGGTCTCTGGCCGCTCTGAAAAGTTATAAGGATGTCCCGGCAGAAAAAACCGCGATAAGCCTGGATCAGATCCGTTCCTGCGATAAGCTGGTTGTCAGCGGTATAAACGGGATGCTGCTGGCCGCGGCAGCGGGCAAAGAACATGATTGTATCTTCTGGCCGGCAGGTGGGGACTGGCGCCTCATAACCGAGGGAGAAGGCCGCCCGTCCGGGATCAAAGCCCGGTTGCCGTTCGAGTTCACCCGGTTGATCCTGAAAAGTTCCCTGGGTAAGTATCCTGTATTTTCTTCTCATGATCCGGTTCAGGATTATTCCCGGCGCTGGCATAAGAAACTGCGCTATTTGCCTTTCCCTCTGCCGGTCCATCAACCGCTGAAAAGTAAGGAAAAAGTTTGGGAGTTGATCGGGCTCGATGAGCGGGAAACGGCAGGGAAGACCGTGATCTTTATGCCTTCACGGATAAGCTTCATCTGGAAGAAGACCAATGTTTTCCTGGAAGCGTTCCTTGAGGCCAGCAGCCGTAACAGGAATTTACTGCTGATTGTTCCGGCCTGGGGCCAGGACCGTGACAGAGTGTGCGAGATGACGGATGGCGCCTCGATAAAACTCCTGGATTCAGTTTTTTCCATCCCGTTTCTATATGACATTTACAGCCACTGCGACCTGGTCGCCGACCAGTTCTCGCTGGGTAGTTACGGAACAGCCGCGGTCGGCGCTTTTTCCTGCGGCCGGCCGGTGCTGACCTATATTGACGAGGACCGGTTCCGGGAAAAGGGGTTCCCTGTCCCTCCGGTCATAAACTGCCGCACCAAAGAAGAGATCGTCAGCGCCCTGGAAAAAGTAGCTGCGCATCCCGACCTGCTTAAAGAAAAAGCCGGGCAAATGAGGGAATGGTTCCTGATCACTCACCAGTATCAGGCCGCCGCCAAAAAGCTGAATGAATTATTAGCTGAATTCTAACGGAAAAGACAGAAATGAACAATAAAACTATCATTCTAGTGAATGTAACGGAAATAGTAAGAGATAGAAGGTCAGACATAGTCTTTCCCTTAGGGATGCTATACCTGGCCAATAGTCTAAAACAGGCCGGATATACTTCAGTAAAGAAATTCAATATCCCCACTATAGAGATAGACCAATTCATTGAGCAGATCAAGAACGAGGATATCCTTTTCGTGGCGGTCTGTTCTATCCTGACCGGACTGAAAATAAAAGCAGCCAGCCAGGTCTCGGAAGCATTGAAGAAGGCGGTAAAAGCTCCAATTGTCTGGGGAGGCTTGTTCCCCAGCACTCTACCTGAACTTTGCCTGAAGAAGGATTATGTGGATATGATCGGCATGGGCGAAGGAGAAGAACTGGTCGTCGATATCGCCAGGATATATGAGAACAAGCTTGAGCGGGAGATGGTGAAAGGGATCGCTTATAAAGATAGTTCGGGCAAAATAGTGGTCAACGAAAAAAGGCCGCCTCTGGAGAACCTGGATCGTTTCCGGCCAGACCTGGAGGACGTGGAGGTTAATGATTACATTCAGGTCATGGACGGGGGAAGATTCCTGCCTTATCCGATAATGACCTCTCGCGGCTGTCCCTACAATTGCGCTTTCTGTTACAATAATGCTTATAATAACCGACGCTGGAGAAAATATTCGGCCGGATATGTTATCGATTTTTTGAAGGACTTGAAGGAGAAGGCAAATTTCGATTACATCGTATTGGCCGACGACAATGCTTTCGTGGACAAAGAACGGCTGGTGTTGATCATGAAAGAACTATTCGCCCTGGGGGTCAAGATCAGCCATTTCGGTCTCAAACTCAACAATCTGCAGGGGACGGACCTGCAGGATTTTGTCGATAACGGGGTTCGCAGCATATATTACGGTATTGAATCGTTTCAGGACCGGGTGCTTAAGCTTTGCAATAAAGAACATACCAGAGCCCAGATCCTGAACGCCATCGAATTGATAAGCCGTTATCCCAGACTGAAGGTTGTCGCCGGGGTGGTCATGGCCATGCCGGGTGAAACCATAGACGACATTAGGGCGGATATCCGGGAAGCGGTCGACAACATCAGGTTTGGCGGCAATCTCAGCATTTACACAGTTATCCTGTTTCCCCTGCCGGGAACAAAATTCTACGATGATCTGATCAGCGAGGGTGTATTAAAGGAGGCCGAAGATATTAACTACTGGGTGGATATGAGCCCGTATGAAAGCGAAAACATCCTGAGAAAAATGCGGCCGGAAGCCTCCAAGAAAGATATCAGGCTCATGATCATGGCTAAGAGATATACTGAAAGTGTCATTAACCTCTCTCGCTATGCAGAGAATCAGGGCGAGACTGGCCGGTTGTACAGACTGAAAAACCGGCTAAAGAACCTGGGAAGATATTTCTTTTTCAGCCTGGGGAAATGGCGGCTGAAAAATGAAGTATTCTTTTGGAGCGGCCTGGACTTTGTCGGGCTCAAATTTTTGTTCAATGTCGAAAGGGTCGGGAGTAAGATTATACAGAGCAGGATAATGCAGAAGCTGATGAGATGAAGATAAAATTCCGGAAATTTCCCTATCCCTATAAGGCGGCTATCACGGTATCCAACGACATCGACCTGATGGAGTGGGAAACTTTTGCCGGTATCTACAATTTCTTGAATACTAAGAAGGATACGAAATTCGGCCCAGGCTTGGGCCTGGCTTTAAGTTCCAGCATTTTCTTTTACTCTATAGATTCCAAGACGATCTCTTATTTCACAGGTATATCGGAACGGAAGAGCGTTTACGCCGAGAGGATCGCCGGGCTGATCAGAGCCGGGGTGATCGATACCTTACATAGTTACGGTGACTGGGGGACCTACGGCCAGGCGGATTACGGGTTCAACCGGAAATACGCCGAGCAAGTCCTTAATGAACTGGAAAAGAATTCGCTTAAATTAAGGGTTTGGACCAATCATGGGCACGATAATTCGATCCAGAATATATCCCGCGGCAGATCAGGCCGAACCTATGAACAGGGTGATGATCCCGGTTCCCCGGCTTATCACGCTGACCTGCTCGATAAATACGGGGTAAGATATTTCTGGGCGTCCAGCACGAACATCCCCGGCCAGGAATTTTCCAACGCCGGTTATGCCCTGGAAGTTTTGCGGGGAAAAGGCAGCCTGAACACCTGGAAAGAGAATCTCCGGGGCCGCAACAAGTTGTTCTCTGAATATGAATGCTTGGACGGCAGGATAAGAGAATTCTTCGTAAGATACCGGGGAGAGAAAAAGGCGGTCGTGGAGAACCTGCCCAGCCAGCTTTCTCCCGCTACTATCGATTCCCTGTCCGCTGCCGGCGGCTGCCTGATCGTTTATACGCACTTCGGCGCCCGGATGGAAAGTGATAAAGTCATCAGCAACAGTCCCTGGCTGCCCGACGCATTCGTCGGCACCATGAGATATCTGGCGGAAAAAAACGCGGCAGGTGATATATGGGTAGCGCCGCTGGCGGTACTGCTTGACCATAACTTCCTGGTTAACAAAACCACTCTGACAGTGGAAACAGATAAGCAAGGGACCTGTGCCAGGATAAATTTCCCAGCCGGCGCTGAATGTCCCCTGCCAGCCGGATTGTCCCTGGAAGCTGAAGGCCAGGATGCCGAAAGGCTGGAAACCCTGTCTGCGGGTGGGAAACGTATCCGACTGGAGAAAATTCAGGCCGCAGGGGATAAGGTAGTTTTCAGAATTCCCGGGGCAAAAATTGAATTTCCTATAATTTGAGAAGAGGGTTAATGTGGTAGACAGTTCCTGGAAACTTGATGAAAAAATAACCGACTTGCTTTCACCGTTCGAACAGGATTTCCTAAGGACCGAGCTGGGACGCTCTCTTGAATATTATCGCCGCCGGCTGAAAAAGATAGGGTTCGAAGGAAAGGACAGGGTCCTCGACGCTGCCTGCGGTATGGGACAATGGTCCCTGGCCCTGGCTACTTTGAATTCTTCGGTTATCGGCCTGGATCAGGCCATGCCCCGGCTGTGCGTCGCCAATGAATTGAAAAAGGCGAACCATGCTGATAATCTCCAGATCAAATACGGTGATTTCCATCACCTGCCATTGGAGACAGGTTCCCTGGAAGCTGTTTTCTGCAATATTGCCCTGATGTACGGAAGAATAGAAGAAGTCCTGGCTGAATTCTCCCGGGTCCTTAAGAAAGGCGGAGAAATGTATGTAAATGCCGCCGGTTACGGCTATTACCTGGACCTGGTTGTTTCCCGGGGGCTGGCAAATAAAGACATAAGACTGGCTAAGCTGGGAATTAAAATAATAGTGAGCAGCCTGCTCGGAGGGAAAAAGGATGTAGCCGTGTCTGCAGCCGGTTTCCGCGCGATGATAGAAAAAGCAGGGTTCAAGATAAAAGATTTTGGCCTGGAGGGGGAATTGACCGGTGATCCGATTTACAAAAAGGAATATAAGGGGCTGCCCTGTATATTTGAAACTGTGGCAGTGAAGCTATGAAGAGCATGTTCTCTTACGCTGCCGGCGATATTATGATCAAGATCTTCGGCATCCTTCTGGTGCCGATCACTACCAGGCTGCTGTCGGTAAGTGATTACGGCATCATGAGCCTGTTCTCGGCTTTGGCAGGTTTTATTATAGTTATCCAGTTCGCCGGCATGGATTCGGCTCTGCCCGCTTTCCTGGCCGTTAAAGACAGTAAGGAAAAAGATTCGGTTCTAAAAACGGCGTTACTGCCGGTAAGTTGGGTCATGCTTTTGTCCCTGCCATTGTGGGGTCTGCTGCTGGTTTTCGGCAGAGTGGAGCTTGAAACCTATTTTAAGACCAGCCTGGCAGTGCTGATCTTTTCCGGCTTATTCTCATTTTCGGTATACCCGTTCTTTTACTGGTTGCTCTATAACCTGCGTTTCTTGAACTTATCGAGCGAATTTATTAAATTGAACACTGCCAATGTTATCGGCGTTAAGATCATCTTCATCCTGTGCGCTCTGTTTACCAAAATGAGATTGTTGCTATACTTCGTTATTTCCATAATTTCGACTCTATTGCTCACCTTATATTCCTGGCGGAAGTTTTTCAGCGGCCGGATAGAACCGGCGGCATTTAAACCGGATTTACTCAAAAAGATGTTCATTTACGGGCTGCCGCTTTTGCCCGCCGGTCTGGCCTATTCTTCTATGGTCTATGTGGACAGGTTCATGATCGCCGGCTTCCTGAGCACCGCGGCCCTGGGGGCTTATGCACTGGCGCTGACCATGTCCACCACGGTCAATATCATGCACGGGTGGTTTACCCTGGCCTGGTCGCCTTATCTTATAGAACTTATCAGCACTCGCCCGGTTACGGAGTATAACAAACGGATAAATTCAGTGCTGGCCATGATCTCCTCGGCTATGCTGGCTGTCGCTGCCATAGGGATCGTTCTTTCTGTTTACCTGGTCAGGATCTTCGCTTCCGCGGAATACCATGAAGCAGCTTATATTTTCCCCTTGCTGTCGGTCTGGGCTTCTCTTAACGCCGCTCATGTAGTGGCGAACTGCGGGATCATTATATCTAAA
Source organism: Elusimicrobiota bacterium (assembly GCA_003153935.1). Taxonomy (GTDB): domain Bacteria; phylum CAYTYR01; class UBA6262; order UBA6262; family UBA6262; genus Fen-1174. Next base: position 61,554 of record PMCA01000017.1, read on the forward strand.
AAATCAAACTATTCACTGCCGGTGATATTAGCGGGCTTGATCCTGAACATATTGCTGAACATTATCCTGATCCCGAAATTCAAAGCGCAGGGAGCGGCCCTGGCTTTGGTGGGAGGGGAATTCCTGATAGTTATGCTCTGGCTGGGCCTTACCAATCTGGTCCTGAAATCGGCCAGCATAAAATTATTTTCATTCCTGCCGCAATTCGCGCTGGCTTTTGTACTGGCTTTGCTATTTTCTTTTAACACCGGGTTCATGGGTATCAGCTTCCTGGGCAAGCTTGCGATAGGGCTGGCGGTCAGTTCGCTCATAATTCTTTACGGGTATCTGTTCATAAAAAAAGAAGACGGCCATGTAATTATCAGGATCCGGGAAGAAATCAAAAAACTGGGGGTAAAATTCTCTCATGTACAAAGCCAAGATAGACCTCAAATATAACAGTTGTCTGGTGACCGGCGGCGCCGGGTTCATCGGCAGTCATATTTGTGAAGAAGCGGTTAACCAGGGCAAGAGAGTGATCTGCCTGGATAACATGGTGGCCGGCAAGGAAGAGAATATCGCCGGCCTGCGGGACAAAAAGAATTTTACTTTCTTCAGGGCTGATGTCACCGACCTGGAAACGATAGTGCCTCAGTTCAAGGAGGTGGACATAGTTTTTCATAATGCGGCTTCCAAGTGCACGGTCTGCCGCCAGGATCCCTTCCTCGACCTAAAGGTAAATACCTGGGGCACGTGGTGCGTACTGGAAGCTTCCCGGCTGGCCAAGGTGAAGAAAGTGATCGTGGCCTCCACCGGTTCGGTTTACGGGGAAGCGCGTTATTTGCCGCAGGACGAGGAACATCCGGTTAAACCCCGTTCCAATTATGGCGTGAGCAAACTGGCCGGCGAAAGATATGCGGAAGTTTTTAAAGAATATTACGGGCTCGATTATAGCGTGATCAGATATTTTCACGTTTACGGGCCCAGGCAGGAATCGGCTGAATGGGGCGGAGTTATTCCTATCTTTATCCGGAGAGCGTGGCAGGATAAACCCCTAACCATCTTCGGGGATGGCAGCCAGGTCCGTTCCTTCACTTATGTTAAGGATGATGTTAACGCCAATTTCCTGCTGGCTAACGATAGCCGGGCTAATGGCCAGGTCTATAACGCGGCCAGCGGGATCAAGGTCACCATTTTGGAATTGGCCGGGCTGGTGAAGGAATTAATGGGCAAAACTTCTTTGCCGGTAGAATTCGCGGATTGGCGGTCCGGGGATATCAAAGTTTTCGACATCAATAATTCCAAGATAAAAGAACTTGGCCTTTCTTTCGAGACTGATTTTAGGGCCGGACTGCAGGCAACCATCGACTGGTATAAGGGATATTTTAAAGCCCAGAGGATATAGTGGATTACGGTACCGGGAAAAAATTTACTTTTACGACCATTGCGGCGGGAACTCTTGATCTTATCCTGCTGCCGTTTCTTTTCTTGTTCAGCCTTTTAGCCAGGTTGTCCAGACTCGGTCGCTCAGGCAATAAACCGAGGATATTCTTCGGGACGATGAGGATAAACCATTGGTATTACCTGGTACGCCGCTTGCGGGAGAAAGGATATAAAGCTTCCCTGATCGTCTGGCGGGTGGATGAGAGAGAGACCGATTTTCCGTATGACGAAGTGATCACCAGAGATCACGCGAAAGCCTTTACCAATCCTCTCACCCGTTATCTTTTCCAGTTCTTTTTTTTCTGCCGCATTATCTGGGGCTACGATGTTCTGATCATGTGCTTTATGGAACGGTTGATCGATAGGACGGAACTGGCCCGCTGGCTGGAACTTCCCCTGATCAAGCTATCTGGAGCCAGGATCATCCTTAATACCTATGGCGGGGATGTGATGACTCCGCAAATGACCCTGGGGGACAAGAACTATCGTTACAGCGTCTTGACCGGATATGAATCCGATCCGTATTATAAACGCCTGGATGAACGTAAGGTTGCGACTAATAGAGGTTACTGCGAATATTGGGCCGATGAGATAATCAGCGCCATCGATCACGTAGAATATCTCCAACGAGTGGACCACTATCTTCACTTGCGCTGTGTTGATACTAGTGAGATGTCCCCGCTTTACGAGACCGGGAATAAACCCCTCAAGATCATTCACGCTCCCAACCATCCGCTGTTGAAAGGTACGGCTTACCTGCAGAAAGCGGTTGGTAAATTGCAGGCGGAGGGACTGCCTGTCATCCTGGAAGTGGCGGAGCATATGAAATATAAAGAGCTCCTGGAAAAGATCAGGCAGGCGGATATCGTAGCCGATCAATTTGTGATCGGGGCCTATTCCCGTTTTGCCATTGAGGGCATGGCTTTTGGCAAACCGGTTCTTTGCTACTTGCGGGACAATCTTTTTCAGTACAATCCTATTTGGCGGGAAAGTCCCATCGTGAACACCCAGCCGGAGGAGATAGAAGAGAATCTCCGGCAGTTGATAAATGATGCGGTCCGCCGGAAAGAGCTGGGGAAAAAGGGCCGGGAATATGTGGAAAAATATCATTCCATCGAATATGTCGAAAGCAGGCTGGAAGATATAATTGAAAAGACCTGGAACGGACGGAAAGCGATTTGTTTCTTCATTCTGGATTATTTTCCCGTTCTGGGGGGGACGGAAAGGCAGGCCCAGACCGTGGCGGAGAAATTGGCTGCCAGCGGCAAGGAGGTCTTCATCGTCTGTCGCAAAAACGGCAAGGGTCCTTTTCGCGATAAAGTGAACGGCATTTCAGTGTACCGGCTGCCCGTCATCTGGTGGCCTCTGATCTCCTGGCTTTCCCTGCTGGTTACCAGTCTGCCCCTCTTGCTATTTAAGATAAGAAGGATTGGTGTGCTACAGGGGTTCATGCTCTCCGTGCCATCCTATCTAGCACTTGTCTACGGACGGCTTTTCCGGAAACCAGTTGTGATAAAACTTTCAGCAGGCGGCAAGGGCGGCAACATCCAGACCGCCAGAATGACCATGCAGGGTCAGAGAAAACTGACTTTTGTTGCCGGTCAAGCTGATTACCTGGTAAGCATTAACCGGGAAATAAAAAAAGAACTTCTGGACATGGGAGTTAATGAAAGAAAAATAAAGGTCATACCCAATGGTGTGGATACCGGTCATTTCCGGCCGGTCGGGGCCGAAGAGAAGGAACTGATAAGGAAAAAATTGGGATTGGCCGGGAAAAAGGTAGCTCTTTTCGTCGGCCGGTTGGATCAGGTCAAGAATATTGACCAGATACTGGTTGCCTGGCAAACAGTTAGCCGAAAGATCAGCCCGGCTTGCCTGGTCATAGTCGGCAGCGGTCCGGAAGAGAAAACTCTTAAAGACCTGGCCGCCCTGCCTGCATCTGGAAATGTTATTTTTACCGGCGCCGGGGATCCCCGGGAGTATTATCAGGCCGCGGATGTTTTTATCTTGTCCTCGACCCGGGAGGGCATGGCTAACGCCTTACTGGAGGCCCTGGCCTGCGGACTTCCTGCGATAGTCTCACCGGTCGGAGGCAACCTGGAGATCGTAAAAGAAAAGATTAACGGCTTCTTTGCCGCGGATGCTGTGGCTCTTGCTGATAGGATAAATGACATCCTTACCGACAGGGCGAAATTTGTTCCCGCGGAAGTAACCGCCAGTATAGAGAACTTCTCCCTGGAGAAAGTCAGCACCGCTTACGGGGATATATATGCTGCCGCTATGAGTCCCAATTTCAAAAAAATTATCCCGGTGCTGGCCTATCACCGGGTGGTGAAAAAGATCGAATTTGGAATGGACGTATCTGAGAAAGACTTTGAAGAACAGCTGACTTGGTTGAAAGGCTCGGGCTGGAAGAGCCTAACCCTGTCGGACCTGGCCGGCTACATCGAGAGGAAGGAACCGGTACCGGAAAAAAGCGTTATTTTCACTTTTGACGACGGTCACCTGGATAATTATGAGATTGCCTGCCCGCTGTTAAAAAAATACGGTTATACGGCTACTGTTTTCCTGACCGCCGCTTACCTGGGCAGAACAAAGTACGTGCGGAAACGTGACGGAGAGAGAGAATGGCTGGATAAAAAACCGGCCAGCTGGGATGAACAGGATAAAGTGAATTACCGTAAATTCGATTTCCTTAGCTGGGACCAGGCCGCGGAGATGCTCCGGGACGGATTTTCTATTGGCGGGCATACTTTGACCCATCCTGAATTGACCAAATTGACTGCGGAACAAAAAACCGCCGAGATCAAAGGCGGGAAAGAATTAATTGAAAACAAATTAGGTATCCGCATAGAGCATTTCTGTTATCCTTATCAAGATTACAATGAAGAAGTTATTAACATGGTGAAAAGAGCAGGGTTCAGAACGGCCAGTTATTCTCCGTCTCCCTATCAAATGCTGTTTTATTGGGATGACCCCTATCAGTTGGAAAGGATCGGGGTCTTCAGCGAAGTGGGCAGAAATAAATTCCGGTTAATGGTGAATGGCAATTATTTCCGGGCCAGGAAAAATGTTCCGCCGAAAATATGGGAGACCATGAGAAGGATAAAACAAGGATGAGAGTCCAACTGCTATATTCGCATCTTAACAATCCCAATGCTACTCCTCCCATGGGGATAATCTCTCTCGGAACATACCTCAAGAACAAAGGAGTGGAAGTAAAACTCTATGACCTGTCTTTCGACCGGGACCTGACCGGCTGGAAAAAACAACTGGAAGAGTTCCAGCCCGGTCTGATCGGGATAAGCGCTTTAACCATATGTATCAATCCTGCTCTGGAGGCGGCTAAACTGGCCAAGGAGGTTTGTCCCGGAGCCAAAATTATATTCGGCGGCCCCCATCCGACCGCGTTGCCGGAACAGACCCTGGCCGACGCTTGCGTTGACTTTGTCTGCCAGGGGGAAGGGGAACTAACCCTGCTGGAACTGGTACACGCTTTGGATACGGGCCGGGATGTCCGGGAAGTGAAAGGCCTTTTCCTAAAACGGCACGGTGAAGCATTTTTCACGGGCGCCAGGCCCTATGCAGAAGATCTTGACGAACTGGGAATACCGGAACGGGAATTATTACCGACTTTTGAAAAATACCTGCAGCTTGCTCCCGGATTCCCATATCTGATGCCCTGGACCTACCTGATCGTTGGACGAGGCTGCCCGTTCAATTGTTCCTTCTGCCAGCCCATGCTTAAAAAGATGTTCGGCCAGAAGGTAAGGATGAGAAGCCCCGAAAAAGTTGTCGAAGAAATGGTATACCTGGTAGAGCGCTATGGGGTTAAGAGCCTGTATTTTGCTGATGATACTTTTGTCACAAATACGAACTGGGTAAAAAATGTTTGTGCCGGGATCAAGGAAAAAGGGATCAATAAAAAGATCGTCTGGATGGCCCAGACGAATGTTAATACCCTGACCGACGATATGGCCCGGTCCATGCATGATGCTGGTTGCGTCTTCCTGGCTTTTGGGGTTGAAAGCGGAAATGAGCGGATCCTGAAGGAAGTGATGAACAAGAACCAGAACCGGGAACAGATCAAAACGGCTTTCCGTATCTGTCGGGATAACGGCATGCTTAGTGAAGCGGCTTTGATCATAGGCTGCGCTGAGGATTCGGTGGAAACCATAAATGATACCGTCAGCCTGGTCAGGGAGATCGACCCGGACATCGTCGACCTTCATTATATGACACCTACACCAGGTTCCGAACTTTACTCCCGGTATCTGGACAGCCAAATCCTGGAATATAAAGGCTGGGCGGACCCTAACCGCTATACTCCGGGACTGCTCAAGCTGCAGAACATGAGCCAGGAAGAACTGCTGGGCATGTATGATAAGGTAATTGAAGCTTATTTGTACAATAAATCGATTTTCCGTATAAAGAAGCACTGGTTCCGCTGGCTGTGGAACCTGGCCTCCAGCAATCGCAGTCCGGAGCGGTTTTTTAAATTATTTATATTGCAATTCCTCATGCTGAACAGTTACAATTTCAACAAACTATTCAAATCGCTGATCAGGTTTAAACACCGGGTGGAGGGGAGAAAAGACTGATGGTCAGTTTGATCTGCCCCGCTTGCGGAAAAAAAGCCCTGGAAGAAGGCGATAAATTAAGCTGCTCCTCCTGCGGTGCTGTCTATATAAAAAAAGATGGCATAATATCTTTTACCGGTGACGCGGGTTTTTACGAAGGCAAATTCCAGACTACCCACTGTGAAAAAAAGCCGCGAAATTTTCTGAATAAGCTGCTTTATCGTTGTTACGAAATATTTAGCGTAAACTATGCGCAGCAGCGCATTCGCTTTATAAAGAAGAATCTCCCGGACAGAGGGGAAATACTGGATATCGGTTGCGGTGGCGGGATAGAGGGTGTGGCCCGGCCCGGTCGTACCGTTACGGGAGTGGATATTTCCCTGCCGAGCCTGCGCAAGGCAATTTGTGTTTATGACCGGGCGGTACAGGCGGACATAGTAAGTCTTAATTTCGCCGGGGATTCCTTTGATGGCATTATCGCCAGCGAGATCCTGGGCCACCTGGAGTCGATGAAAAGAGTAAAAGTCCTGGAGGAAATAGGCCGAGTCCTCAAGAAGGAAGGAAAAGTTATCATCACCGTAGAGACCCTGGGCGCCCTGAGAAGAAAAGCGGAAAAAACTGACAGGGACCTTTACCGGCAATACTTGGTGGAACAATATGGCCATTTTGGCCTCAGGGAGCCGCGCCAGGTCCTGTCCGAGATAGAAGAGGCAGGGTTTATAGTGGAAAAATGTAAGGGTGTGTTTTCCTACTGGTGGCCGTCTCTTCAGATGCTGGAAGCCTTTGATAACGAATACCGGAAAAAAGACAGGAAGATCGGCCGCTGGGTGGGAATTGTTAGGATTTTCTCCGGAAAGATCTGGCTCAGAGAATTATTCGATCTGTTCTGTTCGGTCATCTGCTGGCCGCTCGAATTGGCGGCCGGGGAAAACGACCCGAATGAGTTGTATCTGGTACTAAAAAAAAACGGTAAAGGCTAAAATAAATGTGCGGAATCTGCGGTATTTACAATTTTAACGGTGCCAAGATCGACCAATCGCTGATCAAAAAAATGGCTGATACTCTCGTTCACCGGGGGCCGGATGACGAGGGTTATCTCCTGGCGGAAAATGTCGGCCTGGGTCATCGCCGCCTGTCGATCATCGACCTGAATAGCGGGCACCAGCCGATCCATAATGAGGACGAAACCATCTGGATCGTCTTTAACGGGGAAATTTATAATTTTCAGGAGCTGCGCCGGCAACTGGAGCAAAAGGGGCACCGGTTTTACACCAACACCGATACCGAAGTCATCGTCCATCTTTATGAAGAATATGGCGCCGACTGCCCGGCGCACCTGCGCGGCATGTTCGCTTTCGCTATCTGGGACAAGAACCGGCAGCAGATACTCATGGCCCGTGACCGGCTGGGGAAAAAACCGCTGTATTATTACCAGGACCGGGATAATTTCATCTTTGGCTCGGAGATCAAGGCGATCCTGCCTCATCCCTCCGTGTCCAGGATACCGGAGCCGGCGGCCATCGACCATTTTTTGATCTACCAGTACATACCGGCGCCGTTGACGGCTTTCAAGAATATCCGGAAACTGCCGCAGGCCAGCAGCCTGATAGTGAACCGGGACGGCGTGAAAATTGAACAGTACTGGCATTTATCATTCCAGGAAAAGTTAAACCTTACCGTGCCGGAATACCAGCGGGAAATAAAGAGACTGATGGTAGAGGCGACCAAGATACGCCTGGTCAGCGATGTGCCCCTGGGCGCTTTTTTGAGCGGCGGCATAGATTCCTCCATTGTCGTCGGCCTCATGAGCCAGCTGATGAATAAACCGGTAAAAACTTTCTGCATCGGTTTCCCCGAAAAAGATTATGATGAAACCGCTTACGCCAGGAAAGTGGCGGATAAATTCAAGACGGAGCATTACGAGATACAGGTCAAGCCCAACGCCATAGAGATCCTGCCGAAACTGGTCTGGCATTACGACCAGCCGTTCGCGGATGTCAGCGCACTGCCGTCCTATTACCTGGCCAGGGAGACCCGCAAGTACGTGACGGTGGCCCTGAACGGCGATGGCGGCGATGAGGATTTCGCCGGTTACGGTCGTTACAAAGCGCATATGCTGGTGCATTATTACTACTACCAGAAACTGCCGGCTGTTATCCGCCGGGCGGTAATGCGCGCGGTCACGGGAGTGCTGCCCGACCAGTATGACCGGCGGACCTTCACCAAGCGCTTGAAAAGATTTGTGCAATCAGCCGCACTCACCCCGCAGGAAAGGAACTTTATCCTCCTGGCTTATTATGAACCGGCCCAGTTAAGGGCGATGTACGCGCCTCAGTTCGCCGCACAGGTCCAAGGAATTGATCCCTACCAGTACCTGGGCAGACTGTATCCCGCTGCCGGGTCTGATAATATGCTGGACCAGTTCCAATACGCAGATTTCATGAGCTACCTGCCGGAAGACCTGATGACCAAAATGGATGTCGCCACCATGGCCAATTCACTGGAAACCAGATCGCCGTTCCTGGACCAGGAAGTGGTTGAATTTGCCGCTAAGATACCGGCCGAGCTGAAGCTTAACCGGAGATTGAATACCAAACATATACTTAAGGAGACCTTCCGCGAACTGTTGCCGCCGGAAATACTGCGCCGGGGAAAAATGGGGTTTGGTGTGCCGATCGGACGTTGGTTCCGGGGGGAGCTCAAAGATTACGTGAAAGAAATATTGCTGGCGGAAAAATGCCTGCAGCGTAATATTTTTAACCGCTCCAGCATCGAACGCCTGATCGCGGAGCACCAGGGTGGCCGGGCTGAACACGGGGAACGCCTGTGGGCGCTGCTGAACCTGGAACTATGGTACCGGTTGTTCATTGACGGGGAAAAAATATAATCAGCGTAATGATGGGGGTAAATGATGGAATTAGCGGGTAAAAAAGTTGTGGTAACCGGCGGGGCGGGACTGGTCGGGTCCCACATTGTCGACGAACTGGTCAAAGAAAAAGCGGAGGTCACTGTTTACGATAATTTCGTGCGCGGCAAAAGGGAGAACCTCAAGAAATCCCTGGACTCGGGACTGGTGACCATAGTGGAAGCCGACATATGCGACCGGGAGACGCTTAAGAAGACGTTCGCCGGCAAGGATCTTTGTTTTCACGAAGCGGCGGTCTGGTTAAAAGCCTGCCAGGACGAGCCGCGCAAAGCCCTGGAGATAAATACTACCGGCACCTTCAATGTGCTGGAAACTTGCGTAGCCAGCGGGATCAAAAAGATCGTGGCGGCTTCTTCCTCGTCAGTTTACGGGGACGGCCTGTATTTCCCGACAGATGAGAAACACCCGTTCAACAATGATCTTTTTTATGGCGCTGGCAAGATCGCTGATGAGCAATGGTACCGGGCCTTCCGGAAGAAATACGGATTGGATTTCATCGCTTTCCGCTACCTGAACATATACGGCCCCAGGCAACCGTTTTTGGGCGCTTATACTGACGTGATCATGAATTTTTTCAATAAACTGGACGAGAACCTGCCGCCGCGAATAGAAGGGGACGGCAGCCAGACCCTGGACCTGGTCTATGTCGGAGATTGCGCCCGGGCCAACATCATGGCCATGAAGAGCGCAGTCAGCGGTGAGTACTTCAACGTTTCCAGCGGCAAGGAAACCACCTTAAAAGAACTGGCGGAGATCCTTATCAAGGTTAGCGGCAAGAAAGACATTAAACCTGAATATGTGCCCAGGGACAAAAACCTGGTTACCCGCCGGTTCGGTTCGGCCGATAAGGCCAAGTCCATGCTGGGTTTCACGGTCACAACTTCACTGGAACAGGGCCTGAAAAATATCCTGGCCTGGCGAGAAGAAGTAAAGAAGAGGGAGGCAAAATGATCCCGATAACAAAACCGTACACTTTCCCGGAAGAGGAAAAATTGGTGACCCGGGTCTTGCGCAGCGGCTGGCTGACCCAGGGGGAGCAAACCGCAGAATTTGAAAAAATGGTAGCGAAATATGTGGGCGCCAAATACGCGGTGGCCTGTAATTCCTGTACAACCGCGTTATTCCTCTGCCTAAAGGTTCTGGGTATAGAAGCCGGTGATGAGGTCATTGTACCTTCCTACACTTTTATTGCCACGCCTAACGCGGTCATGCAGACCGGCGCCCGGCCTGTATTCGCCGAAATCAACCTGGCGACCTATAACATCGACCCGGAAGATATCGAGAAAAGGATCACCAAAAGGACCAAAGCCGTTATAGCGGTGGACCAGGTAGGTTTACCGGCTGACTGGTCAGAACTCAACCGTATCGGTAAAAAGTACGGTTTGAAAATAGTGTCGGATGCGGCTTGCGCCCTGGGCAGCACTTATCACGGGCGCAGGGTGGGCGGTTTGGCCGAATTGAACTGTTTCAGTTTCCACCCGCGTAAACTGATCACGACCGGGGAGGGCGGGATGATCACCACCGACAACCAGCGGCTGGCACGGGAACTGCAGACCATGGTTTCGCACGGCGCCTCATTATCGGAAATCAGCCGGCATAAAGCCCGGCATCCGGTTAAGGAGACTTACAACCGCATCGGATATAATTTCCGTCTTAGCAACGTCCAGGGAGCTATGGGCGTAAGCCAGATGAAAAAATTAGACTGGATCTTAAAGCAACGGGTCCGCCTGGCGGAAAGATATAACAGGGCTTTTTCCCGCAGCGTGAATATTATCGCGCCGGTACCGGCGGCCGGGGTAGAGCCGAATTACCAAACCTATATGGTAAGGTTGAGCCCGGCCATCAAGATATCCAGGGAGAAAATTATTGCGCGGCTGGCCGCCGCCGGCATTGCCTCCAGGCCGGGAATAATGGCCTGTCACCTGGAGCCGGTATACCGTAAGATTTATCCCAAAATAAATTTGCCGAACACGGAGAGCGCTTACCGTACCGGCCTGATATTGCCGCTGTACGCGGAGATGAAAATCACCGACCAGGATAAAGTGATCAAAACCTTACAGGATATAACCAGATGAAAAACGACGAAATTTTACAGGGCCGGAAGATAGCGGACAAAGCGGAACTGGTCTGGGGCTGGGGCACGCCCTCCGGCCAAAGACGGGCCGACCGGCGCGGTAAATATTTTATCGCTATGGGCCGCATCGGCCCGGGACAGAAGGTCCTGGAGATAGGCTGCGGCACCGGGGTGTTTACCGAGAAGGTAGCCGCTACCGGGGCGGAAATAACCGCCCTGGATATTTCCCCGGAGTTGTTAGACAAAGCCCGGGCCAGGATAAATAGCGACCGCGTTCATTTTTGCCTTGGCAACGCTGAACAAATGGATTTTGGCGCAGAGACCTTTGATGTCGTGATCGGCAGCTCGGTCCTGCATCACCTGCGCCTGCCCTTGATCCTGCCGGAATTAATGAGGGTCTTAAAAAAAGGCGGCCGGCTGGTTTTTGCCGAACCTAACATGCTTAATCCGCAGATTTTCCTGGAGCGAAAAATAAAATTCATCGGCCGGCTCCTGGCCAACACTCCGGAAGAGAGCGCTTTTGTCAGGTGGTCTTTGCTACGGGATTTACGGCAACAGGGTTTCCGAAACATCTCCGTCAAGCCGTATGATTTTCTGCATCCCTGGACGCCGGCCGCGGCGATAGAGGTGGTGCTGAAATTGGGATCAATACTGGAGAATATACCGGGGATTAGGGAAATAGCGGGGTCATTGATCATTTATGCAGAAAAATAATTTCGCCGTAAAAATACTGATCGTCGGTTTGCTGGCGGTGGTTTTGCGCCTGGGTTTCGCGGTTTATCTGGGTCCGCAATGGGAACCGGACAGCTTCACTTATATGGATGTGTCCAGGGTGCTGGCCAACACCGGCCATTTCGCCACCCAGAACCCGGTCAGTGGGCAGCTAACGCCCCAAGCCATGCGGGTACCCTTATTTCATCTGGCGGCCGCCTCCTTGATAAAAGTGTTCGGCCCCGATGCTGTCCGGCCGGTCATAGCTATGAATATCATATTATCAGTGGCAACGGTCCTGATGACTTTTTATTTATTCTCATTCTTTTTTAATATCAATGTCGGTTTCCTGGCCGGACTGCTGATGGCCATAGACCCGAATTCCGTCTATAATAGTATCCTGCTTATGCCGGACACTCTTTTTTCATTTCTTTGCCTGGCGGCGATCGTGACGGGCGTTTTCGCACTGCGGTCCACGGATTGGAAATGGTATTTCTTCTGGGGCATGGCAATAGGGCTGGCGGCCATGGCCAAGCCGGTTTTCAAATATTTCTGGCTCGTCGCTCTGATCGTCCTGGTCCTGCAGCATAGTAACTGGAGGTCCTGGTCCCGGTACGGACTGGTTTTACTGCTGGGTTCCAGCCTGGTCATCGGGCCCTGGCTCATTCGTAACCACCGGATATTTGGTTTCTGGGGATTGGACCTGGCCACGGGCATCGGGAGTATATGGTCCACCACCGATCTTATAAAACTTTCAACGGAACAACAACGGCAGGATGATCCTGAGCTGGCTAAGGTCCGGGACGTGGTGGTTCATTCACGGGAAGAGATACGCCAGGTTCACCCGGAAATGTTCAATGATAAAGATATTTTCGCGCAGTTCAATTACGGAGTGCAGGCCTGGCAGCAGGTCCAGTCGCAGTTGGGGCTATCCTTAGCCGAAACCGACAGAATGCTGACCAGGTTGGGATTGGAAACGGCTATCCGGAACCCCGGAATTGTCGGTAAACGATTTGCCTTGAATGTGATAAATTTTCTGAATTCCCCGGCTTCGCTGGCTGAGCTGGTATGCCGCATTATCCCGGGCGGCAAAGTTTATCGCCAACCCCTGAGCGTGGCCTGGCAGGAGCGTAACTGGACGGTAGTGGCGCCGACTATCCTGGTCAGGCTGCTGTACGCGGCGGTGGTTTTTCTCGCCGTCTGGGGCCTGGTTATATACTGGCGCGGGCCGGATCATTACGCGGCCTGGCTGATAGCGCTGACCATTTTTTATTTTACTTTCTTTTCTTTTACCGCCGGTTACGACCGCTACCGGTTACCGATCGATCCTTTATTCCTGGGTCTGGCCGCTTACACCATAACGAGGAAGGTACAAAATGAAATATAAGAACTGTTTACAAGTCGTTACCAGCCTGAATTTCGGCGGCACGGAGCATTTTCTCTTAAAACTGCTCCGCGGCTTGAAGGACGACTATAATTTTTATGTGGCCTACCTGAAAGAAAGAGGTCCAGTGGCCGACGAGATTGAAAAACTATCCATACCCGTTTTCCAGGTGCACGGCGTGCGGGACCTGACGCATTTCCTGCGGGAACACCCGGTGGATATTGTCCACACCCATTTATACCGCGCCAACATCATCGGCCGACTGGCAGCCAAGAGGGCGGGGGTGCGTAAAATCATTTCCAGCCAGCGTTCCCTGGACGGCTGGAAGAGTTTTTACCATGTCTGGCTGGACCGCTGGACGGCGCGTTATGCTAATGTTATCATCGCCAATTCCCAAGCCGCGCGCGATATCCTGGTCTTGCGGGAAAAAATACCGGCGGCCAAGATCAAAGTCGTCTATAACGGTTTAGACGAGATGCCGGACCTGTCGCGGCCGGAGCTGGTTAGGGTCCTGGGGACTTTACAACTGGATGGTGAATTACCTTTGGTGGGGTGCATCACGCGGTTCCACCGCGAAAAAGGCAGCCACTACTTGCCGGAGATCATAAGCCGGGTGGTACGGAAAAAACCGCAGGTGAAATTTATTTTGGTGGGCGACGGTCCGTTCCGGGCCAGCCTCGCGGCGGAGATCAAAAAGCGCCGGCTGGAGGAGGCGGTGCGGTTCACCGGTTTCCAGCATGATATCGTTAAATATATTTCTTTGCTGGACGTATTCTTTCTGCCGTCGCAGGAAGAGAGTTTCCCGCAGGCGTTACTGGAAGCTTTGGGCGCGGGCGTGCCGTCGGTCTGCACCGATGTGGGCGGGGTCCGGGAGATCATCACTCCCGGGGAAACTGGTTTATTGGTCAAGCCTGGTGACCCGGGGGCTATGGCAGACGGTATCCTGTGGCTTCTCGACCATAACGAAGAGGCGCAAAAAATGAGCGAACAAGGCAAGAAAGCGGTCAAGCGCAGTTTCCGGCTGGATGATAAGATACGGCAAATAAAAGATATATACGGGTGATGAGATGCTGTTAGCTGCTTTGTTAGTGATCGTATTGCTGGTCCTGTTCCTGCCGGTAACCTGGCCGGTAGTGGAAAAGAACCTGGAAATATTCCTGATGGTAATGGGTATAATGGCAGTATCATTATCCGATTCCCTGGGCCCGGAAAGAATGTGGACGGCGCAATTGCTGGTGGAAGCCATGAAAGAACCGGTTAAGATAACTTTGGCGGTGATCGTGGTGGGGTTGCTGGTTCATTTCTTTAACAAGCAGTTGACCCGGGCCATAGCCCGGACCGAAAAAGTGCTGGGGGAACGCTGGTTTGGCGTGGTCCTTATAATTGTCCTGGGTATTCTCTCCAGCGTCATTACAGCTATCATGGCCGCGTTGATACTGTGTGAAGTGGTCCTGGTATTGAATTATAAAAGAAAATTTGAGATCATCCTGGTGGTGCTGGGTTGTTTTTCCATCGGGTTGGGAGCGGCTCTTACGCCCCTCGGGGAACCGCTGTCAACGATATTTATTTCCAAGCTGAAGGGGCCTCCTTATAACGCCGGGTTCTTTTTCCTGGTACAGAATTACGGCTATTATTTGATCGGCGGGGTCTTGGCGGTGGGGTTGACCAGCCTTTTCTTCAAGCCGGAACGGTTCTCCCGCGACGGCAGCCTGGCGCCGCTCAAGGAAGAACTTAACTTGAAGCATGTTTTCCTGCGGGGCGTCAAGGTATATATCTTTATCGCCGCGCTGGTTTTCCTGGGTACCGGCATGAAACCGGTGATCGAGCAGTACGTGGTAAAACTTCCGGCCGCGGCCCTGTACTGGATCAATTCAATTTCCGCCATAGTGGACAACGCCACTTTAACTTCTGCGGAGATCGGTCCCCTCCTGAATATCCAGCAGTTGCACATGGCGCTAATGGGATTATTGATCTCCGGAGGCATGTTGATCCCTGGCAATATCCCCAATATTATTTCCGCCAGCCGTCTTAAGATCGGCAGCAAAGAATGGGCCCGCTTCGGCGTGCCTTACGGTGCCGCGCTGATGGTGATCTTCTTCCTGGTGCTCTGGCTGGCTGCCTGAAAGAGCAAAACTTATTGACAACCCGCGAAAATGGTGTTATTGTATTGTTGAATCCAAACAGAGGCAATTATGGCCACGGTAAACTTGGACAAGAGACAATATCCACGCTTTAATACGGTTGTATCCTTACAATACAGCGCGTTGACTAAATATAATTATTTAACCAAGATAAAGAGATCTTTAACCCAGAATATCAGTGAAGGCGGGATTAGTTTTTCCACCGGGGATTATATCCGGGAACTTTCCCCGCTTAATCTGCTTATATCCTTGCACGATAGCCCTTTGAAGGCCGAAGGGCAGGTTGTCTGGACCCGGAAATTAAAGAACAGAAAAATTGAAACTTACCAGGTGGGAGTGAAATTTACTAATATAGATCCCTATAGCCGGGCCAAGATCGCCAAGCTGGAGTGGTCATGAACATCGACAAGCCGCCGGAAAAAAGAACAGGCACCCGCTTTAACGTTAGTCTGGCACTGCAATACCGGTACCTGACCAAACTGAACAACGCGCTGAGCCGGGATGTAAGCGAGGGTGGGCTTAGTTTCACTACCTCGGACTTTATTCCCCTGAATACGCAGTTGTTCGTAGCACTTTTGCCTAAAGATGAACCGCTGCGAGCTACCGGCCAGGTGGTTTGGGTGCGCAAGGTGCCGTACGGTGACCGGTATAACGTGGGGCTGAAATTCACCGATATCAGCGCCTATAATAAAGCCAGGATTTCCACCCTGGAAGACAGGGTCTTAAGGGATAATTTTTAGTCAGAGAAGCGGTGATGTGATCTAAGTCCCGAACTGAATGTCCGGGATTATTTTTTTGTGAGGTGTTATGCGTATAAGCGAATCCTTTATACCGACCATGAAAGAAATCCCCAGTGAGGCCCAGATCCCCAGCCACCAGCTGATGCTGCGGGCGGGCATGATCCGCAAGCTGGCTAGCGGTGTTTATACTTTCCTGCCCCTTGGCTACCGGGTTTTAAAGAATGTGGAACAGGTTATACGCGAAGAGATGAACGCTGCCGGGGCTCAGGAATTGCTGTTGCCGACTCTGCATCCGCGCGAGCTCTGGGAAGAAACCGGGCGCTGGGGCCTATATGGCGACGAAATGCTGAAAGTGACCGACCGCAATAAGCGGGAGTTCGGTCTGGGTCCTACCCATGAGGAAGTGATCACCGACCTGGTCAGGCGCGAAGTACGTTCTTACCGGCAGCTGCCGGTTATCCTCTACCAGTTCCAGACCAAATTCCGGGATGAGATCCGGCCCCGGTTCGGGGTCATGCGCGGCCGCGAATTCATCATGAAAGACTGCTACAGTTTTGACCGCGATGAGAAGGGTCTGGAGATCAATTACCAGAAAATGGTGCAGGCCTATAAAAATATTTTTACCCGCTGCGGGTTCAAGTTCAAGGTGGTGCAGGCCGATTCCGGCAATATCGGCGGATCACTCTCACATGAGTTCATGGTACTGGCGGATACCGGCGAAGAAGCACTGTACTATTGCGAAGCCTGCGACCACTGCCAGAAAGCCAAAGAAGAGGACGATAATTCGCAAGCGGGGCGCGAGAAGCTCTCCTGTCCCAAGTGTAATAAGGAAATGACCTATACCCGGGTGATAGAGGTAGGGCACACTTTTAACCTTGGTACTAAATACAGCGCGGCCATGAAAGCCACTTTCCTGGATGAAAAAGGCGAAGCCCAGCCCTTTATCATGGGTTGTTACGGTATCGGCGTTTCACGTATCGTAGCGGCGAGTATCGAGCAAAGCCATGACGCCAACGGCATTATCTGGCCGTTGTCTATCGCTCCCTTTAAGGTCATGCTGCTGCCGTTGGATGTTTCCAATGAACAGGTTAAGGTAACGGCGGAGAAGCTGCATCAGGATCTGCAGGCCCAGGGTGTGACCGTGTTACTGGATGACCGAGATGAAAGAGCCGGCGTTAAGTTCAAGGACGCTGATCTGCTGGGAATACCGATCAAAGTGATAATTTCCACCAGGAACATGGCGGAAAATAAGATCGAGATCAAGCTGCGGTCAAAAAACGATGCCATTAAAGTCGATCTGCCGGAGACCTTAAGTAAGATCATGGCCATGGTTAAAGCTTAAAAAAAGCTTGCATTTTATTTGCCGGTGTGATAAAAGTAGTTAACCAACTAAGAGTGGGGAAATCCCACTCTTTTTGTTTACTCCGATAAATTATCTTTTTAGGCAGGAGTTATGTCCGAATTTGAAGAGCTGGAAAAAATGATATCCTCCGCGATCGGCGGACTGGGCTTGAAGCTCTACCAGTACTCTTTTACCGGTCACGTCGTTCGTGTCGTAGTCGATAATGACAACGGCAACGTCAGCGTAGAGGACTGCGCGGCAGCCAGCCGGGCTGTAGAGAAGCTGTTCGATGAGCGCAATTTCAGCGCGCATAATTACACCCTGGAAGTATCATCGCCGGGGCTGGAACGGCCTCTGGTAACCCGGGAAGATTACGCCCGGTGCCTGGGTAAGAAAGCCAGACTCATCGTTAACGAGGACAATAAGCAGCTGGCGGTCATGGGCTGGATAAAGACGGTTACTGACGCCGGAGTGGAATTAGAATTTAAGAGCCAGGAAATTAAGTTCTATCCGTTTGACCATATTATTAGCGGAAAACTTGAAGTAGATTTTAACAGGAGGAAGAAGGATGACAAGCGAATTAATGGATACACTGGAACAAATTGAAAGAGAAAAAAATATCAAAACCGATGAATTGATAAAAATGGTGGAAGCCGCCTTGTTGGCGGCCCTGCGCAAGCATTTGCATTCCAGCCAGAACCTGGAAGTTTCCATTAACCGGGAAACCGGCTTGATCGAAGCCTACCAGACCAAAAAAGTGTCTGAGGAAGTGCGGCGCAGCGATATAGAGATCTCCCAGGCGGACGCCCAGAAAATAAAACCCAAGGCCAAGATAGGCGACGACGTAAAGATCAGCCTGGAAACCAGGGATTTTGGCCGGATTGCGGCGCAGACCGCCAAGCAGGTCATTATCCAGCGGTTGTTGGAAACAGAAAGAGAGAATCTTTTCCAGGAATATAAAGCCAAGGAGATGGAGCTGGTGAATGGCACCGTCCAGCGGGTCAGCCCCAAGGGCGTGATCATCGACCTGGGCAAGATCGAAGCCCACCTGCCGCAGCGGGAACAGATCAAGGGCGAATCTTATCATGCCGGTGAAAGAATAAAAGTACTGATCCTGAAAGTCGCCAAGACGACCAAGGGACCGCAGGTAATAGTGTCAAGGACC
Organism: Elusimicrobiota bacterium; assembly: GCA_003153935.1. Taxonomy (GTDB): domain Bacteria; phylum CAYTYR01; class UBA6262; order UBA6262; family UBA6262; genus Fen-1174. Next base: position 80,039 of record PMCA01000017.1, read on the forward strand.
CATCCCAGCCTGGTCAAGCGCCTGTTCGAGCTGGAAGTCCCGGAAGTATATGAAAAAATAGTGGAGATCAAGAATGTGGTCAGGGAACCGGGCCAGCGGGCCAAGATCGCGGTGGCCAGCAATAACGATAAAGTCGACCCGGTCGGCGCCTGCGTGGGCGTTAAAGGCTCCCGCATCCGCACCATCATAGATGAGCTCAAGGGCGAAAGGATCGACGTTATAATTTTCGATAACGACCAGGCTAACTTCATAGGCAAGGCGCTTTCACCGGCCAAGGTGGAAAGCGTGAACCTGGATTCCACCGGTAAAAAGGCGGAAGTTATCGTTCCCGACGATCAGCTGTCTTTGGCCATCGGCAAAGCCGGCCAAAATGTAAGACTGGCCGCCAAGCTTACCGGCTGGCATATAGATATCAAGAGCCACTCCGATAAGAAAGCCCTGGCCGAGCAGAGCATCGCGCAGGCTACGGCTGACGCCGCCGCGACGGCCGCATCCGAAGCCGAGGCCGGAGAAACCGCGCCGGCAGAAGGTTCCTCCCTGACGCAATTGCCTTCAGTGGGAGAGAAACTGCAAACCGAGCTTATAGCCAAGGGGTTCGATTCACTGGAGAAAATAGCAGCAGCCTCGGTCGAGGAACTGACGCAGGTGCCGGGCATCGGCGAGAAGAAAGCGGAAAAGATCCAGGCCGCGGCCAAAGAATTAACCGGTAAATAAATAAAATATAGAACGTACCCATTAAGGGGGCAGTTATGGTAAAAAAAGCAGAAAAAAAAGATGATGATATTAAAAAGAAACCCAAGGCGAAGCCGGTAAAAAAGAGCGAGACCGCGGCCAAACCGGAAAAGAAAGCTAAAGCGGCGGTGGCTAAACCCAAAGAGACCAAGAAACCCAAAAAAGCCGCTAAACCCGCAATCGCGGAGACAGTGCCTGCAACTATAACCCCGGTGGAAAAAAAGCCGGCCAAACCCAGAGCCAAAAAAGAAGCGACTAAAGCGGAGCCCGTTGTTTTTAAAGAACCAAAGATCGCCGCCAAAGTCGAACCAAAACCGGCGCCTAAAATAGAACCTAAGCCCCAGCCCATAGCGGAAGTTAAACCAGCCCCAGTGGTAAAACCGCCTGTAACCGCAGCGGTGGAACATCCCAAGGCAGCAGCACCGACGCCGCTACCCCGTGAAAAAATTAAAATATCCCAGATCGTTACCGTAAGCGAATTAGCGGAAAAATTAAAGATAAAACCGGGAGAACTCATAAAGAAACTGATGCAGATCAAGATCCTGGCCACCATCAACCAGCGCTTGGATCCCGCTACCGTTTCCCTGATCGCGGAAGATTACAATTTTGAGGCGGAGATAGTTCCTCTGTATGGCGATGAGATCCTGGCCAAGGAAGAAGAAAAAGATAACCCGGCCGACCTGGTTTCGCGTCCGCCCGTTGTGACCATCATGGGTCATGTGGACCATGGCAAGACCTCACTCCTGGATGCTATTCGGGAAACCAATGTGGCCGGTGGGGAAGCCGGAGGCATTACCCAGCATATCGGCGCCTATAAGGTCAGGCTGCCCAAAGGGGAAGTAGTTTTCCTCGATACGCCAGGCCATGAGGCTTTCACCGCGATGCGCGCGCGCGGCGCGCAGGCGACGGATATAGTGGTGCTGGTAGTAGCGGCCGATGACGGGGTTATGCCTCAGACCGTGGAAGCTATCAATCATGCCAAAGCTGCCGGAGTGCCAATTGTGGTGGCGGTAAATAAGATGGACCTGCCGGGCGCCAACGTGCAGAGGATCAAGCAGGAGTTAGCCGGTTACGACCTGGCCAGTGAAGACTGGGGCGGCAAGACTATTTTCGTCGAAGTCTCCGCCAGGAATAAGACCGGCCTGGAGAAACTGCTGGAAATGATCCTGCTGGAAGCGGAAATGATGGAGCTGAAAGCCAATCCTAAGACCAGGGCCAAAGGCGTGGTCGTGGAAGCCAAGCTGGATCGCGGCCGCGGGCCGGTGGCCACCTTGCTGGTGCAAAAAGGGACCTTGCGTCCCGGCGAAGTTTTTGTGGCGGGGCAGATGTACGGCAAAGTGCGGGCCATGCTTGATGATAAACTGCAAAAAGTGGAGGCCGCGGGGCCGGCTACGCCGGTGGAGGTCCTGGGTTTAAGCGGCTTGCCGCAGGCCGGGGACAATTTCCAGGTAGTCGCGGATGAACGGGAAGGCCGCCATATATCTGGCATGCGTCAGGAGATCAAGAGAATCGAAGAATTAACCCTGGGCAAACACAAGATCAGCCTGGATGAATTATACCAGCAGATCAAGGACGGCAAGATAAAAGAACTTAAAGTGATCATCAAAGCGGACGTACAAGGCTCGGCGGAGGCGCTGAAGGAATCCCTGTACAAATTATCCAACAAAGAGATCAAGATCAACGTGATCCATAGCGGTATCGGTGGCATAACGGAAAGCGATGTGATCCTGGCCAGTATTTCCAACGCCATCATCATCGGGTTTAACGTCCGGCCGCAGGCGGCTGTTGAAGCGCTGGTAGAGAAAGAGAAAGTGGATATGCGTCTCTACCGCATTATCTATGAAGTGATCGATGACGTCAAGAAAGCCCTGGAAGGCATGCTCGAACCGGAGTTCAAAGAGGTACGCCTGGGACGGGCGGAAGTCAGACAGGTGTTCAAACTGCCCAAAGGCGGTTTTATTGGCGGCAGTTATGTTCTGGACGGCCAGATCACCCGCACCGCTAATGTGCGGCTGGTCAGGGATAACGTAGTGATATTCGAAGGCAAGCTGGCTTCCCTGCGCCGTTTCAAAGATGATGTTAAGGAAGTGGCCACTGGCTTCGAGTGCGGTATAGGCCTGGAAAATTTCAATGACCTGAAAGTTAGCGATATTATCGAGGCCTACAAACTGGATAGGGTGGCTCGCACCCTGGAACAGGCCAACCAGACGTAATTAATTTCGGGGTAATTTTATGAACAGAAGAGTGGAACGCGTAGCCGAGTTGATCAAGAGGGAGACCGGCAAAATACTCATTGAAGATTTCAAGAATATGGAAGTGGGTTTTATCACGGTGACTGACGTGACCCTGACGCCGGACTTGAAGCTTGCCCGGATATTCGTCAGTGTGCTCGGCCCGCCGGAGAAACAGAAACAGAGCCTGAAGATATTGCAGGAATCGACGCCGTTCTTCCGCAAGGAGATCGGCCAGCGAATCCAGCTCCGGTTCGTGCCCGAGGTGCGTTTTGAATATGACCCCTCGGTGGAAAAAGCGGTGCGGGTGTTCGAGCTACTGGATAAGATAAAAAAGGAAGAAGAGAAAAATGCGGCAAAAAGTGATCAAGGAAATACTGGCGGCGATACAGAGTAGCCAGTCGTTTTTCCTGACCTCCCATATTAATCCAGACGGCGATTCCATCGCCTGTGAAACCGCCATGGCGCTGTTCCTGGAGCGCCTGGGCAAAAAGAAATATGTCATCGCTAACCGCGATGGCGTGCCGGAGATATACAAGTTCCTGCCCAAGGCCGGCCGCATCATTAAAACCTCCCGGGTAAAAGGTTATTTTGACGTCGCTCTGATCCTGGACGCCAGCGACCAGGAACGCAGTGGCAATATAATTGACTTGAAAAAGCAAGCCGGGAAAGTGATAGTCATCGATCATCATTTAAGCGCCGTTCCCTTTGGCGACCTGAACTACCTGGACCGTGAAAGCGCTTCCTGCGCCGAACAGGTATATAACCTGATTATGGCCAAGTTCGGCGAAGTAACCAAAGCTGAAGCCATTTCGATCTATGCCGGCATTGTAACCGAAACCAATAAATTCCAGGAGGCCAATACCAACCCGGCCGCCTTACGCACAGCCGCTTTATTAGTGGAAGCGGGGGTTATACCGACCGCTATATGCAAGCAGATCTATGAACAGAACTGCCTGGAGCAGATCAAGCTGTTGGGTGAGGTCCTGTCAGGGGTGGAGTTAAAGCTGGGTGGTAAAGTCGCCGCATTAACGGTCACCAGGAAAATTTTGCGGGAAACCGGGGCGACCCTGGAACACTGCGAAGGCACTATTAATTTCGCCCGCTCGATCAAAGGGGTCAGGGTGGCGGTGCTCTTCCGGGAACAGGATGACGGATTCAAGATCAGCCTCCGCTCCAAGGATGATACTAACGTCAACCAGGTCGCGGTAAAATTCGGCGGCGGCGGACACCAGCGGGCGGCGGGCTTTTTCCTGCGGGGCAGCGGCGCCGCAGTGCGGAAAAAAGTTCTAGCGGAAATTAAAACCATATTAAATAAATGAACGCCTATTATAGCTTGAAACAAATGAAAAAGTTTAAACTGCCGGTAGTGGTCCTGGGCACCTTTGATGGTGTTCATATCGGCCACCGGGAATTGATCCGGACCGCAGTGAAACGGGCCGCCCAGCTGTCCGGTAGCTGCCTGGTCCTGACCTTTGACCATATTCCCCGGGAAATATTGAAAAAAAATGTTTATGACGTTTTGCTGACCTCCCTGGCGGAAAAAGTGCGCTTGATCGGAGCCCTGGGAGTGGACGCTATCCTGGTCATGAAATTCAACCGTCAACTGGCCCGCCAGGCGCCCGGAGATTTTGTCCGCAATGTCCTGGTAAAGGGTTTAGGCGTTAAGTTGCTGGTAGTCGGGGAGAATTACCGTTTTGGCGCGGGGCAGGCCGGCGGAGTGGAGCAATTGAAGGCGCTAGGACGGAAATTCGGGTTCCAGGTACTGATCGTGCCGAACCGGCAGGTGCGGGGTAGGAAAGTGTCCAGCACTTGGATCCGGGAGTTATTACAGCAGGGCCAGATCGCCGCCGCCAACAAACTGCTGGGCCGGAGGTTCAGCGTAGCCGGGACCGTGAGCAAAGGGAGACATTTTGGTACCAGTATCGGTTTCCCGACCGCCAACCTGCGTCTGGACCGGAGAATGTTGCTGCCGTCTGGCGTGTTTGCCGCCATGGTTACCGTCGCCGGACGAAGGTACCGGGCGGTGGTAAATATCGGGTTGCGGCCTTCGATCCGGGAGACCCGTAAAGAGCGGCTGGTAGAAGCTTTTATCTTCGGTTTCCATAAAATGATCTATAAGCAGGCCCTGGTAATAGAAATGGTCAGAAGAATACGCGCCGAGAGGTTTTTCGCCGATAAAAAGCAGCTGGCGGCCCAGATCGCCCGGGATGCGGACCGGGCCCGGCAAATCCTGCGCCGCGCATAATTATACTTGTATTTTAACGCGATTTATGCTAAACTTTAAAATTGTATCCGTGAGTATACTAAGTAACTTCAGAGAGGAGCAAAGAAAATGGTTTTAACCAAGGAACGCAAGCAAGCGGTAATCTCGAATTTCAAGAAAAACGAGAAAGACACGGGCTCGGCCGAAGTGCAGATCGCCCTGATCACGGAAAGGATCAACCAGCTGACCGGGCATTTCAAGGCGCATAAGAAAGACCATCATTCCCGGCAGGGACTGCTGAAACTGGTAGGACAGAGAAGGCGTTTACTGAATTACCTCAAGAAGTACGATTTGGCTAAGTATCGCGCGATCCTGGATAAACTGGATCTGCGTAAATAGTAACATAGTCGGAAAGGATTTTAAACAGAGATGAATAAGAAAACAGTAAGTATGGAATTGAACGGCAAAACACTGAAATTTGAAACGGGTGAGTGGGCCAAGCAGGCTCAGGGTTCGGTAGTAGCTTCCTTCGCTGAAACGGTAGTGTTGGCGGCGGTGGGCGTAGCCGCCCAACCCAAAGAAAACCAGGACTTCTTCCCTTTAACGGTAGATTACCGCGAGCGGACCGCTGCGGCGGGAAAGATACCCGGGGGATTTTTTAAACGGGAGGGCAGACCGAGAGAGAAAGAGATACTGACCTCGCGTTTGATCGACCGGCCGATCCGGCCGCTGTTCCCCGAAGGATTCCGTAATGAGATCCAGATCAACGTGACCCTGTTGTCGACCGATACGCAAAACGATCCGGATGTGGTCGCCATTTGCGCCAGTTCGCTGGCGCTGGGTTTGACCGGCGTTCCTTTTTCGCACCTGGTCGCAGCGGTAAGGGTCGGCAAAGTAGAAGGGCAATTGGTAGTTAATCCGACCATGGACGAGCTGAAGAACAGTCCCTTTGACGTGGTCGTGGCGGGTACCAAGGACGCCGTAACCATGATCGAAGGCGGCGCCAACCAGGTTAGCGAAGAAGAGATACTGGAAGCAATACTTTTAGGTCATAAAACCATTAAAGATATAATTAAGATAGAAGCGGAATTGATCGCGCAGGCGGGTGTTAAAAAGAAAGAATATCCCATTGCCGTCATTGATCCCGCATTAACCGCAGAAGTAGAAAAATTCGCGGCTGGGTTTATCAAGGAGATCGTCCAGGTCACCGAGAAAAAAGCCCGGGAAGAGGTCCAGGATAAGAGAATTGCTGAAACTCAGGCGAATTTCCTGGAAAAATATCCGGAACAGGCCGGTGTGATCAAGCAGGTATTTGACAAGATGCTGGAGAAAGAGATCAGGCGCCTGATACTGGAAGAGCATAAACGCCTGGACGGACGGGGTTTTGACGACATCCGGCCGATCAGCGGCCAGGTCGGTATTCTGCCGCGCACTCACGGCTCAGCGCTCTTCACCCGCGGGCAAACACAAGCATTGGTAACCACCACCCTGGGCACCATGGATGACCGCCAGATCATGGATGAACTGGAAGGCGAGTACAAGAAGAAATTCATGCTGCACTATAATTTCCCTTCTTTTGCCACCGGTGAAGTAAAACCGAACCGCGGACCCGGACGCCGCGAGATAGGGCACGGCGCTTTAGCGGAAAGATCGCTCTCGCCCGTACTGCCCGGAGAAGAAAAATTCCCCTATACGATCAGGATCGTTTCCGATATTCTTGAATCCAACGGTTCGTCCTCGATGGCCAGTGTTTGCGGCGGCTGTCTCTCCCTGATGGACGCGGGCGTACCCTTAGCTCATCCAGTTGCCGGTATTTCCATCGGGCTGGTGCTGGAAAATGGCAAGTTCGCCACTTTTACGGATATCAGCGGGCACGAGGACCATTACGGCGACATGGATTTCAAAGTAGCCGGAACTGTGGACGGGATAACCGCGATCCAGTTAGATATTAAAACCGAAGGTTTAAGTCACGACATACTGGTAGAGGCGTTGACCAAGGCCAAGGCCGGCCGTTTGTTCATATTGGGCAAAATGGCCGAAGTCCTGCCGGAAAGCCGCCCGAATATCTCCAGCTTCGCACCTAAGATCGCCATTATCCAGATCGATACCGACAAGATCAAGAACGTTATCGGCCCTGGCGGCAAGGTGATAAAGAAGATCATCGAGGACACGAAAGCCGAGATAGATATTGAAGATGACGGCAAGGTTTTTGTTTCCGGTCCCAACCAGGCGTCAGTCGACGCGGCTTTGGAAATGATCGGCTACCTGACGGCGGACGCGGAGATCGGGCGCAACTATAAAGGCAAGGTCACCCGCCTGATGAATTTTGGCGCGTTCGTGGAGATCATACCCGGCAAGGAAGGCCTGGTGCATATATCGCAGTTAGCCGAAGGCCGGACTGAAAAAGTTGAAGACGTAGTCAAGGAAGGCGATGAGATCGAAGTGAAAGTAGTGGAAATCGATTCTCAGGGCCGTATCAATCTCAGCCGCAAGGCCGTGTTGCGGGAGAAAAGATAAAGGAGCGTCTTAAACGTGACCGAAGAGGATTTGAAGGAAATAAAAAAGATCTTTAAGTTCATGGTTAAGGAAGACCTGGTGGAACTGGACGTGCAGGATAAGGATTACAAGCTTAAACTGCGCCGTAAGGAAACCCGGGCCCATACCTCCGCCGCGCCTCTGGTCGTAGACCTGGAACCGGCGTCTCGGACCAAGGAAAACGGCGAGAAAATTATCGACGGGGCCGTCAAAATAACGGCGCCTTTGGGAGGCGTGTTCTATCGCTCGCCCGCGCCCGGCGCTGACTCTTTTGTGACCGAGGAAGAAGAGGTCAAGAAAGGCCAGACCCTCTGTATTATCGAGGCTATGAAAATGATGAACGAGATCCAGTCGGAAGTCAGCGGCAAACTGGTGAAGATCGTTCCGGAGAACGGTAAGAGGGTGGATGCCGGAGAAACGCTTTTCCTGGTGATACCGGCGTAACAAAATTATTTTTTTCTTGACAAATATAGGGAATGCTTGATAGAAGAAATAAACAGGAGGTGATTAGTATGATAGAGAAAATCGGCGATATCGCTGGTAAAATTTACCAGTATCTGGAAAAGAACGGCGAAACCTCGGTGCTTAAGCTCAAGACCAGTTTAAAGAGCTCCAACAGCCTGGTTTGCATGGGGATCGGCTGGCTGGCCCGCGAAGATAAAGTCAGTGTCAAAGACGCCAAGAAAGATGTAAAAGTTTCCTTGAAGTAGATTCAATCATAGTTGGGGGTTGAAATGGCAGAGGAAAAATCTTTCGTGATCACGGGTGTAAAGATAAAGAAAGTGAAAAAAGAAGGCAACCTGAAAGCCTGGGCCACCATCACTATCAATGACAGTATCGTGATGCGTGATATCCGCGTGTTGAACGGCGAGAAGGGCCTCTTTATCGGCATGCCCGGCAGAAAGAGAAGCGACGGTAAATACAGCGACACCGTTTACATCAAAAACACTGAGATCAAGGAAGATATAAATAAGGCGATCCTGGAAAAATACGATACTACTTCGGATTCCGACCTGACCGACGAATTTTAAGTTCTAATAATTTAGTATTATATTAAGAAACAGCCATAATTTATTATGGTTGTTTTTTTTTGGCGTTTATGATAAGATATTTACTACTTTATGACCATTTTTCAGGCGATAATTTTAGGCATAGTGCAAGGCGCAGGAGAATTCCTGCCGGTTTCCAGTTCGGGACACCTGGTGGCCCTGCCGCAGATCCTGGGCTGGGAAGACCCGGGACTGGTTTTTGATATTGCCCTCCATTGGGGCACCCTGATCGCTGTCCTGGTGTACTTCTGGCGGGATTGGGTGCTGCTGGTACGCAGCGGCCTGACGGGCGCCAAGAATCTGGAAGGTAAGATGTTCTGGTATCTGCTGGTAGCTACGTTGCCCGGAGCCGGTTTGGGTTATTTGCTGGAGCATGCGGTGGAGAACCAGTTCCGCAATATCCTGCTGGTCGGGATAGCCTTGATAGTGATGGGCGCGATCTTGTACGCGGCTGACCGTTTCGGTAATAAGAGCGTATCTTTTGCCCAGATCAATTTCCGTCAAAGTTTAGCCATCGGTTTCAGCCAGGCCCTGGCGATAATTCCCGGGGTGTCCAGGTCGGGAGCGACTATCAGCTGCGCCAGGATGTTGGGCATCGACCGGGTCAGCGCGGCGCGTTTTTCTTTCCTGCTATCCACTCCCATCATCCTCGGATCGGCGGCCTTACCCCTGCGCAAAATAATGCACCAGGGATTTCACTTTCCTCTGGAGCCTTTTATCGCGGGTATAGTTACTGCCGCTCTGGTCGGTTTGGTAAGCATCAGATTTCTCTTGAACTACCTGAAAAGATCCGATTTGCGCATTTTTGTCTGGTATCGTTTCTTGTTTGGCGGCATGTTAATATTATTTTATTTTCTTAGCAAGAAGGGGATATAGATGAAATTGTTCAGTTACTGGAAGAAAGACAAAAGAAAAAACGAGGTCTACGGGCTGATCCTGTTCGCCACCTCGCTGCTGATCATCCTGTCCCTGGTGCCAAGTCCCGGCGGCGGCAATTTTATCGGCCTTTTCGGGCGACTGGTGGCCAAGTACCTGAAGGATATTTTCGGCCTGTTCGGGGCCTATTTTATACCGGTGATCATGGTTATCTGGGGCTTTGAGAGGATCGAGCAGGAGGACCAGGAAAAGATGTACCTGCAGATCACCGGCGTGATCCTGCTGCTGCTGTCCAGCTGCACACTGGTCAGCCTCTTCAAGAATGACACCTATTTGCCAGCCGGCATGTGGGGCGGGTATATCGGGACATTTTTAAGTCTGTTCCTGCGCAAAGCTTTTGGCACCATCGGCGCGGGCATTATCCTGATCACCACCGGCATTATAAGTTTTGTCTTAACTACTGAATTTTCCCTGGCGGAACTGCTTAATACTATCAAGAGCAAGATCGAAGATATGCGGGAAAACCGCCCGATAGTGAAGAAAAGCACTATCGCCGATATGATCAAGAAGCCGGTAAAGAAGGCTAAGGAACTGCCGGAGATAAAAGTTACCGAAAGACCGGCGAAACCCCTGATTAATTTCGGTTCCCGCCATAATGATAAACACGATAACCCCGCGCGGGAAATCAAAGCTGAGACCAAGGCTACCCCGGCCGGGAAAAACCGGCCGTTGAACGGCTTCGAATTGCCGGCTATATCCATGCTGGATGAAAGAGTTAAAGGGAAATCGCAAATGAGCGAACAGGAACTGCAGGCCAACGCTTCCCTGCTGCAGCAAACCCTGGCTAATTTCGGTATCGAGGCGCAGGTAGTGGAAGTGCACCCGGGGCCGGTCATCACCCGGTACGATCTGCAGCCGTCCAGCGGGGTTAAGGTCAACCGGATCACCGCCCTGGAAAATGACATCGCCCTGGCCCTGCATGCTTCTACCGTGCGCATCCTGGCGCCCATACCGGGCAAAGGCGCGGTGGGTATAGAAGTGCCCAATACTAAATCGGAGATGGTCAGCCTGCGCGAGATCTTCGAAACCGACGAATTCCAAAAAGCGGAAGGTAAACTGTTGATGGCGTTGGGCAAAACCGTCAGCGGTCAGACTATGGTGGCCAATATGCAGGAGATGCCGCACCTACTGATCGCCGGCGCCACTGGTTCCGGCAAGAGCGTCTGCATTAACACTTTGATAACCAGTATTCTTTATAAAGCTACTCCTGACGAAGCCCGGTTCCTGATGATCGATCCCAAGATGATCGAGCTGCCGGTTTATAACGGCATACCTCATTTATTGGCTCCGGTCATTACCAATGTCAAACAAGCGGCCGGCGCGTTAAGGGGCATGGTAGTGGAGATGGAGCGCCGTTACAAGATACTGGCCGGCTCGCGGGCCCGCAACATCGACGCCCATAACAAAATGCCCAACGCGGAAAAAATGCCTTATATAATCGTGGTCATAGATGAGTTAGCAGACTTGATGATCCTGCAAACCAACGTTGAGGTTGAGGACGCCATCGCCCGCCTGGCCCAGATGGCCAGGGCGGTCGGCATACATTTGATCCTGGCCACCCAGCGGCCGTCGGTGGACGTGATCACCGGAGTGATCAAGGCCAATTTCCCGGCCCGGATTGCTTTCCAGGTATTAAGCAAGATCGATTCCCGTATTATCCTGGACAGCGGCGGCGCGGAGGACCTGGTAGGGCGCGGCGACATGCTGTTCCTGCCGCCGGGAGCGCCCAAGCCGACCCGTTTGCAGGGAGCCTACGTCAGTGACGGCGAAGTGAACCGGATAGTGGAATTTCTTGGCAAACAAGCTAAACCCGAATACAAAGAGGAAATATTACAATCCGCGCAGAACGTGGACCTGGAGAATAAACGACTGGAGAAAGACGACCGTTTCGTGGAAGCGGTCAAGTTGATAGTCAACACCCGGCAAGCGTCCATCTCGCTTTTACAGAGACGGCTGGGCATAGGATATAATCACGCCGGACGGATCATTGACCAGATGGAGCAGGAAGGGATAGTTGGCCCGGCGGACGGGACCAAGCCGCGGGAAGTGTTGATCGATGATAAATATTTGCAGGATATGGAGAAAAGCGAAAATGCGCCGCCACTTTAAAATATTTATTTCCAGTTTTTTAATCATTATTTTTGCCGCCGGCAATATTATGGCAGCCGCACTCACCACCCAGGAGATCCTGGCCAAAATGCAGGCGCAGGAAGCCACCTTGCAGGACCTGCAGTTCGACCTGCGCCAGGAGATCAGGTTCAAGGAATTAAAAGAAAGACAGACGGTTCTGGCCAAAGTTATTTACAAGAAACCTGACCTGCTGTACGTGGAATATAAGGCTCCCAACGAGCAACTGGTGCTGGCTAACAAGGACAATATGATCATGTATGCCAAAGAAAAAGGGCAGTGGCAGGAGACCATGCACCAGAAGATATCCAACCTGGTAGGTAAACAGTGGAAGGCCGATTACGGCGTCTGGACCACTACGGACCTGGAAAAGAATTATGAAGTCAAGTCTGCCGTCCAGGGGGCGAATACGGTAGTCCTGAAACTGGCACCCAAGGAAAAAACCTATAATTTCACCATGAGCATCGTGATCAATACCAAAAACTGGCTGCCGGTGAAAACCTTGTGGGAGGATGATAACCAGGTCATCACCACCAACCTGCAGAATATCAAGGTCAATACCGGCGTATCCGACGAACTATTCAAGTTTAAATAACCCCAAAGGAAATTAATAACCATAATGGAGCTATTCATCGGCATTACCCTGGCGGAAGCCAGGAAGCAAAAAAAAATATCGCTTAAGAAGATCTCCCAGGATACCAATATTTCGGTTAAATACCTGCAGGCGCTGGAGGAAGAGAATTTCCGGATCTTCCCGGCGGAAGTATATTTGAAAGGTTTCCTGAGAAGCTACGGGCAATACCTGAATCTGGATACCGCCCAGCTTTTACAGGCTTATGAACTGCAGCATGGCCAACCGGCTTCAGGTAATATCATCACTAAAGATAAAACCTTAGCCGCGCCGGCATCCTCCAGACGCTACTGGCTGCTGGCCCTGACCGGCCTGTTATTAATAATTTTAGTATTAGTCCTGCATTATCGTTAGAAAGCGAAGGTCGCGGAGTGAAAGTTGGTTTGCTTAGTTTAGGATGCGCCAAAAATCTGGTCGACGCCGAATGCCTGCTGGGTTTCCTGCGCAGACACGGTCTTACCCTGACCCGGGATTTAGGACAAGCCGAAGCCGTTATCATTAACACCTGTTCTTTTATTAAAAGCGCCAAAGAAGAATCTATTGAACATATTCTGCAGATCGCCGCACTGAAACGAAAAGGCCAACTCCGCCGCGTGATAGTCACCGGTTGCCTGGTCCAGGAGCATGGGTCGGCGCTGGCGGCGGCTCTGCCCGAAGTGGACGCCTTTATCGGGATCGGCGAGCTGGAACCGTTACTGGCCGCGCTTAAGTCTCCCCGGCTGGAAAAAGACCGGCCGGTAATCTATTACCGGAAAACTCCTGATAATTTGCCTGATCATAACTCTCCGCGGTTGCGTTTGACACCCGCTTACTCAGCTTACCTGAAAATTTGCGACGGTTGCGATAACTGCTGCTCGTACTGCCTGATCCCCGGTATCCGGGGCCGGTTGCGCAGCCGGCGACAGGCGGATATAATAGCGGAAGGCCGCGCCCTGGCAAAAAGCGGGGTCAGGGAAATAAACCTGATCGGCCAGGATATCACCCAATATGGAACGGACCGGTATGGTCATCGTCATTTGGCCCCGCTATTGCGTGACCTGGTTAAAATAAGAGGGCTTAAGTGGTTGCGATTATTGTACGCTCATCCCGCCCACCTCGACCGTGAAGTTATAAAATTGATCGCCGCCGAAGAGAAGATCTGCAAATATATTGATCTGCCGCTGCAGCATATTAATGAAGATATTTTAAGGCGGATGAACCGTAAAACCGGACGCGCCCAGATCGAGAAGATCATTTCCCTGATACGGCGGGAAATACCGGAAGTGACGCTACGCACCACTTTTATAGTCGGATTTCCCGGAGAGACGGAGCGGCAGTTCAGGGAGCTCCGTGAATTTATCAGGAATACCCGTTTCGACCGTTTAGGAGTTTTTACTTATTCCCGTGAACCAAATACACCGGCCGCCGCTTTTACCGGTCAGGTACCGGAAAATGTCAAGCAGGCCCGCTTTAAGGAACTAATGTCGCTGCAGCAGGAATTAGCCTTGGCCCGGAACCGGGAATTGATCGGACAGACGCGGGAGATATTGATCGAAAAAAAGGCCGGTCCGGGACTGTTTGGCGGCCGCAGCCAGGGGGACGCACCGGATATCGATAATCTGGTCACGGTACGGTCCAGGCGCGCTCTGCGTCCAGGAGAATTCATTCCGGTTAAAATAACCGAAGTCTTACCTTACGACTTGATCGGAGGAGACCTTGAACCTTGCTAACCGTTTAACCATACTGCGCATATTGCTGGTCCCGGTGTTCATGCTGTTCATATTTATTGACCGGACCTCGACCAGGTTTATCGCGCTGTTCATTTTCGTCGGAGCCTCGCTGACCGACCTGTGTGACGGCTGGCTGGCGCGGCGACATAACTATATAACCAATTTCGGCAAATTCATGGACCCGTTAGCCGATAAGCTGCTGGTGTCGGCGGCCCTGATATCTTTCGTGGAATTACGGGAGCTGAATATCCCGGCCTGGATGGTGATCATTATCATCACCCGGGAATTCATCATTACCGGGTTACGGAGTGTTGCGGCCAGCAAGGGGAAGGTCCTGGCGGCCAGCAAAACCGGAAAATATAAAACCACTTCACAGATGGTCAGCATTTCCATTATTTTGATCATCCTGGTGCTCAACGCCATGTACAATCAAGGCTATATAAATTTAGCCATGCCAGGGATCGGCTGGTTCAAGCTGACCCGGGCCATCTGTTACTGGCTGCTGGCCCTGACCACGCTGTTAACCGCCATATCGGGCGCGAGTTTTATTTACAAGAACTGGAAACTGATAAGTGAAGAATAAGATCGCGATATTACTCGCTAGCTGTTTTTACCTGGGATACCTGCCGCTGGCGCCAGGTACCTTTGGTTCCCTGTTTGGCGTCGGACTGTATTTTCTGGCGTACCGGAGTGAATTTATTTACGGGTTGTCCCTGGCTGCCTTACTGGTTATAGCGATTTGGAGCGCAGGCCAGGCCGAACTGGCCTTCAATAAAAAGGACGACCAGCGCATTGTCATCGATGAAGCTCTGGGATTTCTGGTAGCGGTTTTCCTGCTGCCGCACACGGCTCTCTATCTGTGTTTAGGTTTTATCCTGTTCCGCCTGCTGGATATTTTCAAACCGCTGGGTATCAGGAAGCTGCAGTATCTGACCGGCGGGCTGGGAGTAGTGGCGGATGATATCGGCGCCGGTTTGCTGACCAATATAATTCTGCAAATAGTTGTCAGGATCGTAAGTTAAAACGGATATTCATACTTCAAAAGGAGGAGAAAGTTTTATGGCGAAAGAAACAGAAAAGGAAAAAGCTCTTGACCTGGCCATAGCCCAGATCGAGAAACAATTTGGCAAAGGTTCAATAATGAAATTAGGCAAGGACGCGCATGTGCCCGTAGAGGTTATTCCTACCGGGTCACTGATGCTGGACTTAGCCATTGGCGTCGGTGGCGTGCCGCGCGGCCGGGTGGTCGAGATATTCGGCCCCGAATCCAGCGGTAAGACCACTATCTGCCTGCATATTATCGCCGAAGCCCAGAAGAAGGGCAGTACCGCCGCTTTTATCGATGTCGAGCACGCTTTGGATCCGGCTTACGCCAAAAGGATCGGCGTTAACACTGAAAACTTGCTGGTCTCACAACCGAATACCGGTGAGGAAGCTCTGGAGATCGCTGAGACCCTGGTGCGCAGCGGCGCTTGCGAACTGGTAGTGGTGGACTCCGTCGCCGCCCTGGTGACCCGGGCGGAGCTGGAAGGCGATATGGGCGATTCCCACATGGGCGTCCAGGCCCGGCTGATGAGCCAGGCCTTGCGGAAATTGACCAGCGCCATCAGCCATACCAAATCCTGCGTGATATTTACGAACCAGCTGCGCGAAAAGATCGGCGTGATGTTCGGCAATCCGGAAGTTACCCCCGGCGGCCGCGCGCTGAAATTCTACGCGTCATTGCGCCTGGATATCCGGCGTATCGAGAATATCAAGGTCGGCGATGAAGCCATTGGCGCCCGGGTCAGGATAAAAGTGGTCAAGAATAAAGTAGCGCCTCCTTTCCGGCAGGCGGAATTCGAAATGTTCTATAACGAAGGCATTTCCAAGACCGGTGACCTGCTGGACGCCGCGGTGGAAGAAAAGATCATCGATAAGAGCGGCACCTGGTTCGTTTACGGCGATAAGCGTCTGGGCCAGGGCCGGGACAATGCCAAGGCGTATCTGAAAGAGCACCCTGAAGATTTTGCCGAGATAGAAAAAAAGATTCGGGCTCATTTTACCCCGGACGCGAAACCCCAGAAGGAAGAATAAA
Organism: Elusimicrobiota bacterium; assembly: GCA_003153935.1. GTDB lineage: Bacteria > CAYTYR01 > UBA6262 > UBA6262 > UBA6262 > Fen-1174. The sequence goes on from PMCA01000017.1 coordinate 96,272, forward strand.
AACCAAGGTTGCCGGGAGGATATAAACCAATGCCGGGCCCCAATATTAAAATTGAAGTAATGCCGGTCGGCTCGCTGGAAACCAACTGCTATATCGTCTATGAAGAGGATTCCCGTTTGGCGGCCATAATCGACCCAGGGGAGGAAGAGACCCGGATCCTCGACCGGATCAAAGCCCTGAAACTCTCCGTGCTGTTCATTATCCATACCCACGGGCATTATGACCACACCGGCGCCAGCGAAGCCCTGCGGCGTGAAACTAAAGCCCGCCTGCTGCTTCACCAGGCGGACCTGGAATTAGTGGAATTTACCCCGGAAGGGTTTTTGCATGACGGTGAGATCATCCTCCTGGGGAAGATACAATTCAAAGTATTACATACCCCCGGACACACTCCCGGGGGTATTTCTTTAGTCGGTCCGGATTACGTGTTTACTGGTGACACTTTATTTGCCAGGGCCGTTGGCCGGACGGATCTTACCGGAGGTAATGAGATGGCGCTCTGGCGGAGCATCAGGGAAAAATTATTTACCCTGCCCGAGGCTTTCATCATCTATCCGGGACATGGACCGGCGTCGACGATCGGCCGGGAAAAGAAAATATGGAAGAGCTGATAGCAAGATATCTCCAATACCTGGTGGTAGAGAAGGGCTTAAGCGCCAATACGCTCGAGGCCTACGGGCGCGACCTGCGCTACTACGACCAATTTCTCAAAGGCCGGCAGGTCTCTTCTCCCGCCGCCATAACCGATAAAATGGTCTTTGATTACCTGGTGAGCCGTCGCCAGCAGGACCTGAATGCCGCCAGCCTGGCCCGCATCCTGGTGACGCTCCGTAACTATCACCGGTTCCTGGTGCAGGAAAATCTTTGCGCGCACGATCCCACCGAAAACCTGGACGCGCCGAAACTGGGGCACCACCTGCCTAAAACCCTGAGTCGCGAGGAAGTGGAAAAGCTGATGAACGCTCCGGATATCTCTACCGATCACGGTTTGCGGGACAAAGCTATCCTGGAGCTGATGTACGCCAGCGGCTTGCGCATCTCCGAGATAATAAATCTCAATGTAGACAATATTGACACCACGGTGGGATATGTCCGCTGCCTGGGCAAGGGCGGCAAAGAAAGAATTGTGCCCGTGGGCAAGATTGCCCTGGAATTCCTTAAATTATATAAAAACAGCTCCCGGCTCAAGCTGCTGAAAGATTCCCGTAACTCCGCCGGGTTATTTATTTCCCAGCAGGGCAAGAAGTTTTCGCGGACCGGCTTATGGAAACTGATCAAGAAATACGGCCGCCAGATAGGCGTGGCCAAACTTACGCCGCACCTGTTGCGCCATTCCTTTGCCACACATCTGCTGGAGCGCGGCGCCGACCTGCGCTCGATCCAGGAAATGCTCGGCCACTCCAGCATCGCTACTACGCAAATCTATACCAGCGTAGCGAAAGAGGGTTTGAAGAATATCCATAAAAAATATCATCCCAGGGGATAATTTAAACTAAATGGACAAAAAAACGTTAAAATTCTGGATCGGGATCGTCTTACTGACCACTAACCAGGTTTTCGGCTGGGGTGGGATGGCGATATGCGCGGCTCTGGCGCTAAAAACCGGGGAAAAGAAATTTTGGATCACAGCCGGGATGGTAATCTATGCTATAAGCTGGGCTATGGCTGGTTTAGGCGTGGTTTTGGCGGGACCCGAGGGTGTGAAGCTAATAAAAGATTTCATCGCTAAAATCAAAAATGCGTGGCTTAGACGCGGTTCAGGGAAATGAAGAACCAACAATTGTTATTGAACGATATAGCGGCGGAGATCAAATATTGCCGTAAATGCCGGCTGCATGAGGCAGCTTGCCAGGGAGTGCCGGGGGAAGGTGACCCGTCAGCGGATATCCTGTTCATCGGCGAGGCCCCGGGCAAGAACGAGGATCTGAGCGGCCGGCCTTTCGTGGGCAGCGCCGGGAAATTCCTGGACAGCATGTTAAACGGCATCGGTTTGGCCCGGACCGATGTGTTCATCGCCAACATTGTCAAGCACCGACCGCCTAAGAATCGCGCTCCCAAACCGGATGAGATACAGGCCTGCACACCCTACCTGGACAGCCAAATTAAGATAATTAAACCTAAAATAATCATACCGATGGGGCAACACGCGACTAATTATATCTTGTCGCGGACCGGGGCTGATTTCCAGAATATATCCGCGGCCCGCGGCAAATTGTACGAGCGCGTTTGGCTTGGCCGGCAGGTGATAATTATGCCCATCTATCACCCCGCGGCGTCGCTTTATAGCCCGAAATATAAAGCCGCCATAAAAGAAGATTTCCAGAAAATCCAGGCGCTGATGCAGGAGTGCCAAAGAGAATATAAAGTCAATAAATAGTAGAAATTAGTCAGAGCCTTTATTCCGGGAGTATGATATTATGAATTTCAGGATGAAAATGACCAAAATTATTTCGTTCATAGTGATCTCTGCCGGGATCGCGGTTATCCTGGGTTGGGTCTTTGATATACAGTTACTGAAAAGCTTTTCTCCGCATTGGGCAACGATGAAATTTACCACCGCCATGGCTTTTGTTTTCAGCGGCTTGACGCTATTCCTTTTGGCACTGGCCGGGGAAGGAAAACAGGAAATAGCGCAGGTGGGCCTGGCCTTTTCCACTCTGGCTATCATTTTGGTCATGGGAACCATATTCTTTTCTTATGTTTTTGAGGTGCGCACGGGTGTGGAAGACCTTTTTGTTAAAGAGGCATCCGGAGCGGTAAAAAGCGTGATCCCTGGCCGTCCTTCACTGGTTACCGTGATAAATTTCCTGCTCATAGCTGGCGCCGGCCTTCTGACGATGTTCAATCCGCCCCGTCTTAAAATGGGCCTGAAAGGCATCGGGCTGGTCGTCGGCCTGTCAGGCTTATCGGCCCTGGCCGGTTATCTGGGCAATTTACCTCTGCTGTATTTTTATATCGCCGGCTTAAGCACGGCCATGGCTATTCACACCGGGATCTTATTTGCAGTAATAGGGGCAGGCTTCCTATGCCTATAAAAATTAAATTGGTCATTATATTCCTGATCATCTCCCTGCTCCCGGCCCTTTTCGTTAGCTTGCTTACTTTCGGTCATTATAAAACTTCCCTGGAGAACTACCGCCTTGCGCAGCTGCAGGATATTGTGGCTTATAAGGCAGACAAAATAGATTCATACTTTTCCATTTTGAAAGCTAATGTGGAAATTGCCGAAGCTTTTTATAATATCAGGCGAAATCTGCCGGTATTAAGCCGGTTGGCCCGTCAGGCGGCGGATCCGGAATTCCTGGCGGCAAAGAGTACTCTTGATGAACAGTTAAAACAGATGCAGTCTGTTCTAGGTTTAGCCGACATCATGTTGTTTTCACCCCAGGGAGAAGTAGTATATACGACCAATCCCGTTCACTACCAACGCGAGTTCTTACTGCCTGTCAGCGCTCTGGGTCAAACGGCCTTTAACGAGGGTAAGAAAAAGATCTATTTTTCGGATATTTATGTAAATACCGCTGACGGCAATAAATTTGAAATGCTGATCACCGCGCCGGCGGTTGATCTTAAAGGGTCATTCGGCGGAGTTATAGCCTTTGAAGTGGACATGTCCGGGCTTTACAAGATCATCCAGGAATCTACCGGTTTGGGCCAGACCGGTGAGACTTTAATCGGCAAGAAAATAGGTGATGAAGCGGTTTTCCTTAATCCCTTAAGACAGGATCCCCAGGCCGCTTTAAAGAGAACGGTAAAGTTTGGCGACCCTAAAGCTTTGGCTATGCAAAAAGCGACCTTGGGGGAAACCGGGTCCGGATCAACTATTGACTACCGGGGACAGAAAGTCATCGCCGCCTGGAGCTATATTCCTCTACTGGGCTGGGGCGTGGTGGGTAAAATCGATACCGCGGAAGCCTTTGCCGAAGTCAGGAATTTAATGAAGCTGATCTGGCTGATCCTGATAATGGTTTTCGCCCTGGGGGCGGTAGTGTCTTACGCTTTGGCCAGGTCTATTTCTGAACCTATCAAGAGACTGACCGATGGCGTGGCCATTTTCGGTGAAGGTAATTTAGACTATAAAGTCGGGACCGAACTGCAGGATGAGATCGGACAGCTTTCGCGCTCATTCGACAAGATGACGGAAAACCTGAAAAAGATAACCGCCTCGCGCGACGAGTTGAACGCGGAGATCACGGAGCGCCAGAAAGCCGAAGATGATTTAAAACGCTCCAACGAGAACCTGGAGCAGTTCGCCTACGCTGCCTCCCATGACTTGCAAGAACCTTTGCGGGCGATGTCCAGTTTTTCCCAGTTATTGGAAAAGCGCAATAAGGATAAACTTGACCAGGACTCCAAAGATTTCATCGGGTTCATTGTGGCCGCTGCCGGCCGGATGCAGGCTTTGATCACCGATTTGCTGGCTTATTCCCGGATCGGGCGGTTAGAAACAACGATGCAGGAGATAGACTGTAACCAGACCTTAGGTAAGGTTATCCATGACCTGTCAATGACGATAAAAGAAAACCGGGCTACGGTGACCAGCGATAAATTACCCGTGATCATGGCGCACGAAGTGAGCCTGTCACAACTATTCTCCAATTTGGTAAGCAATGCGCTGAAATTCCGGTCTACGGATGATCCGCAGATACATGTCAGCGCCAGCGAAAAAGAAAAAGAATGGGTCTTTTCGGTCAGGGATAACGGTATCGGCATTGACCCGCAATATGCGGACAGGATCTTCCAGATATTTCAGCGCTTGCACCGGAAAGAAGAGTATGTAGGCACCGGTATCGGGCTGTCCATTTGCAAAAAGATCGTCAGCCACCTAGGCGGCAGGATTTGGGTGGAATCGCAGCTGCGGCAGGGTGCGACCTTTTATTTCAGCATTCCTAAAATAAGAAAATAGGGAGGAAACAAAATGAATAACAATGGCATTAGACCGATCGAGATACTGTTAGTGGAAGACAGTCCCGCGGACGTGCGCCTGACCCAGGAGGCGTTAAAAGAAGAAAAGTTCCACGTGAACCTGAGCGTGGTCAATGACGGGGTTGAAGCGATGGAGTTTTTACTCAGGCAGGGTAATTATGAAAAAGCGGTAAGGCCGGATCTTATACTCTTGGACCTGAACCTGCCGCGGAAAGACGGCAAGGAAGTTCTTAAGGAAATTAAAAACGACGAGAACCTGAAAACCATCCCCGTGGTCATACTGACCATTTCCAAGGCGGAAGAGGACATATTCAAAACTTACAATCTGCACGCGAATTGCTATATCACGAAACCCCTGGACCTGAACCAGTTCGCCAGGGTGGTCAAATCCATAAAGGAGTTCTGGTTGACCATTGTCAAACTGCCGCCGAACGCCAGATAAAGGTTGTCACCAATATGACCAGAGAAAACAAAAAATTAAATGTGCTGATCGTGGAAGACAATGAAGCTGATTTCCGCCTGGTGCTTGAATATCTGAAGGAGATCGGGTCCTCTTCTTTTGAGTTTCTGCATGCCCGGGACCTGGACAGCGCGGTGAAAGCGGTCAAAGAATTTAAGTTTGATGCGACGCTGCTGGACCTGGGGCTCCCTGACAGCCAGGGCCTGGCTACGGTAAAAGAGATGTGCAAGAACGCGCCGGACCTGGCCTTGATAGTTTTGACCGGACTGGATGATAAAAACCTGGGCATTGAATCGCTAAAGAAGGGCGCCCAGGACTACCTGGTAAAAGGAAATGCGCGCGGCGAACTATTAGAGAAAAGCATAAACTATGCCATTGAACGCAAGTCGGCGGAAAAAGAAGTCAGGGAAACCAACCAGCGTGTAAGCGCCGTGCTGGAAAGCATCTCCGATGGCTTTGCTTCCTGGGACCGCGATTGGAATTATACCTATATAAATGGCACGGCGGAACACCTGCTGGGCCGCACCCGCGAAGAGTTACTGGGACAGGATGCGCGGGAATTGCTGCTGGGGGATAATAAGAACTTCAGGGCCCGTTACGAGCAGGCGATGAATGACCAGGTACCCGTCCACTTTGAGGAATACTATCCGCCGCTGTCTATCTGGCTGGAAGTGCGGGCTTTCCCGTCACCGGAAGGCATGTCGGTATTCTTCCGCGATATCACGAAGCGCCGCAAGGCGGACGAAGTCCTGAAACGCGATAAAGAGAGCCTGGAAAAATTAGTAAAGGAACGGACTCAAGAACTGGTGACTACCCAGATGGAAATGGAAAAAGCCAAACGCCTTTCCGATATCGGAACGCTGGCTTCCACAGTGGCCCATGAGCTGCGCAATCCTTTAGCCGCCATAAGCATGGCAGCGGCTAATATAAACCGGAAAGCGCAGAACCCGGACGACCTGAAACGACATCTGGAAACTATCAATAAAAAGGTAACGGAGAGCGACCAAATAATCAACAACCTGTTATTTTACTCGCGGCTAAAATCGCCGCATTATGAACAGGTGAATATCTATAATATTATCCAGGAAAGTATTGGCCAGATCAAGGCACGCGGCGAACAGCGGGTAAGCGTAGCTGATAGGACTAAACCATTGCAGGATATTCTGATAGAAGCCGATTCCCTGCAGATGGCGGAAATATTCAATAATGTGCTCAATAATGCTTGCGACGCGATTCCCCCGTCTACAGGAAAAATTGAAATTACCGGCACGCTGGAAGAAGGAGCGATCAAGATCGTGATCAAGGATAACGGAGCCGGGATCAAGCCAGATGATATGGATAAAGTATTTGACCCGTTTTTCACTACCAAGTCTAAGGGGACCGGATTAGGCCTGTCAGTTTGCCTGCAGATCATTAATCTGCACGAGGGTAAGATAGAGCTACAAAGCAAGGAAGGCGAGGGTACAACCGTTACGATCACGCTGCCCAGGCATAAGCGATCCTAAAATGCTATATAGCCGGAGGCTTTTTCCAAGCGCAGGCCCAGCCGGCCCAGTTGCAGAATAGAATTGATCGTTCCGCCATGTTGGCGGTTCTCCATGATCCGCTCCACCGTCACATACCCGAATCCGGGGACCCGTAATAGTTGTTCCTTCCCGGCCTGGTTTACATTCACCGGGAAATATTCCGGATGCCGTAGGGCCCACGATTCCTTGGGATCCCGGCCGATATCCAAATTCCCCTTTTTATCGAACGGTATCTATTCTTCCTGAAACCCGTATTTCCTGATCAGCCAATCTACCTGGTACAAACGTACACGCTATATGTTTGTCAACCTTTTTATCCCCAATGTAGATAATTGTCAGAAGAAAGGGGAGTTGGCCAATTTACTTAGGAAAAATATTAAGGTAGAATATGATCAGGTTTCAACTAATCCATCCAGACAAAAGGAGGAGTTATGAAGATTAAGATAACGTTGTTATGGCTTTTGCTGATGATGACGAATATAGGTATTTATCCTGCCCTGGCACAAGCGACGGCCGGTACCCAGGTAACAGGAGCACCTTCGCCGCAAGGAAATGCTTTTAGTGGGATTTCCACTTGGAACACAATCGCTGCAAACCCAACCCAAAGAGTTCTAATAATACCAGGGGCGCCAAATCCCGCGGTAAACGATATGCAACAAATGAATGGGGATTATCAGCGCATACTGCACGAGCAGCAAATAGACAGCAATAGAATTTCAAATAAACAACCCAGCTCTCAAATTGTACCAGTCCCCACCGGTGTCGACCAGAAACAAATCGAAGACAAGCAAAACCGTGAACACCGCGCTTTTGATAAACAAACACAAAGTGAGAGTAAGCCTTTGCAGGATGGGCAGAATTATGACAAGAATCCGAGTCAGTTAGGCGAGGGTGCAAATAAGGATAAATAAAGACATTAAAGAAGTATTAGAGATTTAATTTCTTGTCCCAGAATACCACGCACCTCATACCGACAGAGCCGTAGACGATCTTTTCATTGAAGAACTGCGGCAGTTCCTTGCCGGCGGCACCGAGCACATACAAAAGCGGGAGATAATGTTCGTTGGTTGGTAAAGCAAAATCGGCGGTCTCTATCTGCCGGTAGCTTATCAGCAGGGCATTATCTTTTCTTTCCAGCGCTTCTTTGACCTTTAGGTCGAAATCCGCTGCCCAGGGGTATGATTGTTCGGTACTTAGCAGCATCAGGTTATGGACAATATTGCCGCTGCCCATTATTAAAACCCCGTCCCGTCTTAACTCCTGCAGTTCCTTGCCTATCTGCACGTGTTTTTCCAGGGGGAGATTCTGATCCAGGCTCAGCTGTACCACCGGTATGATCGCTCCCGGGTACATGTTGGCCAATACCGACCAGGTCCCATGGTCCAAACCCCATTCATAATCCAACTCTACCGGCACGGTCTTGACCAGTTCCTTTATCTGCTCGGCAAATTTACGGTCGCCGGGGGCTTTGTACTGAAATTTATAATAGTCGTCGGGAAAACCGAAAAAATCATGTATAGTGCGAGGATTTTCGCGGGCGGTCACGCCGGTGCCAGTCTGGCGCCAATGCGCAGAGGTGGTCCAGTGCGCCGATACGCAGAGGATCGCTTTGGGTTTGGGGATCGCCTTGGCCAGGTTCTTCCATCCGTCGCTGAATTCATTTTTCTCAAAAGCGTTCTCCGGTGAACCGTGACCAATAAAAACTACCGGCATCTGTTCAATTAGAGCCATGGGCACTCCTTTATTTTACTATAATTTAACTTGCTTAATTAATTCAAGCATAATATAAATTTAGTTGGCACGCAAGGTGCTGTTTCCGCTTTTTACTGACCTTTTATTCCTTGCCAGCAGCCGGTAATTCTGGTAGGATAAATGAAACTTTTAGCAATTTGTTATTGTCTAAAATATTGATAAGAAAATTGAAAGGGGAAATACCGGAATATGAAAAAACACGCTAAAATATTTTTTATGGCGGTAGTAATAAGCCTGGGTTTGTCAGCGGCGGTTAGCGCCCAGGCAGTTGAACCGGCGGCGCTGACCCTGGCGCAGTGCCAGGCTTTGGCGGCGCAAAAAAACAGTGACTTGAAGATCCAGGCGGAAAAACGCTACCAGGCTGAGCAACAGCTAAAGCAAGCCCAGGGTGATATGATGCCGGATATAAGATATGAATTATCCCAGAGCCGGCAGAACTCCATTAGCGATACGCCGAAATATACCACTTCTAAATTTACCTTGAGCCAGCCGTTGTTCTACGGGTTCAAAAAGGTAAAAACCGTGTCCTTGTCCAAGTCAGCGGTCAAGCAGCAAGAGTTGCTGTACGAAGCGGCCCAGCGCAATCTCAAGGCGGATGTATCAACGGCGTTTTACACCTTGGTCCAGGTTGAAACAGACCTGAAAGACATACAGGATTCCCATGATTTGCTGCAAAACAGGTTAAAAGAGTTAGATGACCGGGTCCAGCTCGGAAAATCCCGCGAAAGCGAAGTTCTGGTGGTGCAATCCCAGCTGGGGGTGCTGCTGGCCCAGGAAGAGAGCGCTGAAAATGACCGCCAGGCGGCTTTGGAAACTCTAGCTTTCCTGACCGGTCTTAAAGCGGAAGATTTAACAGTAACCGATGACAATGCGGCGTTAGGTAACATGGACCCAGTTGAGAAGTACCTGGAAGCGGCCAAGAATCGTCCTGACCTGGAAGCCTTGCGACAGGAAATTGTGACTCAAAACTATCAGGTGAAGATAGCCAGGGGCGATTACTGGCCGGCGGTTGATTTAGACACCAATTGGTTCACCGGTAACAGCGACCGGCCGGAGAACGTTACCTGGCAAGCCGCGGTTTCTCTTGATTTTCCCCTATTCCAGGGCGGCATCACCCAGGCCCGGGTCAACGGTGAACTGTCGCGCCTGCGTGAGGCCAACGAAATCCTGGTGTTGCTGACCGACCAGGTGAATACCGATATCAGGAAACTTTACAAAGCGCTGCTTTCCTCTATCGCCCAGGTAGAAACGTTGAAAGACGCCTATGCCAAAGCGAACAAAAGTTATCAGTTGCAGCTTAAAGATTACCGTTACGGCCTGGTAAATAACCTGGATGTTTTGCAGTCCCTGACCACTCTGCTCGACGGTAAGCGCAGCCTGGACCGGGCACTGATGCAGGTAAAAATAAATAAGGCTTTGCTGGATATTGCCGCGATGCAGTAGACTCATAGGAGGAATAATGTCCCTTTCCGATACATCAATAAAAAATCCCGTTCTGGCCTGGATGATCGTCATCGGCGTTATCGTCTTCGGCTTGATCGCTTTTAGCCGTCTGGGCGTGAGCCAGCTGCCCGACGTTGATTTCCCGGTGCTTTCCATTTCCGCCGACTGGCAGGGCGCCGCCCCGGAAGTGATGGAAACCGAAGTGACCGATACCATCGAGGGCGCCATCATGGGCATACAGGGAGTACAGGAGGTCATGTCCACCTCGCGCCAGGGCAGCTGCGATATTTCCGTCCAATTTGACCTGAACAAGAATGTTGATGTGGCCTTGCAGGAAGTACAAAGCGCTATCGCCCGGGCCGCGCATTCCTTGCCTGCGGATCTGGATCCCCCGGTGATCAGGAAAAGCAATCCGGAGGACCAGCCGATCATCTGGCTTACTCTTTCCGGTGACCGCGAGCTGAAATACCTGATGAAATATACCAGGGATGAGATTGTAGATAAATTGACGACCGTACCGGGTGTAAGCGACGTGATGATGGGAGGATACGTTGAACCCAATCTCCGCGTTTGGCTGAATGCCGATAAAATGGAAAAATATGAAATGACGGTGGATGATGTGACCTCTGCCATAGAAGCGGGCCACGCCGAGGTCCCGGCCGGATATATCGATACCGGCAATAACGAGATGAATGTGCGGGTGACCGGAGAAGCGGCTTCTCTTAAGGAATTCAGCTCCATAATCATCCCGGCCCGTAAGGGCGGATCGCCATTATGGAAAAAATTCACCATCGGCGATGTGGCCCAGGTAGAAGACGGCCTGGACAATGTACGCCGTATCTCCCGCTCCAATGGTCAGCTTACTATCGGTTTGGGCGTTAAGAAGCAGCGGGGTACCAACGCTGTGCAAGTGGCGCACGCGGTGAAGGCCAGGCTGGTGGAACTGCAAAAAACCCTGCCTGAAGGCATGCAGCTGGGGATTCGCTTTGACACTACCAAGTTCATCGAGCAGTCCATCGGCGAAATGAATTTTGTGATGATCCTTTCGGTGATCCTGACGGCGCTGGTCTGCTGGCTGTTCCTCGGGTCCTTAAGTTCCGCGTTTAATGTATTTTTGACGATACCGTTATCCATCTGCGGCTCGTTCTTCGTGATCTATATATTGGGATTCACCCTGAACGCTTTCACCCTGTTAGGATTATCCCTGGTCATTGGTATCGTGGTTGATGACGCCATCATGATGCTGGAGAATATCGTCCGGCACCGCGAGGAAGGGGAACCAAGGGTGCGCGCGGCCATAAAAGGGGCGCGGGAAATAACCTTCGCCGCCATCGCCGCTTCTGTGGCCATTTTGGCCATATTCCTGCCGGTTATTTTTATGCAAGGCGTTATAGGTAAATATTTCCTGCAGTTCGGCGTAACCATTTCCGTGGCCGTTATGATCTCATTGCTGGGAGCTTTAACCCTAACGCCGATGTTCTCTTCCAAGTTCCTGAAATCAGGGCACACTTCCGGTATCGGTAAATTGATGGACAGGTTCATGCTGTGGTTGAAAAAAGCTTATACCGGGGCTCTTGCCGTTTGTTTGGCCAACCGCTGGAAAGTAATAATCGCGGCACTCATCATGTTCGCTTCGTCCCTGCTGCTCTTTACCAAGGTGAAAAAGGAATTCGTCCCGCCGCAGGACATGGGTCTGCTGTCGGCCAGGGCGGACGACAAGATAGGTTCGTCTCTGGAATTTACCGATAATATGTTTAAACAGGTAGAAGCGGCGGTGGCGAAACGTCCTGAGGTGGACAGCTATTTAAGTAATATCGGCGGCGACGTGGAGAATACCGGCAGTATTATGATGACCCTGAAGCCCAAGAAAGACAGGCCGGTAGACCCGCAGAAAAAACGTCCCCTGACCCAGCAGGAGCTGATGCCTCTGCTGCGCAAACAACTGAAGGAAATACCCGGAGTGGAAAAAGTGGTGGTCTCGGACCCGTCGCTGATGGGCTTTACCGCCCGCCGCGGTTTCCCGGTGGAATTCACGTTGAACGGGAGTGACTGGGATAAACTGGGTGAGGTCAGCGATCAGGTGGCGAAAGAAATGAAGGATAGCGGCTCGATGGTGGATATAGATTCGGATTATGACACCGGGATGCCGGAGGTGCGCGTGGTGCCCGACCGGCAAAAGGCGGCTGAACGGGGAGTAAGCGTCCAAACCATTGGCACCACTATTAACTCGTTGATCGGCGGCGTGAAAGTAGGCAAGTTCACTGAGGGTGGCCGGCGTTACGATATCCGTCTCCAATTAGTAGAAGCCGAACGCGACAAAGTGGAAGATATCAACAAGATCTGGGTAAGGAACAATCGCGGTGAAGTTATCCGCCTGTCGGACGTGGTGGATGTAGTGCAGAAACCTTCTCTGCTTTCGATAACCCGTAAGAACCGTGAGCGGGCGATACGCATGTACGCCAACGTAGCTCCCGGCAGGTCGCAGGGAGAGGCTCTCCAGGCTGTGCAGGCTATAGGCAAGAAATTACCGGAAGGGTACAAGCTGGTTTTCACCGGTAGCGCCCAGACGTACCAGGATTCTTTCAGCAGCTTGTACATAGCCTTGATCCTGGGTATATTCGTGGCCTACATGGTGTTGGGCGTGCAGTTTAATAGCTTTATCCATCCTTTCACCGTGTTACTGGCTTTGCCCTTCAGCGTGTCCGGCGCGTTCCTGGCTCTATACCTGACCGGCCGATCCCTGAACATATACAGCGCCATCGGCATTATCCTGCTGATGGGTATTGTCAAAAAGAATTCGATCCTGCTGGTTGATTTTACTAACCAGCGGCGTGACAGCGGGATGGACGTAAAAGAAGCCTTATTGAACGCCTGTCCGCTGCGCTTGCGGCCGATCATCATGACCTCAGTGGCGACTATCGCCGCGGCCATACCGCCGGCATTGTCATTGGGCCCGGGAGCAGAAACGCGCGTACCCATGTCCGTGGTCATTATCGGCGGGGTGATCGTCTCGACCCTGTTAACGCTTTTCGTCGTGCCCTGCGCTTACAGCCTGCTGGCCAGGTTCGAAAGCCGCCAGCACCGCCAGGATGTCCACGAAGCACTGGAAGAACTGTCTAAAAGCTAAAATTCCGGCAATTTAAGATATAAGATCCCCTTAACGCGACCGCGTCAGGGGGATCTTTTTTTCGCCATTTTAGTTGCAATAAGGGCGGGATTTCGTTATGATAAGAACATGGAACTTATCGTCACTCATACCAATGCTGATTTTGACGCGCTGGCCAGCTGTCTGGCGGCGAAGAAGCTTTATCCCCAGGCCGAGGTGGTTTTGCCTGGCATACCGGAGAGGAACGTCAAGAGTTATCTCACGCTGAACCGCTATTTGCTGAAACTGAAAAAGGAAAAAGAGATCGACCTGGATAAAGTAACCAGGTTGATCGTGGTGGATACCCGCCAACCAGGTCGGCTGGGTCGCATCCAAAAGGTGTTGGAGCGGAAAGACCTGGACATTCACATTTACGACCATCATCCCCGCACTGCAGCCGATATTCGGGCAGGATTCGATGAAGAACATGAGATAGGGGCTACCGTAACCTGCCTGGTAAAAAAAATAAAGGAAAAACGCCTGGGTTTGACCCCGGAGGAAGCTACCTTACTGGCCCTGGGTATTTATGAAGATACCGGGTTCCTGAGTTTCAACGAAACCCGGGCTCTAGACCTGGAAATGGCGAGTTACCTGCTGGCGCACGGGGCGGACTTAAATTCGGTCACTGATTTTATAAATCCGGAACTTAACCGTTCACAATTTAAATTGTTGGACAAGCTTATCCACTCGGCGAAGACTCATTATATCAATAACGTCAAGATCGTGATCACTTCCGTCATCCTGGACAAGTATTGTCCCGACCTGGCCCTGCTGGCCCACAAGGTCAGGGACCTGGAAAATCTCAACGTCCTGTTCGTACTGGGCGAGGTGAAAAATAAGGTTTATATAACCGCGCGCAGCCGCGTGGCAGAAGTGAACGTCGGCCAGGTCATGCAGACTTTCGGCGGCGGCGGCCATAAATGGGCGGCCAGCGCCAGCGTTAAAGCGGCCAATATCGGAGCTGTCATGGAGCAGTTAAAAGCAACCTTGCAGGAGAAAGTCCAGGTGGCTCCGACCGCGCGGGAGATCATGACCAGCCCGGTCCGGACCATCCCGGAGGAAATGTCGGTCAACGAGGCGCGGAAACTTATGCTGCGTTATGATCATAACAGCCTGCCGGTAGTGGTAGGCAAAAAACTGGCCGGCATAATCACGGTCTATGACATCGATAAGGCCGTGCATCATGGTTTCGGTAAAATGCCAGTCAGGGACTATATGACCACCCAGGTTATTACCATCAAGCCAAATACATCACTGGATAAGATACACGAGATAATGCTGGACCATGATATCGGGCATTTACCGGTGCTGGAACGCAACCGCATCGTGGGCCTGGTCAGCCGCTCCGACCTGCAGCCGTTGTTTCATCGCCGCGGTATTGCGGCGTCCGAGGGCCATCTACAGCGCCAGCAGGATCTACCGGTGAGAAAAGTCAAACGCCTGTTGGCTACCGCTCTGCCCCGACGGGTAGCGGAGCTCCTGAAAAAGATAGGGGAGATCGCCGCGGAACACAAATACCAGGCTTTCGTGGTAGGCGGCTTTGTGCGGGATCTACTGCTAGGCGTGGAAAACCTGGACCTGGATATAGTCATCGAGGGCAGCGGCATTGATTTTGCCCAGCACCTGGTGAAGATCCTGGGCGGCCGGGTGAGAACCCATGAACAGTTTGCCACCGCGGTGGTCACTTTGCCGGATGACTTCAAGATCGATATCGCGACGGCGCGCACGGAATTCTACGAGTTCCCGGCGGCGTTGCCCAAAGTATCTTCGTCTTCGATCAAGGAGGACCTGTACCGGCGCGATTTTACCATTAACGCCATGGCCATCAGGCTCGATCCCGCGCACTTCGGAGAGCTGCTGGATTTCTTCGGCGGCTGGAAGGACCTGAAAAATAAAAGGATCAGGGTCCTGTATAATCTTAGTTTCGTGGAAGACCCGACCCGTATCTTTCGCGCTATCCGTTTTGAGCAGCGGTATCATTTCCGCATGGATAAGGATACCGAGAAATTCATCCAGAACGCGATAACTCACGACCTGTTCGAACGCCTGACTGACGAGCGCCTGCGGGAGGAGATCATCCTGATACTAAGCGAGGACAATCCCTGGCTGGCGACGGAGCGCCTGCGGCAATTCGACCTGCTAAGGTATATCCATCCCAAGGTCATCCTGCCGGAAACCGCCGAGAACATGTTCAAGGAAGCCCAGGATAATCTTTTCCTATTTACCTTGCCGCTGCTGGACCGCCAGGTCAGCCGCTGGCTGGTTTATTTCCTGTTGCTGATAGATCATCTTACCAAAGCGGAAACTGGGGAACTGATCAACCGCTTCCGCTTTACCCGGGAAGAGTCGCAGGTATTGCTGCTGGCTAAGGCCCCGGATAAGGAGATCCTGGACCAGATCAGCCGGGAAGCCAAAGTGCCGGCCAGCCTGATGTATGATTATTTTATCGCCGCTCCGGTAGAGGTTCTGCTTTACCAGATGGTTAAGACACGGAGCCGTTTATTCAAGAAAAGAACAGCGGATTTTCTGAATAAGCTCAGCAGGATAAAATTGGCCATTAACGGGGACGACCTGCGGGCGCTGGGCTATACGCCGGGACCGTTATTTCGGGAGATCCTGAGAGACTTGCTGAAAGCGCGCCTGGATGGCCGGCTGAAAACACGCGCCGAAGAAATACAATTTGTCGTTGACAAATATCCCAAGAATTGATATATTAACCTAATATTATGGAAAATCTGTTTATCGTCTTACCTATATTCTTTTTCTGCCTGGTGGTGCACGAGTACGCTCATGGTTTGATGGCGGAAAAATGCGGTGATTCCACTGCCCGTTACCTGGGCAGACTGACCCTCAATCCCCTGTCGCACATTGATCCCGTCGGCACGATAATATTCCCGGTTTTGCTGGTGGTTATGCATTCGCCGTTTGTCTTTGGCTGGGCCAAACCGGTCCCGATCAATCCCTATAATTTCCGCAATCCCCGCTGGGACACGGTCAAAGTCGGTTTAGCCGGCCCGGGCGCCAATATACTTACGGCCCTGGTCAGCGCGCTGATATTCTGGATATTAATCAAAGTGGGAATGGTCAATGAAGCGGTGATCATGGTCTTGGGAAGTTTGATATTGATCAGCCTGATCCTGGCGATCTTTAATTTAGTACCGATACCGCCCCTGGATGGTTCACACGTTTTAGCCGGATTTCTGCCGGCGCGATTGGCGTATAAGTACGAGAGGATACAGGGCTACGGTTTTATCATCATCTTAGCCTTGATGTACCTGGGATTTTTTAGCGGCTTTGTTTTCCCTCTGGCTTATAAAATAGCCAGGCTTTTACTGCCGGCAGGGGCGATACAGATATGAAAAAAAGAATTTTAAGCGGGATGAGACCTACCGGGAAACTGCATATCGGCCACATCCTCGGGGCCTTGGATAACTGGGTCCGGCTGCAGGATGAATACCAGTGTTTTTACATGGTCGCCGACTTGCACGCGCTGACCAGCGAATACGCGGATACTTCAGCTATGCCGGAAAATATCAAAGAGATGGTGATCGACTGGCTGGCCTGCGGCATCGATCCGGCGAAATCAACTTTGCTGGTGCAATCCCGGATACCCGAACACAGCGAACTACACCTGATCCTGTCGATGATCACGCCGGTGTCCTGGCTGGAGCGCTGCCCGACCTATAAAGAGCAGATGCACGAAATAAAAGGCAAGGACCTTTCCACCTACGGATTCCTGGGTTATCCCGTCCTGCAGGCGGCGGATATTACTATTTACAAGGCGGAAGTGGTGCCGATCGGCGAGGACCAGTTGCCGCACTTGGAGCTGACCCGCGAGATCGTGCGCCGGTTCTGCCAGTTTTACGGGGATGTCCTGCCGGAACCGCAAGCCCTGCTGACCTCCGTCCCGCGTTTGCTGGGGACGGACGGGCGCAAAATGAGCAAAAGCTATAATAACGCTATTTACATCGCTGACAGCCCGGAAGAAATTAAACAAAAAGTCATGGCTATGGTCACTGACCCGGCGCGTTTGCGGCCGACCGACCCGGGGCACCCGGAAATCTGTTCGGTATTTTCTTATGACAAAATATTCTCCAAGGAACAGCTGACGGAGATAGAGGAAAAATGCCGGAAAGGTAAACGCGGCTGCGTGGAATGCAAAAAAATATTGCTGGAAAATATGCAGAAATTCCTGGCGCCGATACAGGCCAGGCGCAGACAGTACGAACAAGACTTACCATACATAGAAAAAGTTCTGAATGAGGGGACAGCCCGGGCGCAGGAATTCGCCCGGAATACGATGCAGGAAGTTAAGAAAGCGGTCAGACTCAAGTGAAGTTGAAAGTTAAAAGTGTTAAGTGTTAAGTTTTGGTAATGGAACCTTAACTTAAAACTTAAAATTTTTCACTTAAAACTGTTTTTAGGAGATGACATGACTTACCAGGTTAAACTGGAAGTGTTCGAAGGCCCGTTAGATCTGCTGCTGCATCTCATCAAGAAGGAAGAAATAGACATTTATAACATTCCCATCTCCCGGATCACGGAAGAGTATCTCGCTTACGTGGAACTGCTGAAGTTGCTCAACCTGGAGATCGCCGGGGAATTCCTGGTTATGGCGGCGACCCTGCTGCAGATAAAATCCAAAAAGCTTCTGCCGGTGATCGACCTGGACGCGGAAAACCAGGAAGAACTGGATCCCTGCCAGGAACTGGTGCGCCAGCTCCTGGAATACAAGCGTTTCAAGGAAGTGGCCAAGGTCCTGGAACAGAGAGAGATCAAGCAGCAACAAATATATACGCGGCCGCCCGTTAAGATAGAAAAGATCGGCGACGAAGAGTACGTAATCGAGGCCAGCCTGTTCGACCTGCTGGACGCTTTCAAGAATGTCCTGAAATCATCCGTTAAGACGGTGCGGGAGATCATCCAGGAAGAGGTCAGGATCGAAGAGCGCATGAAGATTATCCGGGATAGGCTGGCGGAGAAGGAATCGCTGACCTTCGAAGATATCTTTACCCCGGAATCGACCAAGATGGAAATGATCGTCAGCCTGCTGGCCCTGCTGGAAATGATCAAGCAGAAAGAGATAAAGATCATGCAGACCCGGCTGTTCGACAAGATCAGGATATTCAGGCGCCTGCCGGATGATCAGGAGATCGTAGTAAATACCGAGCCGGCCATACAGGAAGAATTACATTTGGTTCAATAATCATAATTGGGAGAACTTATGGAAATCGATGATATGGTCCGGGAAGAATTAGCGCCGCCGCCGGAAGAACTGAATAACGCCGCCGCACCGGTTAATGCCGGGGAGATAACGGCAGAGAATACGGCTGAAGCGCCAGCGGCCATTGAGAATGTTACGGCGGAGGTCACCGCGGAAATTAGCCCGGCTGAGGAACCGCCGGTAGAAATCGCGCCGGAAACTCCGGCTGAACCGGAACTTCAATTATTGGACCTGAAACCGGTTGTAGAGGCTTTATTATTCGTTACCAGCGATCCTGTCAGCATAGACAAGATACAGGAAATTGTCAGCGGCAGGGAGAGCGGGTTGAAGATCGAAAAGAAAGATATCCGCAGCGCTCTTATTGAATTGCAGACTGAATATGAAAATCGTCACAGTGCGGTACAGCTGGTGGAAGTAGCCGGCGGCTGGCAGTTCTGCACCAAAGCTGAATTCGCCGTCTGGCTGGAGAAGCTGGCCAAGAACAAAGAAGTTTACAAATTATCCAATTCTGCCCTGGAAACCTTATCGATCATCGCCTACCGGCAGCCAATCACCCGGGCGGAAGTGGAACATATCCGCGGCGTGGATTCCGGCGGCGTCATGCATAGCCTGCTGGAGAAGAGACTGGTCAAGATCACCGGCCGCAAGGATTGCATCGGCCATCCGTTGCTGTACGGGACCACCGCTGAGTTCCTGCAATATTTCGGTCTGGCCGGTATTGCCGACCTGCCGCTGCTGGAAGACTTGAATAAAGCTTAAGAGGAAAAAAATGGACTTAAAAAAATTAAGAAATGAGATCGACCGGCTGGACCTGGAAATGCTGGAGATATTGAACCGGAGACTGAAAGTCGCCCAGCAGATCGGTAAAGTGAAAAAATCGCGCCAGGAAGAGATCTACGCCCCGGAACGGGAAAAAGAAGTTATCTCTAATTTGATCAAAAAGAATAAGGGTCCGCTGCCTAACGGCGAACTTAAGGATATTTACCGGGAGATAATAAAAACCTCCCTGCTGCTGCAGAAGAAGCTGGCCATCGCCTATATGGGACCGGAAGCGAGCTTCACTCACCTGGCGGCGATCAAGAATTTCGGCCGGGCGGCGCAATTCATTTCCGCTAAGAATATCGGCGACGTCTTCAACGAAGTAGAGAAAGAAAGGGCGGATTATGGCGTCGTGCCGATAGAGAACACCACCGAGGGCATGGTCAACTATACGCTGGACATGTTCATGGATTCGGACCTGAAGATCTGCGCTGAGATATTCGTGGAGGTGCATCATAACCTGGCCTCCCGCACCACCCTGGACCGTATCGACAAGATCTATTCACATACCCAGACGGTGGCGCAGTGCCGAACCTACCTGGAAGAGAAGATGCCCAACGTTAAAATTATCGAAGTGGAGTCCAATTCCAAGGCGGCGCAGCTGGCTGAGCAGGATAATAAAAGCGCGGCTATAGTCAGCACGGTCGCAGCCGAATTATACAACCTGAACATCCTGGTGTCGCGCATCGAGGACCTGTCCAATAATTACACCAGGTTCCTGGTGATCGGGCCGAAATACAGCGCCCGCAGCGGCGAGGACAAAACCTCGATATTATTCTCGATCAAGGACCGGGTGGGGGCTCTGTATGACATGTTGCTGCCTTTCCGTCGCGCCAATATCAACCTGACCAAAATAGAATCCCGGCCGACCAAAAAGAAGGCGTGGGAATATGTCTTTTTCGTGGACCTGGTAGGTCACCGCGAAGACCCCAATGTTAAAAAAGCTCTGGCGGAACTGGAAAAAGAATGTTTATTCCTGAAGGTATTAGGATCGTACCCGATAGGGGAAGAGTAGAGGGAAGTCATGATCGAGAAACTGGTACGAAAAAACATCCTGCAGTTCCAGCCGTATATTCCGGGCAAACCGATAAACGAGGTTAAAAGGGAGCTGGGTCTAAAGGACGTGATAAAGCTAGCGTCCAATGAAAACCCCCTGGGGCCATCCCCCAAAGCGCTCCTGGCGGTCAAAAAGGGCCTAAAGGACATTTTTCTCTATCCGGAGGGCAGCGGAATACTTCTCAAGCAGAAAATCGCGAAAATGGCCAATTTACGGCCCTCTAACGTGATTTTAGGAAATGGTTCCGATGAGCTGATCGAGATCATCGGCAAGACTTTTGTCAATCCCGAAGACGATATCGTCGTAGCCGAAGGGGCTTTCATCAGGTATAAGATGGCCGGTGAATTGATGGCCGGCCGGGTCATCAGCGTGCCGATGCGGGATTATACCCATGACCTGCAGGCCATGAAAAAAGCCATAACTCCTGCTACCAAAGCGGTATTTATCGCCAACCCCAACAATCCCACCGGTACTTACGTAACCAAAAAGGAAGTGGAGGAATTTTTCTCCGGGCTGAGGGAAGACGTCATTGTGGTTTTCGACGAAGCCTATTACGAATACGTAACCCAGGCGAATTATCCCCAGACCGTGCCGTATTTGAAAAAGGGTCGGAATATAATCATCCTGCGCACTTTTTCCAAGATCTATGCGCTGGCCGGATTGCGGGTGGGTTACGGCCTGGCTAACGAGGAAATAATTTCTTACATGGAGAGGGTGCGGCCGCCATTTAACGTTAATTCCCTGGCGCAACTGGCGGCGGAAGCCAGCCTGGATGACGCGGCTCAGGTGAAAAGAAGCCTGAAGCTGGTCCAGGAACAGAAGAAATACCTGTACCGGGAACTGGAAAGGCTGGAGATCACTTACATTCCCAGCGCCGCCAATTTTATACTGATCTGCCTGAAAAACGACGCCGGGGCGGCCAGCCGGAAATTGCTGGAAGCCGGGGTGATCGTCAGGCCCATGGGCGAATATAACTTGTCCACCTGCCTCCGGGTAACCATCGGCCTGCCAGCGGAAAACAAAAGGTTCATTACCACGTTAGAGAAAATATATAAGAGTTAACTAAGAAACTCTGAGAAGGAATAATGATGTTCATAACTTTAAAACCGGGCACAACCAAGCAAGGCGTGGAGCATGTCGTCGAGAAAATAAAAGAACTGGGCTTTACCCCGCACGTGTCCAAAGGCAAGGAACGGACAGTGATCGGCGTCATCGGGGAAAACGCCATCCTGACCAAGGATACGTTCGAAGCCATGTTCATGGTGGAATCTATCACTCCGATCACCAAGCCCTACAAACTGGTAAGCCGGGAATTCAAGAAAGAAAATACGGTGATCAGGATCGGTGACGTGGAGATCGGCGGGGAAGAGCTGGTGGTCATGGCCGGCCCTTGTTCCGTCGAGGGCAAAGAGCTGCTGATCGACATCGCCCGGAAGGTCAAGAAAGAAGGCGCGACGGTTTTAAGAGGCGGGGCGTTCAAGCCGCGCACTTCACCCTACAGCTTCCAGGGCTTAGGGGAAAAGGGATTGAAATACCTGGCCGAAGCCAGGAAGCAGACCGGCCTGCTGATCATCACTGAAGTGATGGACACCAGGCAGGTGGAGCTGATCGCCAGATACGCCGATATTTTGCAGGTCGGGGCGCGCAATATGCAGAACTTCGACCTGTTAAAGGAAGTCGGCCAGACCAAGAAACCAGTCATGCTTAAACGCGGCATGTCCTCGACCATTAAAGAACTGTTGATGAGCGCGGAATATATTTTATCGCGTGGTAACTACAATGTGATGCTGTGCGAGCGGGGCATCAGGACTTTTGAGGATGCCACCCGTTTCACCCTGGACCTGAATGCTATACCGGTGATCAAGGAACTGAGCCACCTGCCGGTGATCGTTGATCCCAGTCATGGTACTGGCGTGCGGAAATATGTGGCGCCCTTAGCCAAAGCCGCTATAGCCGCCGGAGCCGACGGCTTGATGATCGAGGTCCACACGGAGCCGGAGAAAGCTTTCAGCGACGGGTCCCAGTCATTATTGCCAAATGAATTCGCCAAAATGATGGCGGAGTTAAAACCGGTAGCCAAAGCGGTAGGGAAAACTATTTAGGGACCGTTCATCGTTGATCGTTCATCGTTGATAGAAAAGGCGAAAAAATGAATAAAATTAAAACCGTAAGTATAATCGGGATGGGTTTGATCGGCGGTTCCTTAGGGATGGCCCTGAAGAAGAACCGTACGGTTAAGAAAGTCATCGGTGTCGGTCGCCATCCGGAAAAATTGAAACAGGCCCTGCGTTTAAAAGCGGCGGACGAGGTCACGACTGATTTTATCGCCGGAGTAAAAGAAGCTGACCTGGTGGTGGTATGCACCCCGGTCGGCCTGATCGCGCCGACTGTTAAAAGGATACTGCCGGGATTAAAGTCCGGGTGTATCGTTACGGATGTCGGCAGCGTGAAAGCCCCCATTGCCAAAGAAGTCGCTAAAATACTGGCGAGGGAAAAAATATACTTTATCGGCGGCCATCCGATGGCCGGCAGCGAACGATCCGGCATCAGTCACGCGCGGCCGCAATTATTCCGGGACGCCGTCTGGATATTAACTCCGTCGGGTAAAACCCCTGCGCCGGTACTGGCGGAACTGCAGCGGGTGGTCAAAAGCACAGGCGCCAGGGTGCTAAAACTGGACCCGGGCCGGCATGACCGCATCGTAGCGGCCACCAGCCACTTGCCTCACTTACTGGCCGCGGCGCTGGTGATCCTGGTCGGTCAGCGGGAACAAAAGGAAAAGAATACCGCTCACCTGGTCGCCGGCAGTTTCCGGGATATGACCCGGATCGCCTCCTCCAACCCCGAGATCTGGCAGGATATATTCTCCATGAACCGGCAAGAGATCATGGCTACGATGACGGAATTCCATGAAGTGGTTTCAAAAATATTGCAGTCTCTCCGCACCAACCAGAAACAGGATCTGTTGAAAATGTTTGGACGGGCGAAAAAGACACGCGATCGGATGTTTACGAAAGATGCAGCAGCTAAGAATTAAAAGAGCCCAGGCGTTAAAAGGCAGGATCACCGTTCCTGGTGATAAATCGATCTCTCATCGCGCTATCATGTTCGGAGCGATCGCCTCCGGGCGGAGCGTCATTCATAATTTGCTGGCAGGCGAAGACTGCCTTAATACCAAAAAAGCTTTTCAACGGCTCGGGATCAAATTTGCCCGCCGGGGAAAAGCTTTGATCGTTTATGGGCGGGGTTTGCGGGGATTGCGTCCGGCCAAAGCGCCTATCGATTGCGGCAATTCCGGCACGACCATGCGCCTGCTCAGCGGTATCCTGGCGGGACAGGAATTCCGCTCGGTTCTGACCGGAGATCAATATTTAAGGCGCCGGCCCATGAAAAGGATCATCGCGCCCCTGACCCTGATGGGGGCGAAAATAAAGGCGGTCAAGGGTGAATTCGCTCCGCTGATCATAGACGGCGGGGATCTCCAGGGTATAAGCTATCGTTCTCCTTTGGCCAGCGCCCAGGTTAAATCGTGCGTGCTTCTGGCCGGGCTTTACTCCCAGGGCCGGACCAGCGTGCGCGAGCCGCAACCGTCGCGCGATCATACCGAACGGATGCTTAAATACCTGGGGGCGCGTCTGCAGACCGGCAAATTGTCTGCCACGGTTACTGGCGGCAGTCGCCTGAAAGGAAAGAAGATCACCGTTCCCGGCGATATTTCTTCCGCGGCTTTTTTTATCGTCGCGGCCTGCCTGGTCCCGGGATCGAACCTGACTATCACCGGCGTGGGTATAAACCCTACGCGCAATGGCTTGATACAGGTGTTGAAAAAAATGGGCGCCAGTATCCAGATCAAAAATAAGCGTTTCTTCGGCAATGAACCGGTGGCGGACCTGAATATAAAATACAGCCGCTTGCGCGGGATCAATGTCCGCGGCCGGATCATTCCCAATATTATAGACGAGATACCGGTTTTAACCGTAGCGGCGGCGCTGGCTTCCGGCCGCACGGTAATAAGCGAAGCCCGTGAGTTAAGGGTGAAGGAAACCGACCGCATCAGGTCCATGGCGAGCCAATTAGGGAAAATGGGAGCGGTGATCAAGGAGAAAGAAGACGGCCTGATAATTGAAGGTATTAAGGAGTTAAAAGGCGCCAAGGTTAATTCCTTTGGCGATCATCGCACCGCCATGAGCCTGGCTATAGCCGGAATGCTGGCTGACGGCAGTACTACCATCAATGATACATCCTGCATCAATACTTCTTTCCCGGGATTTCTTTCCTTATTAAACAAATTAACTAAAGGCGACAGGGCATGAGCGTAAAATATATCGTAGCCATAGACGGGCCCGCGGGGGCCGGTAAGAGCACCATCGCCAGGATGCTGGCGAAAAAATTGCGGTATGTTTATATCGATTCCGGGGCCATGTACAGGGCAGTGACCTGGAAAGCCATGAAATCAGGTTATGATCTTAATGATCCGGTTAAGCTGGTCAGCCTGGCCAGGAATACCATGCTGGAATTCAAAAAATATAAAAACAAGATAACCCTTTTTGCCGACGGTAAAGCGGTCGGCAGGGAGATACGCACCACGGAAGTAACGGCCAACATCTGTCACCTGGCGGATAACGGCGGGGTGCGGAAGGTCATGGTCAAGCGTCAGCAGCAAACAGCGCAGGGCGGCGGCATTGTGATGGAAGGCCGGGATATCGGCACCAAAGTATTTCCCCGGGCGGAATTCAAGTTCTTTCTGGACGCCAGCGTGGACGAGCGGGCCCGGCGGCGTTACCGGGAATACCAGGAACGCGGAGTCAAGGTTAACCTAAGCGATATCCGCCGAGATATCATGACCCGTGACAGGAAAGACAAGACCCGCGCGGTCAGTCCCTTGCGCCAAGCCGCTGACGCGGTGGTGATCGATTCCAGCCGCTTAACACCGCGGCAAGTAGTGGACGCCATGCTTAAAGTCATCAGGAAATAGGAAGGGTATCCTTTGCTATATTATTTCGGCAGGTTTTTATTCTGGTTAGTTTTTAAGTTTGTTTTCCGTCTGAAAGTATCAGGAGGGGATAATATTCCGTCAGCCGGGCCGGCCCTGGTCTGCGCCAATCACCAGAGTTTTATCGATCCTCCGGTCGTAGGCGCCGCTATGAGAAGGCCGATTCACTTTATGGCCAGGCATGACCTGTTCACCGTCCCGGTACTGGGTTGGCTGATCGCCAGGACCAACGCTTTTCCGGTGAAAAGAACCGGCGCCGGAGATACCGCGGCTTTTAAGAATGTGTTCCGCTTATTGGAAAAGGGAGAGCTATTGCTGCTGTTCCCGGAAGGGACCCGCAGCCGGGATGGAAATTTGCAAAAGCCATCGGCAGGCGCGGGGCTGATCGCTTACCAGGCCCGGGTTCCCGTGATACCTTGTTACGTGTCCGGATCCCGTGATATCCTCCCGCGGGGCAGCAAGTTCATTAAATTACATCCTCTGAAAGTATATTTTGGCCCGCCGGTTGACCTGGACGCTTGTTACGGGCGTGAAAAAAATAAAGAGTTGTATCAGGAGATCAGCGCCCGGATAATGGCCGGTATCGCGGAGTTAAAGGAAAAAGCTACCCATGAAAATTAAGCTGGCCAAACATGCCGGATTTTGTTTCGGCGTAAAACGGGCCGTAAACCTGGCTCTGTCTACCGTGCAGAAGAATGGCCACAAGAATATTTATACCCTGGGACCGCTGATCCATAATCCCCAGGTTATCCAGGAATTGGAAGGCAAGGGCATACGGAACGTGGCGCCCGACGCCCGGGTAAAGTCCGGGATCGTCCTGGTATGTTCCCATGGCATGCATCCTGATATTCTGGCCGGGTTGCGGTGCAAAAAGATCAAGGTGGTTGACGCCACTTGCCCTTTTGTCAAAAAAATTGAGAATATAGTGCTGAAACTGAAAAAGGAAAAGATCCCCATCATCATCGTGGGCGATAAAGATCATCCCGAGGTTAAGGCTATAACCGGTTACGCCGGCCGCCTGTCCCGGGTGATCGAGAGCGCGGATGAAGCCCGACGCTTGCCGCGTTTCCGCAAGATCGGGGTAGTAGCGCAGACCACGCAGTCAGAGGAGAAATTTGCGCTGATTTGCCGGATCCTTAAAGCCAAGGCGGATGAGGCCAGGATCTTCAATACCATTTGCGATGCTACCAAGAAACGCCAGCAGGAAGCTTTAAAAGTGGCCAGACAAGTAGAGAAAATAGTGGTCGTGGGCGGTTATAACAGCGCTAATACCAAACGGTTGGTAAATTTATGCCGGGAACTGGGTAAACCCACTCTGCATATAGAAGAAGCCGGGGAATTGCCGGGAAGATTCTTTCACGGCGTAAACAAAGTCGGCGTGTTGGCGGGGGCGTCTACGCCTGACTGGATCATTAACGAAGTGATCGCTAAAATAAAAACAATGGAGGAAGAATAGGCCCTATGGAAATGCCGAATGAATGGATGCAGGAAGCTCTGAGCGCGGAGGAAAACTATCGGGAAGGAGAAATTATCACCGGCAAAGTCGTCGGCGTTAATGACGAAGGCCTGATAGTGGACATCGGGTTAAAGAGCGAAGGTCTGATACCGGTTACGGATTTTGATAAAGACGAGCAGGACTTTAAAGTAGGCGACACCATGGAAGTTCTGCTGCTCAAGAAGGAGTCTAAATCGGGTCAGGTGCTGCTATCCTACCAGCGGGCCAGGGAAGTCAGGGCCTGGGATAAACTGGATAATTCTTTTAAGCAAGGCGATATCATCGACGGGGTGATCACCAGGAAAGTAAAAGCCGGAGTCAATGTGGAAATTTTCCAGCAGGAAGTTTTCATGCCCGCCAGCCAGATAGGCCTATCGTTCGTCAAAGACCTGGATTCCCTGTTAGGGCAACCGGTGCGGGTGAAAGTGATCCGTTGCGAACGTTCGGAACGCAATGTCGTGGTTTCGCAACGCGCGGTCCTGGAAGAGGAATTGAAAAAGCATAAAGAAAAATTATGGGCGGAGATCAAGGAAGGCGAAACCCGGACCGGCGTGGTTAAGAATATAGTCGACTTTGGCGCTTTCGTGGACCTGGGCGGCAGCGAGGGCCTGTTGCATATTAACGATATCAGCTGGGGTAAGGTTAAGAAGGTCAGCGATTTCCTGAAAACCGGTGAAGAGATCGACGTGAAGATTCTGCAACTGGACCGGATCAATGAGAAGATCTCGCTGGGTCTGAAACAGCTGACCGCTGACCCCTGGTCAACTGTGAAGCAGAAATACGGCGTGGATACCGTGATCAGCGGCAAAGTAATATCCCTGGCGGATTTCGGCGCTTTCGTTGAACTGGAAGAAGGAGTCGAAGGACTGATCCATATTTCCGAGATGTCCTGGGTGGAATATGTCAAACACCCCAGCAAAATATTAAAAGTTGGGGATATGGTGCAGGCCAAAGTTCTGGGCCTGGACGAAGAAAAGCGCAAAATATCCCTGGGCCTTAAACAGGTTCAGCCGAATCCCTGGGAAAGCGCGGCGCAGACTTATAAACCGGGAACGAAAGTTTCCGGCGTGGTTTCGCACCTGGCCCCGTTCGGCGCGTTTGTCCGGATGGCGGACGGTATTGAGGGCCTGATCCATGTCAGCGACCTGTCCTGGCAGGAAAAAATAAGCAATCCCAGCAAGGTCCTCAAGGTCAACGATAAAGTTGAGACAGTGGTGTTGAAAGTCGAGCCTAAAGAAGAAAAATTGTCGCTGGGCTTCAAACAATTACAGCAGAATCCCGTCGCCGGCTACCGGATCGGCGACAGCGTGGAAGTCGAAGTGACTGAAGTGGTGGACCAGGGCGCGGTAGTGGCGGTTTCCCCGCAAGTCAGGGGCTTTATCCACGTCTCGCAGATAACCAACGATTTTATCGAGAACCCGCATAGTCTGTTAAAACCCGGGCAGAAAATAACCGCGAAGATCGTCAAGATCGACGAGGATGAAGGCCGGCTGGGTTTAAGCGTCAAGGAATATAATAAAGATATCCGTAAACAAACGGTGGCGAAATACGCCAAGTCCGCGGAGCAGAAAGTAACCCTGGGTGACGTGATGGGAGAACAACTCTCCAAATTCCTGGCCAAAAAGGATTAACCGGCCTGATGCGCAAAGCCGTACTGATCTTCATTATACTTGGGATTATTATGGCCGGCGCCGCATCCGTCCAGGCGCAGGGTTTTGGCCAGAATAAAGTTATCGTCAGGGATTTCCCCTGGCAAGTCATCGAGACGCCGCATTTCCGCGTCTATTATTATCTCCAGGACCAGGCTCAGGTAGAGAAAGTGGTCCGTATCCTGGAGAACGGTTACCAGCGCATCAGTCGCGACCTGAACGTGGAACCGGAAGAAAAAATACCCTTTGTCCTATTTGACACGCACAACGAGTTTGAGCAGAATAATATCGGTGACGTGGGGGAAGGGGTGGGGGGCTTTACCGAACTCTTCAAAAACCGCTTCGTCGTTCCCCTGGAAAGCAGCGAGAAGGAACTCACCCATGTGATCGAGCACGAAATGACTCACGCCCTGACCTTCGAGCTCTTTTACGGCGGACATTTCTGGCGTTCAATCTACTTGGTAAAAAGCATATTTTACCCGCTCTGGTTCATGGAGGGCCTGGCCGAATACGAATCAGCGCCCTACGATATTACCGACGAAATGCTCCTGCGCGACGCCATTATCAACAACGGCCTGATCCCCCTGCACAAGTTACTAAGTTTCAGCCATCTGCAATCCAACCAGGTGGTGCTGGCCTATAAAGAAGGACAGAGCGCCTTGCGTTACGTGGCGGATAGGTACGGCTCGCAAAAAGTCGTAGATATCCTCTACCTGATGAAGGATTCTTACGAAGTTTCCGGCGTGCTTAATACTGCCCTGAAGAAAGATATTTTCAAGTTCGACAAGGAGTGGGAAGCCTACCTGAGAACCAAATATGGGAAACAGGTGGAAGGCAAAAAGAAGGTCACCGACTACGGCCGCCAGGTCACCGATCTGGGCTACACTAATTCCCGCGGCCAGTTCTCGCCCGACGGCAAGAATATTATCTTCCTGTCCGATCGCCGTAAATTCTACGAGTTGTATATCTCTCGCAGCGATGGGTCGGAGCCACAGCCGCTGTTGGGCTGGTTCGACCGCCGCAAGTTTGACGTCATCAATCCTGCAAACAATACCTTCTCATTTTCCCGTGATTCCCAGAATATAGTTTTTGTGGCGGAGCGCCTGCAAAAGGATTACTTGTACGTATTTAACCTGCCAAGCCACCGGTTGAAAAGGATCAAAGTTAACCTGGATTCTTTGGTCTCCCCGGGTTTCTCGCCGGATGGCCGGCAGATCATTTTCAGCGGCGTAAAAGACGGTGTCAGCGACCTGTATTTGATAGACTTGGACGGCCGCAATTTGCAGAAAATTACTGACGATCCCTATGATGATTCCTATGCGGTATTTTCACCCGATGGCACCCAGATCGCTTATGTCAGCGAGCGGGATAAAGTCAGGCACATTTATTTGATGGACTGGCCTAGCCGGGCAACCCGCCGTTTGACCCAGGACGAGCCCGAAGAGATCGCGCCGGACTTTACCGGACCGGGGTCAACCATCTCGTACATCGCCGCGGGTGGCGGGATATATAACCTTTACCAATACGATCCGGCGTCGGGACAAAAAAGGCAGCTTACCGACGTTAATACCGGCATTTTGCACGCTAGTATATCGCCAATCTCGGGTGATTGGCTATTAAGCGGTTATAACGCGGGTTTGACTAATCT
Source organism: Elusimicrobiota bacterium (assembly GCA_003153935.1). GTDB lineage: Bacteria > CAYTYR01 > UBA6262 > UBA6262 > UBA6262 > Fen-1174. The sequence continues at coordinate 126,409 of PMCA01000017.1, forward strand.
TTTCCTCCAATCGCACCCTACAGTCAGCGCCCCGATACAGGCCATGGACCAATCCTCTTACTCCGTGATCACCAGTTCCATGACCATCACCGTCAGCTCTACCACCGTGCCGACCGCCGATCTGATCCTGAAAAAATATAAATATCGTTTAACCGGGTCCACCGACTATTTCTTGCCTTTATTCATGGTCTATGCGGGGTCGGAAGGGGCCGGGGTGGCGGGCGCATTTTACTGGCAGTTCAGCGATATGCTGGGTAATCACACCCTGGCCACCGCTGCCACCTATTCCAGCGACGACAATTATCTTAACTACGGAGCCAGTTACACCTACGCCCGCTGGCGGCCGCAATTCTCTTTCAGCGCGGGCGGGGCCACTGGTTATCAACTGAATAGCGACGGTGAATTGGAGCGCGTCCGGCAGTACCAGGAGAGCTTTTTTGTTACTTACCCTTTGGACCGTTATCACCGCCTGGAAACCGGGCTGGCTAACGTAGATGAAATGATCCGCAACCGTGACCGGAATAATATAACCAAACATGACCGCGCTAATGAAGTTTTCGCCTCGTTCACCCGCGATTACACCAGCGGTGAATTATTTGATATTAATGACGGTCATCGTCTAAGTTTATCGGCCACTTTGGGCCGGAATCTGTTCGGCGGCGACGAGAAATATGATACCTACCAATTTGACTGGCAGACATACTGGACCTACTGGGAGCGCAACGTGATCCTGGCGACACGCCTGATCGGGGTTGATTCCAATGGCCGTGATTTCCAGGAGTTTAGCCTGGGTAACCGCGATAACTTACGCGGCTATAGCGACGACGATTACCTGAATGGCCGGATCATCGGTCTGGGCAACCTGGAAACCAGGTTTTATTTGTTTCGCAATATAGATTATGACGTCTGGTTCATGTTGCCTGACCTTTATTTTAAGAGCCTGCAATTCGCGGTTTTTACCGACAATGGCCTGGTCGGAAGTTCCTGGACCGGGTTCGCTGATCAGGCGAAAAGCGCCCGCAATTTGCGTAATAGCATCGGCGCCGGTTTCCGCCTGAATTCCTTGATCCAGCAGCAATTCGCCCTGATCCTCAGGCTCGATTACGCTAAACGCACCGACGTACAGTCAGACGGCGTCTGGTACTTTAATTTAGGCGCCAGTTTCTAGATACAGCAGTTGTAAATTCAAATTTGAGTAGGGGAAGGGGGTAGCAATGTCCCCTTCTTTTTTATTAGCCATTTTTCTCTGCTTTAGCAGTTTTTAACCCATCTTTTACCAGGCTTGGTTCCCTTTGTGTGCCAGTCTCCGCTGGTTAGCTTTTTCATGCCCGTTTCCTGTCCTTTTTCTTGCCTGCCTTAAATTCTTCCAAAAATTATAGATTGAATTATGTTTACTTTGGGTATTTTCGGGCTAGTTTGTTCCTGCCGGCCTGGCTTGGACCCATCTGACCTGGTTTAGATCGCTGTTTTCTCGTCGAGAAAGGGCGCAAAAAGGCGATTTTAGGCCCTTAAAATTATCCGGCAGGGGTTTGGTATCCCGGCTTTTTGGGGTTTTGGGGTTGGTTGGCCGGGATCCGGGTTTTGGTCCGGGTTTGGGATCTGGGTTTTAACAGGCCAGGCTACCGACCGGCTTATCCGGGAATGGAAAACCCGCGGCCAAGGCCGGGACATTGGCTGTCTGGAGCGCCAAAAAATAAAACTGGTAAATAATTATAAATTAAATAAATATTTTGCGACAGATATAGGGGATTTAAAAATAATCTCAGATATTACTTTAACTAGCCGCTAAAGAGCAGGCTAAGGCAATAGTTAACATAATATATCTTATCAGACGTTGCACAGAAGGCAATAAAAGGGTCTGTCTTAAGGGTTGAGGTGTCTATTTCAGGCATAATTTGAGGTATTCTTGTGGTGATCAAAGCGGCTCTATGGCGGTTTTATACGATTCTTAAACTTCCCAATAGTCTAAAATGAAGTCTTCACCGGGGACTTTAAATGATATCAACCCATGATTGGGCCAGCGTTCTATCTCGAAGTTGTTTCTTTTAACCAGCATTATCATACTTACTTCGTCATTTGCCTTCAAATTAAGCAGGGAAAAGGGTATGGACAGCTCAATGAATTTGCTTATAGCTACGGTCTTAAGCTCCCCCACCTTGTTCTGGGAGTTTTCCAGGATCTCATAGACCATTAGGGCTTTTTCCGACTGAGTACTAAGGTTTAGGGTAATGTTATAGGGTTTGGGGTCTAAAATCGTAAATTCAAGCGTCAGGTCATCGGTTTCAGCTGTATTCAGGATCGGGTTCAGGTCCAAACGCAGGTAAAGGTTAGCCAGGTCGAAACCATAATATATCAGATTCACTATGGTATTGGCGCGATACATGGTACCGCCAGTTTTGGAAACGTCGTAAACTCCGGAGTTCTGCCATTCATAGTAATCGGTATTTTTACCGTCAAGAGTCGGATGAATAAGGTTAAGCGGGTATTGCACCGGCTTGGATTTGGCGATGCCTTTGATCGCCACGTACAGCCAATCCGGTACTTTTTCACCGATAAGCTTGTATACGTTCATCAGGTGCTGGCGGAAAAGAACGTCGAATTCCTCGTCGTTGGCGCTGGAGTGGTCATCGCCGTACCACCAGTTCCAGTCGCTGCCTTCGGCAATGTAGATCTCTTCCCAGGCCTGTTCCAGGATCTTGGCAAATTCTGGCTGCTGATGTCCCTGGGAGAACTTCTGCAGAGTGTCACGGGTCTTACCCAGGAACTCCCAGGCCGTGTTATCTTCAGTGTGTCCTATCCAGACGCCGAAATTATGGTTTATCCAGCTGCCGGCGAAAAGATTGAACAGGTTATACTGCGGCGTGTTATTCTGCAAGTATTCGTTGACGGTCACGCATTTGAAATTGGGATCGTTGGAGAGCTCGCGATAGATAGATTTTAAGAAAGTCTCGCCATCGTTGGGATAAAATTCCCAGGCGTTTTCTCCGTCGAGGATTATGCTCAAAAGATGCGGCCCGGGCATCAGGTTGACGTTATCGCGGATATGGCGCAGGGTGGCCATGAAGTTATTTACGGCGTCCCCGTTGGTCATGTGAGAATATGTGAAACCGATCAGGTCCGAGAGGGTTTTATCCCGGAAGACCATGTCGATCTCTTTATCCTGGTTTTTTACCCGGTAGGCCTTATAGAGCGCGTCGCTGTGAATGTCGTTGGTAGTGAAATCCTTACGGATGACAATTTTAAGAGTGTTAGCCAGAATATCCTCATCGGTGGCGATCCATTTAATGCCGGCGTCCACCATGATGGGAATTATCTCTTCGCTGACGCTGCCTTCCGATGGCCACATTCCGTTGGGTTTACGGCCGAAGCAGCGTTCATAATATTCTATCGCTTTTTGTACCTGTTTCCGGGCATCTTCCGGATGCCGGAACGGCTTCTTGGGCAGGATGATCTCCGGCGTAGCCACCCGGGCAGAGTCGGTGTTGCAGATCAGGGGCAGTATGGGATGATAGAAAGGAGTCGTGGTGACCTCGATCTGTCCCCTATCCTGCATCTCTTTATATTTAGGGATAACCAGGGCCATTATCTCCCGGTGTTTCTGGATTATGTATTGCTTGTCTTCTTCAGTGAAATTGCGGCCCTTGGCGGAAATATCCTGCAGTTTATTATCCTTATGGCGCCAGTACGGATCGATCCAGACCAGATTGAACAGGACCTGGAGATCCAGGTAATCCTGGGGGTTGAAATATTTTTTGATCCGCCGTAATTCCTGGACGTTGGTATAATGCCCCCTTTTATCCAGCAGTTCGGCGTAACGGGGATAGGAATATACCATTGTGCCCCAGTTGGCCATGAAAAAATTGGCCAGGATAAAATCCTTATCGAGTTCGGTTAGCTGGTTGGCCGGGATCAGGGTCTTATCGAGAAATTCGTCGCTGGCGTTATTCTTGACATAATCCTCGATCTGTACCAGCAGCGATGGAACGAGGTTGAAGGTTTGGTGGATCTGCGGGAATTCATCCAGGATAGCGGCCATGTCGTAATAATCTTTGGTGCAGTGCAGCCGCACCCAGGGCAGTGAGTATTTTCCCGTCAGGTCGTTCTTGTAATACGGCTGGTGCATATGCCAGAGAAAAGCTACATGGAGCGGTCTGTTTTCCATTTATAGGTCTTTCCCAGCGACAAGATTATTGGCGTTTTCCTGCATATCATTGAAATCCTTCTGCGTCAGGTGCGCCAGGTCTAATATTTTCTTTATCGATGCTTCCGTCATAAGGTCTTCCGGTTCATGAGTGTCGGTATTAAATACCAGTTTGGCCCCGTAAATATGCGCCAGGCTGGCGACATGTTTATTGGTTTTATTATGGCCGCGACGCGTGGTTATTTCCAGATGAACCTTGTTGGCGCGGGCCAGCTTGACTTCATCCTTGGTGATCATGCCCGGGTGGGCCAGGATGTCCACTTTGGCTTCGATAGCGGCTCGGTTGGTCCCCTTCGGCACCGGCTCCACTACCGTCTCGCCGTGCACGAGAACTATCTGCGCGCCGAGAGAACGAGCCAGGCGCAAAGCTTGCGGCATCAGGCGCGGCGGTATATAGGTGAGCTCCGCTCCTGGTATCACTTTGATTTTATATTCACGGGTGAGGATCTTAGCGACCTTGGCCAGGCGCGGAATGGTGATATCCATGTTGGAGAAATCAACGTGGTCGGAGATGCAGATAGTTTTGTAGCCCTGGGCCAGCGCCCGGCAGACTAACTCCGAGGGAATCAAAACTCCATCGCTGAAGAAAGTATGAGTGTGTAAGTCTATCATGTTTAAATCCTGTCGCTGGTCTCTGGTTACTGGTCGCTGGTTTTAGAATCAGTTTCTAGTCGCTGGTCTAGGAACAGTTTCCGGTTTCTGGTCGCTGGTTTCTAGTCCAGGAACTAGTTACCAGGTACCAGCTACTGTATTTATATGCGCCCCCGACAGGAGTCGAACCTGTGATCATCGGTTTAGGAAACCGCCGCACTATCCAACTGTGCTACGGGGGCAACTCTGGTTTCCTTTATCGTCGTAAAAAAACATGTTTCTTATTCGATTTTTTATACCATATCCGCAAGGCTCAGTCAACGATTTATTCGTGGGTAAATGAAAGACCCTGCATTGTCATTTGCAGAGTCTTTTAAACGATATACGAAGGGTAATTAAAAAGAAACATCTTCTTTTATTTTGCGCCAGATTTCTTAAGCAATCCAATCACTTCTGAATAACCCATCTTTTCAGCGATCATTAGCGCGGTAGTACCGCTATTAGTTTTAGCATTTACGTCTGCACCTTTGGCTATAAGCAGCTCTAATACTTCTTTATTGTTATTCCCGGCCGCAAACATCAGTGCGGTAAATCCTTCATTAGTTTTTGCATTGACCTCTGCTCCCTTTGCTAAGAGTAGCTCTGCCGCATCCTTATAGGGGTTCTGTGCCACAAACATCAAAGAGGTAAATCCGTAATTATCTTTATCATTTATTTGTGCACCTTTGCGTATGAGCAGCTTTGCCACTTCGGCATAACCCATTCCTGCAGCATGCATCAGAACGGTCTCGCCATTATTATTTTTAGCATTTACTTGTGCACCTTTGTCTATGAGCAGTTCTGCCATGTCTCTATGGCCATTATCAGCCGCAAACATCAGCGCGGTCTCACCTTCATTATCCTTTACATTTATATCTGCTCCCTTAGCTATAAGCAACTCTGCTATTTCTTTATGGTCATTCACTCCAGCTGGCATAAGCGCTGTCATACCATCATTATCTTTTGCATTTATCTCTGCCCCATTGGCTATAAGCAGCTCTACCATGTTTTTATAACCATAACCTGCCGCGAGAATAAGTGCGGTTTCACCGTCGCTATTCTTCGCATTTACTTCTGCACCTTTGGCTATGAGTAGTTCTGCCATGTCTTTATGGCCATTCCCAGCCGCAATTATCAGCGCAGTATCATCCTTATTGCCTTTTGCCTTTACATCTGCTCCCTTGGCTATCAGCAATTCTGCTATTTCTTTATGGTCGGCACCTGCCACAGATATCAGCGCGGTAAAGCCGTTATTATCCTTTGCATTTATATTTGCTCCCTTAGCTATAAGCAACTCTGCAACTTCTTTATGACTATGAAATGCTGCAAGCATCAATGCGGTAACACTATTTTTATCCTTCGCATTTACTTGTGCACCTTTAGCTATCAGGGCATTAATTTGAGCTATATCCCCACTTTTAGCCGCCTTCATTAAAGCGATATCTTCCTGTTCCCCAGCAAATATCAAACCGGCGGACATAATTACCATAATCAATATTGCCGCCCCGAACAATCTTCCTATTCTTTTCATGACTGTTCTCCTTAATAAAATTTTCTGACGATGTCAATAAATTTAAGCGGTCCGACTTTATATATTATTGCAGCAGTTTTTTGGACATCTGGTGCAGGTCGGAATTGGCCATGGCCAGGACCTTCTTCTTGACCACCCGGGAAAAATATTCCTTCTCCGTTTTAGTCAATTTCTTGCCGTTTATCTTTTTAAGGAACAATTCCTTCTGCTTGGTAGAGAATATCTCATCCATATGCCTGTCCAAAGGGTCTATCTGGACGCCTTTGGCCGGCTTCCGGATCTTCCTTGTATAGAAACGGTTAGGGTTGTACTGTTTCCGCCTAAAAATGCCGAAAATGTTAAGCAGTATGGTTTCGAAGAAATATCTGACTCTCATTAGCCACCTAAGTTGTATTGATAAGTACAATAATTGTATGAATACGTACAATTCTTTTCTATAACAATAAAAATAGGAGACAAGGAATGTCCCCTACCTAAACAGATGACAGATAACAGTTAACAGATAGCAGTAAAAGAACTCTAAAAATTAATGATAGAATAGATGTCAAAGCCTTTTAGCTTATCCCGCCCGTGCAGGAATCCCAGCTCTATGACAAAGCCAATGCCGGCTACCTTACCGCCCATCTTTTGTACGAACCTGGTACAGGCTTGTACAGTGCCGCCGGTGGCCAGCAGATCATCGATTATAAGCACCCGGTCGCCCTTCTTGATGGCGTCTATATGCATCTCCAGGGTGTCGGTGCCATATTCAAGCTCATAAGTTTCCTTAACCGTCTTAAAAGGCAGTTTCCCGGGCTTACGAACCGGAATGATGCCCACTCCCAGCTTGTAGGACAAGGCGGAGGCGAAAATAAAGCCCCTGGCTTCCACGCACAGGATCTTGTCAATTTTCTTACCTTGGTATTTTTTGACCAGGTTGTTTATTACCGTCTTGAAGGCTTTCGGGTCGCCGATCAGCGGGGTTATATCCTTGAAGATGATGCCTTTTTTGGGAAAATCAGGTATATCGCGGATAAATTTCTTAAGATTGATCATTAATTCATCTGTTCCTTATTCATATATTTATCGATCTGGAAGGATTTGCGCAGTTTGCTCAAAGCTTTCTTTTCTACCTGCCTGATCCTTTCACGTGATAATCCAAGTTTCTTGCCTATCTCATCGAGCGTCTTGGGCTCATCGCCGCCGATGCCGTAACGCATTTTTATGATCTTGGCTTCCTTGGCGTCCAGGGAGCGCAGGCAATTATCAATGGTCTGTGGTATTTTTACGTTCTCGTCGTAGGACTGCTCAGGGTCCAGGCAGGTACTATCGCCGATAACATCGCCCAGGGTGATCTCGGATTCTTCGTCGATGGGCGTATCCAGTGAGGTGGTACCGGTGGACAGCGCGTGGGTTTCGATTATATCCTGTATTTTCTCGGCGGGCAGGTGCAAGTGTTGGCTCAGTTCCGCCAGGGTCGGGTTCTTACCAAGCTTTTGGGTCAGGCTCTTGGAGATCTTTAACCATTTCTGTATTTCTTCGATCTTGTGAATGGGGATGCGGATGGTCTTGGTCTGGTTGGACAGGGCCCGGGAGATGGATTGCTTTATCCAGTAGCTGGCGTAAGTGTAGAAATAGCCTTTGCTGTAATTAAATTTTTCTACCGCTTTCATCAGGCCGATATTACCCTCTTCGATGAGGTCGAGGAAAGATAATCCCTGCTCGCGGTATCTCTTGGCGATGTTGATGACCAAGCGCAAATTACCTTCGATCATTCTCCGACGGGCCGCCGGATCACCCTTCCGGACTTTACCGGCCAGGGCTTTCATCTCCTCATTGCTGATCAAGGGGAGTTTGCGCACTTGCTTCAAATAGATCCTTAGGGTATTGTCGTTAACGAAAGGCATTAGTCACCTTAATTAGAATTTCTTAATTTTATACTATTGGCGGTCATTAAGCAAGTAAAAAATCATTTCATTTAAAAGTCAATGGTAAATTCGCCGTATTTGTTCCGGTAAGGCGGCCAATCTATTAGCAGGTCGTTTATATAACCGGCCATATCGCCTGAGCGCAGGGAGTTTATTAATTCAGTAAGTTTTTCTTTTTCGCCCTCGGCTTCGATCTCCACATCGCCGTTATCCAAATTCCTGACCAGACCGCGCAAGCCCAGTCCCGCCGCCAGTCGCCGGGTGTAGAACCGTAACCCCACTCCCTGCACGGTACCTTTGACGATCACATGAACGGTTTTAAGTTCTGCCGGCATATATCACCATAAAGGTTCGGAGAAATTTATTCCGAAAACTAGGTTGTCAAACCCGAAATGCTTATAATTCTGCAGGTCTATCAATCCCAGGTCCAGCTTTATCTTTTGCGCGAACATCATCCGGTAGCCTATATTATAGGTACCGCCGGCTTTGTCAAAAATGAACTCCGAATTATTGATCACTTTGGCTACCCCGAACATTAACCGCCAGCGCCCGTTTTCCTGCAGCTTCACGCCGGTCGTGGCGTAAAGGTCATAGAAATTTACCAGGTGCTTGTCCAAAGAAAGATACAGGTCCTTATCCCAGAATCCCAGGCTGGCTGAGACCGGCTGGTCGGGTTCGGACACGAACCGGTATTTGCCATGGAACAGGTATCGATTGTCATTGCTGCCGTCGGTCCGGAACTGCTCTACGTCCGCCCGTATCCCCAGCTCCAGGCGGGAGAACAGCCCGAAATTAACTTTGACCAGGTATTTATGGACGGCCAGGGCGTAACACTTATTATCCAGCACCGTGGCGGTCGGAATGGTCAATAACCCGGTCGGGCCGTCGATGGTGGCCGACTGGAGAAAAGGTTCCAGGGCGAAATCCTGCGCCGGGCTGGTAACCGCGCCGCCAATAATAGCGGCCAGGCAAAAAGCGCTCAAGATATATTTTTTTATTTAGAGCAACCCCTTTTCCTTAAAACTGAGGTATCTATCCCTGGCGACGATAACATGGTCCAGTATCTCGATCCCCATGATCTTGCCCGCTTCCGTCAGCCGCCGGGTCAAATGCAGGTCCTCGGTCGAGGGATTAGGGTCGCCGGACGGATGATTGTGGGCGATGATGAGATGCGCGGCCGTGTGCTTGACCGCCGGCTCGAAAACCTCACGGGGATGGACCAGGCTGGCATTTAGAGAGCCGATGGAAATGATCTCGCGTTTTATTTCCTGGTTGCGGGAATCGAGGTAGAAAACAACGAAGTGTTCTTTCTTATGGGTCCGGATGTCCTTCATTTCCGCGAAGATGTCCTCCGGCCGCAAATATAATTCCGCTTTTTTGTTTTTCAGCAGTCTTTTGCCGAGCTCGAAGCAGGCCACGATCTCGCAAGCCTTAGCCGGGCCCAGCCCGGGATATTTTTTTAATTCCGCAAAGGTAAGGTTGGGGATGGATTCGGCGGAAAAGTTCTTGAGGATCTTATTAGCCAGTTCGACTACGTTCTCCCCTTTTTTGCCCGAACGCAGGAGAATAGCCAATAGTTCGGAGTTGGATAGTTTTTCAGGGCCATAATGGATTAGTTTTTCCCGCGGACGGTCTATTGTGGGGATTTCATTCATTTTCATTAGAGCGGATTTCCCGTGAGCTTTATTTTGGGGCTGAAAAACTTATTAAAAATCGGGGCGCCCGGATTTGAACCGGGAACCTCACGGACCCGAACCGTGCGCGCTAGCCAATTGCGCTACGCCCCGCATTTTAAAAAATTTTTCAGTGATTATCTCTCAATATGATAGGAGTGTTAAATATACCAATTTATTTGTTATATGTCAATAGCTCATTACGGGTTTTTATCTTCGGGCCCGCCTAGCCAGTCGAGGCTGGCCAGCCGAATTCCCCTACCAGGGGCACAAACACACACTTGCCGTAATCGAATAATTTAATCTGCCCTTTATGTTTCTCCGCTACTATCAGGTCCTGTCCCAAGGAAGCGCCCAGCGGAATAACCATCTTACCGCCTTCTTTCAACTGGTCCACCAGTGGCTGGGGCAGGTTGGGCGCGCTGGCGGTGACTATGATCCGGTCGTAAGGGGCGAATTCTTCCCAACCGAGCGTGCCGTCACCGACGTGCAATTTAACATTTTTGTAGCCAAGCCGCAGTAAAGTGAGGTCCGCTTCCAGGCTTAAATTCTCGATGCGTTCCACACTGTAAACGGTCTGGACCATCTCCGCCAATACAGCGGTCTGGTAACCGCTGCCCGTGCCGATCTCCAGCACTGTCTCATCGCCGTATATCTCCAGCAGTTCCGTCATCAGCGCCACCATGTACGGTTGGGAAATGGTCTGGCCGGCTGCGGTCGGCAGAGGATAATCGGCGTAAGCGTCCTTATGGAACGGCAGCGCGACAAACTCATGCCGCGGCACTTTGCGCAGGGCTTTGATGACCTGCGGATTTTTTATGCCGCGGGATAAGATCTGCTCTCTGACCATTTTTTCGCGTAAAGGCAGGAAAACGTCTATCTCTGACAAGGTCCCTCCTGCAAGAATAATTAAACCGGACTGGTGTGGCTGATAGTTTTTAATATTTGCATAATAAGGGCTTTGATGCCGCCGAAGCCGAGGGCCAGGACAAGACAGCTGAGCAAACTGCCGGCGGCCAACAGCAAATAACTTTTCCTTTTATCCAATTTTAACAAATGCGCCAGCAGCACTCCAGACCACATCCCGCCGCCCAGCGACGGCATGGCTGTAACGAATATCACACCCCATTGCCCAAAACGATGGGAGCGTTTAAGCAACAGGGCCTGCCAGTTCCGGTCTCCCCTGGTGATTCTTTTCTTTTTATAGATACGTCGCAACCGTATGCGCCAGAGTCGCAGTCTTATCATAATGAACTTAATTTTTTGGGGACTCTCGTAAAGATAATAAAATATCGGCACTTGGGCCAGGTCCATGATAAAAATAAAAGCTACCGCGATATACCATTTAACAAACAGGGCCACCGCTACCGGTATGGAGATCAAACGGCTGGCAAAAATATGGGTAATGATCAATAACAGGGTCTTGATTATGAATTTATGGATCAATTATTCCCCCACACTCTTTTGAATATGCACCATTGGTCCGGATAAAGGTTTACGTATTTTTCCAATATGGCAGCGTAATTCTGGGTAAGCTCTTTAATTTGGCCCTCTTCGTTTTGGGAACTATCGGCCGTTAACGGCGGTTCTATATATGTATGAAAATATCCCGATCCTTCCCGGATGGTAAACCCAGGGACCAGGGGCGTTTTAGTTTTTACCGCCAACACCGCCGGACCTGACGGAAATCTGGTTATTTGGCCAAAAAAACGGACTTCCACCCCTTCCCCTTCACCTATGCCCCAATCGCCTACCGTTGTCAAATTTTCGCCCTTTTTGAGGGCTTTAAAAGCGTTTCTTAAGCCAATGCCCAAGGGAATAAGTTTAGTATGGCGGCAACGGCGACAATTTATAAAAAGATCGTTGATCCTTTGGTCCGTGTGCGGCTGAATGATCAGGTTTATTGGATAGCCGAACTGATCCATGTACTCAGCGGCAATTTCCCAGTTGCCCAGATGGGCCGATACCACTATAAAAGGCTGCTTCCTCTCGAAAAGACCCGTAAATATCTCTTTACCCGATACGAAAAAATTCTGGTTCTCCCGCACTAATTCATGTTTTTGGGAATGCAGGAACTCGAAAAGATAAAAGTAAAAATTAGCGAATACCTGCCGGGTGATCCTCTTTCTTTTTCCGGCGTCATGATCACCGGGAATAATAACGGACAGGTTGGCGTTGACGGCTCGCCGGTCAGATGTGTTTATAGCCCAGGTCAGCAGACCCAAAAACCTGGCGGCCGCGTAACCCATTCTTAACGATAAGGTATTTGCCAGAAATATAAAAAAACGATATATCCAATACATATTTTTGTTAGCCCAGGTCCAGGATCGCGCGCGCGGCTTCTAAAGACGCGTTAGGTTTGGCGATCTTAATAGTGTTTTCCTTCAGCGTATCCAGCTTCTGCGGATGGCGGATCAAGTATTCCACGACCGCCTGCAGGTTATCCAGGTTGTCCAAACGCAATGCCACATGGTTTTTGGTCAGGAACTGGCTGTTTTTTTCCTCCTGCCCCGGGATCGGATCGGTTATGATCATGGGCAGATTCTTAGCCAGCGCCTCCGAGGAGGTCATACCTCCGGGCTTGGTAATGATCATGTCACAGGCGTCCATTATCTTGTCGATGTGCCGGGTGAACCCCATGATCCGCAGAGTATGATTAAAGCGGGAGGATTTCCTCTTGAGCTTCCTTCTCAGTTTGTTGTTCTTCCCGCAAATGACAATGGTCTGTATCGGCAGGCGTATATTGCCCAGTTGCTTAATTATCTTATCCATCGGACCCAGGCCTTGGCTCCCGCCCATGACCAGTATCGTCGGCAGCCAGGGGTTAAGCTTAAGCCTTTGCTTGGCCGAGATCTTATCCTGGGTTATGGCGAATCTCGGGTCGATGGGGATGCCCAGTATTTTGATCCGGTTTTCTTGCACGCCCATTTGTATCAGGTCCTGTTTGGTCGTCTGCGCTGGAACTATATAAAGGTCCACGAACGGCGCGTACCAGTAGGCATGCGCCCGGTAATCGGTGACTATGGCTACCAGCGGTAGTGACAGTCCGGTTTGTTCCTTATAAGCGGACATGAGCACGCAGGGCGCCGCCTGGGTGCAGACCACGGTGCTGGGATGGTACATGTTCAGCAGGTTTTCGATCTTTTTTAATTTGAGTTTACCCAGGACGGTCCGCAGGGTGGCGGTGGCGCTTAAAATATCGGGGTTATCATAAAGATAATCCCAGAGTTGCGGTGTGCGTTTGATGATACCCGAATAGGTGTTGGATATCACTTTGCTCAGGATGGGATAAATGTACCGCAAAGAATCGACCGCGTCGGTATAAACCCGCGGGTTGATCAGCCGTACCCCTTCCTGCAGAGCTTTCGCGGCGGACTCGTGGCCGGTGCCGGGGTGTATATAGAGGAAAATAATCTTTTTAGGCGCCAAATAGATACCCTGCTATTAAGTTATGAGCTTTTAAAATCGGGGTGCCCGGGCTCGAACCGGGGACCTTTCGCACCCCAAGCGAATGCGCTAGCCAACTGCGCTACACCCCGATTTCAAAAGCTCATAAAGTTGTATATATATTTTCATTACTTTTCCAGCGTTGTCAATAATCCCCGGAGTTCCTTTTTCAGTTCCTTTAATAATTTGTACCAGTCGGTCTTGGCGGCGGTTTTGCGCTCCTTGGTTTCCTCCAGCAGTAGTTTCTTGGCGCCGGCGATGGAATATTTCTTATGGTGCAGGAGTTCCTTTATGTATAGGATCTTCTCGATATCCTCTTTACGATAAAGGCGGTGTCCGCCGTCACCCTTGATCGGACGCAGCAGGCTGAATTCCTTCTCCCAATAACGCAGTACGTACGGACGCACTCCTGTGGTGTTGGCCGCCTGCCCGATGGTAAATAATTTATCCTCTACCTTCATGTCGCCCTCTTTCGTCGTCAGAGTGTTATCTTATCATACGACGAGTATTCTGTCAACCCTTCGGCTGCGCTCAGGACTAGCCGCTTACAAATTGTTTTCCGGTTTGGCTTGCCGCCCCATCAGGTCCATGAGCGCCTGGCGCGGCGATTTATGTTCCAGCAGCACCTGATAGACCTGCTCGTTTATCGGCATGCTGATCTTATATTTTTCTGAAAAATGATAAAGGGCCTGGCAGGTTCTTATGCCCTCCACTACCGTGCATATTTTTTTCATGGCCTGCTGGTAGGTCAGGCCTTGCGCGATCAATTCACCGCAGCGGCGGTTCCGGCTGAACGGACTGTAACAGGTTGTGATCAAATCGCCCAAACCGCTTAAGCCGCTGAAAGTCTCGGGCTTGGCCTTAAAATATTTGCCCAAACGAGCCATCTCAGCTATGCCGCGGGTGATTAAGGCGGACTTAGCGTTGGTGCCCAACTTCATGCCGTCGCTGATGCCGCAGGCGATGGCGATGACGTTTTTTACCGACCCGCCCAGCTCCGTGCCCAGGACATCGGTCGCCGTATAAATACGGAAATAAGTGGTCATCAGTTGTTGCTGCAGAAAGGCGGCCAGTTTGATATTCCGGCTGGCGATAACGGTGGCCGCCGGTTTACGTAAGGCGATCTCTTTGGCAATATTAGGTCCCGATAAAAAGGCTGTGTTCTTCTTTAAATACGCGGGCAATTCATCGGCCAGGACTTGCGACATGGTCATGAATGTTGTTTCTTCCAGCCCTTTAGTAACGCAAAGGATGATAAATTTTTTGGGTAATTTAAGTTTAGACAATTTATTAACCGTCTGGCGTACGAAGGGAGACGGTACCGCTATTACCGCCAGATCCGCCCCCGCCACTGCTTTATCTAGGTCGGAGTCAATGCGGATATCGCGCGGCAGGACAACTTCCGGCAAGTACTTGAATTTCCTGGTTTTGGCCAGCGCCGCCGCCTGTTTGGGGTCAAATTCCCAAAAAGTTACCTTATGTCCCCGGTCATGAAATACCTGTCCCAAAGTAAGGCCCCAAGTGCCCGCGCCTAAGATGGTAATTTTAAGTTTTTTATTGCCCATGATCGTCCTTATCGATGTAATCTATTTTAAATCTGTGGAATCAGGTCTCTTTTTGAAACTAAATTTATGTTCCGTATGCGCCATCAGGCGCTTAATATTCGGTATATGGCGGACATCTATCAGGATAGCGACCACTACCGAGAAATATAACAGGATATAATTTCCGCAATCGTAGAGGCCGACAAAGAACGGCAGGAAGCTGGCCGCCAATATTGAGCCTACTGAAATATAACGGGAAATGAAAACGGCCAACACGAATACAATCAAACCCGTCAGGGTCGCCCAGGGCGCCAGCGTCAGCATCACCCCGGTGCTGGTAGCCACCCCTTTTCCGCCTTTGAATTTCAGAAAGATAGTCCAGTTGTGACCGCAGATAGCGGTCACCCCGGAAACTATCCTCAGTGTTTCGGTATATGGCTGGGGAATGATCTTAGTAGCGATCATGACTGCCAGCACGCCTTTGAGCGCATCCGCCAGCAGGACTACTACTCCGGCCGTTTTCCCGACGCTACGGAAGACATTGGTCGCACCTACATTACCACTGCCGGTAGTACGGATATCGATACCCTTCACTATCTTTCCGGCCAGGTACCCGAAGGGTATGGAGCCGATCAGATAGGAAACTATAACCGCTATGATCATGTTTAATGTTGGGCCCATTGTTTCCTTTTCAGGCTCAAATTGAATTTTAGCGGAACCCCATCCAGCTCATAACGTTCCCTGATCTGATTCTCCAGGTAGCGTAAATAGTTGGTAGGAAATTCTTCGATCTCGTTTACGGTCACCCGGAAGACCGGAGGCGAAGAGTCGATCTGCTCCAGATTAGAAACGCGGATAGGCTTGCCTTTTATCTGTCCCGCGGGATAGCGCTGCTGGGCCGAATTAAGTATATCGCGCAGCTCAGCCGCTGGGAATTCGGTTTTATAGCGCTCCTGTATCTGCTGTATCTCCGGCACGATGGTCTGGATCCGGTCCCCTGTCTTGGCGGATATCGGCAGGATAACGGCGTAATGCAGGAAGCGTAATTTCTTCCTGATGAAATCGGAGTATTCTTCCAGGGTGCCGGTTTCTTTCTCAACGGTATCCCATTTATTCAGTATGATAATGCAAGCACATCTTTTCTCTTCTGCCAGGGAAGCAATGCGCTGATCCTGCTTGGTTACGCCTTCCTCGCCGTCAAGAACGACGAGAGCCACATCCGCGCGGTCAATGCTCCTGATAGCGCTAAGTATGCTAAGCAGTTCAGCTACGTTCTTTTCTTCTTTGGCTTTTTTTATGCCGGCAGTGTCGATCAAGGTAAAGCGTTTACCGTCAACTTCGAAAAAAGTGTCGATCGAGTCCCGGGTGGTTCCCGGCACGTCGCTGACTATCACCCGTTTTTCCTTCAGAAGAGCGTTGACCAGCGAAGATTTGCCGACGTTAGGTTTGCCTATGACCGCGATCTTTAAAGAGCTGTCCGTTTTAGGCTTACCCTTAAGCGCCCGTTTCGGCAGCAAGGCCACGGCCTTATCCAACAGGGTGTTGATATTTAAACCGTGACTGCAGGAAATATTGACGAAATTCTTGAATCCCAGGGTTTGGTAACCACTGTAGAATATTGATTCGTCGTTAATACTATTCGGATTATCCACCTTATTGATCGCCAGGACCACGGGCTTGCCCGATTTATGCAGGATCTTGGCGATGGACCGCTCTTCAGAGGTAACCGCTACCTGGCTGTCGGTCAGGAAAACAATTACGTCGGCGCTGTCGATGGCTATGTGGACCTGGCTCTTGATCTCGTCGAGGAAACGGTCGCTGTCGTCGAAATGGTAGCCGCCGGTGTCGATTACGGTCAATGGTTTTTTGCCCCAGAGGAAATCCCCATATAAGCGATCCCGGGTCAAACCGGCGATCTCGTTGACCAGGGCCTTACGCCGGCCGATGATGCGGTTGAATAGTGAAGATTTGCCGACGTTGGGACGGCCGACAATGGCTATGACTGGGTTCATTTTTTACCGCCTTCTTTATTTACAACCTTTAAACCGGTGGCGGTGTAATCAATGCCGCTGGCTACAGTGAAGATTACCGCTCCCCACCACAGGATCCAGATGTGGGAGACTTGCAGTAACGCGAAAAAGACGGTCAGCATCTGGAAAAAAGTGGTCAGCTTGCCCAGCATGCTGGGCGTACTATTCTTGACGCCGGTAAAAATATAGGTTAGCAACCAGCCGGTAAACAGGATGATGTCACGGCTGATCACTATGATCATGACCCAGAATGGGATGACATGCATTATGGCCAGGGAAATAAAGGTTGTTACCAGCAGCAGCTTGTCCGCTGCCGGGTCTAAAAAAGTGCCCAAGGGAGTATTTAACTTTTTCTTGCGGGCGACGAGCCCGTCCAGGTAATCGGTGAATATGGCAAAGATAAAAATAATAATGGCGATCATGTTCAGATCTTTACCGCCGGCCAGGGTTACCACCCAGACCGGATTGAACAGGATGATGATCAGGATCGGCGTCAGCAGTATTCGCAGGATGGTAAGTTTATTGGCCAGGTTCATGTTTTTCCTCGCAGATATTTTTTTACTGTGTTGAATGCTTTTTTGTCCACCAGCGCCCGAATCATCACGCCGTTGGGCCGGTAGCTTTTTTCTTTGACGTAACCGCTGTCGAACAAATGGCTGACCAGCTTGAATTTATCAAAAGGTATAAGGAAAGTCGCTTCTTTCAGGTCCCTGGCCAGCCGCGCGGATATAAGTTCATATAGTTCGTCCAGATTCTCTTTTTTCAGGGCGGAAATGAACACCCCGTCGGGGTTGAGCCGCCGCAGACGCTCCAGGCTGGATGGGCTTTTGACCAGGTCGATTTTATTGAAAACCTTAATGACCGGTTGGCCGCTTACCTCTAGGTCCTTTAATACCTGCTCCACGGTTTGCATCTGCTGTTCATATTCCGGATGACTCGCGTCTATGACATGCAGCAGGATGTCCGCCTGCACCACCTCTTCCAGGGTGGCCCGGAAAGCGGCGATCAATTGATGGGGCAATTTACGGATGAACCCTACCGTATCGGTAAACAAGACCTTTTGCTTATTGGGTAAAGTAAAGCTCCTGGTGGTCGGGTCCAGGGTGGCAAAAAGTTTATCTTCGACAAAGACTTTGGCTCCGGTCAGGTTGTTAAGCAAAGTGGATTTGCCGGCGTTGGTATAACCCACCAGGGAAATTATCGGCAGCGGTACATCCTGCCTGGTTTTCCTTTGCAGACTGCGGTATTCCTTGATCTTATTTATCTCTTTGTTCAAAAACGAAATATGGTCGCGTATCCGGCGGCGGTCGTATTCCAGTTTCCTCTCACCCGGTCCGCGCATCGGGCCGCGCGCGCCGCCCACGCCTATCTGTTGCGCCAGCGCTACCCCTTTACCGGTCAGGCGGGGCAGCAGGTAATTCAGCCGCGCCAGCTCAACCTGCAATTTGCCTTCGGCCGTGCGCGCCCGCTGGGCGAATATATCCAGTATCAGTTTGGTCCGGTCAACTATCCTGGCCCGGATGGTTTCTTCCAGGTTGCGTTGCTGCGCCGGTGTCAGATCATCGTCAAAGATCACGGACTGCAAATGTTCCTGTTTGACTATGGCGGCTAACTCTTCCGCTTTACCCTGGCCGATAAAATAAGCCGGGTTATAATTATTTATTTTCTGGATCACTTTAGAGAAGACCTCTGCGCCGGCTGTTTCTGTCAGGCGTTGCAGTTCTTCCAGGGAGTTCTGCACCTGGCTTAATTTCTTATAACGGTCCCTGATACCTACTAATATCGCTTTTTCTTTAAAGCTCAAAAATTCTCCACCTCGGCTTTAATTTTTAAGTCTACCATATCTCGTCATCATTTTCAAGGTTTTATTGTCTATATTTCCATTCAGCCGGAACCATTTTATACCCGGTATTCGGCGGAACCAGGATAGCTGCCTTTTGGCGTAATGACGGGTATCGCGTTTGGTTAGCTCGAGCGCTTGCGGTAAGGTGATCTTACCGGCTAAATACTGGTAAACCTGGCGGTAACCCAGGCTCTGCAGGGGCTTTAATTTCGGGCTATATCCCTTACGAATAATGGCCTTAGCCTCTTTGACCAGGCCTTTAGCGAACATCTCCTCTACCCGGCGGTTGATCCGGTCATACAGTATCTGGCGTTCCCAGCTTAAACCGATCAGTCGGGCCCGATGGGCGGGTTGGATTGTTTGCCGGTGCCACGAGGAAAATGGCTGGCCGGTAAGATAATACACTTCCAGGGCCCTGATCAACCGGGGCAGGTTATGGGGATGGATCTTGGCGGCCGCTACCGGGTCTATTTTAAGCAATTTTTTATAAAGGTATCTATTTCCATACTTCTTCGCCTGGGCCGACAATTTGGCGCGCCAGGCCTTGTCCATCGGCGGCGCCGGGCAGAGTCCTTCAAGCAACGCCTTCAAATACAACCCTGTGCCCCCTACCAGGACCACGTTCTTTCTTTTTTTGTCCAGGGCGGTTATCTGCTTCTCCGCCAGCCGCACAAAAGTGCCGGCGTTAAATTCCGCGTCGGGATTCACGATATTGACCAGATGGTGTTTGACCGCTCGGAGTTCGGCGGGTACGGGTTTAGCGGTACCGATATTCAAATATTTATAAACCTGCAGGGAATCGAAAGAGATTATTTCCGCGTTGAGTTTTTTGGCTAATTTTATAGCCACGGCGGTTTTGCCGCTGGCAGTGGGTCCGACTATGGCGACGATCATGTGCGGCCAAACCTTTTATTCAATTCGGTCTTGGTCATCTGGATGATCGTCGGCCGGCCGTGCGGACAGGTATAAGGGATCTGGGCGGCGGTCAGGGAACGGACCAGTTGTCTCATGGCTGTTTCGTCCAGGCGGTCGCCTACCCGGATGGCGGCGTGACAGGCGGAAAGCTTCAGGATATTGTCCAGCGCGTCATTTTTCAGCTCCGCGGCGGCAGGAGCGGCTCCGCGCTCGCGCAGGCTGGCAAGTTCCTTGATGATATCCAGTATGAACTGGCGGTCGCCGGTTTTCTCCAGGACCGCGGGTAAAGCCCTGATCAGCACGGAACTCTGGCCGAATTCCTCCACTTCCCAACCCAGCTTCTCTAAAATTTCCAGGTGGGACAGCAGGGTTTCCTTGGCGGAGGGATCAAGCTCCAGGTTTATCGGGATCAGGAGTTTCTGCGACTGGATACTGTTCTGGGCGAACTCATGTTTGAACTTTTCATACATGACACGTTCGCTGGCGGCATGCTGGTCAATGATGAACAATCCGGTAGTTGACGCGGCAATGATATAAGCGTTATCGGCCTGGCCCAGCACGGAAATTTCCCCCATGATCAGGGTATTGACCGGTTGGCTTCCCCGGCTGGCATACACCGGCGCGGCCTCATCTTTGATGGTGAACAGGGTTTCCGTTTGTACCGACGGGGCCCGGTAATCTCTCAGTACCGCTCCCAGTGAATTATCGCCCAGGGGCAGGCCGAGCGTGTCCCGGTGCTCTATCTTAGGGATGTTAAGCTGGTCAGCAAGCGCGTTCCTTATGGCTTTCACCGTTAATTCATGAATGGCGCCTTCGTTGGCGAACCGCACTTCCCGCTTAGCCGGATGGACGTTAACGTCCACGAATTCAGGAGCGAGATCGAAAAATATAAATACCTGCGGGTAGCGGCCATTGGGCACCAAAGTGTCATAGCCGGCGGATACCGCGTGATTCAACAAGCGGTGCTTCACGCTGCGGTGATTGACATAAAAGTACTGCTGGTTACGGTTGTTGCGGGCCAGGGCCGGGGTGGAAACAAATCCGGAGATGGTCAGGAACTTTTGTTCCAGCTGCAACGGCAATAAATTCTGTTGGGTCTCTTTGCCGAACAGATCGTAGAGGCGTTCCGCCAGGGTCGGCACAGCGGGGACTTTCAAGGTTTCCTTACCGTCATTCTTCAGGATAAAACCGGTGCGGAAATGAGCGATCGCCTGTTCCATGACGGTATTCAGTATATGGTTGAATTCGGTGGAGTCGCTT